>JAEUKK010000110.1 GCA_016792625.1 Deltaproteobacteria bacterium | reverse complement strand
GCAGGTGCTCCAGGCGCCGCCGAGCCAGCCCATCCCCGTGCTGCCCTCCTACGGGCCGTCCGAGGAGCAGTGGGAGGCCTTCGAGGACGCCTACAACGCCACCTATGACTCCATCGACCCCAACGGGGACGATGACGGCGTTGACTTCAACCCCTACGACACTGACGAGCTCATCGACGTCGACAACGGCATTGGCCCGGCCGACATGGACGAGCTCTACGGGGAGATCAGCGGCGACCTGATGAACTTCCTCGCGCGCCCGCGGTTCTCGGGCGTCGAGTTCTCGGGCGCGCTCATCGAGGGGGCGGTCCAGGGCATCGGCCAGGCGAAGCTCAACCAGCTCGCCGAGATCGCCGCGGCAGACAGGTGGAGCCGCGCCGAGTACGAGGCGTTCGCTGGCGCCATTGTCGACACGGTGGGCTCGGTGGCCGCCATCGCCACGGCGTCCGCGGCGCTGCTGCCCAACCTGGTCGACAAGGTCCGCGAGCGGCGGCGTGAGGGCAAGGGCCTGCTCGCCGCCATCGACGACCTGCGCGACGACGGCAAGGACCGCCGCGCCGACCGGGCCGAGAAGCGGGCCGACCGGGCCGAGGCGCGGGCCGAAAACAAGGGCGTCCTCGACGCGGAGGACGGGACCTGGGGCCCGTCGGCCTCGACCGGCAACGTCT
This sequence comes from Deltaproteobacteria bacterium, assembly GCA_016792625.1. Lineage (GTDB taxonomy): Bacteria > Myxococcota_A > UBA796 > UBA796 > UBA2385 > JAEUKK01. Next base: position 1,874 of record JAEUKK010000110.1, on the reverse strand, counting down.
TGATCCGCGCCCGGCTGGGCAAGCGCGCGGCGGTCGCCGAGCTGCCGGGCGGCTTTGCCCTGGTCCGCACGATGGACGCCAACGAGAGCCCGGCGGCGGTGACCGCCCAGCTTCAGCGCGTGGTCGAGGCTGCGCGGCCTGCCGCGGAGAGCGCGGCCATCGCTGGCCCGCTGTTCGGCTGCGCCTGTGGTTGTGGTCGCTGCGGCGGCCGGCAGGAGGTCTGAGATGTCGAAGGTCCCGAAGTGGGTCGCGGAGCTGGGCGCCTGGTGGGATGACCTGCTCGGTCCGGCCCTGTCGATGGCCTGGGAGAAGGTGAAGGGCACGGGGACCGACCCCAAGATGCTCCAGGCCGCCTACTCCGAGGTGGTCAACCGCATGGAGCGGGCGCTCGACGAGGCCGACACCGCGGTCGCCGACCTGGCAGCCGCGGCGGGCACCCTGCCCGACTGGCAGCCGGTGGTCAGCCACGTCCGTGACGTGCTCGCGCGCGTGCGCGGCCGGTGGGCCGACCCCGAGGCCAGCACGCCGATTGGCGTCAGCGGCGTCGCGCTCGGCGCGAGCCTGAGCGGCGTGGTGACCACGACCAAGCGGGTCGTGACCACGCTCGGCATCGCCTGGGCGCTGACCACCGTGGCCCACGTCGAGCTGCTCATCGCCTGGGTGCGGGAGCGGCAGCGCGAGGCCGCCGCCGGCAGCCCGGCCCCCAAGGTCCGCCGCGCAGATCGGGCCCAGGTGTCGGGCGCCGACCTTGGCGCCGTGCACGTCAACCTCAACGCGCACGACAGCCCGGCGCAGCGTCGGGCCGAGGCCGCGGCGGCCAACCACCCGGCCTTCCCGCGCCTCCGCCGGTGTGGCCGCCGGCTCTACCGCTGACCAGGCGGCCGGCCCTCGCACGAGGGTCGGTCCCCGGTCCCCCTCCGCCTTGCTTTTGCCCGCCCTGCCGCCCAAGGTCCTGCCGTGAGCCTCCTCGACGACGTAAAGCAAGCCGTGAACGGCTGGTTCGACGCGGCGCTCGGCAAGCCGCTCGACGCGGCGTTGGCCAAGGTGCGCGCGGCGGTCTCGGGGCGCTCGGTCGAGCAGACCGTCAAGCCCGAGGTCGAGGCCTTCTTCTCGGCGATGACCGGCTGGGACCAGCAGCTCAAGCGTCTGGAGGCCGCCGCGGCGCAGATCAGCCCGCCGGACCCGCAGGTGCAGGCCTACGTCGCCGCCATCCGCCAGAAGCGCGACCTGCTCTGGACCCAGGCGACCGACCCCAACGCCGCCCGGCCAGCCACGTCCGGCGCGCCTGTGGGCTTCCTCCCCGCCATTCCAGCGGGGACCGCCGTGGTCTTCACCGCGGTCTGCGCGGTCGCCGTCGCTGGCTTTGGCACGCTGGCCGTGTCCGAGGTCGGCGCGGCCTGGGCGATGAGCAACAAGGGCGAGGCGGAGGCCGAGCTCTCGCGCACCAAGCTCGCCGCCGACGAGCTCGAAGCCCGGGTCCAGGCCAGCAAGGAGGGGCGCCAGCTCCCCTCGACCACGCTGCCCGGGTTGACCGCGCCGCGCGACAATGACGGCGTGCAGACCGCTGTGAAGGTGGCCATCGGCGCGGCCGCGGTCGCCGCCGTGGTCGCCGGCCTCGCCTACCTGCTCGGTCGGCGCACATGAGCGAGGCCTCGCCCGCGCTCGTGCCCTTGCTCGCGCTCGGCGGCGCCGCCGTTCTCGGGCTCGGCGCTTTCGCCTTGATGCGGGCCGCGGAGCGCGCGGACGCGCCGCCGGCCCAGCCGCCCACGATCCTGCCGGGCGCCCCTCCTTTGGGGCATGGGGAGGTGTCGCGCGCGGGCGCGGCTCCGGCGCCCGGCACTTCGGCGGCGCTGCGGATGTCGACCAGCGCGTTC
>JAEUKK010000079.1 GCA_016792625.1 Deltaproteobacteria bacterium | reverse complement strand
TTGCGGCCGGTCATCTCCCTCTGGTTCTGCGACGGCGAGGCCCTGCCCGCCCCGCCGCCCGGCCGGCCCGAGCCCTTCCACGCCCGCTTTGAGGTGCGCGAGCCCGGGGGCGGGCCCGCCTTCTCCGACCACTTCGCCCTGCACATCATCGAGCTGGGCCGCTTCCGCGCGGCGCTGCAGGCGCCGAGCCCGGCCCACCGCTGGCTGCACTTCTTGGCCGAGGCCGAAGGCTGGCAGGCCGTGCCGGCCCTGCTACACTCCAAGCCCTTGGAGGCCGCAATGACCCTGCTGCACAACATCCGCGCCGACCCCAAAGAGCGGGCCTTGTACGAGGCCTACTGCAAGCAGCTGTCGATCGAGCAGACCATCAAAGACGACATGGCCGAGCTGCGGGCCGAGGCGGAGGGCGAGCGAGTGTTGCGCGCGCAGGCCGAGGCGGAGCGGGCGCGGGCCGAGCAGGCGCTGGCGGCCGAGCGGGTGCGGGCGGAGGCGGCGCTGGTCGCCGAGCGGGCGCAGGCCGAGGCGGCGCTGGTCGCTGAGCGGGAGCGGGCGGAGGCCCTCCGCGCCAAGCTGCGGGCGCTCGGCCTCGACCCCGACGCGCTCGGCTGATCGTGGGGGCCGTTGGCGGCGCAGCAGGTCTGGCCGCCGCCGGCCCACGGAGCAGCTTGCATGGGGCCGTGCAGACCCACCCGGCGGCAGCGCAGGCGCTGGCTGTGCATGAATGAGCTCACCGTGGCCAAGGCCGTTCATGCCCAGCAGGGGGCGCTGCGCCCGACCGGCTCGGTGCGGGCTCGACGCCCTGCGGTCGGCCGGGCGCGGGCGGGCAAGGACCCGGATCCGCCCGCTTCGCCACCGGGCTGAGCCCCGCCCCTCATCGGTTGGGCAGGGGCACCGCGACGATCCAATACGCGTGGCCATCGTCGGGCACCCGCACGTCGGGCACCAGCACCTCGGGCACACCGTCGCCGCTCTGGTCGGGGATGGCCTGCGCTCGCATGCCCAGGTCGCCGCACACGGACGTTTGGCGGCGGCGCTGCACAACCGTCCGCGCCCAGGCCATTTGGAGGTGCACCCCACCCCGAGGCCCCAATGCTCCCCCCGACCGACGCCCTCATCGGCGAAAACAGATCACCAGACGCCAATCTCGCGCACACTGGCCCCGCCGGCGTCAGCCCCCGCGTCAACCTCATCTTCCAGCGCATCTTCGGCGCGCCGGGCAGCGAGCCCCTGCTCATCGACCTGCTCAACTCGGTGCTCCGGCCGCTGCGGCCCATCGTCGAGGTGCGCCTGCTCCACCCCGTGCTCAGC
>JAEUKK010000075.1 GCA_016792625.1 Deltaproteobacteria bacterium | reverse complement strand
AGGGCCCGCGCAGCGGGGCCGCGCCCCGCGCGGCGGAGCGGCCCCGGCCGGGACCTCGGCCCGGCCGGGCGGGCCGCGAACCCCGCAGGGTGCCGATCAGGCGCCCCGCCGCGCCCCCGCCGCGCTGGCGAGCGGGCCCTTGTTTGCGGGCGGGGCCGCAGGGCGACGGGCCCGAGGCGCCGGGGACGCCCTCAGTACCGCGCGCCGACCGCCGCCCCGACGGGCAGGTGTTCGTCGAGGTAGGCCAGGTCTTGGGCGCTGAGCGCGACGTTGTTCGCCCCTTGGTTCTCGTCGAAGCGGGCCACCTTGGTGGTGCCGGGGATGCAGACGATGTGCTCACCCCGCGACAACAGCCAGGCCAAGCCAATCTGGGCCGGCGTGACCCCCTTTTTTGCGGCGAGCGTGCGCACCGCCGTCACCAGCGCGAGGTTGTGTTGGAAGTTCTCGCCCTGGAAGCGCGGGTTGTGCTTGCGGAAGTCATCGTCGGCGAAGTCGTCGGGCGACTGGATGGCCCCGGTCAAGAAGCCCCGACCAAGCGGTGAGTAGGCCACGAAGGTGACCCCCAGCTCACGACAGGTCTCAAGCAGCTCACCCTCGGGTTCGCGCGTCCATAACGAGTACTCGGTTTGCAGCGCCGCGATGGGGTGCACCGCGTGCGCGCGACGCAGCTGGTCGGGAGTGGCCTCAGACAGACCGAGGAAGCGGACCTTTCCCGCGCCGACCAGCTCGGCCATGGCCCCCACCGTCTCTTCGATGGGCGTCTTGGGGTCGACCCGATGTTGGAAATAGAGGTCGATGCTCTCGACGCCCAAGCGCTCGAGCGAGGCGTCACAAGACGCCCGCACATAGGCAGGCTGCCCGTTGATGCCCAAGAAGGCGCCGCCAGCGGCGCGCATCACGCCAAACTTGGTCGCGATGATGGCCTCGTCGCGACGCGCGCGCAGGGCGCGACCGACCAAGCGCTCGTTGGTCCACGGGCCATACATGTCGGCGGTGTCGAAGAAGTTGACGCCGCAGTCCAAGGCGTGGTGCATCAGGGCGACGCTGACCTCGTCGTCGGCCTGGCCGTAGAAGTCGGACATGCCCATGCAGCCAAGACCGATGGGAGAGATCTGGGCCGCGCTCTGGCCGAGGCGGCGACGGGGAGGGGTGGTCAATGGAGCTCCAACGTTCCCGAAGACGAGGTGGAGGCCCTGCCGGTTGGCGCCGCGCCAAGGCCACGCCGGCTATAGCCGCCGCAGGGCGCGCCCGGCGAGCGCGGGGCTGCTGGGGGCACCCACCCGCCCGCTTGGCGTCTCGCCACGTACCCGGCTCGGGGATGAGCTTCTTGACGTTGTTTTCATCGCGCAGCGCCACCGCAGGCGCGTCGGCCCACCTCGCGTTACCCCGCGCGTCGCCCCCGCTGCAGCTCGGCGACCAGCAGCGCCTCGTGCAGCAACGACCCGATGGTCGGCTTTTCGAGGAAGCCGTCGGCGCCAGCGGCCAGCGCCTCGGCCCGGGCCGCGTCGCCCCCAGCGCCGCTCGTGACCAAGATGGGGCCATCGAAACCGGCGGCCCGGAGCGCACGCACCGCCGAGAGGCCGTCGCCATCGGGCAGGCGGCGGTCGATGATGAAGGCCTTGGGCATCGGCGGGCGCAGCACCTCGACCAGCGCCCCGAGCCGGTCGGCCACGATGGGTCGGTACCCATAGAGCTCGAGCTGCAGGCGCAGCATGAGCGCCGCCACCGGGCTGTCTTCGAGGATGATGATGGTCATGGGCCGGGTCCCCCGCGCTGGGCCGCTGGTGCGCCCCTCCTGGGAACGGACCGCGCAGCGAAGGGCGAGAGCGCTGTGGCATCCGGGTGCGCCCGTATCTATGCGCCGCGCGCAGCTCAGGGCGTACTCAAGTAGAGTGCCCGACTTTGGCGCACGAGGTTGGTGCTATGTGGCCGCTTCTCATCGGGTCGAATCCCCGATATGTGTCCCAGCTCACCGACGTTCGCCCGCGAGCTGATCTGCGTCACGTACGGGGTCTCAAGCGGGCCATCGAGGCGGCTGCGTCAGCCGACCGCCGCCGCCTCAGCGCAAAATCGTGGGCATCTGCCTGGGGATCATCGCGTCGCCCGCGGCGGCGAGCTCCTCCAGACCCATCCAGGGGGGGAGCGCCGCGGCCGCCCGCACCTGCCGCTCAAGCTCGTCGAGGCCCGCCGCCTTCACCACGGCCCGCTGCCCGGCAGGATCCAGCTTGCTGGCCAACACCGCGCGGGCCGCCCCCCATCGCAGCTCGTGGCCTTCGCCCGGCGCCGCCCGAGAGAGGGCCACCAGCGCGGCCTTTACCGCCGGGCCGTCCAGCCGAGGGTCGCCCTGGATGGCCGCGCCCACCGCCCCGCGCGCCACACCCCGCACAAATGGCCCATGGTGCGCTGTTTTGAGCGCGATGAGCGCGACGGTCGCCGTGGCGCCGTCGGCGCGACCGGCGCGGGCACCGGCCTCTTCCAGCAGCGCGGGGTGGGCGTCCTCTGGCCAGCTCTCGACGAGCTGATCGAGCCGCGTCGCCCCATCTGCGGGCTGCCAGGGCAGGCCAGCGCGGGCGCCGCGCAGCGCGGCCTCGAGCGGAACCCCCGCGAGCCCGAGCGCGGCCACCACCGGCGCCCCCTCACCCTCTGCGGCCACCGTCCACAAACGTGCGAGCTGGGGGCCCGCCGCCTCACGCGCCCAGCGCGGCGCGGCCGCGAGCACGGGCGCCGCCACCGCGGGATCGGCGTGCTCTGGCCTCAAGTGGGCCGAGACACCCTCAACACAAGGGGACTGCAAGGGGTCGCCCAGGGCCGCGCAGGCCTTGAGCCCGCCGGCCAGATCGGCGTCTGGGCCCACACACCGACCGTAGGACCAAGCGTCTCGTGGGCTCGCCCGGTAGGCGGGCAGCGCCAAGACGGCCGCCGCGCCCGACGGGGGCAGCAGCGCGAGCCGGCAGCCCCGCGACGAGGCGCGCACGAGGTCGAGCCAGCCGGCCAGCGCCACCGCCGCGGCGAGGCCGAGGGCAAGCGCGGGGGTGAGGCGCCGGGCGCCAAACGCGGCAGAGCTGGAGGCAGGGCCGGGGGGCAGCGTCGTGTGCATGGCGCAATCTGTCTCAGCGCCGGGCCACCACACACCGACCCTCTGCACCGGTGACAAGCCCTCACATCTGTTTCGGGCGAGGACACGCAGACACAGCGTCAAGCACGCGATGATCGACGGCGACCCCCCTCAGCACCGGCCGCCACAGCCGCAGCCCGCCGCAGACCAGAGCCGCGCCGCGATGGGGCCGCCGCAGATGCGCCGGGCTTCAGCGGGCCCAGAGGCGCACGGTGTTCGCCGCCGTGCCGTAGCTCGAGCGGCCGCCCGCGCAGACGAACTCGGTGCCGAGCGTGCCGTCGACGTTGGCGTAGTTGCTGTGGCTGATGTTCGTGCTGAAGATGGCGAGGTCATGGTTGCTGTCGCTGGTGGTCTCGAGGCTCGAGCTGCCATCCGAGTCACAGATCACCACGTCGACCTGGCTCGAGTACCAGAAGCCGCCGGTCCGCGTGCTGGCGGTGTACCGCCGCCGACCGGTGCCGCCCGACAAACCCGAGCAGCTCGAGGGCTCGGTGCCGATCATGGCGTGCATGTCGTCAAAGACGACGCCAGTGGAGAAGATGAGCGTACTGGCGCTGGGCACCGTGGCGGTGATGCGCACCTCAGAGAAGTCGAGCTGGTCAAAGGCCAGCCCCTTGCCGCGGTCAGAGAGGTCATCGACCGTGCCGGCCAGCGAGGTTCCCCACCACCCATTCCATCCCGACCCGTAGGCCGCGTTGTTGGCGTCGCACGTGAACAGGAGGGTCCAGCCACCGCCATCGGCGCTCATCTCACAGTAGGCCGAGAAGGTCGTGGACTCTGGGCGCAGGCTGTAGGTGCCCGAGGTGGCCGCCGGGTCATCGGTGGCGATGGCCTCGCAAGACTCGGCGGGGCAAGAGCTCGACCGGCCGAGCACGCCGTCATCGGTGTTGCCGTCGCAGTCGTTGTCGAGGCCGTCACAGAGCTCTGCGGCGGTCGGGTAGACCGTGGCCCGCGCGTCGTCGCAGTCGGCGCTGCGGCTGGCGTAGCCGCTTGGCGCGCTGCAGGCCGTGGTGGTCGTCGTGCTCACCCCATAGGTGTCGCCGTCGGCGTCGCGATAGTAGGTGCGCGCGTCGACCGCGCTCGCCTCGTCGACCGTGCCGTCGCAGTCGTCGTCGAGGCTGTTGCAGCGCTCGGTCGCGGCGGGGCTCACCGCGGCCCGGGCGTCATCACAGTCACCCGACCGCGCGATGTGCCCGACCGGCGCATTGCAGGCCCGCGCGCCGGCGCCCGGGTCGCCGTAGGTGTCGGCGTCGGCGTCGGGGTACCAGAGGCTGGCCGAGGCCAGATCCAGGCTGCTGTCAAGATCATCGATGAGCAGGTCACAGTCGTCGTCGATGCTGTTGCAGCGCTCGGTGGCCCCGGGGTTGGTCGCGGCGACCGTGTCATCGCAATCGCTCGCATCGGCCACCGTGCCCGCCGGCTGCAGGCAGCGGCGCACGAGGCCCGCCGCCGCGCCATACCGATCACCATCTGCGTCGGTATACCAGCGACCGGCCGAGCTGAGGTCGAGGCCCAGGTCGGCGTCGTCTGCCGCGCGGTCGCAGTCATCGTCGACCCCATTACAGACCTCTGTCGCCGCGGGGTTCACCGCCGCGTCGCCATCGTCGCAGTCCGAGCTGTCGCGGACCGTGCCCACCGGCTGCACGCAGCGCTGCTGGCCCGCGCTCAGATCACCGTAGCTGTCGCTATCTGCGTCGGTGTAGAACCAGGTCGCCGAGGCCAAGGCCAGAGAGAGGTCGGCGTCATCACTCTGGGTATCACAGTCATCATCGACGCCGTTGCACACCTCTGTCGCCGCGGGGTTGACCGCCGCGTCGGCGTCATCACAGTCGCGGCTGTCGAGGACCGTGCCCGCCGGCTGGTCGCAGGCCCGCACCAAGGCCGCCCCATAGGTGTCACCGTCCACGTCGGCGAAGAAGACCCCGCCCGTGCTCAGATCGACGAGAGGATCGGCGTCATCGACGCGCGCATCGCAGTTGTCGTCGAGGTCATTGCAGACCTCGACCGCGCCGGGGAAGACCCGGTTGTTCGCGTCATCGCAGTCGCTCGCGTCGCTGAGGAAGCCCACGGGGACGACGCAGCTGAGCGCGCCCGCGCCCAGGTCGCCAAAACCATCGGTGTCGGCGTCGCGGTAGAACATCGCGCCCGAGCTCGGGTCGCGGCTCGGGTCGTCATCGTCGACCAGCGCGTCACAGTCGTCGTCGATGGTGTTGCAGAGCTCGGTGGCCCCAGGGTTGACCAAGGTCGAAGCGTCGTCGCAGTCGGTGTCGTCGGCGACCGAGCCCAGCGGGGCGGCGCAGGCCGGCGCGCCGCGGGCAGGGTCACCAAAACCGTCCGTGTCACTGTCGACGAACCACAGCGGGGCGTCGACGGCAGAGTCCTCGTCGAGATCGCCGTCGCAGTCGTCATCGACCCCATTGCAGCGCTCGGTGCCCGCCGGAGAGACCTCGGCCACGGCGTCGTCGCAGTCCTCAGAGGAGGCGCTGTAGCCCTCGGGCACCCGACAAGCCTCGAGGGGCGCGGCCAGGGTACCATAGCCGTCATCGTCGAGATCGGCGTAGAAGGTGGTGGTCACCCCCTCGTCGACCGTGCCATCGCAGTCGTTGTCGGCCTCGTCACAGCGCTCGTCGGCGCCGGGATAACTGTCGCCGCTCGCGTCGTCGCAGTCGCCCGCTTCGGCCACCACGCCCACCTCGGGGTCGCAGGACTCGACCACCGCCGCGGGATCACCGTAGCCGTCGCCATCGGCGTCGACGTACCACACGCTCAGCACGTCATCGTCGACCACACCATCGCAGTCATTGTCGACCCCATCGCAGCGCTCAGGCGCGCCCGGGGCCACCTCGACGTCAGCGTCGTCGCAGTCACCGCCTTGGGCCACCTCGCCCTCAGCCGGCGCGCAGCCGAGGGTGGCGCCCGCCTCGTCGCCAAAGCCGTCGCCGTCAGCGTCGGGGTACCAAGTCAGCAGCAGGCCCTCGTCGACCTCGCCATCGCAGTCGTTATCGGCCCCATCACACTGCTCCTCGGCGCCGGGCCAGGTGCGGGGGTCGGCGTCATCGCAGTCGACGTCTTCACCGTAGCCATCGCCATCTTCGTCGAGAGCTTGGCCGACGCCCAGGCCGCCGCTGTCAGCCTCGGGCTTGCCGGGGTCGGCGCCGCAGGCGGCGAGGCCCACCCCGAGGGTCAGCACGGCGAGGGCCCAGTGGGTGGTCATGCGCATGGTCGTCCTCCAAGGCGACCAGTCTACCACCGGTGCGCGGCCGACGGCCGAAGATCCGCTCGTCACCACCAGGGGCGGGCGCGGCTCGCGGAGCGCGGGGCGACACGGCCGGCCCCACCGTGGATGTTCAGGCTCAACCCTGCCCGCTGCTGCCCTCACCCGCCTCGGGTGGGGCGAGGGGCTCCCACAGCTCGAGCTTGCGACCCTCGGGGTCGAGGATGTGGGCAAATCGGCCGTAGCTCTCGTCTTGGCGGTGCACCGCCTCGACCCCCTCGCCGGCGGCGCGCGCGAGCAACCCGTCGAGATCATCGACCATCAGGTTGATCATGAAGTCGTGCGTCGACGGCTCGAAGTAGGTGGTGGTCGCGGGGAAGGGGCTGTAGACGGTGCCGGCGCCGGGCTTGCTCGCCGGCCCCGTCGCGGGGAAAAAGCCGCCCCACTCACCAATCTCGACGCCCAGCACCCGACCGTACCAAGCCCGCAGCGCGGCGACATCCGCGCTCTTGAAGAAGACCCCGCCCACACCCAAAACCTTGGCCACGCGCCCTCCCCGCCGAGCGGCGGCGCGGCGCGCGCCCGCTGTCGGCCAGCCCGCCGGACTATCGCAGGCCGGCCCGCCCTGTGCTTCAGCGAAGGTGGGGGTCGATGGGCGCCCCGCCCGCCTGCGGCGGTCGGCGGCGGTCCGGCCGGGCTC
>JAEUKK010000059.1 GCA_016792625.1 Deltaproteobacteria bacterium | reverse complement strand
GCGGCGAGGTCGGCTCGGCCCCCGTCCTGCCGCCGTCGCCGCGCCCCGCCGCGCCGCCCGCGGCCGGGCCGGCGCTGGGCGCGCCGCCGGTGATCGACCGGGCCCCAGCGGGCCCGGCGCCGGTGGCTGCCGCGGCTCCGGTGGCGCCGGCGGTGGCCGCAGCGCCCCCTCCCCGCGCCCCGCGGGCCCCGGTGGCCGCGGCGGCCCCCGCGCGGGGCGGCGGTTTTGGCTGTGTGGCCGGGCTCTTGGTGCTGGGGCTCGGCTTCACCGCGCTGGTCGGCGCGGTGGTGGCCGGCCTGTGGGTGGCCCGGCCCGAGCTGCTCGGCCTGCCCCCCGGCGACGGCCCCTTCGCCCTGCCGACCCCCGAACCTGCGCCCTCCCCCGCGCCCGGGCCCTCCCCCGCGCCCGGGCCCGCGCCCGCGCCTGCGCCCGGGCCCTCTCCTGCGCCCGGGCCCTCTCCTGCGCCGGCCCCGAGCGGCGAGCTGGTCGCCCCGGTCGACATCAGCGAGAGCGGGCCTGACCGCGGCTCGCAGCGTGAGCACCAGCGCATCGTGAAGGCCCTCGAGGCCCGCAAGGGCTGGCTGGTCGAGCGCTGCGGCGCGCCGGCGGCCCCGGTGAACCTGCAGCTCACCCTGGTCATTGAGGCCGATGGGCGCACCCGCAGCGCCGAGGTCAGCGGCGCTGACACTGCTTTGGCCGCCTGCCTGCAGCCCGCGCTGCTGCAGCTCAGCCACAAGCGCGGCTTGCCGAAGCCCGTGCGGCTGCAGCTCCCCCTCACGCTGCCCTGAGCGCATCGGCGGCGCGCCCCCTCGGGCCGGCCGATGTTTTGATAGGCTCGGCCGACCGCGGGCTCCCTCCCCCTGCGGCGCCCGCTTGGAGGGCCCCCTGAACCTGTCCGCTGCCATGGGCCTGCTCGTCGCGGTCCTCGTCGTCGTGATGGTGTACCGCGTCTTTCGGTCGCGGCGGCTGCTGCAGCTCGTGCACTGGAAGCGCCTCGCTGACGCCTACAAGCTGACCTTGGTCAACCCCGGCGAACCCCACGACGCGGCGATCCGCGGCGATTACCGCGGGGTGCCCGTCGAGGTGAAGCTCGGCGGCGGCCATACCGCACGCCCGCTGCAGCTCTGCACCCTGGTCTACGCCCGCCACGTCGGCTCGGTGCCCCCGGGGCTCGAGATCTACAACCGCGGGGCGGTCAGCGGCCTGACCGACGCCCTGCGCGGCACCAAGGCGGGCGAGGTCTCCACCGGCAACGCCGAGCTCGACAAGCTCATCCTCCTGCGCGCATGGGACGAGGACAAGACCGTCGAGACCCTCTCCCACCCCAAAGTGTGGGAGGGGCTGGGCAAACTCTTCGAGCTGGCCGACTATGTGCGGGTCGACGAGCGCGGCGTGCTGCTCGAGAAGAACGGCGTGCTGGGCGCTGAGCTGCACCTCTGGGTCGAGCAGGCCGCGGTCTTCTCGGTCAACCTCTGCGAGTCCTATGAAGAGCCGCTGGTGAACTTCGCCAAGCAGCACAAGCTCTCGCTGAGCGGCGCGGGCACGCCTGGTGAGCGCACGATCCGCGGCCACTTCAAGGGCGGGCGGGTCGTCATCACCACGGGCTTCGACCCCGCCCAGAGCGCCACGCGCTCGACCATCAAGGCGGCGATGCCGGTCTCGTTGCCCACGGGTTTTAAGATCACCCGCCGCAAGGGCGAAGCCGACGACGTGGGCATCCCGATCGCCGACAAGCAGCTCGCCGCGGCGCTGCTCGTGCAGGGCACGAACGCGGTGGCCATCCAGCGGCTGCTGCGCAACCCCGAGCTCAAGAGCACCCTGCTGCAGCTCTTTGAGGCCTGCCCTGAGCCCGCGGTCGAGGGGGCCTGGGTCTCGGCCACCGGGCCGGGCATCGTCTGCGGCGACGTCGAGGGCCAAGTCGACGCGGTGATGGGCGTGGCGCAGACCTTGGCCCAGGCTTGGCTGCCCCTGGCGGCGGTGCTCGAGAAGGCCCGCAAGCCGCCCCCGGCCGCCGCGCCCCGGGCCTAGGCGCCCTCCCGGCCGGCGCCGTGCGCTATGGTGGGCGCCCGCTTGAGGTGTCCATGCGCTCCCATCGACTGCTCCCCCTGCTCCCCCTCTTTGGCCTGCTCGCCGCCTGTGGCGGCGGGGGCGCGACCGATCAGAAGCCCGCGGACGGCGAAGACACCAGCGGGGCCGACGGCGACGGGGCCGACGGCGGCGACGGCGGCGCACCCTGGGCCCCCGACACGGCCTGCCCGGGCGGGGCGGGCTGCGCCGACAACGCCGGCGCGCTGCGCGCCGGGGCGGCCAGCCGGGTCATCACTCCCCAGTGTTTTGAAGGGTTTGAAGACCTCGACGCCGATGCCGAGTGGGACTCGACCGACGAGGCCTTCCTCGACTGCGGCTGCGACCGGCTCTGCCCCGCCGATGAGGGCTACCCGGGCGCTGACGAGGGCGAGGGTGACGGCAGCTTCCAGGCGGTGTGGATGGCGGGCTTTCAAAACGCCCGCGCCGCCCAGGGTGTGCACGACGACCTGTACGCCCGCGCCGTCGTCTTCGACCAGGGCCAGACCCGGGTCGCCTTCGTGGTCGTCGACCTGGTGGGCTGGTTCCACGCCGACATCGAGCTCAGCCGCGCCGCGCTGCAGGCCGCGGGCGCCGACGTCGATCTGCTCGTGGTCAGCGCCACCCACACGCACGAGGGGCCCGACACCATGGGCCTCTGGGGCAAGACCGCCGCGGCGAGCGGGGTCGACCCCGCCTATGTGGCCGAGGTCCGCGCCCAGATCGAGGGGGCGGTGCTCGACGCGGTGGCTGATCTGCGGGAGGTCGGCGAGATGAAGGTCGGGCACGTCAACTTGGGTGATCGGCCCGAGGGGGTGCCCAACTATGTGCGCGACGCCCGCGACCCGAAGGTGATCGACCAGCAGGTCTCGGCGGCTTGGTTCGCCGACACCGAGGGCCGCACCATCACGACCCTGGCCCACCTCGCCAACCACCCCGAGGCCATGGCCGACGAGAATTCGCTGCTGTCCTCTGACTTCCCGCACCGGCTGCGCGAGGGCGTCGAGGATGGGGTGGACTGGGGCACCGGCCTGCGGCCGGGCCTGGGCGGCACGGCGATCTTCGTGAACGGCGCGGTGGGCGGCATGATGACGCCCTTGGGCATCACGGTGAACACGCCCGACGGGCGCTCCCTTCGTGACTACACTTTTGAGAAGAACAGCGCGCTGGGCGAGATGATGGCCGAGCGCGTGCTCGATGCGGTCGAGGCTGGCGCGCCGGCCACCGCGCCCGGGCTGTTCGCCGCCAGCCACCGCTTCCAGCTGCCGGTCGACAACTGGGGCTTTCAGGCCATGTTCATCTCCGGCATCATCGACCGCGAGACGATGGGCTGGGATCCAGCGCAGTCGATCTCCGAGACCAACGTCCCCCAGGTCATCACCGAGATGAGCTACATCCGGGTCGGCCCGCTCGAGCTCTACACCATGCCTGGCGAGGTTTTGCCCGAGCTGATGCGCGGCTGCTACGAGGGCGGCTGCACCGGCGGCCCGGAGATCCCGCTGATTGACGAGGACAACCCCAACCCGCCCGATATGGCGGCGGCGCCGGCCGGCCCCTACTACGAAGACCGCCTGCAGGGCGCGCTGCGGCTGCTGGTCGGGCTCGGCAACGATGAGCTGGGCTACATCATCCCGCCGTTTCAGTTCGAGCTGAACGAGACCGTGCCCTGGTTCGAAGAGGCCGAGGGCGACCATTACGAAGAGACCAACGCGCTCAGCCCGACCATGGGCCCGCGGCTCGACGCCGAGCTGGAGCGCCTGACCACCTGGGCCTACGCCGAGTGGCCGACGGCCCGCTGAGGCCCCGCGGCCCTCAGGGCGCCTGCAGCGCACCTTCGGCGAGGCCGTCGAGGCGCAGGCTGCCCCCCGCCGGCAGGGGGAAGCGCGCCGCGTAGACCCAGGCGCCGTCGACGCGCTCGGCGGCCTCGACCTGGCCCCGCGCGCCCGCGGACAGGCCCCCCGCGGCGGCGGTCAAACCGCAGGCGGCGAGCACCCGCAGCGGGGCCTCACGGGGGGCGAAGAGGGTGTCTTCGCGCTTTCCGAGCAGGCCGCCCACGCCGCCGGCCAGGGACCAAGCCTCGGGGAAGCCCTGGCCGCGCAGGTAGTGGCTGACGCTGTAGCTGCGGGCCCCCGCCGCGCAGATGACCAGCAGGGGCTGGTCGCGCGGGAGCTCAGAGAGGCGCTGTGGCACGCTGTTCATGGGCATCAGCCAGCTGCCCCGCGCGTAGCCCGAGGCGAGCTCGTGGGGCTCACGGATGTCGAGCAGCACCGGCGCGCGCCCCGCGGACCGCCACTGGGCCACCGCCGCCGGCTCGACCTCGACCTCGGGCTCAGCCTCGCCTTCGGGCTCGGGTTCGGGCGCCGGCGGCGCGGCCCGCGGGCGCCAGGCCTCGGCCTGGGTGGGCGGCGCGCGGCCGGTGGGCGGCTCGCTGGGGATGCGGCGGAAAGCTCCAACGAGGCGGCGGAGGCCGGCGCGCAGGCGGTCGCGGATCATGGCGCTCCCTCCATCGGGTCGGCGGGGTTTAGCCCGTGCCCGCCCCCGGTCCAGCCACCCGCGCTCAGCCCCCGAGCAGGGCCTCGAGCTCGTCGACCACGGGCAGCACCAGCTCCTCCAGCCCCTGCTCATCAAAGACGAGGCGCGCGCCCGCGGCCACGAAGAGCTGGTCGAGCGGCTGGCTGCCGCCGAGCTGCAGGGCGCGTCGGTAGGCCTCGACCGCGCCGGCCCGGTCGCGCCGGGCGTTGGCCCGGAGCTGCAGCGCGCCCAGCTGGGCGATCGCGTACTCGATGAAGTACAGCGGGTGCGTGAAGGGGTGCGGGACCCCCTGCCAGCCGATGCCCCGCAGGGCTTCGAGGCCCGACCAGTCGGCGGTGGGCGCGAAGCGGGCGTCGAGGCGCGCCCAGAGCGCCCGGCGCTCGGCCCGGCCCATGTCGGGCTGGCCGTAGACCTCGTGCTGGAAGGCGTCGAGGCGCGCGACCATGGGGAAGAGCCCGATGATGTGCAGCAGGGCCTCGGCGCGCAGCTCGCGCAGGTCGGCTTCGGAGACCAGCGGCGCCCCGTCGGGGCCCGGCGGGAGCGCGCCCATCACGTCGAGGCCGAGCAACTCCATCGACATGCTCGCCACCTCGCTGAACTCGGTGGGCGCCCAGCGGTAGGCCATCAGCGGCTGGGCGCGGGCGAGCAGGGCGTGAAAGGCGTGCCCGCCCTCGTGCAGCAGGGTCATGAGATCGCGGCGGCTGCCGGTCGAGTTCGCGAAGATGAAGGGCAGCGGCTCATCGGCGATGTCGGCCATGTACGCGCCGGGCGCCTTGGCCGCCCGCGCGTCGAGGTCGAGGCGGCCGCCCCCGTCGAGGCGGTCAAAGTCGGCGGCGAAGCTCGGATCAACCGCAGCGAACACGGCCCGGGCCACGCCGCGCAGGCGGGCGTCGCCGCGGAAGGGCTGGGTCGCGCCCTCGCCGAGCAGGCTGACCGAGAGGTCCCAGGGGCGGAGCTGGTCGAGGCCCAGCCGCGCCCGCCGCAGCGCGGCGATGCGGTGCAGCGCGGGCACCACACGCGCCTCGACGGCCTCATGAAAGCGGCGGCAGTCGGCGGGGCTGTAGTCATGCCGTGCCATCGCCTTGAATTGGTAGGCGACATAGCCGCCGGCGGTGGAGGGGAAGCCCGCGTTCGCCGCGATGCGGGTGCGGACCTGGACCATCTCGTCGAAGATGTCGTCCACCGCGTCAGCGTCGGCAGAGGCGCGGTCCATCCACGCGCGCCAGACCTTCTCGCGCAAGGCGCGGTCGGGCTCTTGGAGCAGCTGGCGGGCGACGGGGACGGGCACCTGCTCGCCGTCCAGCTCGACCAGCGCGGCGCCGGCCAGCTGCTGGTAGCGGTTGCCGAGCTCGGCCTCTTGCACGCCCAGCTCAATGTTCTCTTCGCGGAACAGCTCTTTGGCCGCCACCGCGTCGCGCCGGTAGACCGAAAAGTAGGGCGGCAGGGCCGGAGCAGCCGGGCTGTCGAGCAGCCTGCGGTTCAGCTGGTCGGCGGCGCGCTCCCACACAGGGCCCACCTCGCGTTGGAAGTGGACCACCGACTCCATCTTGGTGGCGTCCTCGGTGTCGCGGTTCATCGCCACCAAGCGCCGGCTGCTCTCGCCGAGCACACGCGCGCTCAGCGCGCCGCTGCGCAACAAGAAGCCCTCCAGCGCGGCGGGCTCATCGACCGGATCAGCGAGCAGCGCGTCAATCACGCCCTGGAGAGCGGCGGTGTCGGCGGGGTCGAGGGCGGAGAAGTTGTCCGTCGGGGCGGCGCTGGGGTCGAGGTCGGCGGTCATGGGCGTCCGAGGGCGGGAGGGAGCCTCGCCCTAACCGCCCGCCGGGCTCAGACCTCAGCGACGGTGAGGGTCAGGCCGAGCGCGGGGAGCTGGTCGGCCTCGGCCTGCAGCTCGGCCCGGGTGAGCGGGTGCGCCCGCAGGTAGGTGTGCGGAACAGCGAGCAGCATGATGTTGTCGCGGACGGACAGCCCGACCGTGCCCAAGGGCGCCTCGGACCGGCTGCGGTGCAGGCGCAGCGACAGGCGGAGCAGCGCGACGAGGCGGGCCATGCTCTGGGCGTCGCCGCTGTAGGCCTCGCGCACCCGCGCCTCGGTGGCGTTGCCCCGCTGGCAGAGCACGAGCGCGCTGAGCGCCTCTTGGTCCTGTCGGGCGAAGCCGGGCAGATCGGCGTGCTTCAGCACGTAGGCGCCGTGCCGGTGGTAGGAGCTGTGGTTGAGGAAGACCCCCACCTCGTGCAGGCGGGCGGCCCAGCCGAGCAGCCCGCGGTGCCGGGGGCTCAGGCCCCAAGGGCGGGCCACGGCGTCAAAGAAGATGAGCGCGGTCTCGGCCACCCGGGCGGCCTGGGCCCGGTCGACGCCAAAGCGCTCCTCGAGGCTGTCGACGGTGAGCGCGCGCACGTCCTCGTGGCGGCGGGCCCCGAGCAGGTCGAGCATCACGCCCTCGCGCAGGGCGCCGGCCGCCGCCGACATGCGCTCGACCTTCAGCGCGCTGAACACGGCTTCCAGCACGGCGAGGCCGCCGGGCAGCACGCTGCGGCGCTTCTCGGGCAGATCGGCGAGCTGCACGCGATCCATGCGCCGGGCGTCGATCAAGCGCCG
Source organism: Deltaproteobacteria bacterium (assembly GCA_016792625.1). GTDB lineage: Bacteria > Myxococcota_A > UBA796 > UBA796 > UBA2385 > JAEUKK01. The sequence continues at coordinate 194,285 of JAEUKK010000059.1, read as the reverse complement.
CCAGAGCCCATCGATGGCCTCGCGGCTGATGCAGGGGCCGAGGCCGTTGGCCACGATGATCCGGTCGATGGCGTTGATGGTGCCCGAGCTGCCCACCGCGTGGTCCCAGCCGAGGCCGCGCAGCCGGCGCTTGCAGGCCTGCAGCTCGAGGCGGGCGGCGACCACGGCCTCTTCACGCGCTTTGCGGCTGATCTTGCCCTCGGGGAAGAAGCGCATCGACCAGCTCACGCAGCCCATCTGGCGGCTCTCGAGATCGACGGGGTGCTCGCCCTCGCCGATGATGAGCTCGGTGCTGCCCCCGCCGATGTCGACCACGAGGCGCCGGCCCGGCAGGTGCAGGTCGTGGCTCACGCCCCGGTAGATGAGGCGCGCCTCTTCGCGGCCCGAGATGAGGTCAATCTTGTGGCCCAGCGCGGCGCGGGCCCGGCGCAAGAAGGGCTCGGCGTTCTGCGCTTGGCGCAGCGTATTGGTGCCCACCGCCCGCACCTGGTGCGGCTCGAGGTGGGCGAGGCGCTGGCCGAAGACCCGCAGGGTGGCCAGCGCGCGATCTTGCACCTCCGGGGTCAGGCGGCCGAGCGGGTCGATGCCCGCGCCCAAGCGCACGTTCTCGCGGATACGGTCCACCACGCTAAAAGCGCGGCCATCATCGGTGACCCGGGCCACCACCATGTGGAAGCTGTTCGAGCCCAGATCGACCGCCGCGACGAGGTTATCGGCGGCAGGGATGGGCGCGAGCGGCTGGCCTTCGAGGTCTTCGGGGGTCTCAGGGGTCTCGGGCGCCTCGCGCGGCGGGCGGGCCTCGACCCGACCCGTCGGGGCCTCAGGCGGCTCGGCGTTGGGCGCGCGGTCCAGCACCTCGTCGACGCTGTCCTCGTCGAGCACCCGTTCGATCGGCGTCGGCGCGCGGGGCGGGCTCAAGGGGGGCAGCGGCGGCTGGGTCACGGCACCTCCGGTGGGGCGCCGTAGTGCGCCCAGCGCGGCCATGGCAAGGCGCCGCGCCGTGGGTCAGACAGGACCTTGACCCTCCGCAGGTGGGGCGGCCTCAGCCCCCGCCGTTGCGCTCCACCCGCGCCGCGTCAGGGCGGGTGCGCAGGCGGCGGGCGAGGCCCTCGGTGGCCTCGGGCCGCAGGGCGGGGTTGTCCTCAATGATCAGGCGGTCGACCACGGGCGGGCCGCTGCGGTTGGACCAGACGCCGTCCATGCGCTGCAGCGCCGCGTTGTCGGAGATGACCAGCGTGCCGACCCGGGTGAGGCTGGGCCAGGCGGGGAGCCGCTCGAGCGCGTCGAGGTCGGCCACGCCGAGGCGCTCGGCCTGCTCGAGCGCCGGGGCGAAGGAGAAGTCGCGCAGGGCCGGCAGCCCCCGCAGCAGCAGGTCGGCCCCGCTTCGCAGGTCGGGCAAAAGGCTCAGTTCGGCGAGGGTGGGGTTGCCGGCGACGGTGAGCCGGTCGACCGCGATCACCCGCCCAAAGCCGGTCAGCGCGACGAGGTCGGGGTTCGCGCTCACCTCGATCGCCCGCAGCCGGGCGCCCGTGGACAAGCCCATCGGCCCGTCAATGCGCTGCAGCGACCGGTTTCCGGTGATGAGCACCTCGCCGCCCGAGACCAGCTCGGCGCCGAGCTGGAGCTGCCGCAGCGCCGGGTTGTTTTTGATGTGCAGGGTCTGGATCTGGAGGCCCGGGATGGCGTTGAGCGCGTCAATCTGGACGAGTGCTGGGTTGCCCTCGACCCGCAGGCGCACAAAGGGCACGCCCGCGGGCGGGCGCAGGGCCTCGGCGCCGGCGAGGCTGCGCAGGGCCGGCGCCCCCTCGACCCGCAGGCCCCGGCCGACCCCGACCAGGCAGCTCAGGGGCCGCAGGTCCTCGGCGGTGTAGTCGGGCCCGATGATGAGCTCACCCTCGACCCGGTCGTAGCTGCGGCAGACCTTGGCGATGGCCTTCGGATCGGTGGGCCGCCAGTCGCCGGGCCAAGTGTCGCGCGGGCGGGCCGAGGCCGCCGCGATGAGCAGGAGCAAGGGGAGCATGGAGCCTCGCGCGCCGGGCCTCTTCGGCCGCTGCGCTCCGCCCTGTAGCGCGCCGCCGCCCGCCGCCGGCGCTGGGGGCGGCGTGATACGGCGGGCCGCGGAGGTGGCCATGCAGGGGCTCGAGCAGGGTCAGCGGCCAGCGGGGCGCGCGCCCGCGGGGGATCGATTTGAGGCGGCTGCGCGTGATTTTCGCGCGGTCCTTCCCGCGGGGCTCGAGTTTGTGAGCCTGCGCTTGGTTGAAGAGCGCAGCGACAGCTGGAGCATCCGCCGCGGCGTGCTCGAGCCTGTCCAGCTCGGCGTCGACATGGGCGGCATGGTCACCGTGCACGAGGGCGGCGGGGTCGGCTACGCCTCGACCAGCGACCTCTCCCCATCGGGCCTGCGCGCGGCCATCGACGCGGCCCGCGGCTGGGCCCGGCGCAGCGCGGGTCGGGCCGTCTTCGACTTCCGCAGCGTCGAGATGCCGCACCCCACGGGCAGCTACCGCACCCCGGTCATCGAGCCCTGGGACGCGGTGCCCACCAGCGAGAAGATCGCGCTGCTGCGTGAGATCGACGGCATGTTCCCGGTCGACCCGCGGGTGGTCGAGTGGTCGGCCTCGCTCTACGCGGTGCGCACGCGGGTCCGCTACCTGACCAGCGGCGGCGGCGACGTCGAGCAAGAGCTGCACCACCTCGCGCCCGACCTGCTCGTGGTCGCCCACGCCGATGGCCAGACCCAGAAGCGCGGGGCCAGCGGGCGGGGCATCAGCCAGCAGGGCGGCTGGGAGGTCATTGACCGCGTGGGCCTGCGCGCCCGGGCGGCCCGGGCCACCGGCGAGGCGCTGGCCTTGTTGACCGCGCCCGAGTGTCCGAGCGGCAGGATGGACCTGCTCCTCGACCCGGGGCAGATGATGCTCCAGATCCACGAGTCGATCGGCCACCCGCTCGAGCTCGACCGCATCCTCGGCGACGAGCGGAATTACGCCGGCACCAGCTTTGTCACCCTCGACATGTTCGGCAGCTACCAGTACGGCAGCCCGCTGCTCAACGTGACCTTCGACCCGACCCGGGCCGACGAGTTCGCCAGCTACGGCTGGGACGATGAGGGCAACACCGCCGAGCGCTGCCACATCATCAAAGATGGCCTGCTGCTGCGCCCTTTGGGCGGGGTCATCTCGCAGCGGCGCGCGGGCATCGCCGGGGTGGCCAACGCCCGGGCGAGCTCGTGGAACCGCCCGCCGATCGACCGCATGGCCAACCTCAACGTCGAGCCAGGCGACAAGAGCTTCGACCAGCTCGTCAAGATGGTCGAGCGCGGCGTCTACATGGAGTCCAACACCAGCTGGTCCATTGACGACTCGCGCAACAAGTTCCAGTTTGGCTGCGAGTACGCCCGCCTCATCGAGGATGGTGAGCTGAAGGGCGTGGTCCGCAACCCCAACTATCGGGGCATCTCGGCGCAGTTCTGGCGCAGCCTCAAGGGTGTGGGCGACGCGGGCACGCTGCAGGTCAACGGCACGCCCTTCTGCGGCAAGGGTGAGCCCAACCAGATCATCCGCGTCGGGCACGCCTCTCCGGCTTGCCTCTTCGCGGACGTCGACGTCTTCGGGGGCGGCTGATGTCAGATCAAGATTCCGCGGGCTTCGAGGCCCTGGTCAGCGCGCTCAGCGGCCAATTGGTGGGCGCCGAGCGGCTCTACGCCAGCCTCAACGGCGAGGCGACCTCCTTTGTCCGCATCAACCACGGCCGCATCCGCCAGCCGGGCACGGTGCGCCAGAGCACCCTGAGCCTGCGCCTCGTCGACGGCCGCCGGCACGCCTCGGCCGAGCTGACCCTGTCCGGCGCCGCCGATGAGGACCTCTGGCGCGGCGCCGAGGCCCTCCGCCAGCTGCGCGAGCTGCTCCCGGCTCTCCCTGAAGATCCGCACCTGCTGCTGCATGACAGCGAGGCGGTCAGCGTGGACGCGGTCGACAGCGCGCTGCCGCCGGCCGCCGACCTGGTCGACGCGGCCTTGCACGAGGCCGGCGACGCCGACATGGTGGGCATCTTCGCCGGCGGCGAGGTCTGGCGGGCCTTCGGCAGCAGCCTCGGCCAGCGCGACTGGTTCAGCCGGGGCAGCTTCACGCTCGACTGGTGCCTCGTGCACTCGGCCGACAAGGCGGTGAAGTCGACCCTGGCCGGCGACACCTTCGACCCGGGCGCCCTGCGGGTCAAGATGGCGGCGGCGCGCCAGCAGCTCGCCGTGCTCTCGCGGCCGGCCCGCAAGCTCAGCCCGGGCAGCTACCGGGCCTTTCTGAGCCCGGCGGCGGTGGGTGAGGTGATGGGGCTGCTCAGCTGGGGCAGCTTCGGCGCCCGCGCGCTGGCGGCCAAGTCCTCACCTTGGAACAAGCTCGAAGACGGCGAGCTGCGCCTCGACCCGCGGGTGCACCTCGTCGAGGACTGCGCAGGCGGCGTCGCTCCGCGCTTTGGCGCCGAGGGCTTCCCCGTGCCGGCCCAGGTCCCCCTCATCGCGGGCGGCGCGCTGGTCGGGCGGCTGGTCTCGCCGCGCTCGGCGGTCGAGTTTGGGATCCCCCACACCGGCGCGAACAGCAATGAGCAGCCGGGCTCGCTGTCGCTGGCGGGCGGCGGTCTCGCGCCCGAGGCTGCGCTGAGCGCCCTCGGCGAGGGCGTTCTCGTCGGCAACCTCTGGTACCTCAACTGGTCCGACCGCAGCGTGGGGCGCTTTACGGGCATGACCCGTTTTGCCACCTTCTGGGTCGAAGGCGGCGAGATCGTCGCGCCCGTCGATGTGATGCGCTTTGACGACAGCCTGTACAGCTGGTTTGGGTCCGCCCTCGAGGACCTGACGAGCACCCCCGAGCTGCAGCTCAGCACCGACACTTACTTCAACCGCTCGACCGACTCGCTGCGCCTGCCCGGCGCCCTGCTCTCGGGGCTGCGTTTTACCCTCTGAGCGACGGCTGCCTGGGCGCGCGTGCAGCGGCCCGCGGGCGGGGTGCGCGCGGGCCGGGGCGGCGGAGGGGTCGGGCGCGGCTCAGCCGATGAGCGCCATCGCGCCGTGGCCGTAGCCGTTGATGTTCACGATGAGGTCGACCCGGTCGGTGGAGGCCCGCATGAACTTGCGGACCTCGACGGGCACCTGCTCGCCGTCGCGCCAGGTCGGCCCGAGCTGGACCATGCCCTCGTGCGCGTCGTGGAAGTAGCGCGAGACCACGTTGTAGACCTCGAGCGTGTTCTCCCAGATCGTCGCCTCGATCTCACCCTCGTCGATGCACTTCTTCGCCTTGTGCGGGGGGAAGAGCGAGAGGGCGGCGCCGAAGTTGCTCGCCAGCGGGAAGTCCGTCACACAGACGCCCACGATGTCTTGGTTCTCGGCCACAAACACGCCGAGCGTGTACTTGTCGCGGGCGCCGGTGCGGATGCGGTCCCCCTTGGCGACCTTGACCTCGCGCCCGAGGAGGATGCCCAACATCTTGCTGATCTCTTTGACGTCGGGGACAACGAAGGATGGTGGCATGGGGTCCTCCCGGTCGCGGTTCAGGCGGCCTTGATCATGGGCCCGAGCACCTCCGCGAAGGTGTCGGCGGTGAACGGCTTGGAGATCAGGAAGTTGGCGCCGGCGAGCCGCGCCTTCTCCCGCATCTCGGGGCTGCCCTGCGCGGTCACGAAGCCAAAGGGGATCATGATGCGGTGGGTGCGCAGGGTGCGCAGGAGCGCCAAGCCGTCGAGCTCGGGCATGTTCCAATCGGACAGGATGAGGTCCGGCTTGAAGTCACGCAGCTTGTCGAGCGCGTCTTTGCCGTTCTCGGCTTCCACGGCGTTGTCTACGTTCAGGCCAGCCTGCCGCAGCGTCCGGCGGACCATCATGCGCATCGTGCGGCTGTCGTCGACGATAAGGATGTTCATTGTGCCTCCCTCCTCGGTGCGTGCTTGGTGCGGCACTGAGGGCCGCCGCCGCTCCAGGGTACGGACAGGGCGCGGCGCGACGTGAGGGGGGCTCGCTGCGGGCTTCTACGGATCGTGGGCCGCGCACAACGCCGACAGGCAAGGGAGAGTGGGCGGTGCTGACCCTTGACATGATCATGGAGGAGCTGAGCGAGCGCGCGCGCAGCGCATCCCCCCCCTTGGGCATCGATCTGCCCGTCTACGCCGAGGTCGGGCGAGATCCCCACCAGCCCGTGGTGCTCGGCTCGGGCGCGCTGGCGGCGCGGGTGGGCGTGATCGGGCGCGATCCCGGGCGCACCGAGGTGCTGCGCGGCGAGCCCTTCATCGGTGCGGGGGGCCGCAAGCTCCGCGATGGCCTGCACCGCGCTGCGTTCGGCGTCGACGCCCCCGACGAGGCCGCGGCGATCCGGGTCGGGCGCGGCCTGTTCTGGGCGAACACCGTGCCGTTCAAGCCGATCGGCAACAAGGCGTGGAGCGTGCCGGTCCAACGCCGGTTCGCGCCGGCGATGGCCCGCTTGGTGCTCGATCTGTGGACCGGCACCGATCTCATCACCTGCGGGAACGCGGCCTTTGACTGGATTGGCTTGGTCGAGCCCCGCCTCGTGCCGACGCTGGCCGCCTTCTGGGCCCGCGAGGACCGCTACACGGCCAGCCTCACGCTCGAGGTGCGCGGGCGCGCCCTGCGGCTGCACCCCCTGCCGCACCCAAGCCCGCTGAACGCGACCTGGTACCGGCGCTTTCCGGCCTTGCTCGACGACCGCCTCGCCGCGCTGGGCTGGCCCGACCCCGCCGACCGCGCGCTGATCGCGGGCTGACCGCCGGCTGTTCGCGGGATGGTCCGGGTCGGTCACTTGTGCTGGTTGAGCTTCTCGCCGCTGGTGTGCACGTCTTTGGTCGTGGCCGTGCCCGGGCGGGGGCGCACCACCTCGCCCGAGGCGAGCTTGTAGGTGCCGAGCAGCCAGGACTGCAGCATGCCCTCGAGCTCGGGCTCGCGGCTGAGCATCTTGGTGCCGTGGCCGGCCTTGGCGTAGAGCTCGACGTGGGCGTCTTTGGCGCGCTCTTCGAGCTTGACCACGGTGGTGTAGGAGTAGGCGTCGTCCTCGGAGGCGGCCATGAGCAGGGGCCGATCGCCGTAGCGCTCGACCGCGTCGGCCACCTTCACGCCCTTGTAGTTGAGGCCGGGCGAGAGCAGCACGAGGTTGACGATCTGGGGGTCATCTGCGGCGACCTTCGCGCAGAGGTTCGCGCCGATCGACGCCCCGGCGCAGGACACCTGCTTGACCCCTTGGGCCCGCAGCCAGCCGACCGCGGCGCGCACATCCTGCTCCATCGCGGCGTAGTCGGCCTCGGTCAAGGTCACCGTCTGGCCTTCGGGCACGTTGGCGCCGTGGCCGCGCAGGTCGGGCATCACCACCTGCACCTTGGTCTTGGCCAACTTCTCGCCGAAATAGGCCCAGTCACCCGCGTGGCGGTTGAGCATATGAACGAGCACCACACCTTTCTCGGCGCCCGGCACCGCCTCGGTCAGCGCGTGGATGCGGGTGCCATCGGCAGAGGTGAGCGTGGTGTGCTCGGCGGCCAGGGCGGAGGAGAGCAGCAGGATGGCGAGCATTCACGTTCCGGGGTGGGGGGGGCGCCGGGGAGGGGAGAGGAGCGCGTTGAGCTCGTCGAGCAGCTCGGGGAGCGCGAACCCGTAGGCGGAGGCGGCCTCTTCCACCGTCTCGTCGTGGCGCACCGCGCAGCGGTCGCAGGCGGGGAGCTGGCGGCGGGCGAAGGCCTCGCGGGCGCGCGGGTGCCGGCGCCAGGCCTGGTCGATGGTCATGTGCGGGACAAACGGACCCATGTGGAGGATGGAGGAGCTCTGGGCCCGACGCAGCTCGCGCACACCGGTCTCAACATTGTGGAGGAGGCTGGTGTGCCCCGCCAAGCGGGCGCGCAGGGCGGCGGTCTCGGCCCGCAGCGGGGCGGCGCCAGCGGATCGGGCGGCCCAGGCGGCCCGCGCGAGGTGGGCGAGGTGGGCCCGCAGCCGGGCCCGCGCGGCGCGGAGCGGCGCGGGGGCGGTGGGCTGCGGATCCTTGGTCTGGCCGGTCGTCATCCGGGCGAGGATAGTCCACGCGGCGCGGCGTGCACAGGCGCCCTGACAGCGCTTGACAGGTCCCCGCGCCGTCGATATCCCGCCGGCGCGGTCCGCTCGTCGGCCCGTGTCGTAGGCTGCCGCCGCTCGGTGGTGCCTGCGGGTCAGCGGGGTCGGTCGGCTGTCTCGACCTCCTCCTTCTCCGCTGGGTCGGTCTTTGACGTTTGGTACATGCAGCAGATGGTCTCGGTGAGCGGTGACAGCGGCGGCGACGCTGTGTCAGACGCTCCCCTGGCCGCCCCCGATGGTGGGGCGGTCGACCTCACGTTCATGCACGCAGCCCGCGCAGAGGCGGCCTTGGCCGCAGCCGCGGGTGAGGTGCCCGTCGGGGCGCTGGTGGTGCGGGGCGGCGAGGTTGTCGCGCGCGCGGGCAACCGCCGCGAGCGTGACCAAGACCCGTGTGGGCACGCAGAGCTCATCGCCATCCGAGCGGCCGCACAGGCGCTCGGCACTTGGCGGCTCGATGAGTGTGTGGTCTACGTCACCCTTGAGCCCTGCCCAATGTGCGCAGGGGCGATGGTGTTGGCACGGGTGCAGCGGTGTGTGTTCGGGTGCGCCGACCCCAAGGGTGGCTTCCTCGGTACGCTCGCCGATCTCTCCCGGTTCCCCGGCCTCAATCACCACTTTGTGGTGACCGGCGGGGTCGACGCGGACGCCTGCCAAGCGCAGCTCCGCTCCTTCTTCCGAGACCTTCGGGTTGCGAAACGCCGCGCGGCGCAACATCCCCCCCCATCATCTGATGAGCAGGGCTGAAGCGCCACGCAGACGGGCTGGGAGCATACAGCGGAGAGGTGGCCGAGTGGACGAAGGCGGCAGACTCGAAATCTGTTGTAGGCAACCCCTACCGCGGGTTCGAATCCCGCCCTCTCCGCCCTCCCGCCCGTCGCGTTTTCGCCCGCTGCATGCACCCGGCCTCGGCTGACGGTTCGAGCGCGCACCTTCGGGTGCGGCGCAGATGGTCCCTGGAGAGGTGACCGAGTGGACGAAGGTGCATGATTGGAAATCATGTGTACGGCAACGTACCGCGGGTTCGAATCCCGCTCTCTCCGCCATCTGCCCTCGATTCTGAGCTTGAGCTGCGCTGGAGTTGGTGGTCGGGTCCCGATGACGGTGGACCCATGAACCCCGCCAGGTCCGGAAGGAAGCAACGGTAGTGGTCGCCAACGGGCATCGGATCGCCCGGCCACCAACCCTGCGCAGCTCTCCCCCCAAAGCTCGCTTCTCACCCCGCCCTTCGCGTTGTCGATGGGCGGGGTGGCTGCGTTTGTGCCAGCGGGTTCCATTGTCCCCATGAGCTACCAGCCCATCGCGCGCAAGTGGCGCCCCGACTCCTTCGAGGGGATCGTGGGCCAAGCCCATGTCACCCGCACGCTGCAGAACGCGATGCGGCTCGGGCGGGTGCACCACGCCTTCTTGTTCACCGGCGCCCGCGGCGTGGGCAAGACCTCGGCGGCGCGGGTGCTCGCCCGGGCGCTCAACTGCGAGCAGCCCGACGGCATCGAGCCCTGCGGGCAGTGCCCGATGTGCGTCGAGATCCGCGGCGGCGCCTGCCCCGACGTGATCGAGATCGACGGCGCGAGCAACAACTCGGTCGACGACGTGCGCGAGCTGCGCGACAGCGTGCGGTACCTTCCGCAGCGCGGCAAGCGCAAGATCTACATCATCGACGAGGTCCACATGCTCTCGCGCGGGGCCTTCAACGCCCTGCTCAAGACGTTGGAAGAGCCGCCCGACCACGTCGTGTTCATCTTCGCGACCACCGAGCCGCAGAAGATCCCCGAGACCATCCTCAGCCGGGTCCAGCGCTTTGACTTCAAGCGCATCCCGGTCGGCACGGTGGTGCAGCGCCTCGCCCAGGTCTGCGAAGGTGAGGGCGTGCGCGCCCAGCCCGAGGCCCTGCGCCTCATCGCGCGGGCGGGCGAGGGCTCGATGCGCGACAGCCAGAGCCTGCTCGACCGGGTGATCTCGTTCACCGGCCAAGACCTGACCGTCGAGCAGGTGACCGACGTGCTCGGCCTGGTCGACCGGTCGCTGCTCTACGGCATGCTGCAGGGCATGTTGGCCGGCGAGGCTGAGCGCTGCCTCGACGCGATCGAGCAGGTCGACGCCTATGGCTACGATCTCAACGAGTTCACCGCTGAGCTGCTCGAGCTGCTCCGCGACGCCACGGTGCTCGGCCTCTCGCCCACCGGCGCCCGCCTGCTCGAGCTGGCCGAAGATGAGCGCGAGCGGCTGGTCAACGTCACCCGCGACGTGCCGCCTGAGGTCTTCGTCCGCAGCTTCCAGGTGATGCTCGAGGTGCAAGAGCAGGTCGCGCGCGCGCCCCGTCCGCGCATGGTGCTCGAGATGGCCGTCGCCCGGCTCGTCTGCGTGCGCCCCGCCCGCCCGGTCGACCAGCTCATGGACCGCCTCGGCGACATGGAGCGCCGCCTGCGCCAAGCCGGTGCGGGGGGCGGCGCGCGGGCCAAGGCCAGCCCGAAGACCGCGAGCGACGACGACGAAGGGGAGCCTGCCAGAGCCCCGGGTCGGGTCCCCTGGCTGCCGCCCGCGCCGGGCAGCGCGCCTGCTGCAGCCCCGCCCACGGTTGTGGTCGACACGGCGCCGCGGCCGGTGTTCTCACCGCCCCCTCCGCCGCTGCCGCGGGCCCTGGCGCCCTCCGCCGAGGCCGAGCCCTCGACGGGCCGGCCCGCCTTCCGCCCGCCGGCGCCTCCTCCCGCGGGCGCGCCCCCGGTCAGCCGCGCGCCCGAGCCGACCACGGGCCGGCCGAGCTTCCGCCCACCCTCGGCCGCCCCGCCGACAAGCCCCCCGCGTGCGCCGGGCCTGGGCGCGGTCGCTCCGAGCCGGGGGCCTGCCGCCGCGGCGCCACCGGCCGCCCCCTGGGACGAGGCGCCCGCCTGGGACGCGCCGCCCGCCTGGCTCTCCGAGGACGAGGGCGGCGGCGCGGCCGCCGACTGGTCGCCCCCGCCCGACGAGGGGCCGACCCGCTGGGCCGCGCCCCCCGCCGACGAGAGCGGCGCCCCTGAGGGCGATCCGGGCCTCGTCGACGAAGATGAGGGGCCCAGCTTGCCGCCGCCGACCGCCCCCCGCGACCTCGGCCCCGAAGACCGCTACATGCTGTTGATGTCGTGGCTGTCGGCCTGCAGCCGCCGCTACGAGCTGCTGGCCCAAGACACGGGCCTGCTCTCCTGGGATGGCGCGGTGGTCGTCGCTTTCGGCACGCCGGTCGCGCTCGGCGCCGCGCGCGGGGTGCTCAGCGACCCGCGGGTGCGCGAGGGTCTCGACGCGCTCTTCCCCGGCGCCGCCGCGCTCGAGCTGGTCGGGCGCGAGCGGGCCCTGGGCCGGCCCACCCGCCGCGAGCGGCTCGTCGAAGAGCGGCGGTCGCGCGAGGCGGCCCTGCTCGAGATCTTGCCGCGGGAGCCCAAGGTCAAGCGCCTGCTTGAGCGCTTGGGGGCCCGCCTCGTCCGGGCGGCGCCCCCGGTGGGCTGAGGCGCGGGCCCGGGCCCAGGGTCCGGGCTAGGACCGCGCCGCCGCGTGTGCCTCCGCCGCGGTTCGATCTCCTCCTGCCGCCCTGCTCGACCACCGGCAGCGCCTGAGGGCCCATGTCCCAGCCCGACCCCCTCCGCCGCTGCATCGTGCAGCTCTCGCGCCTGCCCGGCGTCGGCGAGCGCACGGCGGCCCGCTACGCCTACTGGCTGCTCCGGCAGCCGCCCGCGGTCGCCGAAGAGCTGGGGCAGGCCATCCTCACCCTCTCCGCCTCGATGACCCGCTGCTCGGTCTGCTGTGATGTGGCCGCCCAAGACCCCTGCCGCCGCTGCGCCGACCCCGACCGCGACGATGGCCTCATCTGCGTGGTCGAGCGCCCCCAAGACATCACCGCCATCGAGCGCTCGGGCGAGTTTCGCGGGCGCTTTCATGTGCTGGACGGCGCGATCTCACCGATGGAGGGAGTGGGCCCCGACCAGCTCACCGTGCGCCAGCTGCTCGCCCGGCTCAGCGGCGGCGCGCGCGAGGTGCTCGTGGCCACCGATCCCGACGTCGAGGGCGACGCGACCGCGCTCTACCTCGCCCGCCTGATCAAGCCGCTCGGCCTGCGGGTGACCCGGCTCGCCCACGGGATCGCCGTGGGCACCGAGCTGGAGTACGCCGACCGCAGCAGCGTCGCGCGGGCGCTCGAGCACCGGCGCGAGCTCTGAGCGGCGGGGCATAAGCCACCGCGGGCGCGCCTCCAAAACGACGACCGCGCCGACCTTCCCAGCGGACTGGGCGGTGCGGCGCGGCGGGCCCCGACGGCCGGGGCGCAGGCGCTCAGGCGCTGCGGCCCTTGAGCTGCGCGACCAGCAGGTCGCGGTTCATCTGGCTGATCACGTCGAGCGGGATGCCCTTGGGGCAGGCCACGGTGCACTCGCCGAAGTTGCTGCAGTGACCGAACTCCTCTTTGTCCATCTGGTGGACCATCTTGGTGACCCGGTCGTAGCGCTCGGGCTGGCCCTGGGGCAGCAGGCCGAGGTGGGTGACCTTGGCGCCGGTGAACAACATGGCGGCCGCGTTGGGGCAGCTCGCCACGCAGGCGCCGCACCCAATGCAGGTCGCGGCGTCAAAGGCGCGGTCGGCCTCGTCTTTGGGCACGGGCACGGCGTTTGCGTCGGGCGCCGAGCCGGTGCGCACCGAGATGAAGCCGCCGGCCTGCACGATGCGGTCGAGCGCCGAGCGGTCCACCACGAGGTCCTTGAGCACGGGGAAGGCCCCGGCACGGAAGGGCTCGATGGTGATGTTGTCGCCGTGCTTGAACTCCCGCATGTGGAGCTGGCAGGTGGTGGTGCGCGGCAGGTGGCCGTGGGGCGCGCCGTTGATCATCAGCCCGCAGCTGCCGCAGATGCCCTCGCGGCAGTCGTGCTCGAAGGCGACGGGCTCTTTGCCCTGGCCCTCAAGCTGCTCGTTGAGCACGTCGAGCATCTCGAGGAAGCTCATGTGCTCGTTGATGTCTTTGAGCTGGTAGGTCTCGAAGTTGCCGGCGCTGTCCTTGGAGGTCTGGCGCCAGATGTTCAGCGTGAGGTCCATTACTTGTAGCTCCGCTGTGAGGGTTTCACGTAGTCGAAGGTGAGCTGCTCTTTGTGGAGGTTCGGGCGTTGGCCCACCCCGGTGAACTCCCAAGCCGCGACGTGGGCGAAGTTCTCGTCGTCGCGCTTCGCCTCGCCCTTCGCCTCGCCGGCCTCCTCTTGGAATTCTTCGCGGAAGTGCCCGCCGCAGGACTCGCGGCGCTCGAGCGCGTCGAGGCACATCAGCTCAGCGAACTCGAGGAAGTCGGCCACGCGGGCGGCCTTCTCGAGTGACTGGTTCACGCCCGTGTCGGAGCCCGGCACGCTGACGTTCTTCCAGAACTCGTCGCGGATCTGCGGGATGCGGACGAGCGCCTCTTTGAGGCCCTCTTCGGTGCGGGCCATGCCGCACTTGTCCCACATGAGCAGGCCGAGCTCCTTGTGGAAGCTGTCGACGGTGCGCTTGCCCTTGATCGAGAGCAGCGTGCTGAGGCGCTGCTTGACCTCGGCCTCGACCGCGGCGAACTCGGGCCAGTCGGTGGACTTGGGTTGGGGCTTGCGCTTGGCCAAGAAGTTGCCAATGCAAGGTGGGGCGACGAAGTAGCCGTCGGCGAGGCCTTGCATGAGCGCGCTGGCGCCGAGGCGGTTCGCCCCGTGGTCGGAGAAGTTGGCCTCACCGAGCACAAAGAGCCCGGGCACGTTGGACATGAGGTTGTAGTCGACCCACAGCCCGCCCATTGTATAGTGGATGGCCGGGTACATCCGCATCGGCTCGGTGTACGGGTCCTCGCCGGTGATGCGCTGGTACATCTCAAAGAGGTTGCCGTAGCGGGCCTCGACCCCGGCCTTTCCGAGGCGGCGCACCGCATCGGAGAAGTCGAGGTAGACGCCGCGCCCGTTGTAAGAGACGCCGCGGCCCTCGTCACAGACCTGCTTGGCGGCGCGCGAGGCGATGTCGCGGGGCACCAAGTTGCCGAAGGCCGGGTAGCGGCGCTCGAGGTAGTAGTCGCGCTCGCTCTCGGGGATGTCGTTGGGGTGGCGGCCGACTTTGCCCGTCTTGGGGTCAAAGGCGTCTTTTTTGTCTTTGGGCACCCACACCCGGCCGTCGTTGCGCAGCGACTCAGACATCAGGGTGAGCTTGGACTGGTAGTCGCCGCTCACCGGGATGCAGGTCGGGTGGATCTGCGTGTAGCAGGGGTTCGCGAAGAGCGCGCCGCGGCGGTGGGCCCGCCAAGTGGCCGTCACGTTGCAGCCCATCGCGTTGGTCGACAAGAAGAAGACGTTGCCGTAGCCGCCGGTGGCCAAGACCACCGCGTCGCCGACGAAGCGCTTGAGCTGGCCGGTGACGAGGTCGCGGGCGATAATACCGCGCGCATGCCCGTCTTTGACGACCACGTCAAGCATCTCGTGCCGCGGGAACATCTTGATGCCGCCAGCGGCGACCATCTTGGCGTGGGCTTGGTAGGCGCCGATCAGCAGCTGCTGGCCGGTCTGGCCGCGGGCGTAAAAGGTGCGGCTGACCTGCGCGCCGCCGAAGCTGCGGTTGTCGAGCAGGCCGCCGTACTCGCGGGCGAAGGGCACGCCTTGGGCGGTGGCCTGATCAATGATGTTGACGCTGGTCTCGGCGAGTCGGTAGACGTTGTGCTCGCGGGCCCGGAAGTCACCACCTTTGACCGTGTCGTAGAACAGCCGGTAGATGCTGTCGCCGTCGTTCTGGTAGTTCTTCGCGGCGTTGATGCCGCCTTGGGCCGCGATGCTGTGGGCGCGCCGGGCGCTGTCCTGGAAGCAGAAGTTCAGGACGTTGTAGCCAAGCTCGGCGAGGGTCGCGGCGCAGGCCGCGCCGGCGAGGCCGGTCCCCACCACGATGATGTCGTACTTGCGCTTGTTGGCCGGGTTCACGATCTGCATCGAGAACTTGTGCCGGGACCAGGCGGTCTGGATGTCGCCGCTCGGGGCGCCCGATTTCAGTTCGATGGTCATGGGAGGGCTCCGCCGCGATGGGAGGGAGAGGAGGGGAGCGGGGGCGCGGACCCGGGCGGGAGGGCGCGGGCGCGCCGCCGCCGGGCCGCCGCGGGGCTCAGGGCAGCTTGACCAGGCCGGCGACGATCGCGATGGCGATGGCGCAGTTGCCCGCGGTGATGAGGCCGCCGAAGCTCAGCGCCGCGCGCCGGGCGAGCAGGTCGTAGCGGGGGTTGCCCAGGCCGAGGGTGCGGCAGAGGCTCCACACGCCGTGGGCGAGGTGCAGGCCCAGCGCGACCTGGGCCACGATGTAGGCGCTAGCGACCGCAGGGTTCATGAGGCCGCTGACCAGGTTCTGGTAGGCGAAGCAGGTCAGCCCGCCCGCGCCGTCGGACATGCAGTGCCGGAACTCGCCGTGCGCCGTGCCGACGGTCATGTGCAGCAGGTGGTAGACGATGAAGGCGAGCAGCACGAGACCGCCGAAGCGCATCGTGCGCACCGCGTAGCTGCCGCTCAGCCACTGGTGGCTCTTGTAGCCGGTGGGGCGGGCTTTGTTGCTGCGCAGCACCAACGCGGCCGCCGAGCCCATATGGGCGAAGATCATGCCCAGCAGGCCGATGCGCGCGGGCCAGAGCAGCGGGTTGCCCTGCATCATGGCGGCGTAGGCGTTGAACTTCTCGGCGCCCAGGAAGACCTGGAGGTTGCCCAGCATGTGGGCGATCACGAACCCGAACAGGCCGAGGCCGGAGAGGGCCATCACGATCTTCAGCCCGATGCTGGAGCTGAGGAACTGTTTGAGCCAGGTCATGGAGGCGTCCCTGGTTGGATGAGGGGAGCGGGAGGGGGAGCGTGCGGGGCGCGCCGCTGGCGCCGCCAGGCCACGCGCGGCGGGGGGCTGGATGGCGGGCCGCCGCGGTCTGGCCACCACCCCGCCTGGCGCGCGGGCGAGGAGGGGTTCTAGCCCCTGCTGGGCGGGGGGGCAACCAAATCAAGACGGATTGACGTGCAGGACGACGCTTCGGTCGCGGTCGCACCGGTGGTCCATCGGGGCGCGCGCCTGCCCGATCCTGAATCTGCGGCGGGCCGCGGCGCTCAGCGCCCGGCGCGGAGCAGGGCGCTGCGCAGGGGGTCACCCTCGCCGTGCCGGTCGGCAGAGGCGACCAGCGTGCGCAGGCGGTCGTTCCCGTCAATCAGCTGGCGGGTGAGCACGGTCAACATCAGGCGGCGCAGCGCGATCCCCCGGCCGTCGGTGCCGCGGATCAGGGTGCGGAAGACGTCCCGGTCCATCGTCGCGGCGAGGGCCGTGCCCCGGATCGCCGTGCAGGTCGCCGTTCGGCGCGAGCGGTCGACGATCCCCATCGTGCCGAGCAGGGTGGGGGCGCGCACCTCGATGCGGATGGGCGCGCCGTCGTTGGCCCGCTCCACCTGCACCGCGCCCTCCAATACAATGTAGAGCTGCTGACTTGGCTCACCTTCGACGCAGAGGTCCTCGCCCTCGGCGTAGCTGCGCAGGCGGCAGGCGCGCAGCAGGCTCAGCAGCTCTTCGGCGTTGGCCCCCACCTCGGGGTAGGCGCCGGCCAGGGTCTGGGCGCCGACGCGCAGGGCCTCGGTGCTCATGCCTCACCCCGCCGGGCCGCGCCCTCGGCCATGGCCTCGACGATGCCTTGGTTGGTCGAGCGCAGCCGGTGGGTCAGGGTGTGGAGCAAGTGGTACTCGATCGCGGCGACCACGGGGTTCTCGCGGCCCTCTTCGAGCAGGGCCCGGGGCACACGCAGGCAGGTGCTGTCGCGGGCGGCGCGCACGGTGGCGCTGCGGGGCTGGGTCGGCGCGAAGAGCGCGGTCTCGCCCACCACGTCCCAGGCGCCGGCGGCGCCCACTTCACGCTCGCCGCTCTCGGCGTGCACGGTGGCGCACAGCTCGCCGTGCACGATCAGCAGCGCCGCGTCTGCCGGATCACCTTGCCGCAGCACCACGTGCCCGGCCGGGACCTCGACCGGCGGTGATCGCTGCAGCACCCAGTCGACGTGCGCGTCGTCGACGCGCTCGCGCAAGTGCAGGCTGGTGAGCCCGTGCAAGTAGAGGCGGGCGGCGTGCTGTGGGTTGATGCGCATGGCGCTCCCCTCGGGGTGGACCTTCCGCGATGCTATCACCCGCCGCTGCGCCGCTCGCGCGAACGGCTCCGCCGTCGGTATGATGGCAGGACCAGGAGGTGTCCATGCGCGCTGCTCCGCTCTCCGCCCCCGGGCTTGTCGGTCGCGCCGCCACCCTCGCCCTCCTGGCGCTCGCCGCCTGCTCCGGCAAAGATGACACGGCCGTGGTCTGCGACACCTCGGCGGTGGCCTCGGTCCAGGTCATCGTGACCGACGCCACGGCCAACATCCTCAGCGGCGCGACGGTCAGCTACAGCGTGGATGGGGGCGCGGCGACGGCCTGCGACACCTTCAACAGCCAGTACGTCTGCGGGTGGGAGGTCGCCGGCGACATCACCGTTACCGCCGAGGTCGACGGCTACGCGCCGGGCAGCCAGACGGTGACGGTGGCCAAGGGTGAGTGTCATGTCGAGACCGAGAACCTGACCCTCCGCCTCGACCCGGCCCGCTGAAGCTCCCCCGGCGCGCCCGCTGCGCGACCACGCGCTGGCGTCGATGGGCTCAGGCTCCCCCCGCGGTGGGCGGGACGCCGTCAAAACGGCTCACCCGCACCCGGCCCGAGACCGTGCGGGCCTCGCGCTGCATCAGCTCATCCATCTTGGACCAGAATGCGCCATGAAGGTCGACCCCGGCGCTGATCTCGGTGCCGATGAGCAAGATGAGCAGGTCGGCCAGCTCTTCGGCCAGCGCGTCTTTGGGCTTGCCCTTGGTCACCGCCGCGCTGATCTCGCCGAGCTCTTCGGCCATCAGCGCGACCCGGTAGACGAGCTCTTCGCCGCCCCGCGCCTTGAAATTGTGCTTGTCGTGGAAGGCCTGGACCGCCGCCACCATCTCGGGCCAGCCCGCCGCCCCGCTCACCGGCGGCCCCGCGGCGCCGGGCTGAGGTCGACCACCTCGGGGTAGCGGTCGCGCAGCCGGCCCGTGCGCCAGACCTTGAACCGGCCGTCTTCGGCGATGACCTCGACGAGGTCGAAGTGTTCGTTGAGGGCGTCGGCGACGGGGACCTGGGCTTGCACCACGAGCACGAGGCTGCCCTTGGGCAGCAGGCGGGCGGCGGCCCCCTCGATCAGCCGCTTGACCACGGTGTAGTCGCGCGCCTTGCCTGAGTGGATGGGCGGGTTGCTGACGATCAGGTCGTAGCGCTGGTAGGTGGGCAGCGCGCCCCACGAGTCGCCGCAGGCCACGAGGCAGCCCGGAAGGTTGCGCTTGGCGCACCAAACGGCCGGCGCGTCAGCGTCGAGCAGCTGCAGCTTGAGGCTGGGCTCGCGCAGCAGCAGGGCCTGGGCCAGCGTGCCGGGGCCGCAGGCGAAGTCGAGCACGGCCGCGCCCGGGGCCGGCGCCGGCATCGAGGCCAAGAGCAGCAGGCTCGCGTCGTCGAGGCCGCCCTTGGCGAAGACACCGGGCAGCACGGTGTGCTCGAAGCTGCCCCAGGGCAGGGTGATGGTCGAGCGGCGGGCGTGGTCTTCGAGCGTGTGGGTCGCCGGGGGTGCCTCGGGCAGGCGGGCCCGCCAGACCCGGCTGTGCTTGCGGGCATCCAGGGTCTCGACGGCGGCCCAGCCCTGCTCCAGCCGCTTGCCCACTGACTTGATGCCCTCGTCATTGCCGCCGTAGACGAAGACCTCGCCGCCGGGCGCGAGCACGGTGGCGATGGCGTCGAGGGCGAAGTCCAGCGCCTCTTTGCTGCGGGGCATGCGCAGGGTGGCGGCCACAAAACCGCTGCCCTCGGGCCACGGGCTGGCCTTTCGTTTGCCTTGGGCGAGGCGCCGCCAGCCGGTCACCAACATGCCCCGGCCGCTGAGGGCGTCTTCGGCGAGGCCGGCCGGGTCGTCGACCACCAGCACCGGGCTGCTGCCCGGCCAGGCGGGCAGGCAGTCGAGCAGCACGTCGAGCGCGGGGTCTTGGCTGTGGTCGGGCCGCAGGTCGAGGCGGCTGGGGGCGGCGGGCGCGGGTGTGGGCTTGGGCATGGGCGCGCCGTAGCAAGCTAGGCCGGGCCTGTCACCGAGCCGCCGGCTAGCGGCCAGGAATTGTCCGCCTGACCGCGTGGCTCAGCGGGGCTTGGCCTTGCTGAAGGCCGCTTGCTGGGCGGCGGTGGCGGGTGCTTGGTGCAGCGCCTTCCACTCGGCGTAGGGCATGCCGTAAATGGCGTCCCGCGCCTCATCTGCGCTGAGCGCGACCCCTTGTTCGTCGGCGACCGCCGCCAGCCACTTGCCCAAGCAGTTGCGGCAGAAGCCGGCGAGGTTCATCAGGTCGATGTTCTGGACCTCGGGGCGCGCCTCGAGGTGGGCCAGCAGGCGGCGGAAGGCGGCGGCCTGCAGCGCGTCGCGCGCGCCGGGATCAGCGGGCATCGGCATCGGGAGCTCCGGGCAGCGGGGCCCACAGCGGGCCCCCAAGCGGGCCGAGCTGGGAGAGGCGACGCCAACCCAGCAGCAGCAGCCCAAGGTACACGAACAGCAGGAGGAGGGTGAGGCCGAGGCGCGAGAGGTGCGCGTCGGGCCAGCCGGCCACCGCGAAGGGCAGCACGAAGAGGATGAGCGGGAGGCCCATCAGCGCGGCCAGCGTTGTGCCGCCGACGAAGGAGCGCGGCGCGGGGCCCGACAGACCGGGGTCGGCGAGGCGGGCCAGGGCGAGGCCGGTGGGCAGGGTGCCGGTCATCGTGCCGAAGAGGACGAGCACGTGCGCGAAGCGGGCCGTGCGGAAGGCGCGCGAGCCCAGCCAGACGCAGCCGAGCGCGGTCAGCGCGGCGCAAATGGTGCCGAAGACGACGATGATGGCCATCTGATCGGCGATCTGGTCGATTCGGACGGCGGCGATCGCCGCGGCGGCGGTGACGTCGACCGCCACGCCGGCGACCCGCCCGAGGCTCTGCTGGTGCAGCGCGCCCGCCGCGCCCCGCCGCTGCAGCAGGCTGCGGGCGCCCACGGCGAAGCCGAGCCCGATGAGGAAGTGGAAGCCAGCGATAGAGGCGGCGATCTTCGGCGCCCCCGCCAAGGCCGCGCTCAACGCCTGCAGGACGCCCCAGGTGGAGAGGTAGAGCACGGCGATGAGCGCGAGGGTCCGGGTCAATGGGTCCATATCGGCGGAAGCCTCGGCTTCACCCTCCTGCACGCTGTCTTCGGCGCGCGCCGCAGCGCCAGGGCCCGCAGAGGGTGCGTCCATCCACCCCCGTCGGCGACCCCAGTGGTAGAGCGCCACGCCGAGCAAGCTGCACCACAAGAAGCCCTGCGTCGCCATCGCGAGGCCGACCTGGGCGCCCGAGACCATTCCGGCCCCCTCCTCCCAGGCGCGGCCGAGGCTCAGGGCCTGGCCGGGGCCTTGAGCGAAGCCCAGCGGCAGCATCAGGCCCACGCCAGGGTGCACATGGGGGCCCACCAAGCTCGCGACGCCCACGAGGAGCAGGCCCAAAATGCCCTGTGCGACGGTGAAGGTGGTGATCGCGTAGCCTGCGCTGCGCGCGTCGCCGCTGGCCTTGCCGGCCGGCGGCGGCTGCAGGCCCATCGCGACGAAGACGAGCCCCAGGCCGTGGTAGGCGATAGACTCGAGCACCGGCGCGTGCAGCTTGAGCAGGCCCAGGCCGCCCGGGCCGAGCAGCAGGCCCAGGCCGCCCGCCACCAGCACCGGGGGCAAGGCGAGGCGGTGCAGCAGGGGGACGCGCTGGTGGGCGACCTGCGCGAAAAACAGCAGGAGGCCGAGCCAGAGCAGGTCGAGGATGGCGGTGTCGGTCCAGAAGCTCACGGTGCTGCCTCGGGTGCGGGGGCCCGCGCGGGCGGTGCCGAGCTTCGCACCTGCGCCCCGCGCGTGGGGGCCGACCCCGGCTGGGCCCTCAGATCAGGTGCACCGTCGTCCGCACGTTGCTGATGCGAAGCTGGCGCGCGGCGGTGCGGCGCTCGATGATGTTGGCCCCGCCTTCGATGGGCAGCTTCGCGAAGGCCTGCCGGATGCGGTGGACGTTCACGTTCATCGTGTTCGTCTCGATGCGCAAGCGGGGTGCCAGCTCGTCGGTGTAGGCCCAGCCCGCCGTCGGCGCGCCCGGGTCGCGGGCGGCGGCGCGGACGCGGGCGAGGGTCAGCAGCACGTAGTGGTGCGTGCGCGCGCCCAGGTCGTACTCCTGGCCATGAAGCTCAACTTTGAGCTCCACGTGCTCTTCATTGGAGCTGACGTAGAACTTCAAGTGCAGGTCGCTGAGCGTGGGCGGGGTGACGCTGATGTCGACCGTGTCGCGGTAGCTCGAGGGGAGGATGAGCTCCCAGCGGGTGTCGCCGACAAACAGCAGCTCGCCGTCGCGCACCGCGCGCTGCTCGCCGTCCTGGTCCGCGACCCAGCGGTTGTCCTCGTCGAGGAAGACCGTGCAGTCGGGGTGATCTTCGTCTGGCAAGGAGAGCGTGTTGGCCGCGCCCCAGCGCAGGGTGCCCTCGGGTTGGCGGCGCGCGCCGACCCCCGCCTCGCCGGCCCGCAGGAAGATCCAGGGGTCGTCGGACTTGCCGAAGGCGACCCGGCAGCCCTCCCCGAGGCGGGCCGGATCCCCCGCGGTCAGCCGCCGCCCGTCGACGAAGGTGCCATTTTTGCTGCCGAGATCCCGCACCTCCCACCCTGCGCCCGACCAGTCAAAGCGGGCGTGGTTCCCCGAGATCCAGTTCTCGGGAAGCTCGAGGTGGCTGTCGGGTGAGCGCCCGACCGTGTGGGAGGGGCGGAGGCGCACGGCCCTCCCCGTCGCGATGTGGTGCAGCTCGGCCATGCTCCCCTCCGGTCGTCTTCGGATCTTAGCACCAGGGCCGACGTGCCCGCGCAAGGGGGGGGCTGCACCCTCGCAAGGCTCGCCGAAGCGCCGCTCAGGGACGTTGCTCACCCGCGCGGACCGATGCTCTCTGATCAGCGGCCGGGGCAGCGCAGGGTCGGGGCGGGTGGGCGCAGGTCGGGCGCGCTGCACCTACACAGCACCCACACACCACCTATACAAAGGCCCCGCCCCGGTGGGGGGCAGGGCCAACGGCGCCGGCGCGGCGGCCGACGGGGCCTGGATCAGATGATCCCGGCCTCGGTCAGGACCTCTTTCATCCGGCGGCCCATCTCGGCCGGGCTGCGCACGATGTGCACGCCCGCGTCCTGCATGGCGGCGTACTTGTCCTCGGCGCCGCCTTGGCCGCCGCTGATGATCGCGCCGGCGTGGCCCATGCGGCGCCCCGGGGGCGCGGTGGCGCCCGCGATGAAGCCGATGATGGGCTTGGACATGTTGACCTTGGCCCAGGCGCAGGCGTTCTCTTCGGCCGAGCCGCCGATCTCGCCGATCATGATCACGGCGTCGGTGTCGGGGTCGTCGTTGAACAGGCGCAGGGCGTCGGTGTGGGTCGTGCCGATGACCGGGTCGCCGCCGATGCCGATGCAGGTGCTCTGGCCCAGGCCGAGCGCGGTGAGCTGGCCCACCGCCTCGTAGGTCAGGGTGCCTGAGCGGCTGACGACCCCGATGCGACCGGGGCGGTGGATGTGGCCCGGCATGATGCCGATCTTCGCCGCGCCGGGGGTGATGATGCCCGGGCAGTTGGGGCCGATGAGGCGGCAGTCCTTGCCCTGCAGGTAGCGCCAAGCGCGCACCATGTCGTTCGCCGGGATGCCCTCGGTGATGCACACGATGAGCTTGATGCCCGCGTCAGCGGCCTCCATGATCGCGTCGGCCGCAAAAGGCGGGGGGACGAAGATCATCGAGGTGTTGGCCGCGGTGTACTTCACGGAGTCGGCCACGGTGTTGAACACCGGGACCTCGCCCTCGAACCAGGTGCCGCCCTTGCCGGGGGTGACGCCGCCGACGAGGTTGGTGCCGTAGGCCTTGCACATGCGGGAGTGGAAGGCGCCGGCCGAGCCGGTGATGCCTTGGGTGATGAGCCGGGTGTTGTGATCGACGAGAACAGCCATTGGGTGCTCCTACTTGCCGTTCACGGCCGCGACGGCCTTCTCGGCAGCGTCAGCGAGGCTCGCGGCGGGGATGATGGCGAGGCCGCTCTCGGACAGCAGCTTGCGGCCGAGCTCAGCGTTGGTGCCCTCGAGGCGGGCGATGAGGGGCACCTGCAGCCCGGTCTCGGCAACAGCGGCGATGATGCCGGCGGCGATGACGTCGCAGCGCATGATCCCGCCGAAGATGTTGACCATGATGGCCTTGACCGCGGGATCTTTGGTGATGATGCCGAGCGCGGCCTTCACCTGGTCCTTGTTCGCGCCGCCGCCAACATCGAGGAAGTTCGCCGGCTCGCCGCCGTAGAACTTGATGATGTCCATGGTGCCCATGGCCAGACCGGCGCCGTTCACGAGGCAGCCGATGTTGCCGTCGAGCTTGACGAAGTTGAGGTTGTAGGCCGCGGCCTCGACCTCGGCCGCGTCATCTTCGCCCGCGTCGTACCAGCTGGCGATCTCTTTCTGCCGGAACAGCGCGTTGTCGTCGATCATGAACTTGGCGTCCAGCGCGACGACCTCGCCGTCGGAAGAGACGACCAGCGGGTTGATCTCAAGCATGCTCGCGTCCGTGGCCATGTACGTCTTGTACAGGTTCACGAACATCTTGACCGCGCCGTTGAAGGCCTTGCCGCTCAGGCCGAGCTTCGCGGCCATTTGGCGGGCCTGCCACTCGCCGAGGCCGGTGACCGGGTCGGCCCAGACCTTGTGGATGGCCTCGGGGTGGACCGCCGCGACCTCTTCGATCTCGGTGCCGCCCTCGGTCGAGGCCATGAGCAGGATCTGGCTCTTCTGGCGATCGAGCAGCAGGGCCGCGTAGAGCTCGCGGGCGATGTCGGCGCCGGTGGTGACCAGCACGGTCTTGACGACCACGCCGCCCGCCCCGGTCTGCTTGGTGACCAGGGTGTTGCCGAGCATCATCGCGGCGGCGTTCCGCACATCATCGAGGCTGCGGCAGAGCTGCACGCCGCCCTTGCCGGGCACGTCGGCGGCGCCGGCCAGCACCAGCTCGAGGGTCGCGGCGTCGACCACCTCTTTGAAGCGGCCCTTGCCGCGGCCGCCCGCGTGCACCTGGGCCTTGACCACCCAGAAGTTGCCGCCCAGGGCCTCGGCGGCCTTGACCGCGTCGTCAACGGTGTGCGCGGCCTGGCCCGGGGGGACAGGGACGCCGTGCCGGCGAAGGAGCTCCTTCGCTTGGTACTCGTGGAGCTTCATCTGCTTCTTCCTTCGGGAGGAGGAGGGCGGGGGAGGGGCGCGGGCCTCGGCAGAGGCCAGCCCGGAGCGGGCCGACCCTGCCACAGCCGGAGCGCGGGGCGGCGGCGGTCAAGGCAGATGCCCCACCGCCGGCCGATCCCGCGGCGGGGATCACATGTTCTCGATCAGCGCGTCGCCGAACTCGCTGCACTTGAGCAGGGTGGCGCCGTCCATCAGGCGGTGAAAGTCGTAGGTCACGCGCTTCTGGCCGATGGTCTTGGCCATCGAGCTGAGGATCAGGTCAGCCGCCTCGTTCCAGCCCATGCGGCGGAACATCATCTCGCCGGAGAGGATGACCGAGGAGGGGTTGACCTTGTCGAGGCCGGCGTACTTGGGCGCGGTGCCATGGGTGGCCTCGAAAACGCTCTCACCGGTGACGTAGTTGATGTTGGCGCCCGGCGCGATGCCGATGCCGCCGACCTGCGCGGCCAGCGCGTCAGAGAGGTAGTCGCCGTTGAGGTTCAGCGTGGCGATGACGCTGTACTCGCTCGGGCGCAGCAGCACCTGCTGCAGCATGGCGTCGGCGATGACGTCCTTGATGATGACCTTGTGGCCATCGGCGCCGGTGACCAGCGTCCACGGGCCGCCGTCGATGAGGGTGCCGCCGAACTCGGTGCGGGCCAGCTCGTAGGCCCAGTCCATGAAGCCACCCTCGGTGTACTTCATGATGTTGCCCTTGTGCACGATGGTCACGCTGGGCAGCTTCTGGTCGAGCGCGTACTGGATGGCCGCGCGCATCAGGCGCTGGGTGCCCTCGGAGCTGACCGGCTTGATGCCGATGCCGCTGGTCTCGGGGAAGCGGATCTTCTTGACGCCCAGCTCGTTGCGCAGGAAGTCGATGAGCTTCTTGGCGCCGTCCGAGCCCGCCGCCCACTCGATGCCGGCGTAGATGTCTTCCGAGTTCTCGCGGAAGATGACCATGTCGACCAGCTCGGGGTTCTTGACCGGGCTGGGCACACCCTCGAACCACTGCACCGGGCGCACGCAGGCGTAGAGGTCGCACTCCTGGCGCAGGGCGACGTTGAGGCTGCGGATGCCGCCGCCGACGGGGGTGGTCAGCGGGCCCTTGATGGCGACCTTGTAGTCCTTGATCGCGGTGAGGCTGTCGGTGGGCAGCCACTCGCCGAAGGTGTTGAAGGCCTTCTCGCCGGCGAAGATCTCGAACCACACGATCTTGCGCTCGCCGCCGTAGGCCTTCGCCACCGCGGCGTCGAGCACGCGCACGCTGGCGGCCCAGATGTCGGCCCCGGTGCCGTCACCCTCGATGAAGGGGATGACCGGGTCGTTCGGGACGTTGAGCGAACCATCGGCGTTGACGGTGATCTTGCCGCCGGCGGTCGGCGGGCTCAGCTTGGTGTAGGTGCTCACAGTGGGCTCCAACAGAAAGGAAGGGGAGGGCAAAATTGGGCGAGAGCCCCGGGAGCGGGCGCTCCTGGGGCTCGGGGAGGGCTCAGGCCTGGAGCCGGCGGCGGGGCTGGTTCACCGGGATGTCGTCGGGCCGGTAGATAGCCACGCCCTTGCCGCCGCGGTGGACGAGGCGCTCGTCGACGATCTGGGCGGCGATGCCGCTGCAGCGCGCGAGGCCGAAGAGCACCGTGTAGTACTCGGCGTCGGTCAGGCCGCAGGCCCGCAGCAGGGTGCCCGAGACGGCGTCGACGTTGGGGTAGGGGTTCTTGACCTTGGGCGAGGACTTCAGCACCTTCACGGCGCGCTCGCGCATGATGGCCGCGCGCTGGAACAGCGGGTCATCGGCGCAGAGCTCGGCGCCGAGGTTGTACTGCACGCCAGCGCGGGGGTCTTCGGCGCGGAGCACGGCGTGGCCGAAGCCGAAGATGCTGCGGCCGGCCTCGAGCTCGGTGCGCACAAAGGCTTCAACGGCGTCGGCGTCGTTGGTGCCGCACTTCTCGAGGAACTCGAGGCACTCTTGGTTGGCCCGGCCGTGGAGCGGGCCGTAGAGGCCGGCCATCGAGGCGCCGAGGCTGGCGTACATGTCGGACTTGCCGCTGGCGACCGCCTTGCCGACGAAGGTGCTGAGGTTGCCGCCGCCGTGGTCCATGTGCAGCACGTAGAAGACGCGCATCAGGCGGGTGAGCTTGGCGGCGTCAGCGCCGGGCACGCCCATCATGTGCACGAAGTTCTCGACCAAGCCGAGCTCGGGCTTGCTCTCGATCGGCGCGCCCCAGCCGGCGCGGGCCCGGTAGATGGCGGCGACCAGCTCGGGCATCTGAGCGACGACGTTCAGGCCATCTTCGCGGTAGTTGCCCGTCTTGCAGAGCATGCCGGCGAAGTTCAGGGCGCCGATCATCCACTCCATCGGGTGGCCCTCTTTGGGCAGGCCGCCGATGAGGCTGATGACGCGGGGGTCGACCTTGGCGCGCTTGACCAGCTCGGCCTTGAAGGCGGCGAGCTCATCGGCCGAGGGCAGGTGCTTGTAGAAGAGCAGGAAGACCGCAGCCTCAGGGTCGAGGTCGGCGAGGTCAGCGATGGGGTAGCCGACGTAGTGCAGGCCGTCCTGCGGGTTCACCTCGGAGGTAAAGACCGTGCTCACGGGGAAGCCCCGCAGGCCGGTGTCGAGGTGGGCCTCGGTGATCTCGAACAGGACCTTGTTCTCGCCAGACATGATGACCTCCGCACTCGGATGGAGCCGCGGGCTATCCCACGCTGCAGCGCAGCGCCACGGACAGAGCGGACAGCTTCTGGTCAGGACCGGGCGCTGGATCGCCCTGCTGGTCGTCGTCCGCCCTCAGCGGCGGGGGCCCGGGCGGGCCGGCGGGCGAGCGGGCTTGGGCGCCGCGGGGCGCGGGCCGCGGCGGGCGGCGGGCAGCCCCTCGGCGGTGGCGGGCGGGTCGTCCATGTCGCTGCCCCAGGCTGCCACCGGCGCGGGCTCGGTGCTCTCGGGCCAGACCTCGTGCACGTGCGCGCGGAAGGCCTCGAAGCTGCCGTCGATGATCGACTTCCGCATGTCGCCCATGAAGCGCGCGAACCAGTGCAGGTTGTGGATGGTGGCCAGGATGCTGCCAAGCACCTCGCCCACCCGGAACAAGTGGTGGATGTAGGCCCGGGTAAAGTTGGCGCAGGCGTAGCAGTCGCAAGAGGTGTCGACCGGGTACATGTCGACCCGGTAGCGCTTGTCGGTGATGCGGACGCGGCCCTTGCTGGTGTAAAAGACGCCGCCCCGCGCATGACGGGTGGCGATGACGCAGTCGAACATGTCAATGCCGCGCGCGACCCCCTCGACCAGGTCGAGCGGCCGGCCCACGCCCATCAGGTAGCGGGGCTTGTCGGCCGGCAGGTGCGGGGTGGTCCAGTCGAGCACGTCGCACATGATGGCGTGGCCCTCGCCGACGCTCAGCCCGCCGATCGCGTAGCCGTCAAAGCCGATGCTCGTGATCTGCTTGGCCGAGCGCGCGCGCAGGTCGGCCCAAAACCCACCCTGGACGATGCCGAACAAGCTCTGATCAGCGCGGTGGTGGGCGTCTTTGCTGCGCTGCTCCCACCGGGCGGTGCGGTCGACCGACCGGGCCGCGGCCTCTTTGTCGGTGCCAAAAGCGAGGCACTCGTCAAAGACCATGGCGATGTCGGCGCCGAGCGCTTGCTGGATCTCCATGCTGCGCTCGGGGGAGAGGAAGGTCTGCTTGCCGTCGAGCTCGTAGGCGAAGGTCACGCCCTCTTCGGTCACGCTCGCCTTTTTCAGCGAGAAGACCTGAAAGCCGCCCGAGTCGGTCAAGATCGGCACGTTGACCTGCATCATCTTGTGCAGGCCGCCGTGCTTGGCGACCAGGGCTTCGCCCGGCCGCTGGCTCAGGTGGTAGGTGTTCGCCAGGATGATCTGGCTCTTGGTCTCGAGCAGGTGGTGCGGCGAGAGCGTGCGGACGGCGCCCTGGGTTCCGACGGGCATGAAGACGGGCGTGCGGATGTCCCCGCGGGCGGTGGTCAGCGTCGCCGCGCGCGCGGCGCCGGCGGTCGCTTCGATGGCGAAGGGGAGGGACTTCACGGGCGCTCCAAGGCGGCGGGGGCGGGCCGCGGGGCGGCGGCTGGGCGCGGCTAACGGGCGGCGCCTGCAGGCACCCCGCCCCGCGCGGGCCCGCGCCCCCGTCGACCGGCTGATCTCTGGGCTGCGCGCGCCCGAGAAAGGCCGTCCTCGGCGTCCTTTGGCGAGAGGCTCACAGGCCCCACGTTGCCCGCGGGGACGCTGCCCCCTAGGATGCCGGCAGCCCCGCCGCACCGCGCGCGGGTGTTCCACGGCTCCCCGCCGGCCCCCCGACTCCTGCACCTCCGCGCTGGTCGCGGGGTGGGGCGTGGAACCCTCCGCTCTGGTTGGCCCACCCTCCCTGGAACGCTGCGCGTCCGCGCGCGGCGCCCCCCGCACGGACCCGCATGGCCTCGCCGAAACGCCCCGAACGCTTCGCCCCCGGCACCCACCTGTCCGAGCACTACACGGTGGAGGGCTTGGTTCGCCTGTCTGAAGGGCGGATGTTCTACCTGGCCAACGACGACCGCCCCGACCGTCCGCGGCGATTCTGCTGGGCTTGCGGCAATGACGACACGCCGCGCGCGGCCAGCCACTGCGTGTCCTGCGGCGCTGACATGCTCACGCGCCGCTTTTTGGTCAGCGTGCGCTGGGATCGCGACGGCTTCCACCCCTACGCCGCCTACTTCGAGAAGCGCATCGACCACCCCGGCTTCGCTGTCCCGGTCGACATGTTCTTCCAAGACGCCGTGCTGTGCAGCGTCACGCTCTGGAACGGCGAGGGTCTGCTGCTCGACGAGGCCGCCCCGCTCACCTGGGGGCAGGTCACCCACCTCGCCCAGCGCATCGCCGGCTTGTTGGCCAGCTTGCACCACCACGGCATCTGCCTCGACGGCCTGAGCTGCGCCAACTTCCTGGTCTGGCAAGACGGCAACATCCAGCTCTTTGACCCGAACATCCGCGAGGTCTACGAGGGGCCCGTCCCCGACGAGGAGCGTGTCGCTAACGTGATGGCGATGGGCGAGCTGCTCCGCCGCTACTGCCCGGTCGAGGCTTGGCGCCTCGCCGACTTCTTCGCCTTGGCCGAGCAGGCGCAGTTCCCCACCACCTTCGCTTTTGGCCGCGCGCTCGAGCCCTTCTTGCGTGAGGGGGGCCCGCCTGAGCGCAACATCGCCACCGCGATGACCGACGTCGGCCTCGAGCGGGCGCTCAACGAAGACAACTGGGGCTGGGGCACCGTGGCCGATGGTGTCGAGCTCTTTGTGGTGGCCGACGGCATGGGCGGGCACGACCGGGGCGAGGTCGCCAGCCGGATCGCGTCCGAAACCATCGTGTCCGACGCGCGGGAGCGCTTCGCGGCTGCGGGGCCATCCACGCCCGAGCGCCTCGAGAACGTCCTTGAGGAGAGCTTTCAGCGCGCCAACAACCGCGTGAAAGAGTACAGCGAAGAGGTGCGGTCCGACATGGGCACGACCATGGTCGCGACCCTGCTGTACCAAGACCGCCTCGCCTACGTGGCCAACGTGGGCGACTCGCGGGCCTACCTGCTGCGCAACGGCGCGCTGCACCAGATCACCCGCGACCACAGCATCGTGGCCCGCATGGTCGAGCAGGGCAAGCTCAAGCCCGAAGAGGCCCGCTTCCACCCGCTGTCGAACTACCTCTGGCGCACCGTGGGCAGTGATCGCAACGTCGACATCGACATTTTCAGCGTCGAGGTCGAGCCGGGCGACAAGATCATGATGTGCAGCGACGGGCTCTGGGGTGAGGCCGACGACGAAGAGATCGAGTCGGTGCTCAACCACTATGACGACACCCGCGTCGCTTGCCGCGAGCTCATCCGCGCGGCCCACCACGGCGGCGGCAAGGACAACATCACCGTGCTCATCGTCACGGTCCCGCGCCGGCGCTGAGCGGCCGGGCCCGCAAACCGCGGGGGCGCCGACGGAGGGCGGAGCGGCGGCCCGCGCGACGGTGGGCTGGGCCCCTCAGCGGCTGAGCAGCGGCGCCAGCTCGGCGTCGAGGGCCGGCTCAAGATCGGCGCCCGTCGGCAAGCCCAGGGCGAAGACCGTGCAGGCCTCGCCGCCCTCGACCACCACGGTCATCGGCAGCTGGCTGAGGCCATAGCGGGCGCTGACCACCCCGTGGTTGTCGCGCACCACCGGAAAGGCGATCTTCTGGCCCTCGATCCAGGTCGAGAGCGGGCCGAGGTCGCCGGTGTCGGTCGACACGCCGAGGACCTGCACGCCCTTGCCGCCGAGGCGCTTCTGCAGGCGCGAGAGGCTAGGCAGCTGGTCACCGCCCCGGTCGCGCGAGAAGAAGTAGAGGACCACCGCGCTCTGGGGGCGGGTGGCCCGGACGCCGCAGAAGTCGGTGACCCCGACCTGGGTGCGGCTGGCCGCCTCGAGCGCGACCTCTTCATTGAGGGCGGGCAGCGAGAAGATCGGCGCGGGCGACCCGAGCTTCGCCGCGGGCGCGGGCGGCGCGGCCTGCGCTGGCGCGCCGAGGCCGAGCAGCAGGGCGGGGAGCAGGGCAGAGAGCAGGGGGAGGAGGCGCTGCATGGGGCCCTCGGGGGTCGCGGTCGGCGGGTCAGCGGAGCATGCTATGCCGCCGCGCCGGCTGCGGCAGGGAGACCCATGTCTGCGCCCCTCACACCCCCGGTGCTCGGCGCGCTGCCCCCTGCGCTCGGCGCCGCCGCCCGGCGGATCGCCGCCGCGGTGGGGGGTGTAGGTGGGGTGGCCTACCTCGTCGGCGGCGCGGTCCGCGATGCCCTCCTCGGCCTGCCGATCAAGGACCTTGACCTCGAGGTGCACGGCCTCGACGCTGAGGCGCTGGCCAGCGCCCTGCGGCGGGTGGGGCCGGTGCGCGCGGTGGGGCGCAGCTTCGGCGTCTTCAAGCTGCGGGTACGGGGTCTCGACGAGCCGGTCGACGTCGCGCTGCCCCGGGGCCTCGGGCCGCGGGCCGGCGGGGGAGAGGTCGCCGTGGTCGGCGACCCCCACGTGGGCATCGACGCCGCCCTGCGCGGCCGTGATCTCAGCATCAACGCCATGGCCGTGCGCCTGCCCGATGGTGCGCTCGTCGACCCCTGCGGCGGCCAGGGCGATCTGGCGGCGGGCCTGCTGCGCCCCGCCGACCCCCTGCGCTTCGGCGAAGACCCGCTGCGCGCCCTTCGCGCCGCCCGCTTCGCCGCCCGCTTTGGCTTCGCGCTCAGCCCGGCCCTCGTCGCGGCCTGCGCCGGCCTGCCGGTGGGCGCCGAGCCGGTAGAGCGCCGGATCACCGAGGTGGAGGCCATCCTGCTCGGCCCGCGGCCCGCGGTCGGGCTGGCGGCCTTGCGCGCCCTGGGCGTGGAGGAGGCGGCCCTCCCCGGCCTCGGCGGGGCCCCGCTGCCCGCCGCGCCGCGGCTGCCCGCGCCGGCGCGCCGCCCCACCGGAGAGGCCCTCGCCGTCGCCCTGGTCGCCCTGCTCGCCGCCCGGCGCGATGCGGCGCCGACCCTGCTCGACGGCCTCGGCCTGCACAGCCGGGGCGGCTTCCCCGTGCGGGCCCAGGTCTTGGCCGCCTGGCCCTGGCTCGACGCGGCGCCGGCCGAGGCCGCCGGCCCGCTGGCTGATCGGTGGCTGCGCCGCGGGGCAGAGCTGCTGCGCGTGGATCTCGCGCTTGAGGCCGCCGCGGCCACCGATGCCGATCCGGTCTGGCCCGCCCGGCTCGACCGGGCCTGGGCGCTCGGCGTGCAGGCGGCTCCCTTGCTCCCGCTGGTCAGCGGGGCCGAGCTGCGCGCGCTCGGCCTCCCCCCAGGTCCGCTGATCGGCGCCGCCCAGCGGCTCGTGCGCGCCGCCCAGCTCGACGGCCAGATCGCTGATCCCGAGGCCGCCGTCGCGTTGGTCCGGGCGGCCCTGGCCGAGGGCGCCCTGGCCGCAGGCCCGCCCCGCCGCGATAGACCCGCCGCGCCCGCCTTGGACATGGACTGAAGATGCCCCGCCCGACGGTCTCTGCCGCGCTCCGCGCCTTCGCCGTGGTCGGCGCCGCGCTGCTCCTCCTCCCCGCCGCGCCGCCCGCCCGCGGGCAGGCCGCACCTGCCTCGGCCGCGCCCGCCCCGGTCCAAGCGACGGCCTGGGCGCCTCGGCTTCGGGCCGAGTACCTCGCCGGTGAGCGCATCGTGGTGCCCTTTGAGGCCACGAACCGGGGCGACACCACGCTGCGGGTGCCCGACCTCGCCGCGCGGCCCTGGCTGGTGCAGTTCGCGCTGCAGCCCGACGGCGGCCAAGTGCAGCGCCGCTCGACCACCCCGCCCGAGGTCGACCCGGGCGGCACGCTCAGCCTCGCCCCCCGCGGGCGGCGCTTCACCCTGCTCGAGGTGCCGGGCACGGGCTCCCTGCCCGCGGGCGCCTACACCCTCACCGTCAGCATCCTCGGCGACGACGGGCCGGTTGAGCTCGCCCGCCAGCGGCTGCGCATCGCCCCGGCCCGGCCGGTCAGCGGCGACCTGCCCGACCCCGCCGCGGCCCGCGCCGTCCAGAGCACGCTGTGGCTGCACGCCGCCGCGCAGGGCTTTGATCTCTACTTGCACGAGGCCTCGGCCCGGTCGCCCCTCCAGCCGCTGAGCCACGCGCACCTGCTGCACCTCGACGCCAAGGTCAGCCCCGCCCTCTCCGCCACCCGGGGCACCGACGCGGGCAACCGCCACGTGGTCTGGCTCGACGGGGCGCGCAAGCTCGCGGTCCTGCACCTGCGCGGGGCCGAGGTGACCGAGGCGCCGCGGTTGCTCACCCTCCCCTGGCCCCGGGTCGAGCTCATCGGCCGCCCGGCCACCGACGGCATCGGCCGCCTCCACCTGCCGCTGTGGGTGCCCGGCCCCCAGGGTGCGGCGGGTGAGCTGCGCGTGCTGAGCCTCGGACCCCGCGGCGAGCCCCACTTCCGGCGGGTCGCTGCCCTGCCCGCCCGGCCGGCGCTCGAGGTGCTGGTCACCGATGATGGCGCCGCCCAGCTCCTCGTGCAGACCGAGGCCGCGGTCGACCTGTTCACCATCCCGGCCGAGGAGGTCTCCGCCGAGCTGCCCGTGGCCGGCCGCAAGCTCTGGCGCCCCGCCGCGGGGGAGCGCGCGCTGGCCGCCCGCTTCGCCTCACGCGCGGCGGCCGAGGGCGTGCGCGCGGGCCTCGCGCTGTGCGTGCTCACCGGCACCGAGTCGGCGGTGCAGCCGCGCTGGTTCAGCCTACAAGGCGCGACCTTGCCCGCCGGGGCGACCGCCCCCCGGCCGCCGGGCGGCGCGCTGCTGGCCCTCGCCGGTGAGCCGAGCGGCGAGGTGGTCGCGCTCTGGCGCCTGGCCGAGGGCATCCGCCTGCAGCAGAGCGGCGCGCTCGGCGCCATCTCCGCCGATCTGGGCCGCAGCTGGGCGATCGGCCGCCTCGACGACGGCGCGCTGATCGTCCGCGGGCTGGTCGACGGCGGGCCGCTCCGCCTCACCCCGCTGGGGCCCCCTCCGCCCGCGCCCGCGCCTGGGCCGCGCTGAGCGCCCTCCACCCGGGTCGCCGGCCGCTGCGGGGCCTCCGCCGCCTCATCCCCCTCCGCGCGCTCCTCTGGGTGGGCTGCTCGACCCCGCCGACGCTGGGGGGAGCTCGGCCAGCGCCGCCCGCACCACGCCAAAGCTGTGCAGCGGGCGCGCCCCGACGGTGGGGGTCGCGTCGTCGGCCCAGACCCGCCAGCGGATGACCAAGGCGCCGCTCTCCACCGCGTCGCGGTTGGCGGTGTGCAGGCCGATCCACAGGCTGTGGGCGTAGATCTCCTGGCTGGGGAAGAGCGGCGCGGGATGGTACCGAAAGAGCGCGATGGTCCCCGGAAATTGGCTGAGGTGGACGCCCTGCTGCTCGAGGTTGCGGCGGCGCACCTCCTTCCCGACGACCTGCCGGGGCAGGCTCAGCTCGACCCCGACGTGGTGGGCGAGGGTCCGGCCCTGGTTGCGCAAGAAGGCGCGCAGACACACAAAAGCGCGGGGACCCCGGGGGTCAGCTTGGTCAAGCTCGTGGGCGCCATAGGGGCCGAGGCGCACCAGCTCAACCACCGGGCTGCGCGTGCGGCGGAGCACGTCTTGCACGTGCACGTGGCCCATCGGCTGCGACTTGCCGGCGATGCGCAGGTAATAGCGGTGGTCGAGCGCTTGGTGGGGCGCGTCCTCGCTCGAGGGCAGCTCCACGACGTAGACAGCGTGCTCAGGCTTGATCCCGACGTTCGGCTCGCCACCGCGCAGCTCGAAGACGTTGAACCGCGCGACCTGGGGCGAGACCGAGGCGCGGACCACATCCTCGAGCCAGCTCCGGGTGCCTCCGGGCTTGAGGTGCACGGGCACGCCGCCGTCGGGCTGGCCCAGGTCGTCGATGCCGATGAACAGGCGGCCGCCGGCCGAGTTCGCAAAGGCGCTGACCTGCTTGCTCAGCGCGGCGTGAAACCAGCCGGCGACGGCCTTGCCGTCGAAAAGCCAAGCGCTGCCCTTGAACTCTTGGAAGTCATGCTCATCGGGGCCCAGCTCGGCGAGGCGGGCGGTCGTCCAGGGCGCTGTGCTGGGGGTGAAGCCGGCCATGGGCGGAGCATAGCGCCGGCCAGCGCGCGGGGGCGCCCGCCGTCCTTAGGCCGAGGCGTGGGCCGGACCGCCGCCCGCCGCCCGCCGGGCCCGGTCGGCGATCGCCTGCACCCAGCGGGGGCTGCTGTTGGGGCAGGCGATGAGCTCGAGCGCGCCGCCGAGGGCCACGTACTCCTCTTTGGCGCGCAGGCCGATCTCTTCGAGGGTCTCGAGGCAGTCGGCGACAAAACTCGGGCAGAGCACAGCGAGCTTCTTGTGCGTCTTGGCCAGATCGGGCAGCAGCACGTCGGTGTAGGGCTTGATCCAGGGCGTGCGCCCGAGCCGCGACTGGAAGGACACGGTCACTTGGTCCGGTCGGAGCCCCAGCGCCGCCGACAGCGCCCGGGTCGTGGCGAAGCACTGGGCCCGGTAGCAGCGGCTGTTCACCGTCTCGATGCGGTCGCAGCAGCTCGAGGTGGCCAAGCAGTGGCCGCCGGCGCCGAGCTGGGTGGCCTTCACTTGGTCCTCGGGCAGGCCGTGGTAGCTCATCAGCACGTGGTCGGGCGCGAAGGCCTGCAGCTGCGGGCGGGCGACCTCGGCGAAGGCGGCGATGAAGTCGGGGTCGTCGTAAAACTCGGGCAGCACACTGAGGTTGGGGGTCGCCGGGCGCGCGGCGGCCAAGCCCATCAGGTGCTCGACCGTGCTGCCGGTGCTGCTGCTCGCGTACTGCGGGTAGAGCGGCTGCACGAAGATGCGCTCACACCCAGCATCTTCGAGGGTTTGCAGCGCGCCGGCCAGCCCGGGCTTGCCGTAGCGCATGCCCAGCGCGACCGTCCAGCCTTGGCCGAGGTCGGCGCGCACGGCGGCGGTCAGCGCCTCGCTGTGGTGCAGCAGGGGCGAGCCGGTGACCGGGTCCCACACCTTGCGGTAGGCCTCGGCGCTCTTCGCCGGCCGGAAGGGCAGAATGGCGCCGTAGAGCAGCAAGGCGCGGGGCACGGCCGGGATGGAGAGGACCCGGTGGTCCCACAAGAACTCGGCGAGGTAGCGGCGCACCGCGGCGGTGGTCGGCGCGTCAGGAGTGCCGAGGTTGACGAGCAGCAGGCCGTTCATGCGTTCACCAGCCGGAGGATGAGCGGCCGCTGGCGGGGGCGGCGGCCGGCCGGCGGGGGCTAGCCCAACATCAGCCGGACGGCGAGCACGCTGGCCAGGGCCCCGGCGATGTCGGCGGCGAGGCCGGCGGGCAGCGCGTGGCGGCTGCGCTGGATGCCGACGCTGCCGAAGTAGACGGCCAGCACATAAAAGGTGGTCTCGGTCGAGCCGTTGAGCGTGCTGGCCAGCTCGCCGATCGTGCTGTCGGGGCCGTGGGTCTTGACCAGCTCAGCGGTGAGCGCGAAGGCCCCCGAGCCCGACAGCGGGCGCAGCAGCGCGAGGGGCAGCACCTCGGCGGGCATGCCGATGAGCGCGGTCACCGGGCTCAGCAGCTTGACCATCGCGTCGAGGCCGCCCGAGGCCCGCAGCATGCCCACCGCGGCGAGGATGCCCACGAGGTAGGGCATGATGCCCACCGCCATCTGAAAGCCATCTTTGGCGCCGGCGATGAAGGTCTCGTAGACCTTGACCTTTTTGGCGAAGCCGAAGCCGAGCATGGCCATGATCAGCGTCGGCATGATCCAGGCGCTGGCCACCTCGCCCAGCGCGTAGACGACGCCGACCAGCCCGAGCAGCCCGGCCCCAAAAAGCGTGACCGGCAAGAAGTCGACCGGGCGCAGCGGGGGCGCGGCCGCGCGCACGGCGGCGTCGGCGGCCTCTTGGGCGGGTGAGAGGCGGAAGCGCGGCAGGCGCACGAGCAGCGCGGTCACCAGGATGGCGGTCGCTGTGCTGCACCCTGTCGCGAACAGCGTGGTGGGGAAGATCGCGGCGGGGTCGACGCTGCCCTCGGCCGCCCGCAGGCCGATGATGCCGGTGGGCAGCAGGGCCACGCCGCTCGTGTTGATGGCCAAAAAGCGCACCATCGCGTTGGTCGCGGTGCCGGGCTCTTGGTTGAGGGCCTCGAGGTCCTTCATCGCTTTGAGGCCAAAGGGGGTCGCGGCGTTGCCGAGCCCCAGCGCGTTGGCGGCGAGGTTCATGATGATGCCGCCCATCGCGGGGTGATCGGCGGGCACATCGGGGAAGAGCCAGAGCAGCACCGGGCGGATGATGCGGGCCATGATCGCCAAGCCGCCGCCGACCTCGACCACCTTCATCAGGCCGAGGAAGAGCGTGATGCTGCCGACCAGCCCCACGGCCAGCTCGACCGAGGACTTCGCGCTGTCGAGCGCCGCTTTGCCCACGGCCGCCGGCAAAGCGCTGG
Organism: Deltaproteobacteria bacterium; assembly: GCA_016792625.1. Taxonomy (GTDB): domain Bacteria; phylum Myxococcota_A; class UBA796; order UBA796; family UBA2385; genus JAEUKK01. Next base: position 157,002 of record JAEUKK010000059.1, on the reverse strand, counting down.
CGGCCTGCCAGTCACCTGTGGCGAGGCCCTGGTTGGCGAAGCCCCAGACCGAGGCGAGGAAGGCGACGGCGACGATGGCGAAGAAGACGACGTTCATGCGCCGCTTCTACTCCTCTTGTCGCGTCAAGTCCAGCACTCGACTGTGCAGCAGGTCGCCGCGGACCGGTGCGTGGCGCCGCTTAGAAGCTGACCGCCAGGGTGACCCCGCCGCCGACCAGGGCGGCGCCCAGCGCGCTCATCGTCCACCCGAGGTTGCGCGCGGGCACGACCTGCTCGGCCCGGATGGCCTCGACCGCCGAGGCGGGCCCCGGCCCGTTGAGGCTGCGGTCCTGGTACTCGGCGTAGGCGGCCCCGGCGGCGGCGAAGCGGGTGATCCCGAAGACCGCCGCGCCCACGCCGGCCGCGGTCAGGCCCCAGCCGGTCGCGCGCAGGGCCTGGGCTTTGCTCATGCCGCCGCCGCCCGGCGCGGTCGGGGGAGTGACCGCCACCGCCTGCGCCAGCGGCTGCAGCGCGAGGTTGAGGCTGAGCTCTGCGCCGGGCTCGAGCACGATGGTCTTCTGGAGGGGCGCGTAGCCGGCGCGGCTCAGCTCGAGGCTGTGTGGGCCGGCGGTCAACGGCGCCTGCCGCACGGGGCCGACGGCCAAGGGGCGCCCGTCGACGGCCACCGCCGCGTCGGCAGGGCTGAGGCTCAGCGTCAGCGTGCCGGTGCCCAGCGGCTCGAGGCTGACGTCGAGGGCGGAGGAGCGCCCGGCCTCGACCTCGACCGGCACGACCGCCTGCACGAAGCCGGGCAGCGCGACCCGCACGGTGTGGGCGCCGCAGCTGAGGCTGCGCTTGTTGGGCCCCTCGACGCCATCGACCGCGACCGCCGCGGTGGGCGGGTTGGGGTTCACCTGCAGCACGCCGGTGTCGAGGTTCGCCTGAATGGTGAGCTCGACGTTCTTCCCGTCGATGACCACCGCTTCGCCCACCCCGCCGCGGCAGCCGCTGGTCAGCTCGAAGCGGTGCGGCCCGGCGGGCAGCCCGAGCACGAGCGCGGGGGTCTCGAGGCCGGTCTCTTCGCCGTCGACGAAGATGCGCTGCCCAGGCGGCTCGCTGCGCACCATCACCCCGCCGTCGGCCCAGGCGAGCCCGGGCAGCGCGAGCGCGAGGGCCGCGCCGGCGAGGCGGAGGGGGGGGGCGGCGGCTGCGGGCATGCGGCGCTCCAGAGCCCAGAGGAGGGCGCGGTGGGGGCGGTCGGCGAGCGGAGCCTACACCAAGCCGCGGCCTCCGGTCGCCGGGGCTCAGGAGCCCGGGCCGAGCAGGCGCACCGCCAGCGTGGTGAGCAGGGCGCGGGCGAGCTGGGCGGGGTCGACCCGGCCGAGGGGGAGAGGGCCAAGGGGGAGGAGCTCGACGCTCGGCGCGGCGCCCGGCTCGAGGCGCGGCGGGGGGAGGAGCTGGGCCGCCCAGGCCTCGGGGCTGCTGTCGGGCGCGACGTCCCAAATGGAGAAGAGCGCGGTCGTGCGCTGCAGCTCGGGGGCCATCGCCTCGTGCGTCCAGCCGGTGGAGAAGAAGTGGTCGTCTGCGGGCCCGCCGCTGCGGGGCGCGCCCACGCCCACGATCACGAGCACGCGGTCGCGCAGCCCCGGCGCATCGGCGAGGGCCCGCAGCAAGCCGCCCATCGGTGACCGCCCAAGCAGGATCACGAGGCGATCTGCGGGCGCGGGGCAGAGCTGGAGCAGGCTAGCGTCGAGGGGAGGATCGGCAGCGATGCGGAGGCCGGGCGCGGCGGCCCGCAGCGCGGCGGTCAAATCCGGAGCCGCGGCCACCACCAGCTGGATGTGGCCCGTGCGGGCGGCGAGCGCCGCGGGCACGGCCGGATCCCAGCGGGAGATCGCCTCCCACCCGCAGGCGGGCCCGAGCGCGTTGGCCGGATCGCAGGCGGGGCCCAGCGACTCGGGGTGGCTGGTCAGGGCGTCGGCCGCGGCGAGATCTTCGACGTACATGCGCTGCCAGCGGGCCGCCGCATCGGGCAGGCGGGCCAGCGCCTCGACCAAGGCGCGCTCACCGTCGAGCGCGGGCGCCTCGATGCCCGAGATCGCCGGCGCGAAGAGCTTGGCCATCGGCGCGCGACCGGCGGGGTGAAAGGGCACCTGCGCGCGCAGCAGCGCGTCCCACCGGGCGGTGATCGCGCCCTCATCGCCGCCTTCGGCTTGGGCCGCCTCCCAGAGCTGGGTGGCCAGCGCGACCTTGAACAAGCGCTCCCAGTCGCGCCGCGGCGGGCGGGGAAGGGTCTGGATCGCGGCCCACAAGGCGAGGCCCGCGGCGGCCAGCTCGAGTCCGGTGAGGGCGTCCATCGGGCTCCGGGCGCGGGGAAGAGCGGCCCGGCGCGCCCGGCCGCCTAAGCGATCCACGCAGGCCGGTCCGCGCCCGGAGGGCAGTCTGCTCTTGACAGCGCGCTCCTGCTGGGGCAAGGTACGCGCGACCTGTGCCAAGGGTCACTTCGGGTACCGCCCAGAGCTGCCGCGCGGATCATCCTCGCGGGGTCAGGGCGCCGAGACATCCCGGCCGCTGTTCAGCGGGCGGGACCCACCGCAAGAGGAGACGCTCCCATGAAGTCCTTGAAGGCCCTGCTCCTGATCGTTGTTTCCGCCAGCGCCATGACCCTCGTCGCCTGCGGCGACAAGGACTCGGGCGGCGACACCGCCGCCGAGTAAGCTCTCCCGAGCCCTCGCGGCGCCCCCGAAGCGGTCACCTGCTTCGGGGGCGTTTCTTTTGGGGCCCGCCCGTCGCCCTCAGGGGGCCCGCTCGACCGCCCACAGCGCGGCCCGCCGACCCGGGAGGGCGCCCACGGGCCGTACACGCAGGCCCAGCTCCGCCGCGGCGGCCTCGAGCGCGGGGCCCTCGGCGCTCCAGTTGTAGATGAACGGCGCGCTGGCCCGCAGGGTCAACAGGTGCCCACCTTCGGCCTCCCCGAGCAGGGCTGCGCTGAGGCCCGGCGCGCCGGTGGCCGCGGCCGGCCAGGCGTGGCGCAGCTCCACCGCGGGCACCAGGGGGTCGAGGCTGCCCCAGGCCTCGTAGTCGCACAGCACCACCCGTTGCGCGCCGGCGGCCCGCAGCAGCGCCGCGACCTCGCGCTGCCCACGCGCGCTGACCATCGGCCCGGGCGCCGCGTCGAGCAGGGCGTCGGTCTGGAGCAGGGCCAGGGCACCCGAGCCCGCAGCGGGCGCGCCCAGCGCCACCGCCACCAGCCACGAGGCCGGGCCGGCGCGGCGGGCGAGGCGGGCGAGGCAGAGCCCCGCCCAGAGCGCCGCGGGCACCGCCGCCTGGGCGAGGTGGTGGAGATCGTGCGCAAATGCCCACAGCAGCGTCAATTGCAGAGGCAACCCGAGGTGGAGGGCCCGCCGCAGCCGGTCAGCGGGCCGAAGGCCGCCGGCACCCGGGGCGAGCGCGCCGATGCCGGCCAAGAACCAGCCGCAGAGGCCGAGCGCGGCGGCCAGCGGCGGCGGGCGCACCGACGGGGGCAGCTGGTAGGCGTCGGCCAAGAAGGCGCTCGGGTCGGTGAGCGCCCGCCAGAGGGTCGGCGCGGCCTCGCGGGCCCCCGGGGCCTCGCCGCGCAGCGCCGCCCAGACCCGCCCGAGCTGCAGGTCGATGCGGTCGTGCGAGGGCAGGCGGGGCAGGGCCGCGCCGGGCCCGAGCTCGAGCGCGGCGGCCAGCGCGGCGGGCGCGAGGCCGAGCCCCGCGCCGAGCAGCGCCGCCCGCGCCCAGCCCCGCGGCAGCGCGCCGGCCAGCGCGCCCCCCAACAGCAGCCCGCAGGCCGAGGCCACGAAGGTGATCTTGGCGTGAAGGCCGATCATCAGCCCCGCGGCGACCCAGGCCCGCCCGCGGGGCCCCGGCTGCAGCATCGCCACGCAGAGCGCCGCCGCGGCGAGGACCAGGGCCAGCTCGGTGCCGCCCAGCCAGACCCGGTAGACCTGCAGGTCCCAGCGGGTGGCGAGCAGCAGGGCGGTGATCCCCGCGGCGAGGGGGGCGCCCGCCCGCCAGAGCCCTCGGGCCACCCCCAGGGTCAGCAGGGCCGCCGCCCCGCGCATCGCCCAGCGCAGCGCGCCCTCGGTTGCGCCCAGCCGCGCCGCGATCACGGCGGGCAGGTCGGGCAGCGCGCCGGTGTAGGCGTTGACCATCAGCGGCCAGCCGCCGAGGCGCAGGGTCGGGCGGGTGGGGCCCCAGCGCAGCGGGCCGCGGTGCACGGCCGCCTCACCGCCCGGCTCGGCGCGCTCGGTGCCCACCGGCGGGCCCAGGGCCAGCAGGGCCTGGGGGCGGTGGGCGCTCCAGGTGACGGCGACTTCGCCCACCAGGCCAGTGTTTTGGACCTGCGCGCTCAGCAGCAGGCCCAGAGTCGCAGCGGCGACGGCGAGCGCTGCGGCGCCGTGCCGCCCGGGCGGGGCCGCGGGGGTGCGAAAAAAGTTGCCCATCGAGCCCTCCCTCCGCTCGCTCCGCGAGGATGGGGGCCTATACTGTCCAGAGAGCGAGGGCTGGGGTGGACGTCGGGTCGACCCCGCGGGTTGCTCGGCGCGGCAGGGTGCACGGCATCCCTCCGCTCCCACGCGCAGGCGCCACGCGGCGCCAAGGGCTGGTGAACGCGATGAGCGACGAGCGCCGCAGCGCCCATCCCCCAGCCAAAGCTGGCCTCAGCTCGCGCCTCCGCGACCTCGCCGCGCGCCTCGACGCCTGGCTTGACGCGCTCGACGGTGGGCGTCCGGCGCCTGCGCTCGTGCCCGTCCCGGTCCGCGTGCGCAGCAGCCGCGCCCGCCGGCGCTAATCTCGGGTCGCGCCGCGCCGCGCTGGTCTTCGGGCGGGCCCCTGGGCGCTGGTTCTTCGGGCGCGCCGATCCGCGCTGAGCTCCAGCGCCGGCGACCCCGACCGGCACTTGGGGCCGAAGCATCCGGCGGCGGGCCCGACCCCAGCGGCACGAGAGGCCCGGCCTCGGCGAGGCGCAGCGACTGCGGCCGCCCTCCGGTCGACCGGGCGGGTCTAGAGCGGGTAGAGCGTGACCTCGTTGTCGTCGAAGTCTCCGCAGAGGTCCGACCAGCCGTCGTTGTCGGCGTCGACGCCCCGCGGGCCGCAGTAGGTCAGGCTCAGTCCGCTCAGGTCGGCCGGGCTGCCAGCGGAGAACTGCTCGTAGACGCCGTCCTCGGTGCCCTGGCCCAGACCGCCGCCCCCGTCGGGGTAGCTCTCCATCTCGGCGCTCAGATCGAGGCCGGTGGCCTCGCCGGCCCCGCAGCTCCACCCAGCGAGGAAGGCGCCCGAGTCCAGCCGGTCGTAGCTGACCACGGCCTGCCCATCGGCGGTCAGGGTCATGGTGAAGCTGTGCCGGGTCGAGGTGCTGGAGAAGAGCGGCACGCTGTCAAAGCGCACCTGCACGGCGTCGTCGAGTTCGACCCATTGGATGGTGCCCGCCCGTGAGGGGTCGAGGTCGGCCCAGAGCCCGGCGAGGGACAGCTCGGCCGCGTGGTCGGTGGGGTTCGGCGAGGTGCGGATGCTGCCGTCGGTGAAGGTGATCCGCCCGTTGCTGCTCACCCAGACCGAGCTCCAGTCGGCGCCGCACCAGGAGATCTCGGTCGCGGCCAGGGGAAGCTCGGCGTAGTCGTCGTCGAGCAGGCTGAGGCTGATCACCGCGCCGGCGTCGGGGTCGCTGCCGTCAACGCCGCCGTCGCAGTCGTTGTCGACGCCGTCGGTGAGGACCTCCCAGGCGTAGGGGTGCACGCGCCCGTCGGTGTCGTCGCAGTCCGCGCCGCCGTAGGCCACGTCGACCCAGCCATCGCGGTCGAGGTCGAGGCGGTCGGCGCCGTCGCAGTCCTGGTCGCGGCCATCGGCGGGGATCTCGGTGGCGCCCGCGTTGACCCCGGCGTCGGTCTCGTCGCAGTCGCCGCCATTGTCGACATAGCCGTCGGGCAGCCCATCGCCGCAGTCGATGACCGGCGCCACCTCGCGGTCGCCGAAGGTGTCGCCGTCGGGGTCGGGCCACCAGGTGCCCGCCGCGCCGACCAGCGCGTCGTCGTCGTCGCAGTCCAGGCCCGCGTAGTCGAGGCTGTCGATGCCGTCGCGGTCGGCGTCAAAGTCGCTCTCTCCGTCGCAGTCGGTGTCGACGCCGTCATACCAGCGCTCGGGCAAGCCGGGGCGGATGAGGTTGTTGGCGTCATCGCAGTCGCCGCTGCGGGGCGCATACCCAGCCGGCGCGGTGCAGGCGTCGCGGGTGACCGAGATCACGCCGTAGCCGTCGCGGTCAGCGTCGCCATAGAAGCGAGAGGCGCCGCTGGCCCCGTCTTCGTCGGTCAGGCCGTCGCAGTCGTTGTCGTCGCCGTCACAGACCTCGGTCACGCCGGGGCGGATGCTGTTGTCGGCGTCGTCGCAGTCATCGCCGCCAAAGGCGTCGGCGCGGTACCCATCGAGGTCGGCGTCAAAGTCGTCGCGGCCGTCGCAGTCGCTGTCGACGCCGTCGTACCAGCTCTCGAGGCCCTCGGGGTTGACCGAGGCGTCTTCGTCGTCGCAGTCGCTGCCGGTCGAGACGTAGCCCTCGGGCTGCTCGCAGGCGCGGGTGGTGTCGGCGCCGGTGCCAAAGCCGTCGCTGTCGGCGTCGCGGTACCAGAGGCCCTCGCCCGCAGCCCCGGCCTCGTCGACCTCGCCGTCGCAGTCTTCATCTTCGCCGTCGCAGCTCTCGGTCGCGTCGGGGCGGATGCCGCTGTCGAGGTCGTCGCAGTCGCCGCCCGACGCGACGTAGCCCTCGGGCTGGGTGCAGCGCACCAGCGTGTAGTTGGGGCTGCCAAAGCCGTCGTCGTCGGCGTCGGCGAAGAACATGAGGCCGTCGGGGGTGACGCCCTCGTCGACCTCGAGGTCGCAGTCGTTGTCGACGCCGTCGCAGAGCTCTTCGGCCTCGGGCGAGATGGACGCGTCGTCGTCGTTGCAGTCCATCGGGAGGGGCACGCCGTCGCCGTCACGATCCACCGGCTTGTCGTCCCCATCGTCGACCACCGCGTCGCCGGCGCAGGCCGGCAGCAGCAGGGCGAGGGCCAAGGCCCAGGCGGAGGGGGCAGCGGAGGAGAGGCGGCGGATCATCGAGGCTCCTGCCGTGGCGGCCGCGGGCGGGGCGGGCGCGAAGGTCCGGCGGGTTCGGATGGGAGGGGCGACCGGGCGGTGGAGCCCGGCGGGCCTGACCTGTATAGCTTGCGGATCGTGGACCTTCCTCCCCCCAGAGCGCGCCGGCGCGGCGCCGACCGCAGGGAGCGTCGGTCGAGGAGCCTCGGTCATGGGTGCGCGTGAGACGATTGAAGAGACGACGGTCGGCCTGCTCAGCGGCGTTCGGGTGGGCATGGGCAACATGATCCGCGGCGCCTACACCCGCGGCGATGGCGCCCAAGCCGAGGGCCCCATCTGCGCCCTCGCCCTGCCCGCTGGCCCGGTCTTCGTCGGCGTGGGCAGCGTGGTCGAGGTCGGCGGCCACCGCTGGGCGGTGCTCGCGGTCGACAAGGCGCCCGGCGCGCTGGGCAGCGTCACCCTCGAGCTGCAGGGTTGAGCTCGCCGGCGCGCCAGCGCGCGCTGGCTGTGGGTCTGGCCGGTGCGCTGGCCCTCGTGGCCGCCCTGGGCGGGGCCAGCGCCGCGGCAGAGGGCCCCACCCTCGCCGCGGCCGCCGCGCGCACAGGCCGGCAGATCGGCGTCGCGGTCGCGCATGACCCCCTGGTGCGAGAGATCGCCTACGGCCGCTTGATCGCGCGGGAGTTCTCGTCGATCACGCCGGAGAACGAGCTCAAGTGGTCGCCGATGGCCCCCGCGCCCGAGGTGGTGGATGACTCCCGGTGGGAGACCGTGCTCGCCGCCGCTGCGGCCGCCGGGCAGCAGGTGCGCGGTCACACCCTGCTGTGGGACCAGCAGCTCCCCTCCTGGGCGGTGGCCCTGCCCGATGCGGCCCTGCTCGCCGCCCAGCGCGCCCACACCGAGCGCCTGCTCGCGGCCACATCCGGCCGAATCGCCGTCTGGGACGTCGTCAACGAGGCGCTCGAGGACGACGGCAGCCTGTCCCGCACGGCGATGTGGCGGGCGGGCGGTGAGCGGCACTTGACCGACACCTTCCGCACCGCGCGGCAGATGGCCCCTGAAGCCAAGCTCTTCTACAATGACTATGGCGTGGAGGGCATCAACCCCAAGTCCGACGGGATGTTCGCGGTGCTCCGCCGCTGGCGCGCGGCGGGCGTGCCTGTGGACGGGGTCGGGCTGCAGTGTCACCTCAAGGCGGGCGAGGCGCCGCCGGTGGCCCAGCTGCGGGCGAACATCCAGCGCCTCGGCGGCCTGGGCCTCGATGTGCACCTCACAGAGATCGACGTGCAGGTGCGTCACCTCGACGGCAGCGACTGGGGGCGCGACGCGGTCCAGGCCCGGCTGCTGCACCAGTGGGTCGAGGCCTGCGTCGCCGAGCCGGCCTGCACGGCCCTGACCTTTTGGGGCCTGTCTGACCGCCACACCTGGGTCGACCACGCCCACGGCGACGACCGACCGCTGCTCTTTGATGATGAGCTCGAGCCCAAGCTCAGCTACTTCGCGGTGCGCGCGGCCCTGCTCGGCAAGCCCGACCCGACCTGCGCGGTCGAGCGGCTGCCCGAGGGCGGCTTCGACAAGGGGATGGGCGGGTGGCGGGCCTCGGGCGGCCAGGGCGCCGTGGTCGAGGGGCCGAGCGGCGGCCCGGCGCTGCGGGTCAGCGGGCGCACGGCCACGTGGCAGGGCCCCGTCCGCACGGTGACCGACAGCGTCGCCGACGGCCTGCCGCTGCGCGCGCGCGCGCAGGTCACCGTCGGGCCCGGCGGGCCGGCCAAGGTCGCGCTGACCGCCCACGTCATCGACGGCGCGGGCGAGCGCTTCGTGCCCCTCGCCGCGGGCCAAGCCCAGCCGGGCCGCTGGACGGCGCTCGAGGGCGCCCTCTCCATCGACCTCAAAGCGCCGGTGCGCTCGGTGGAGCTCTACGTCGAGGGGCCCCCGGCCGGCCAAGAGCTCTGGCTGGACGGCGCTTCGCTGCGGGTCGACTGCCCGGCGGCTGCGGGTGCTAAGGTCCGGCCATGAGCCACGATCTCCCTCCTGTGCCCCGCTCCGCTGCTGCTCGAGGGCGCCCGACCCGCGCCCCGACCACCCGCCCCGCGGTGCGCGTGCTGGTCGCCGGCCTCGCGCTCAGCGTCGAGGCCTGCGCCACCACCTCGAGCGGCACCACCGGCGCCGACCTCGTATCCGCGCCCGTGCCTGGGCCACAGGGCGGCGTCGGCCCAGCCCTCCCCCCAGGTCCGCCGGGGGCGCCGGCGAGCCCCGACCGGGCTGAGGTGGTGATCCCTCCGCCAATGAACCCACCTCCGCCCCCGCCTTTGCCCCGGTGGGATGAGGTGGAGTCCACGCACCCCAAGGGTGCGACCAACCCGCCGAGCCCGGTGCTCGAGGTCAGCGTCAACGGCGACCGGTGCTGGAAGGCCTGGCGCGGCGGCATGGTGCGCGCGCCCATCGAAGAGGCGGCGATCGGCGGGCGGGTCATCCTCGAAGGCCAGGTCGGCACGGGCACCGAGATCGTCTGCCCGAGCCCCGAGGCCGAGCGCCTGCTCCAGACCTGGCGCGCCCAGGGGCGCTGAGCGGCCGCGCCCAGCTGGTCCCCTGGCTCAGCGCAGCAAGCGGCTGAGCTCACCGCGGCGCACGTCGACCGGCGCTTCACCTTGTTCGTCCGAGACGACCAAGCGCGCGACGCTGCCCGAGGGCCCGGTGCCGAAGGCCACAAAGTCGTTCTCGGACATGCCCGGGGTGGCCTGGCCGTCGACCTCGACGATGAGATCACCCTCACGCAGGCCCGCCTCCCACGCGGGGCTGCCCTCGTGGACCTTGAGCGCGCGCACCCCGCCCTCCTCGACCCGAAAAGCGATGCCCAGGCCGGCCATGCGGACCTCGGGCAGCTCGAGCTCGATCTCCAGCTCGTCGCCCGGCGCGAGCTGCACGCCCGCCGGCTCGGCGAGGGCGCGCAGCGGGCCGTCCATGCGCCACGCCTCGAGCTGGCAGGGCTCGGCCGCGGCGATCTGCAGGGTGAAGCGCAGGTCTTCGCCGACCAGCGCTCGGGCCCCGCAGCCCTCGACGAAGTAGGGGCCCCCCTGGTCGAGCGGGTCGATGAGGCGCCCCCGCACCGTCGCGGTGGGGGAGCTGTGGAGGGGTGCGCAGCCCGCCTCGGTCCACCGCAGGGGTGCGGGCGGCTGACCGGGCAGGAGCAGGCGGCCCCGCCCGGCGGGCGCCTCGGGCCAGATGGTCAGGCGGTCGCCCGCCCGGCGGCTGGGCAGGTGGCCGCCGCCCTCGGCTTGGGCCACCCAGTCGATGCCCTCGCGCAGGCCGTCGAGGGCAGCGGCCAGCTCGGGGCCGAGCGGGCAGTCGAGCCCGGGCTGGAAGCGCAGCGGCGGCGCGGTGCAGACCCCACCCTCGACCCGCAGGCGCAGCGGCTCGATGAGCGCGTCGCGCAGGGTGATGTTTTGGATGTCGACCGCGCCGTCCAGCGGCTGGTCGAGCCAGAGGCTGAGCTCCCAGGCGCCCGCGGCCCCCTCGACCGGGCGGGGCCAGACCGGCTGGGCCCAGCTGCCGTCGCTGGCCTCGGCGAGCAGGCGGTCGAGCGGCGGGTGGGCCCCGCGGTCGGGGCTCTGCAGGGCGCAGCGCACCTCGACCACCGCGCGGGGCGGCGCCTCGGCGGTCGCGGCGGCGGCGGTCGGGCGCGGGGCGCGGGGCGGTCGGGTGCGCGCGGCGGGGGCCTGGGCCTTCACCGGCGGCGGATCCGCGGGCCACCAGAGGAACAGACCCACCACCACGCTGATCCCGAGGATCAGCGCCGCCAGCGCGCCGCGGGGGAGCGGGCGCGGAGCGGGCGCCCCCCCACGGTCGGGGCCCGGGTGACGGGTCCGCTGGTTCACCCCGACCTCCCTCGTTCGTGGGCCTGCGCGCCGCCGCATGGCCCTGCCGGCGCCGGCGCCGCATGCTCCACCGCCGCGGCGCCGCGCGCGCGAGCCGGGACCGTGGCGGGGACGCGGGGCTCCCGGTCGCCGACGACGCGCTCCGGTGCGGGCTTATCCTGGCGGCGGCCCCCTGGCCCTGGCGCGCTGCGCCCCTCCGCAAGCGGTACCATGCGAGGCCCGCGCCCCGGCCCCGGCGGCGCGCCGGAGGTCTGCTTGAGCTACCGCGACAACACCATCGTGATGATCATGGCCGGGGGCAAAGGTTCGCGCCTCGGCCCGCTGACCTGCCACCGCAGCAAGCCCTCGGTGCCCTTCGGCGGCCGCTACCGCATCATCGACTTCGTGCTGTCGAACTTCGTGAACAGCGGCTACCGGCGGGTCTACGTGCTGACCCAGTACATGGCCAGCAGCCTGATCAAGCACCTCAACCGCAACTGGCACCTCAGCGGCATCGGCGAGTTCGTCGAGGTCGTGCCCGCCCAGATGCGCCGGGGCGAGCACTGGTACCTGGGCACCGCCGACGCGGTCTTCCAGAACCTCAACCTCGTGCGCGACTCGCGGGCCGAGCACGTGGCGGTCTTCGGCGGCGACCACATCTACAAGATCGCCGTCGAGCAGATGGAGGAGCGCCACGCCTCCTCCGGCGCCGATCTGACCATCGCCGCCTTCCCCGTGCCGATCGACGAGGCCCACCAGTTCGGGGTCATCCAGATTGACGCCGAGGGGCGGGTGGTCGGCTTCCAAGAGAAGCCCAAAGACCCCACGCCCATCCCCGGGCGGCCCGACATGGCGCTCGTGTCCATGGGCAACTACTTCTTCAAGAACGACGTGCTGCAGGACGAGCTGCGCCGCGACGCCGCGCTCGCCGACTCCGCGCACGACTTCGGCAAGAACATCATCCCGGCGATGGTGGCGGCGGGCCGGCGGGTCTTCATCTACGACTTCGGCACGAACAAAATCCCCGGAGATCCGGCCCACGCCCGGCCTTATTGGCGCGATGTCGGCACCATGGACAGCTACTACATGGCCAACATGGAGCTCCGCAGCGTCCAGCCGACCTTGAACCTCTACAACCGGCGCTGGCGCATCCGCACCGCGCAGCGCGACTACCCGCCCGCCCGTTTTGTGCAGGATGAAGGCGGCCCCAGCAGCGAGGTGGTCGACTGCCTCGTGTGCGAGGGCAGCATTGTGCAGTCGGCCCGCATCCGCGAGAGCATCATCGGCTACGACTGTTTTGTGCACAGCGGCGCGGTGGTCGACCAGAGCCTGCTGCTCAGCGGCTGCGACGTGGGGGCCGGCGCCCAGCTGCGCAAGGTGATGGCCGACAAGAACTGCATCATCTCGGCCGGCGCGCGCATCGGCGTCGACCCCGAACAAGACCGTGAGCGCTTCCCCTTCATCACCGAGAGCGGCGTGGTGGTGCTGCCCAAGGGCACGCGGGTGCCCGCCGAGGGCCCGATCGAGCTCGCCTGGGACATCGCCGACCTGCTCGAGAGTGATCACGCGACGATGAGCGAGATGCGCGCGCTGGAGGGCAAGTACACCGTCTCGCGCCGCGACCGTCACAGCTATGAGTCGGCGGGCCACCGCTACCGCGCGCCCCAGCAATGAGCCCGGCGGGGGGCGGCCCCCTGCGCGTGCTGCACGTCGGCTCCGAGGCCCTGCCCTGGTGCAAGACCGGGGGCCTCGCCGATGTGGTCGGCGCCCTGCCCGCCGCGCTCCAGGTGGCGGGCGCCGGGGCCGTGCAGCTCGCCACGCTGCTCCCGCTCTACCCCCAGGTGCGGGCCGCCGCGCGCGCCCTGGGCCTGCGCCTCGTCGACACCGGCGCCCGCCCGCGGCTGCGGAACCGGCGCGGGGCCAAGGTCTGGACGGTGCGCCGGCCCGGCCCGGCGGTCTTCTTCCTCGAGCTGCGCGGCGTCTTCGACCGGCCCACCCTCTATGGCCCCGACCAGAGCGCCTACGCCGCCCAAGGCTACGAAGACAACGTCGAGCGCTTCGCTTTGCTCTGCGAGGCGGCCGTCGAGGCCGGCGACCAGCTGATGGGCGGGCCGGTCGGCCTTTTTCACGCCCACGACTGGCAGGCGGCGGCCATCCCGGGGCTGCTGGCCGATCGGGGGCGGGCCACGCCCTCGCTGCTCACCGTGCACAACCTCGCCTATACGGGGCCTTTTGGGCCGACCGAGGCCCTGGGCCTGCCGCTCTCCGCCGCGATGGTCCGGGGCCCCTACCAGCACGGCGGGCGGGGCAGCCTGCTCGCCGGCGGCCTCGCGCTGGCCACGGCGATCAGCACGGTGTCCCCGAGCTACGCGGCGCAGATCCAGGGCCCGGCCGAGGGCGGTCCCTTCGCGCCCCTGCTCGCCGCCCGCGGCGTGGTGGGCGTGGCCAACGGCCTCGACCGCGCCGCCTGGGACCCGGCCCGCGACCCGCACCTGCCCCAGCCCTTCTCGGCGGCGGACCTGTCGGGCAAAGGCGCGGCCCGCCGCGCCGCCCTGGCCCACTTTGGCGTGCTCGACGCGCCCGATGAGCTGGTCCTCGGCGTGGTCGCGCGCCTCGTGCCCCAAAAGGGCCTCGATCTCCTGCTCGACCTGCTGCCCGTGCTCCACCAGGTGGGCGCCCGGCTGCTCATCCTCGGCGAGGGCGACGCGGGCCTCGCCGCCGCCCTGCGCGCGGGCGTCGAGGGCAGCCGCCGCCGGGCGGGCCTCATCGTCGGCTTTGACGAGGGCCTCGCGCACCGGATCATCGCCGGCGCCGATGTCCTGCTCGTGCCCAGCCGCTTTGAGCCCTGCGGCCTCACCCAGCTCGCCGCCCAGGCGACCGGCACGGTGCCGCTCGTGCACCCCACCGGCGGGCTGCGCGACACCGTCGACGACCCCGGCGACGAGGGCCTGCGCGCGGGCCGCGGCTCGGGCCTGTGGATGGGGGCGCCCACCGGCGCGGCGCTGGTCGCGGCGGTCCAGCGGGCGGTGACCCTGCAGCGCGCGGAGCCGGCGGTCTGGGACGCCCTCCGCCGGCGGATCATGGGCCTGCCGCTCGGCTGGGAGGCGCCCGCCCAGGCCTACCTCGCGCTCTATGGCGCGCTGACGGTCGCACCGGGGCCCTCCGCTCTGGCCTGAGGGCCTGCGCCAATCTGTGTGCAAAGCCTATGCGTGCTCCACCTGCCGGGCTATGCGCCGGGCGGAGGTGCTCCCATGCGGGTCTTTGTCACCGGCGCGACCGGCTTCCTCGGGCGGGCGCTCTGCCTGCGGCTGCTCGGCGGCGGGCACACCGTGGTCGCCTGGGCCCGCGACCAGGGCCGTGCCCGCGACCTGCTCGGCGGCGAGGTCCGCCTGGCCGGCGGCGACGCGGCGGCCATGGCGGCGGCGATCGACGGGGCTGACGTCGTGGTGCACCTCGCCGGCGAGCCCGTGCTGCCCGGCCGCTGGACGGCGGCGCGCAAAAAGGCGCTGACCGACAGCCGGGTCGGCCTGACCACCCAGGTGGTCGCGGCCATCGGCGCCCTGCCCGCCGCGCGGCGGCCCCGGGCCCTGCTCTCGGCCAGCGCGGTGGGATTTTACGGCGACCGGGGCGAAGAGCGCCTCGATGAGCAGAGCGAAGCGGGGCGCGGTTTTCTCGCCGAGCTCTGCGTGCAGTGGGAGGGTGCGGCGCGCGCGGTCGAGGCCCACGGCACCCGCTGGATCGCCCCGCGCATCGGCGTGGTGCTCGGCGAGGGCGGCGGCGCGCTCGACAGCATGCTCCCCGCCTTTCAGCTCGGGGTGGGCGGCCCGCTGGGCAGCGGCCGCCAGCGCTGGCCCTGGATCCACCTCGATGACCTGCTCGACGCGCTCCTCTGGCTCATCGACCAGCCCGATGCCCGCGGCCCCTACAACCTCACCGCGCCCGAGCCGGCGACCATGGCCAGCTTCGCCGCGGCCCTGGGCGCGGCGCTGGGGCGGCCGGCGGTCCTGCCCGCGCCGGCACCCCTGCTGCGCCTCGCGCTGGGCGAGGCCGCCGACGCCCTGCTGCACAGCCAGCGCGCCGAGCCCGCCCGCCTGCTCGCCGGGGGCTTCCGCTTCCGCCACCCGACCCTGGGTGGCGCTCTCCAGGCCTGCCTGCCCGCGCCCGGGGCGCTGCGCATCCAGCCCGCCGGGCCCGCCGCGGGCTGGCCGCGCTCCCCGCACCTCGAGGCCCGCCGCCCCCGCTGGCGCCTCGCCGCCACGCAGGAGCTCGACTTTCCGATTGGCGTGCTGCAGGCCTTCTTCACCGACCCGCGCAACCTCGGGGCCCTGACCCCGGCGGCGGCCGGCCTGCGCACCCCGGGCCCGATCCCCCCGCTGGGCGAGGGCGCCGCCCTGGTGCACCAGATGAAGGTCGGCCCGGTCGGCCTGACCTGGCGCGGCCGTTTTGAGCGCTGGGACCCGCCCCGCTCCTTCATCGACGTGCAAGAGGCCGGGCCCTACCGCTGCTGGCGGCACGAGCACCGCCTCGAGGCGCTCGGCCCCGACCGCACGCGGGTGGTCGACGAGGTCTGGTACGCCGCGCCGCTCGGCCCGCTGGGCGCCATCGCTGAGCACCTGTTCGTGAACAGCCAGCTCCGCGCCATCTTCCACTTCCGGCGGCGCGCCTTGGCCCGCCGCTTCCCCTCCGCCGAGGCCCGCTGATGCCCCTGCCGCCGCCCGCCCCCGCCTCCCGCCTGCGGGTAGCGAACGCCGCCCCGCGCACCGCCCGCGGCCGCTATGTCTTGTATTGGATGACCGCCGCCCGGCGCACGCGGTCCAACTTTGCGCTGCAGCACGCGGTCTCGCGGGCGGCCGAGCTCGGCCTCCCCCTCGTCGTGCTCGAGCCGCTGCGCGCCGGCTACGAATGGGCCAGCGACCGCCACCACCGCTTCGTGCTCGACGGAATGGTTGACCAGCAGGCCACCTTCGACGCGGCGGGCGTGCGCTACCACCCCTATGTCGAGCCCGCGGCGGGCGCGGGCCGCGGGCTGCTGCTGGCCTGGGCGGCTGAGGCGGCGCTGGTGGTCGGCGATCAGAGCCCGGTCTTCTTCTTGCCGCGGATGGTCGCGGCGGCGGCCCGGGCCCTGCCCTGCCGCCTCGAGCTGGTCGACGGGGTCGGCCTGCTGCCGCTGTCGGCCACCGACCGGCCCTATGCCACCGCCCACGCCCTGCGGCGCCACCTGCACAAGACCCTGCCCCCGCACCTGCTGGTGCGCCCGGCTCCGCGCCCCCTCGACGGCCTGCCTGCCCAGCCGCCGGTCGCGCCCCCGGCGGGCCTGCGCGCCGCCTGGCCGGCCGCAGATCCGGCGCTCCTGGCCGGTGACCCGGCGGCCCTGCGCGCCTTGCCCATCGACCACGGCGTCGGGGTCGTCGATCTGCGCGGCGGTGAGCGCGCCGCCCAAGCCGCATGGGTCGAGGCCCAGGCCCGGGTCGCCCGCTACCACGAGGACCGCAACGCGCCGGACCTGCCCGGCGGCACCGGCCTCTCGCCCTACCTGCACTTTGGCCACATCAGCGCCCAGCAGGTCGCCTTCGACGTGCTCGACGCCGAGGGCTGGACGCCTTCGCGCCTCTCGGCCCCCACCGGCAGCCGCGAGGGCTGGTGGGGCGCCTCGCCCGGCGCCGAGGGCCTGCTCGACGAGCTCATCACCTGGCGCGAGCTGGGCCAGCACTACGCCCACCACGCGCCCGACTGGGACCAATTCTCCACCCTGCCCGACTGGGCCCTGCGCACGATGGGCGAGCACCTCGCCGATCCGCGGCCGGTGACCTACACACCGGCCCAGCTCGAGGCCGCCCAGACCCACGACGCGCTGTGGAACGCCGCCCAGCGCGAGCTGGTCCAGACCGGCCGCATGCACAACTACCTGCGCATGCTGTGGGGCAAAAAGGTCTACGAGTGGTCCGAATCGCCCGCCGCGGCCTTCGAGCTGCTGCTGCACCTCAACAACAAGTACGCGCTCGATGGGCGCGACCCGAACTCGGTCAGCGGGGTGAGCTGGGTCTTCGGCCGCTTTGACCGGGCTTGGGGCCCCGAGCGCCCGATTTTTGGCACCCTGCGCTACATGAGCTCGGACAACACGGCCAAGAAGCTGCCGGTCAAGGGCTACCTGCGGCGTTTTGGGCCGAAGGCCGGCGCCCAGCTCTCGCTGCTGGGCTGAGCGGCGGGCGGGGCGCCCCGTCGGCCTGCGGCCGCCGGCGGCCGTCCGCCGGGCTTGGCCCTGCGGGCCGCGGTCGCTGCGCGACGGCGGCTGCGCCGCCCCCTCTGGCCGGCCTGGCGCGCGCAAAGCGACGCCGGGCGCGGCGCGCGCCGGTGGTAGCCTCCTCTCCGTCGGAGGCCCCATGTCCGCTGCCCCCCGCTGCACCGCGCCGCACGGCTGGCCCGCCGCCCGCCTCTCGCGCCGGCTCCGCCCGCGCCTCCTGCTGTGCGCCGCCCTCGGCCTCGCCGCCTGCGGCGGTCCCGCGCCCGGCGGCAAGGCGGGGGCCTGGGCGCCCACGCTCGGCCCCGCCTCCACCGTGGTGCCTGGGCCGGGCCTGCCCGCCGACCTGCCCCTGCAGCCGGCCAACAACAACCTCGACGTGGTCGAGCACGAGGGCGCGCTCTTCCTCACCTTCCGCACCGCGCCCGACCACTTCGCCAGCGCCGACACGGTGCTGCACATCCTCCGCAGCGATGACGACGGGGCCAGCTACAGCCTCGAGCAGAGCCTCGCCCTGGGCACCGACCTGCGCGAGCCCCGCTTCTTATCGCACGAGGGCGTGCTCACCCTCCACTACGCCCTGCTGGGTGATGATCCCTTCGCCTTTGAGCCCCAGGGCACCGAGGCCATCCGCCGCGGCGCCGACGGTGCCTGGTCGGCGCCCGGGCCCATCTTCGAGGGCAGCCCGGCCGGGGTGGGCGGCGACACCTTCATCCCCTGGCGCACGCGCCTGCTCGACGGGGCGCCGATGATGATCGGCTACACCGGCGGGGGCGTGCTCTACGACTTCGCCACCGGCGAGGGCGCGACCACGGTCCAGTGGCTCACCCAGGGCGCGGGCGGGGCCTGGGCGCCGTGGCAGGGCGCCGACCCCATCGTGCTCTCGGGCGGGGTGTCTGAGACCGACCTCGCGGTGGACGGCGCGGGCCGCGTGGTCGCCGTCGGCCGCAACGAGGCCGGCGACGCGGACGGCTTCGGCTCCAAGATCTGCGTGGCCCAGCCCGGCGCGCCCATGGACTGGGACTGCGCCCACGACCCGCGGCGCTACGACTCACCTCTGGTCTTCGCCCACGAAGGCGAGATCTGGCTGGTCGGCCGCCGCAACCTCAACGACCAAGACGGCCACTTCGACCTCGGCATGACCGAGCTCGACCCCAACACCCAGTCCTTGACCTACGCCATCGACTACTGGAATTGGCCCAAGCGCTGCAGCCTCTGGCGGGTCGACCCCGACGCCCTGCAGGTCAGCTGGGTGGCCGACCTCGACAGCCGCGGCGACACCTGCTTCCCCAGCCTGCGCTGGCGGGGCCCGCACCGCCTCGAGCTGTGGAGCTACAGCTCGCCGCTCGATGGGCCGGACCTCACCTGGCTCGAGGGCCAGAAGGGCGACACGCACGTCACCATGCAGGAGGTGGAGTTCGTTCCGACGGAGGGATGAGGGGGTGGCCTTGCATGAGATCCGTGGCGATGCGGCCGTGCGGACTCAAGATGGGGCAACGGGCAAGCCGGCGAACCGGCCCACTCTCGACTCGGGGCCAAGCTGCGCCACATGGCGGTCGTCCTCTGGCCGGGCGCGACCGCGCGCCCAGACGGCGCCCCCGCCTGCCGCGGCGCGCACCGGCGAGCGCATGGCGGCCCACGTGCGCCGTTGGCGCCGCGTGGCGTCGGGTGCTCAGCCGAAGGTCGAGCGGAACAGGCCGGCGACCACGAGCGTCGCGAGCGGGATCGATGGTGGTCCGCCGAGCTCGCTCCGCCACACCTGCGTCGATCCCCTGGTCAGCGTCGGTTCGAGATTGAGGCGCGGCAGCTTCGCGACGAGGTCCGCGGCTGCGACCTCTGGGCCCGCGACCACGAGGGCCGCGAGCCCGACGGTTTGGTCGTGGTCGGCGAAGGTCGGGGCAGCGTTCACATAGCCGGCCAACTGGTCAAAAATCGATGGCAGGTCGGCGTTTCCCCAACGCTTCACCTCGACGATGGCATGTCCGGCCAGGCCAGAGCCACGGACCAACAAGTCGGTGCGCCCCTCGCCACGTTGGGCCTCACGCTCCACCTGCCAGCCGCGGGCCTTGAGCGCGATGCTCACCATCGCGGTGAACAGGGCCTCGGGGACGAGCGCTCGGTTGGCGCCGCTCCCCACGCGCAGATCGGCGCGATGCAGGCTCAGCTCTCCGGCGACGGCCTGAAGGTCGGCGTAGAGCTGGTCAAGCGCCGTGGCGGCGCGGGGCGCCCGCGGCCGGTCGCCGAGCAAGACCGACGGGCTGGGGCGGACCAACGCGGGCTC
Source organism: Deltaproteobacteria bacterium (assembly GCA_016792625.1). Taxonomy (GTDB): domain Bacteria; phylum Myxococcota_A; class UBA796; order UBA796; family UBA2385; genus JAEUKK01. Next base: position 137,561 of record JAEUKK010000059.1, on the reverse strand, counting down.
GGCGCCCAGGTCCCGATCGGGGTGCACGAGGCCGGCGCTCACCAGCAATCGGATGAGCCCGTCGGGCGTGGTGCCCGGCGGGCAGATCGCGTCGAGGTCTGCGTAGGGGACCGCGCCGTCGGGTGCTGCTCGAATTCGGTCGAGCAGGCGCCAAGCGAAATCTCGGTCCCCAACAATGACGGAGCTCCGCACGCTCGCGCGAAAGCTGTGCTGCGCATCGAGCCACCGCCCGAGGAGCTCAGCGGGCGGGACGAGCGGGCGATCGAGCGGCAGCGCCCAGGCCAATTGCAGCGCCCGTGCGGCGAGGGCCGGCACGCCGCCGCTGGCGAGCTGAAGCTCCGCGCACCACTCTCTCAAGGCGGGTGCGCTGTCTGCCTGTCGTTGTTCCCGGAGCTGACGGGCAAGCGACCAGAGCTCGGTTGCGTTGAGGGGCTCCAGGAAGGTGGTCCGCTCGACCCGCGAGGCGAACGGTGATCCGAGGATGCTGCGGTTGAGCAAGTGCTGGCCCAGCCCGCCAGCCACCAGCACCCCGAGCCGGCCCTGCTGCTCGTCCCGGGACGCCTTGTCCAGCGCGGTCAGCGCGAGGCAGGTGGCCTCCACGCGGTCTCCGGCCACCCAGGCGTCGGCTTCATCGATCAGCACGGCGACCGGGGTGGTGGCGCAGGCTGCGCTGATCGCCTCGTTCAGATCCCGGCAGTCCGGTCCGAGCGCACGCCGGAGGGCCTCGTGAAGCGGCAGTCCGGCCGGCGCGGCGAGGTACGCGACGCGCATGCCTCGGGCGCTGAGCTGTGCTTGGAGCCACCGAAGCAGGACGGACTTGCCCATGCCGTGGCCCGCGTAGACCATCGCGCGCTCACCCGCGGACAACAGCCCGGCGAGGATCTCAAACTCGGCGCGGGGGAGCAGCGCCTCTGGGCGCTCCGAGTCCCAGCGGTACGGCCCGGTCACGCGACCTCCGCGGCGCGGCGGCGCGCGGGGCGCGGCGCGAGGAAGTACCGGAGCAGGCCCGGCACGCGCCCCGTCCCTGGCTCCACCAACCCGAAGTGCTGCAGCAGGTCCGCTGCCCGTGGCTCGTCCGCGTCCGCCGCAGCCCACAGCGCGGCGGGGTCGGTGCTGCGGGCGAGCTCCCCGAGCAAGGCCAGCGCGTCCGGGTTCAGCTGTGACAGCAGGAGCTGCACCTCGGCAAAGTGGTTCTCTGCGTCAATATTCCTCAACAACCGGTCGCGGGCGGAGAGCGCGAATGGTCCCGCGGCTTGTGCGCGCAGTGGCGCGCCGGCGCTGGCGGCGAGCGCCAACCGGTAGATCGCGGAGCCGTAGAGCCGGGTCATCAGGGGGTGGCCGGCCGCGAGCTCCCAGGCCTCATCGAGCGCCGGTGGGTCAAAGTGCAGCCCCGCGGCCTCGCCTAGCTGGCGCAGCAGGGCGTCGCTCGCCTCGCGGCGCAGGGGGCCGACCCAGTGGGGGCGAAAGTAGTTCAGCGTGGGGTTTGGCTGGTCGAGCAGCCACGGCGCGTTCACCCGGTCGGGCTGGCGGCCGATGAGCACCACGCGCACGGCCTGCGCGCGGTCCTGGCTCAACGCGCGGAGCAGGCGGAGCAGGTCCACCGCGCCCGCGGCGTAGGCGTTGCCGCCCTGGATGAGCAGGTCGTGCTCGTCGATGATCAGGCACACCGGGTGATGGGTGCGGTTGAGGTGCTCGACCGCGTGGCGCAGCCCGGGGAGCCCGCGGCCGGGCTGCTCGTTCCCCTTGCGCGGGCGGTGCAGCTGGGCGGTGAGCGCTTGGGCGAGGCCCTCCACGCCGCCCTGCAGCTCACGCTCCGCGTCGGCGTAGGCGAAGGCCCAGGTGTGCGGCGCGCCTGGGTCGGTCAGCGCGGTGAAGCGGGCCTGCACTGCCTTGGCGAGGCTGGTCTTGCCCATCTTCCGTAGCCCAAAAAGGCCGATGGCCGGGTGCTCCTGCAGGTCGGCGACCAGCTGCAACAGGTCGTCGTCACGGCCGACCAGGGCCTCGCCCTCGACCGGCACCCGCAGGTCGAAGGGGTCGATCGCCTTGAGCACCCGGGCGAGGTCGGCGTCGAGCTCGCCGACCGCGCCGGGCTCGACTGCGACCACGCCTTGCCAATGAGGGAGGGCCGCGGCTCGGGCACGCAGTCCTGGCCTGCCATCGGCGATCAGCACGAGCCGGGGATCGACCTCCCCGTTGGTCTGCGCACTCCTGCTGCCGATCCAGGTGGTCATGAATGCGCTGAACGGCTCTGTCGACACCGCCATGAGCACCGGTCTGCTGATGCGGTAGGCCTGACGGTGTTTGAGCGGGGGCCGCCAGTACAGCCATGCCTCGTCTCTGTTGGGTTCGTGGAATACGGCCTCGCGAGACCAGCCCGCAGCTTCGAAGTCGGCGCAGAGCAGCTGCAGCCACGGCATCAATTCAGTAGCCCGTGCAAGCCGAGTGACGTCGCTCTCGTCGATAGGCTTGCGCTGGGTCTTTGCGGCTTGGCCACGGCGCGACATGGGCACCTCTGTTGGGATGCTTCGGGTCAGTCGGAAATCCAGCCGTGCAGATCGAATTGGATAGGCGCCGGGGTCTGCCTAACCGCGTCGCAAGGCCAGCGTGGGGAGCGCGTCAAGTGTCTCGCCATGCGGCATGGGCACCGGTGGAGGTCCTGAGGGCCCCGGCGCTGCCGGACCGGGCGCGACCGTCTGGTGGCCCGTCGCTGACCAAGCGCCGGTGGGTCCGCCACCCTTCACTAAGCCACTCCACCCAGGCGCCGCCCGGCCTTCCGCCCTTCGCTAAGCCCTGCAACCCGGGCGCCGCCCGCCCCTCCACCCTTAGCTAAGCCCCCACCGCCGAGCGCCGCCCGGCCCAGACCCTTAGCTAAGCCCTCCAGGCCAAGCGCCGCCCGGCCCAGACCCTTCGCAAAGCCCTCCAGGCCAAGCGCCGCCCGGCCCAGACCCTTCGCTAAGCCCCCGAGCCCGAGCGCCGCCCGCTCCACCACCTTTAGCTAAGCCCTCCCAGGCTCAGCCCTCGTCGCTCTCCGCCTCAGCGCTCGCCTCGCTGGTGCTCCGGCGGCGGCGGGTGCGGCTGGCCTCCCAGGCGGTGAGCAGCGGGGCGAGCACGTCGCCGTAGAGCAGCGGGCTCGCGTCGACCAGCAGCTCGAGGTGCATGTAGAGCAGCAGCAGGCCCTCGTGGGCCTCGGCGCTGCCCTCGAGCAGGTCGGCCCAGGTGGGCGCGGTCGAGCCGGGGGTGAGGGTCGAGCGGAAGCCCTCCTCAAAGCGGTCGACGGCCGCGGTGAGCGGGGCGATGAGCGGGCGCAGGCCGGCGGCGGCCACCTCGGCGGCGTAGGTCGGGCCGGTGAGCACCTCGACCAGGCGGCGGTTCGCGGCCACCTGGGCCATCCAGCGCAGGCGCACGTGGTCGACGAGGCCGTGCGGGAACAGCGCGTCGAGAAGGCGCTCGAGCGGCGCGCCCTCGGCGCTGCCCCGCTCGAAGAAGATGATGTCGGCCTCGAGCTTGCGGTAGAGGCGGCCGAGCAGGTTGTCGACCGCGGTGTCGAGCACGTTGAGCTCGGGCCCGCCCCGCGGGGCGCTGGCCACGGCCTTGCTCGCCCCGCCCCGGCGGTGCAGCGACCAGGCGGCCTCTTGTTCATGGAGCAGGGCGGCGGCGCGGAGCACCCGGCGGGCCTGGTCGGCGGCCGGCGTGGCGCCGAGGCCGTGGGCCTCGAGGCCGGTGAGCACCTGCTGCACGACCGTGGTCTGGTCTGCGGTGGGCATCCGGGGGAAGGTGAAGTGGGCGGCGCGGGACATGGCAGGCTCCTCGCGGCCGCGCGGGGTGAGGGTGCGTGGCCGCCCACGATCCTGCGGGCCCCTTGGCCCCCCCTGTCAAGGCGCCCGTTGGCCTGGGGCCGCTGGCGCGGGCCCGCGGTGCGCGCGCCGGGGGCGCTGGGCGCGCGCCCGGGGGCCTGGGCCGGAGGAGAGCGGCAGAGCGGGGCAGGGCACCTCCCCCCGTCCGACACCCCACCTCCCCCTCAGCGCGCCAGCGCGTCGAGCCCCCGAAACAGCTCCAGCGCCTCGGGGTTGGCCAACGCCTCAGTGTTCTTGACGTCGAGCCCCATGACCACCCGCCGCACGGCGAGCTCGGTGATCTTGCCGGACTTGGTGCGGGGGATGTCGGCCACGGGCAGGATGACCGCCGGCACGTGGCGGGGGCTGCAGCCCGCGCGGATGGCGGCGCGCAGGCGGGCCTCGAGGGCGGCGTCGAGGGTCTGGCCCTCGGCCATGCGCACAAAGAGCACCACGCGCACGTCGTTGTCCCAGTCTTGGCCGATGACCACCGCCTCGGCCACCTCGGGGAAGGCCTCGACCACCCGGTAGAGCTCGGCGGTGCCGATGCGCACGCCGCCCGGGTTGAGCGTGGCGTCGGAGCGGCCGGTGATGATGAAGCCGCCGCTCTCGGCCTCGACCGTCCAGTCGCCGTGGCACCAGACGCCGGGGAAGCGGTTGAAGTAGGCCTCGTGGTAGCGGCGGCCCTCGGGGTCCCCCCAGAACATCACCGGCATCGAGGGGAAGGGCCGGGTGCAGACCAGCTCGCCGGTCTGGCCGAAGACCTGCTGGCCCTCCTCATCCCAGACCTCGACCGCCATGCCCAGCGCCTTGCACTGGAGCTCGCCGCGGCGCACGGGCAGCAGGGGGTTGCCCAGCATGAAGCAGCCGATGATGTCGGTGCCGCCCGAGATGCTGGCGATCTGCACCCCGGGCTTCAGATCGCGCACCACCCAGTCAAAACCTTCGGGGCTGAGCGGCGAGCCGGTGCTGGTCACGAGGCGCAGGGCGGCCAGCGGCAGGCTGTCGGCGGGCCGGGCGCCGAGCTTGCGCAGGCTGTCGATGAACTTGGCCGAGGTGCCAAAGAGCGTGCAGCGCTCGGCCTCGGCGAAGGCAAAGAGCGCGAGCGGGTCGGGGCTGGTCGGGTTGCCGTCGAAGAGCAGCAGGGTGGCCCCGCTGGCCAGCGCGCTGAGCAGCCAGTTCCACATCATCCAGCCGGCGGTCGTGTAGTAGAAGACCCGGTCGCCGGGGCGCACATCGCAGTGCAGCTGGTGCTCTTTGGCGTGCTGCAGCAGCGTGCCGCCCGCGCCGTGCACGATGCACTTGGGCTTGCCCGTCGTGCCCGAGCTGTAGAGCACATAGAGCGGGTGGTCGAAGGGCAGCAGCAGGGGGGCCAGCGGGGCGGCGGCGGCCTCGGGGGCCTGGGCGAAGAGGGCCGCGGCGTCGAGCACCGCGGCGCCGCCGATGGTCGGGCCCAGGGCGGCGCCGAGCGGGCCGCTGGCCTCGGCGGGGCGCTGGCCGTAGGGCAGCACGAGCAGGGCCCGCAGGCTGGGCAGGCCGGCGGCCACCGCGGCGAGCTTGGGGCGCAGGTCGATGAGCTTGCCCTTGTGCAGGTAGCCCTCGACCGAGAGCAGGACCGTGGGCGTGATCTGGCCGAAGCGCTCGAGCACGCCATCGGCGCCGAAGTCGGGCGAGGCCGAGGAGAAGACCGCGCCGATCGCCGAGGCGGCCAGGGCCCCGATGATGGCCTCGGGCGTGTGGGGCACCAGCGCCGCCACCCGGTCGCCCACGCCCACGCCCTGCTGGCGCAGGGCCCAGGCGCAGCGGCGCACCGCCTCACGCAGCGCGCCCCGGGTGAGGCGGCGGTGCAGCTGGCCCTCGGCCGTCCAGACCAGGGCCTCGTCGTCGTCGGCGCCGCGCAGGCAGTGGGCGGCGAAGCTCAGCCGGGCCTCGGGGAAGAAGCGCACGCCGGGCAGGCCGCCGGGCTGGTCGTCGGCGGGGGCGAGCACGACATCGCCCCAAGGGTCGGCCTCGAGCCCGAGCAGGTCTTTGGCGCTGAGCCAGAACTCGTGGGGGCGGTCGATCGAGAACGCATGCAGGTCGTCGTAGTCGTCGAGCTCTGCGTCCCAGTCCTCGCGCAGGGCCTCGATCAGCGCGGCCATGCGGCTGTGGGCGGCGACTGTCGGGTCGGGGCGCCAGATGATCTGGGGGTCGGCGTCCTCGCCGTCCCCCCAGTCGGGGGCGGCGGTCGGCTGCGGGTCGGTCATGAAGCCTCCTGGGCGGCGCCGCGGCGCTGCGCTCAGTCGGCGTAGCCCTCACAGCAGCGGTAGGGCAGGTCCACCGCGTCGGTCTCGCCGCCGCCGTCGACCCGCACCTGGATCTGCCAGTCGCCGGGCATGTGCAGCTGCAGGTCGGTGGTGCGGAAGCGCATCGCCTCGCCATCGGCGCCGGTGGCTGTGGTGGTGGGCAGGGTCGCGCCGCCGTGCTGGTGCTCGGGCATCCACAGGTCGACGTAGAGCACCTCGGCCGGCGCGCTGCCGTCGAGGGCCTCGACCGCCCAGTCCAAGGTGAAGGGCTCGTTGAAGGGGAGGGGCGCGGGGTCGGCGCTGTAGGCCACTCGCCAGCGCCCGTCGGCCGTCTGGGCAGCGCTGGGGCCGCCCACGGCCTCGTCCGCCGCCCCGCCGCTGTCCTTCGGGCCGCCGCAGCCGAGCAGGCCCAGCGGGCCCAGGGCCAGGATCCTCATCCACACACGCATCCGGCACCTCCTGCGGGGCGCGCGCCGTCCGCCGGCACCCCCGCCTGGGGTAGCCTCCAGCCCCGCCGATGGCAGCCCGCCGCGCCGCCTCTCCCCTCGACCTGAGCGCCCCCCATGCTCGCGCCCACCCCCGACCAGCTCGCCGCGCTCCGGCCGGCGGAGCGCCGCTGGTACCGCTTCTCCGACTGGGTGAACCGCCGCCTCAAGGTGCTCTCGGTGCTGTGGATCGCGACCTTTATGCGCTTCTTGCTGTGGTTCTGTGGCGGGCGGCGCTTTGTGGTGCGCGGCGCCGACCACCTCGCCAGCCTCGGCCCCGAGGCCCGGGCCCTGCTCGTGGCCAACCACCGCAGCTTCTTTGACTTCTACGTGGTCGCCTACGCCAACGTCACCGGCAGCAAGCTGGGCAAGCGCTGCTTCTTCCCCGTGCGGGCCGAGTTCTTCTACGAGAGCGCGCTCGGCGCGGCGGTCAACTGGGGCATGACGGTGATGGCGATGTTCCCGCCCATCCTGCGCCGGCCCGAGGGCCGCGGCTGGAACCGCTACGCCATGCGGCGGGTGCAGGCCGAGCTGGAGGTGCCCGGCACCTGGGTGGGCATCCACCCCGAGGGCACGCGCAACAAGGGCCCCGACCCCTACGCCCTGCTCAAGGCCCACGCCGGCGTGGGGCAGGTGGCCGTGGCCGCCCGCGGGGTGCGCATCGTGCCCATCTTCATCGTGGGGATGGGCAACCACATCATCAAGGAGACCTGGCGGAACTGGGTCGAGCCGGAGCGCTGGCCGATCTACATCTGCTACGGCCCCGACGTGGACCTGAGCGACATCAGCGCCGACGCCGAGGACCCGGCGACCTGGCGGGCGGCGAGCGAGCGCTGCATGGCCCGGATCGGCGATCTGGCCGAGGCCCTGCGGGCGGAGCTGTCCGGCAAAGGCCTGCCGCCCCCCCGGGTCGACGGCTGAGCGGGCCTTGTGGGGGCCGCGCGCCGGCGCTAACCGGCGGCTCCCCCTGCGCTTCACCGCGCCCCGCCCCTCTGGTGAGCCATGCACCCGCCTGCCCAGCCCCCCGCCGGTGAGGCGCAGCTCCGCGCCGAGACCCGGGTCGCGCCTGATTTTGGGGGCCACCCGGCGCTGCCCCACGCCGGCTGGTCGTGGCCGCGCTTCCTCAACTGGCACCTCGCGCGCGTCCTGACCTACATCCTCGACCGGCTGATGCTGCGGATGCAGGTGCGGGGCCTCGACACCGTGCCGCGCCACGGCCCCTTCCTGCTCCTGCCCAACCACACGACCTTCCTCGACCCCTTCGTGGTGACCTCGCCGCTGGCCCGGCCCTGCACCTACATGGCCAGCGTGGCCCTGCTGCGGGTGCCGGTGCTCGGGTGGTGGCTGACCCAGCTCGGCTCCTTCCCCAAGATCAAGTACGTGAAGGACCGCGACGCGATGGCGACCATGCAGCGCCTCTGGGACGCGGGCAACGTGGTCACCATCTTCCCCGAGGGGCGGCGCTGCTGGGACGGCGAGACCCTGCCCCTGCAGCCGGGCATGGGGCGCCTGATCAAGCGGCTCGACGCCAAGGTCGTCTACGCCCGCCTGCACAACGCCTACCTCTTCCAGCCGCGCTGGGCGAAGTACCCCCGCTACGTCCCGCTCGAGATCGACTACGACGGCCCCCACCACTACGGCCCCGAGTGGACGGATGAGGCGCTCGACGCCGAGGTGCAGACGCGCATCCGGGCCCACCAGCGCCTGCGGCCGGGCATGCGGGTCTTCGGCTGGCGCATGGCCCACGGCCTGCCCGCCCTGCTGTGGAGCTGCCCGGCCTGCCGCGCGCTCGAGGCGCTCACCGTCGATCCGAAGGACGGGAACGGGGTGCGCTGCCGGGCCTGCGGGGCCGGCTGGCGGGTCGACGCCGAGAGCCTGCTGCACCCCGAGGCCGGCGGCCCGGTCGAGTCGGTGGGCGCGCACTACCGGGCGCAGCTCAAACACTTCGGCGCCCCGCCCACGCCGGATCCGGCCCTGCTGGCCCGCGAGGGGGTGGTGCTGCGCGGCGTGCAGGGCGCGATCCGCCGGGTGCAGAAGAAGGGCCGGCCGGCCCTGGTCGCCCAGGGTGAGGTGACCCTGACCCCAGAGGCGCTCGAGCTGCGCGGGCCCGACGGGCGGCCGACCTGGGCCCGCCCCCTGTCTGCGCTCGAGACGATCAGCATCGAGGTCGGCAACCGCGTGCAGCTGCGGGTGGACGGCGAGCTGCACGAGCTCGACGTCGGCGGCCGCAGCCTCTTGTTGTGGGGGCACTTCCTGCTCGCCTGGAAGCGCCCGGGGGAGGAGGTGCTGGTCGGCTGAGGGGAGCGGGCGCCGCGGGCCTAAGGCTGGCGCTTAGGGGACGTAGGGCGTGCAGCCGGAGAAGTGGGCCGGGTCGGCCCCGCCCGCCACGCAGGCGCCGTCGGCCGTGGTCAACGACCAGCTCATGTCGTCGGCGGAGCTCGGCCGGAACAGGGTGCTGTCGGCGTCGACCGCAGAGAGGGGCACCCCGGCTTCGAGGGTCAGCGCGCCGTAGCTGGCCAAGGTGCGGCAGATGGGCGGGCGCTCGACCCCATCCGCCCCGAGGAAGGGGCTGCGGCAGTCCTCACCCGCCCAGCAGGCGCCGGCCTCGAGGCAGGGCCCGCGGGTCTCGGCCAGGCCGACCTGGGCGCCGGGCTGGGCGGGCGTCGACCAGAGCTCGAGCACCCCGTCGATGAAGCGCAGGGTCAGGGGCGCGGGCAGGGCCTCGACGCCGCCGTCGGCCTCACCCTCAGCGGGCCCAGGCGCGCCGCCGGGCGTTGGCTCGGTGGTCGGGCTGGCCTCGGTGGAGGAGGGGGGCGCTCCGCTGTCAAAAGTGCCCTTCTCGACCAGGATGCAGCCGGGCAGGGCGCAGAGGAGGGCCGCCTGCGCGGCCAGGCCCGCCAGACGCGGGGGGAGGTGCAGCGGACGGGGCAGCGTGGGGAAGCGGCGTGTGCGCATGGGCCCTCCAGCCAGGGGGCAGGATAGCCCGCGCGCGGCAGGAGGCGGTGATGGCGCAGACCCCCGACGCGCGGGGCGGGCCCGCAGACCCGACCGCGGGCCCGCCGGACGACCCGCCGGAGGACGCGCCGACCCTGGCGGATCCCCCGCTCGGGCTCAGCCACCGGCTGGCCTGGGTCGCGCTCACCGCGCTCGTGCTGCTGGCGGTGGCGGGCATGGTGCTCGTCTACTGGCCCGGCCTGCAGCTCTCCCGCCCCTAAATCGAGGTGCTCCATGCACACCCGCACCCTCGGCCGCAGCGGCCTCGTGGTCTCTCCGCTCTGCCTCGGCGCGATGACCTTCGGCGAGGCCGACGAGCGCTCGTTCATGCACGGCGTGGGCTGTGATGAGCGCACCAGCCACGCGATCATGAGCCGGGCGCTGGACGCCGGCTGCAATTTCTGGGACACGGCCGACATCTACGGCCAGGATGGCCTCAGCGAGCGCATCGTCGGCAGCTGGTTCGCCGAGACCGGGCGCCGCGACGAGGTGGTGCTGGCGACCAAGTTCCGCTTCACCATGCCCTATGGCAAGGGCGCGAGCCGGCGCCACATCCTCCGCGCCTGTGAGGAGAGCCTCAAGCGCCTGCGCACCGACGCGATCGACCTCTACCAGATCCACATGCAGGACCTGGATGTGCCGGAGGAGGAGACCCTGCGCGCCCTCGACGACCTCGTGCACCAGGGCAAGGTCCGCTACATCGGGGCGAGCAACTACGCGGCCTGGCGCCTGATGGACAGCCTCTGGACCAGCGAGACCCACGGCCTCGCCCGCTTCATCTCGCTGCAGATGCAGTACAACCTCGTCGAGCGCAACCTCGAGTGGGAGCTGATCCCCGCCTGCAAGCGCTTCGGCCTGGGCGTCATCCCCTGGTCGCCGCTGGCCGGGGGCTTCCTCAGCGGCAAGTACCGCCGCGACCAGCCGCCCCCCGAGGGCAGCCGCCTCGCCCGCTGGCACAACCACCGCGCCAAGGCCGAGACCGAGCGGGGCTGGGCGGTGATCGACGCGCTGGTGCAGGTGGCAGACGAGCTGCACAGCACGCCCGCGCGGGTGGCCTTGGCTTGGCTGCTGCGCAAGGAATGCGTCACCAGCGTCATCTTCGGCGCGCGCACCCTCGCCCAGGTCGATGACAACCTCGCCGCCGCCGCGCTGCAGCTCGACGACGACCAGCAGCGCCGCCTGGACGAGGTCAGCGCCCTGCCGCTGATGTACCCCTACGACTTCATCGCGCGGATCCAGGGCCGCTGGTAGGCGCGGGGCCCGCCGCGGCGGCCATGCCCGCCGTGATGCGGGGCACGAGGCCCCGGTCGACCGCCTTGGCCGCCACCCGCACCGCGTTGCGGATGGCCCGGGCGTTGGACCGGCCATGCGCCTTGATCACCACTTGGTCAAAGCCGAGCACCGGCGCGCCGCCGTACTGCTTCCAGTCGGTCATCTCGCGCAGCTGGTGCAGGTCGCCGCTCAGCATCTTCATGCCGATCTTCCACAGCGTGCTGCGGGCGTAGGCGTCCTTGGCGATGTCGGTGACCACCTCAGTGACCCCCTCGAGCATCTTGAGGACCACGTTGCCGAGAAAGCCGTCGCAGACGATGACGTCGACGGTGCCCCGGGGGATGTCGAGGCCCTCGACGTTGCCATAAAAGTGCAGGCCGGGCAGGGCGGCGAGCAGCTTGTGGGCGGCCACGATCTCGGGCGTGCCCTTGTTGGGCTCGGCGCCGTTGCTGAGCAAGGCGACGCGGGGGCGCTCGTTCTCGCTGATGATCTGGGCGTAGGCGCTGCCCATGATGGCGAAGCCGACCAGCTCTTCGGCGCTGGCGCCCACCGTGGCGCCCACATCGAGCATGAGCGCGAAGGGGTCACCCTTGGGGCCGTGCTTTTGTTCGGTGGGGTGCACCGCGGCCAGGGCCGCCCGCCGCACACCGGGCAGGCGCCCGAAGGTCTGCGCCGCGGTGAGGATGGTGGCGCCGGTGTGGCCGGCGCTGACCAGGGCCTGGGCCTCGCCGCTGGCCACCAGGGCGGCGGCGACCTTGATCGAGCAGTCGGGGCGGGCGGCGAGGGCGGCGCGGGCGTCTTCGGCCATGCCCACGCAGACGCCGGCGGCGTGCACCACCTGCAGGCGGGCGGCGTCGTAGCGCTGCTGGCTGAGCGCGGCGGTGATCTGGGGCTCGTCCCCCACCAAGAGGACGTGGACCGGGTTGTCTTCGCGGGTGAGCTGGGCGGCGCCCGCGACGGTCTCGCGGAGGCCGTGGTCGCCCCCCATCGCGTCGAGGGCCACGCGGATCGGTCTGGCCATGCGCTGCTCCAGGGCAGGGGGTCGGGCCCGTCAGGCGGGCAACGGCAGTGTAGCGATTGGCGGTCAGCGCTCGCCGACGCGGCGCGCGGCAGCTTAGCGGGGACAGGCTACCGACAGGCATCGTCGGTGCTGCGCGCCACAGCGCGATGGAGGCCTCCATGGGCAACACCGACGACACCGAGCTCGAGCACGATCACGACCACGACCACGACGGCGAGGAAGGCGAAGAGGTCGAGCTCTTCGTCCTCGTCGACGACGAGAGCGGCGAAGAGCTCGAGGTGATGGAGCTCGCCCAGATCACCGTGGACGACAAGGTCTACAGCATCTGCGCGCCCTACGCCCAGATGGAGCAGGAAGACGGCGACCTCGAGATCATCCCGCTCGCCATCGTCAACGGTGAGCGCGTGGCCATCGAGGACGAGGCCGAGGCGAACATGGTCTTCGAGATGGCGCAGGAGATGCTCCTCAACGACGAGGAGTGAGCCCCCGCTCCCGCGGGCCGCGGCCCGCGGAGGGCGTCGCGCCGGGTGTGCCTGCAGAGGGCCGCCCGGCGCTTCGTGTGTGGGGGAGCCGCGGAGGAGCCGCGGGGGCAGGTGCGCGCGGGCAGGTGCGCGGGGTCAGGTGCGCGGGGGCAGGTGCGCGCGGGCAGGCGCGCGCGGGCAGGCGCGCGGGGTCAGGCGCGCGGGGCGCGGCCCCAGCTCAGGGCAGCGGCAGCCAGCGCAGCGCGGGCGGCGGCGGGCTCGGCCCGCGCTTGGGCCGCAGGACCGCGACCCCCGCCAGCGTCGGCGCGAAGCCCTCACCCAGGCGGGCGCCCGCCGCCTCGCCGGCCCAGGTCGGGTCAAGCAAGGGGCGCGCGCCCCGGGCAGCGGCGGGCACCCGGTAGATTGCGCCGCCCTCGGGCGCGCTCAGGTCGGCGCCTGGGGCGCCGATGAGCAGGTGGGCGCCTTGCGCGGCGACCGCGAAGCCGGCGTGGTCGCTGCCCGCTTGCCCGAGGTGGGCGGCGAGGGGTGCGGTCAGGGCGTCGGGCCGCAGCGGATCGATGAGCAGGGCGGCGCCCGCGCCATAGTCGGCGCCGTCGGCACCAAAGGCGCCCACCAGCAGCTCGGGGCGGCCGTCGCCGTCGCTGTCCTCCACCGCGGCGAGCGCGAAGCCCGCCCAGTCGTGGGCGGTGGCGCCGAACAGCTGTAGGTCGGCCTCGGCCCGCGCGCCCGGCCGGGCGTCGAGCAGCACCCAGAGCCCGCCGGCCCGCTCGGCGGCGCCGGGGGTGGCGATCACCAGATCGCCGAGCCCGTCGGCGTTCAGATCGATGCCTGCGAGCAGGGGGGCGCCGGCGAGGCCGCCTGCGGGCAGGTCGAGGGCGGCCGGTCGGGGGCCGTCGGCGCCGAGCCACCAGACCGCCCCGGCCGCGCCCTCTAAAGGTGCGCCGAGCACGACCGCGCCGGCGCCATCACAGCCCAGGGCGCCGCCGCGCAGGGCGGCGATCGGCGCCAGCGGGCCGAGCGGCCGGAGCGTCGGCGCGGGGCCCGCCTCCACCCGGAGCAGGGGCGCGCCCGCGGCGCTGGGCGCGCCGAGCAGCAGCAGGGCGGCGCCGCAGAGGCCCGCCGGGTCGCCGAGCTGCGCGCCGGGGGCGCCGACGAGCAGGCCAGGCGCCGGGGCCGAGCCGGGGCCGAACCAGCGGACGGCGCCGGCCCCCTGCCCGGCGTCGGGGCTGATCAGCCAGAGGCCACCCGCGCCATCGGCGAGCAGCTCGAGGCGGTCGCCCAGCGCGGGCGCGTCAAAATGGGGCGCGGGCGCGGGGCCGCCGACGGGCTGCGCGGGGCCCGCGGCGCGCCCGCCCGACCGGCAGGCGAAGAGGGCGGCCAGCAGGGCGGACGCTGCGCCGATCCAGCGCAGCGGTCGACCACGGTGGCTGACCCCGACCTGGGCCGCGTCGCCCCGCGGGCCGGGCCCAGACGACCCCGGCGCGCCCGGCTGCTGACCGGGCGGGCAGCGGGGGCTCGGGCCGGCGGGCCTCAGCGCTCGGTGCTCTGCAGGCCCGAGGCGGTCGAGGTCGGCTCGCCCCCCTTGGCCATGTCGACCCAGGGGTCGCTGTCGATCCAGCCCATGCGGCTCGAGATCGACTGGACGGCGAGCACCGCCGCCGCGGCGATGGTCACGCTGAGCGCCACGGTCATGAAGCGCGCGCCGGGGGTGGACTGGGCCACCACCTGCTCGGGGGTCACCTGGGCGGGCATCGGCTGGATGCGCGAGATGTCAGTGTTGCGGCCGAGCGCCCGGCTGATCCCCGTGGTGGGCTCGAGGTTGCGGCCGACGCCGGTGTTGCGGTCGAGCGCGCGGCTGGCGCCGGTGGTGCGCTCGAGGGCGGCGCGGCGCGCCTTGCGGGCCCCCTCGGTCTGCCCTTCAACCGAGTCATAGGTGAAGTTGGGCCCGTGGTTCGTGTTCATCGGCGCCACGACCACGGTGGCGGCCTCGGGGGGCGCGGGCTCAAGGTCGGGGCTGAGGCTGAGGCTGGCGTCGGAGAGGCGGCGGAGCTCGCGCAGCGCGGCGGCGGCGGTGGCCGGGCGCGCCGCCGGGTCGGGCGAGAGCCAGCGCGAGAGCAGCTCGACGATCGGGCCGCGGTTGCGGGCGGCTTCGGTCCACACGAGGAAGCCGCCGGGGTCGGCGAAGCTGCGGGGGTGGCGGCCGAGCAGCAGGCCCACGCCCAGCGCGGCGACGGCGTAGACGTCGCTCGCCGGGATCCACCGGCCGCGCCGGCGCTCGGGGGCCTCGCAGATCGGGTCAGCGCCGACATGCTGGGCCAGGGCCGGCGGCGCGGCGTGGGTGAGCAGCAAGGAGCCGTCGGGCCGGCGCAGCACCCGGGTCGGGTCGACCGTCGAGATGGCGACGGCGGGCTCCATCCCGTGGAGGTGGGCGGCGATGCTCAGCAGCTCTTCGAGGGTGGTGACCACGCGGGAGAGCGGCCAGGGGGCGCCGTTCAGCTCAGCAGAGAGCGGCGTGCCACGGGGCTCTTCGGTGAAGACGCAGACGGTGGGGTGCTCTGCCGTGCCGATGAGGAAGGCGTCGAGCCAGGGCAGGACCGCGGGGTGGTCCATGCCGCGCATGGACACGGCGAGGTTGCCGACGAACTGCGGATCGTTGGCGTCGCGGGCCACGCTCGGGGCGATGGGCCGCAGGCGCACCAGCAGGTGCTTGTCGGGGCGGCGGGCGTCGACGGCCCGGTATTCCATGCCCCCAGGGTCGCCGCTGAGCAGGTCGAGCAGGCGGTAGCGACCCTTGAGCAGCGGGCTCTGGCCGCAGGAGCGGCATGGGGTGGTCTCGGTTCGCGTGCCGCAGGCCGCGCAGATCATCGCCCCGCCGGTGGACTCGGGCGGGAGCTGTCTCTGGAGCTGCATCGCAGCCTCCGTGGAGGAGGAGGGGCGCGCGGTCGTCAACGGTCGGCAAAGCGCCGGCCCCGCGCAAGATGGGGTCTCGTTCGGGAGCTTCGCACAGCGGTTCGGCCTCGGCAAGGAGGACGGCCCAGATCATGAGGCCTGGATGAGAGGCGCATGTGGGCGGCTGTGTCAGCAGACTGTATTCGCAGCGGGGACAGCACGGCCGCGAAATTGCACCGCGTGGACACAGAATTGCATCCGCCGCGGCGGTCGGCCGCCGCAGGAGGGTGAGGCGACGCCGACCGACGAGCCCGCTCCGCCCCCCTCGGGTGAGCGGGGCCCGGGGCGGGCAGCGGGGCGCTCAGCCCGTGGGTGCGCGCTCGAGCGCCTCGACCCGGTCGCGCAGCTTCCGGTTGTCTTGGCGCACCGCGTCGAGCTCTTGCCGCAGGTCGGCGAGGGGGCCCTGGGGGCCACCGCTGGTGCGGGCCCGCTCCAGCGCCTCCCAGGCGCTGCGCCGGGTGCGGCCGTCGAGGTCCTCGGCGTGGATCTCGCGCAGGGTGCCCAAGGTGGATGGCACGGCCAGGGTGCCCAGCGCGCCGATCGCGGCGAGGCGCACGCGGAAGCTGCCGTGGCGGGCGAGCTCTTCGAGGCGCTCGGCGGCGCGGGGCTTGAGGGTGGGCAGCTCGTGGGCGAGCTTGCCGAGGCCGGCCGCCGCGGCGGCCTGGGCCCGCGCCGTGTGCGCGGGGCCGGTCAGCCGGAGCAGCAGGGGGAGCGCCTCGGGATCTCGGCAGGCGCCGAGCCCCTCGGCCGCCCGCACCCGGATGAGATCGCCCCAGGAGCTGCGGTCGAGCGCGGCGGAGAGCGTGGCCACCACGCCCGGCCCGCGGAGCTGGCCCAGCGCCCGCAGCGCGCCGGCCGCGACGTGCAGGCTCGGGTCGGCGCCCGCCGCTTGCAGCGCGTCGAGGATGTCGGCGTGGCTGGGCTGCTTTCCGAGGCCGTCGACCGCCGCGGAGCGGACGCGGGCGTCGGCGTCGTGGAGCGCCTGGAGCAGCGTGGCCCGCGCCTCGGCGCCGCCCACCTTGCTGAGCAGGCGGAGGGCCTCGGCCCGGACCGCCCAGGACGGATCACTCGCCGCAGCCTGGTGCAGCGCCGCGCGGCCCTTCGCGGTGGCCTTGGGGGCCAGGGCACGGGCGCAGCGGATCCGCGTGATGACCGTGCTGCCGACGCGCAGGCCCTCGGCGAGCAGCGCGGGCTCGAACTCGAGCTCAAGCGCGGCCAGCACGGTGAGCTGCGGGTCGACCTCGACCCGGTCGGGCGGCCCCGACAGGCTGAGCGTGCGGCTGGCCGGACCCTCGCCGAGCGGCAGCGTGAGGCGGTGCTGCTCCGCGCCGACGATCACCAGCACGTCGAGCGCGATGGGGAAGCGCGCGGCGACGCCCTCTCCGCCCTGCGATTGGTCGGCCTGCACGGTGAGCACGCCGTCGGCGAAGCGCGTGGAGACCTTCACCACCGGGTGCCCGGCCCCGAGCACAAATGCCTCGAAGAAGCGGGAGAGGTCGCGGCCGCTGACCTCTTCGAGCGCGACCTGGAGGTCGCGGGTGTGGACCACGCCCCCCGCATGCGCCGTCAGGTAGCGGGTCACCCCGGCCCAAAAGGTGTCGGCGCCCAGGGTGTGGCAGAGGGTCTGCAGCACCAGCGCGCCCTTCTCGTACAGGTGCCGGTCGAAGAGGTCGATCGGCGCCCGGTAGCCCCGGTGGATGATCGAGCGCTGGTAGCGGGACTCGGCCTCGTCGAGGTACTCGTCGAGCATGTCGAGCAGGCTGAGCAGCGCCTCTTCTTCGCCGTCGCGGGCGCGGCGCCAGATGCTCTCGCTCCAGGTGGCGAAGCCCTCGTTCAGCCAGCCTTGGCTCCACTCGCGGCAGGTCAGCAGGTCGCCGAACCACTGGTGGGCGAGCTCGTGCGCGATGAGATCGTCGGGGTCGTGCACCAGGGCCGCCGCCGCGTCGGTCAGGCAGAGGTCGGTGAGCGTGGTCGCGCCGGCGTTCTCCATCCCCCCGAAGATGAAGTCGTGCACGATGACCTGGTCGTAACGCGGCCAGGGGTAGGGCACGCCGAAGCGCTCTTCAAAGGCCTCGATCATCGCGCCGGTGCGGGCGAAGACCCGCGACAAGACCGCCGGGTCGGCGCCCGCCGGGGCGAGGAAGCGCAGGGGCACCTTGCCCTGCCCGGCGACGCCGCCGTCGACGACGACCATCGGGCCGACCACCACCGTGAACAGGTAGGCGGGCAGGGGGCGCCGCTCGTCCCAGGTCCAGGTGGTCCAGCCGGGGGCGGCGGCCTGCTTCGAGACCAGCGCGCCGTTGCCGACCACCTCCAGGCCGTCGGGCGCGGTGATGCGCGCGCGGGTCGGCTGCTTGAGGCCGGGGTGATCAAAGCAGGGGAAGAGGAAGTGGCCGTCCTCGTCTTGGCATTGGCTCCAGGCCATGGCCGGGCGGTCGGGCTCGGCCACCGTGGGGCCGGTGCGGTAGAGGCCGCGGCGGGGCTGGGCCACGCTCTGCACGCGCACGGTCGGGCGCCGGCCGCGCAAGCCCCGCACCAGCAGCTGATCGCCGCGGTGGCGGTGCTCAAGCGCCTGCCCCGCGCCATCGGTGACCGCGCGGACCTCGTGGTCTTCGCTGAGGTCGAGGACCACCTCGCCCAGCTCGGCGCCGACCGCCTCGAGCTCCAGCGTGGTGTCGCCGTGCACCTCGGGCGAGGCCGGATCGATGCGCAGCCCAATGTCGAGCTGCAGCACCCGCACCGGGCGGTCAGGGGCGTAGCGCAGCGGGGCGCCGGGCTCAGGGAAGGGCTTGGCCGCAGCCCACCCAGAGGCCAGGGCCTCGAGGTGAAGGCCCTTGTCGACGAGGTGGTGGCTGCTCACGGTCTACTCGGCCTCGGCCTGGCGGCTCATCGGGATGAGGAGGTAGCCCTCGTTCAGGTCGCCGAGCATCGCGCAGGCCTCGGGGCCCCGCACGTAGAGGTAGGCGGCGGTGTAGGCGCAGAGCACGGCTTCGAGGCGCTCTTCAAGCTCACCCACCCGGCTGCCGTTGCTGCTCGGTAGGTCGGCGTCGATGAGGGCGTCGAGGGCCGGCGAGTCGACCAAGCGGGGGTTGGCGTCGCCGAGCTTCTCGTAGAGCAGCTCGCGGAAGCGGTCGACCGCCTCTTTGCGCGAGCCCACCGGGCCGATCTTGAGGCGGATCGGGCGCTCGGCGTCAAAGAGCAGCACCTGGGTCGGCTGGTTGTAGGTCTCGATGAGGCGGTCGCCCTCGGCCCCGGGGTGCGGGTCAAAACCCATGCGCATCAGGGCGCGGCCCATCATGCGGGGCTGGCTCGCGTTGACCGTGTTGACCTGGTAGCTGTCGACCGCGGCGAAGTGCTTCTCGAGCAGGACGTCGCAAGGGCGCCGCCCGCCGGTGTTCTCGACGATCATCGGCGCGTTGACCGCGAGCACGCAGCCCGAGCGGCCGCGGTTGCGGGCCACCCAGCCGAGGATGTCTTCGTGGGCGCGCATCGACCCGGCGGAGGTGAGCTTCACGTCGCCGTCTTCCGTGAGCTCCATCACGGCGCCGCCCGAGGAGTTGCGCGGCGCCCAGGCCATGTCAAGGCCGAGGAACCGGGGCGGTCGGTAGCGGCGGACGCGGGGCGCACCCTCTTCGACCGCCACGGACTGGGTGTCGGGCTCAGCGGACGGTGCGGACTCTGCGGAGGTTGCGGAGGTTGCGGAGGTTGCGGGCGCGGCGGCGACCGGGCTCGCCGGGACCGCCCCACCTTCGGAGGCGGTGCCCCCCGGCTGCTGCTGCGGATCGTGCGTGAGGTCGTGCGGGTCGGTCACTGGGCTTCCTTCCACGGGTTGGCGACGGCCTAAGCCCGCGAGGGGCGGACGGCAAACGGCGCTGGCCAGCGGGCCAGTCGTCGAAGATGGTGAGCGGGACGTGATTCAGGCGGTGCTGAGGCCGAGCGCCGCGCTGAGCCCCGACCATACGACCGCCGGCGCCCGCAGGAAGCTCGCCTGCAGCGCCGGCGGCACGAAGGGCAGCAGGCCGCGGGCCAGCGCCCGCGCCTCGACCTGGGCGGCGGCGTCGCCGCGGCTGTGCAGCGCGCGGAGGAGCAGCAGCGGGTCGGCGGCGGCCCGGGCCTCGCGCTCCCCGGCCTCTTGCAGCTCGGCGTCGCCGCCCGCCCGCGCCCCGGCCAGCAGCAGGCGCGCGAGCAGGCGCCGGTCGCCGCTCACCGTGAGCACGTCCATCGCCGCCGACAGCGCCGCCGGGTCGGCGGTGAGCACCCCGGCCATGCCCAAGAACCACCCGCGCAGGGCCTGGGCGCCGGCGCGGCTGGCCTCGGTCTCGCCGAGCTGACAGGCGGCCAGCGCGGCGGGGCGGTCCCCCCGCTCGAGGCGCGCGTCGACCTGCGCCCGGCGGTAGGCGAGGCGAAGGGCCGTCGAAGCGTCGGGGTCCAAGGCCACCGCACCCCGGGCGAGCTGGGCGTCGGCGCCCGCCCCATCGGCGAGGTCGCGGAGCAGACCAGCGCGCTGCACGGCGATCTCAGCGCGGCTGTAGGGGTGGCGGGCGTAGCGGGCGGCGTCGTCGGCCTCGTCGAGCAGGTCCACGGCGAGGTCCAGGCGGCCGAGGCGCAGCTGGGCGTCGGCCAAGCGCAGCAGCGCGCGCACGAGGCGCGGCCCGGGGGCGCCGCTGCGCAGCTGCTCCACCTCGGCCTGCCAGGCCGAGGCCGCCGGCCCGACCAGCCCTTCGTCGGCCGAGAGGGCGCCCAGCGCGCTGTTGATCGCCGCGCGCAGCAGCGCGTCGCCATGCCCCCCGGCGGCGGCGCGGGCGCGCTCGAGGGCCGCGCGCGCCGCTTCGGGTCGGCCCGCCACGTGGTGGGTCTCGCCGCTCAGCAGCAGGGCGCGGGCGAGCACTGCCGAGGGGCCGCCGCCGTCGAGCAAGGCCAGCGCCTCGTCGCAGAGCGCGTTGGCGCGGCGCTCGTCGCCCTCCCCCTGCCAGGCGACGGCGAGGTGGAAGACGACCTGGCCCTCCAAGGCCTGATCTCCGAGGCGGAGGGCCTGCTTTCGCGCCGTCTCTAGAGCGGCGCGGGCCTCGGCCCGCCGGCTGGTCGCGAGCAGGGCCGCTCCGCGCAAGGCGGCCACCCGCGCCGCCACCGCCGCCTCGAGGCCCGGCAGGCGAGAGGCGCGCTCGAAGAGGTCCAGCGCCGCGTCACTCTGGCCCTCAGCGAGCAGGTCTTCGCCGAGCGCGGTCAGCGCGCCGGGGGCCGCCGAGGCGGGCGCGCTTTGGGCCGCGTGCCAGGCCGCCCGCTGCTGGCGCCAGGGGTCGGCCTCGGGCCCGCCCAGGTCTGCGGCGAGGGCGGCGTGCACCGCGCGCTGGCGGTCTGCGCTGATCTGCTCGAGCAGCAGCGGGCGGACCGCCGGTCGCCGGAGCACCAGCCACTCCCCATCCGCGTGGCGCTCGACCGAGGCGAGGCGGGCGGCCGACAAGGCTTGGGCGGCGAGGCCGCTGGGGTCGGCGCCGGCCAGGGCGAGGGCCGTCCCCATGGGCACGTCGTCGCCGGCGACGGCGAGCACGTCGAGCAGCGCGCGCGCCTCGGCGTCGAGCAGGGCCAAGGTCCGCCCAAAGACCCGCTCCACCCGGCCGCCTGGGGCGAGGCCGGGCGCGGGGCGCAGCCTCCACCGCGGGCGGCCGTCCTCACCGGCCCCGGCGGGCTCGAGGTGGCCGCGCTGGATCAGCTCGTGCACGCTGTCGACGACGAGCGCGGCGAGGCCAGCCGTCTGGGCCACGAGGCGGGCGGCGAGGCCCGCGGGCGCCGCGCGCACGCCGAGCATGGCGGCGATGAGCTGCTCGACCTCATCCACCCGCAGCGGGCGCAGCTCGACCCGGTGGCCGGGCAGGGCCGGCGCGATGTGCGCGCCGCAGATGAGGGCGCGCATCTGGGGCGCGGCCTCGAGCAGGGCGCAGAGGTCGCTGACCCCGGCGGGGCCGAGCAGCTCCGCGTCCTCGACCACGAGGAGGAGGGCGGCCTCGGCGGCCAGGTCGGCCAGGGCCGCCCCGAGCGCCGCGCGCTGCGCGGGGGTGCTCAGGCCCATCGACCCGAGCGCTTCGCTGAGCTGGTGGAGAAGGTCGGCCGGGTGGGCCGCGGCGCGGCAGCGCAGGCGCAGCGCCTCGACCTCGGCCTCGCGGGTCACCCGGAGGGCCTCGCGGAGCACCCGGGGCAGGCCCGCTCCGGGCTCGGCGCTGAGCAGCAGCGCGCCGCCACCGTCGAGGATGGCCTCCAGCGCACCAATCACGGCCGCCCGCCCGATGAGCGGGGGGCTCTGGACCGCGCCGAGCGGCCGATCGGCGCCGGTGAGCAGGGCCCGGGCCACCACCGCCGAGGCGGGGCGGGCGACCGGGTCGCGGGCGCTCAGGGCGTCGATGAGGGCCAGCAGGGACGGGGGCGCGTCGGGCATCAGCGCGCGGAGGGGGGCCGGCGGCGGGTCGCGGTGGGCGCGGAGCAGGGCGGCCGGGCCGCGGGCGCTCACCGGGCGCGCGCCGGCCAGCGCCTCGTGCAGGGTGACCCCGAGGCTGTAGAGGTCGGCCCGGCTGTCGACCTCGGCGCCGGCGAGCTGCTCGGGGGCCATGTAGGCCCAGGTGCCGATCACGTCGCCCACAGTGGTGTGGGTGGGGTCCAGCGGGTCCGAGGCCAGGCCCAGATCGATGAGCCAGACGCTGCCATCATCGCCGAGGAAGACGTTGCTGGCCTTCACGTCGCGGTGCACGATGCCCGCGCCGTGCAAGCCGGCCAGGGCCCGCAGCAGGCCATCAGCGATCGCCGTGACCACCCCGGGGGGCAGCGGGCCCTCGCGGCGCAGGCGGGCGCTGAGCGTCTCCCCCTCCAGGAGCGAGAGCACCAGGGCGGGGTGGGGCTCCTCCCACACGGCGTAGCAAGTGGGCAGCCCGCGCAGGCCAAGGCGCTTGAGCAGGCGCCCTTCGCGCAAGAAGCGGCTCGTGTGGTCGCGGCTGCGGGCCGGCTCGCGCAGCAGCTTGAGCGCGACGCGCGCGGGCAGGGGGCTCGGGCCGATCGGCTCGGCCGCCCACACATCGGCGATGCCCCCCGCGCCCACGCGCTGCAGCAGCCGCAGGCCGCCCAGCTCGACGCCCGGCGCCGCCCCGTGCGCGGGCGGGCGCGCGGTCGAGCTGCTCCAGGCGTCGGCCAACCGCTCGGGGCCCTCGAGGCGGGGGCTCATCGCGCGGCCATCCAGTCGGCGATCGGCGCCCAGACCTGGGCCGGCGCGGCGGTGCCCAGCACCAGATCGAGGTGGCCCCAGTGGCGGCCGGTCGACCAGTCATCGAGCAGCAGCAGCGCTTTGTCGGCGGCGCAGGAGCGCTCAAAAGCGAGGCGGCCGTCCTCGGGCGGGAGCAGGTGGTCCTTGTCGCCGAGCACGACCAGGGCCGGGGTGCCCGCTTGCCGCCACAGCGCGTCATAGTCCTCGTCGCCGCCGTCGAAGCGGCCCGTCGCCGCCCAGCGGCTCATCTCCTGCCAGACCCGAACGCTCGTCCAGTCAAAACCCTCTTCGAGCCGCTCGGCGAGCAAGGCGGGCTCGACGCTCCCCGGCCACCAGCCGCTCAGCGGTGCCGTGTAGCCAATGACGTCGGTGAGGCCATAGAGGCGGCCCAGCGCCTTGCCCACGAACCGGCTGCGGACCTGCAAGGCGCCCGCCCAGCGGCTGCCTTCGAGCTGGTGGGTGAGCTGGCAGAGCGAGCGGATCCACGGGTTGCCCCGGCCGAAACCGTAGATCGCGCCGATGCCCACCACGCCCCGCAGGGCCTTGGCCCGCGCCGCCC
This sequence comes from Deltaproteobacteria bacterium, assembly GCA_016792625.1. Lineage (GTDB taxonomy): Bacteria > Myxococcota_A > UBA796 > UBA796 > UBA2385 > JAEUKK01. The sequence goes on along the minus strand of JAEUKK010000059.1, from coordinate 114,435 downwards.
GGCGCCCCGCGACCGCGTAGGCCGCTGCGCCGCCCAGCGAGTGCCCGACCACCACAGCCGGCCCGGGCAGCGCGTCGAGCGCCGCGTCGACGTCATCGACGTAGTCGCGGAAGGTCTCGGCCCCGAGCTGGCCCTCGCCGCGGCTATTGCCGTGGCCGCGGAGCTCGAGGTTCCACACATCGAAGCCCTGGGCCGCCCACCAAGCCGAGGGCGAGCGCAGCCGCGCGTGCCAGGAGTAGCGGTTCTGCGCAAAACCGTGCACCAGCAGCACCGGCCCGCGGGTCGGCCCCTCCGGTCGGTGCTTGCGCACGAGCGAGAGCGGGCGCGCGGCGCTCAGCCTCCACCGCTCTTTGCTCAGCAGGGCCCGCGCCTCGACCCCCTGCTGGGTGTCGAGGACCTGGTCGGCGAGGCCGCGCTCCAGCCGCTCGAGCCGCGGCGCGCTGTGCCCGCCGGCGCTCAGGGCCCGCCCTCGGCGCTCAGCAGGCGGGTGACCTCGTCGACGTTGTCTTTGTTGCCGATGATCAGGGGCGTGCGCGTGTGCAGCTGGTCAGGCTGCAGGTCGAGCACCCGCCGCCGGCCGTCGGTGGCCGCGCCGCCGGCCTGCTCGGCGAGGAAGGCCAGCGGGAAGGCCTCGTAGAGCAGCCGCAGCTTGCCCTCGGGGTTCTTCTTGGTGGCCGGGTAGAGGAAGATGCCCCCCTTGAGCAGGTTGCGGTGGAAGTCGGCCACCAAGCTGCCGATGTAGCGCTGGGCCCAGCCCGCGCCCGGCATCTTGATGCCCTCGATCCAGCCGCGCATCGCCGGCGTCCACGAGGCGGCGTAGCCCTCGTTGACGCTGTAGAGCTTGGCGCTCGGCTGCAGGCGAATGTCGGGGTGCGACAAGAAAAACTCGCCCACCGCCGGGTCGAGCGTAAAGCCGTGCACGCCTTCGCCGGTGGACAGCACCATCATCGTGCCCGAGCCGTAGATGGTGTAGCCGGCGGCCACGATCTCGGTGCCCGGCCGCAAAATGTCGTCGATGTCGGCGGGCGTGCCCTCGGGGCTCTTGCGGCGAAAGACCGCGAAGATGGTGCCGATCGTGGCGTTCACGTCGATGTTGCTGCTGCCATCGAGCGGATCCATCGCGAAGACATAGCGCCCCGAGTGGAAGCGCTCGGGCACGTAGTAGGGCTCCTCATCCTCTTCTGAGGCGATGGCGCAGACGCAGCCGGCGTGGTCGAGCGCGCGCTTGAACGCGGTGTTGGCGTACTCATCCAGCTTTTGGACGTACTCGCCCTGCACGTTGACCTCGCCAGTGCCCCCGAACATGCCAAGCAGGCCCGCCCGGTTCACCCGCGCCGAGACCAGCCGGCTGGCCAGCGAGACCTGGCGCAGCAGGGCGCTGAACTTGCCCTTGTTCTCGGGGTGGGCGTTCGCGGTCTCGGTGATGAAGCGGTCGAGGGTGATGCCCTCCTCGAACTGCTCAAGGCGGGGGGCGCTGGGCGCCGCCTCGTCGCCGGCCTGACCCGGCTCAGGCGTGGTCGCGGTGGTCATGGGTCCTCCAGGGGCGCTCATCCTCGCACGGGGGCCGCCGGCGCGTCGCTCTCCCCCTCCAGATCGCGGCGGTAGGGGCGCAAGCGCTCGCGGAAGCCGTCGGTCCACGGGGTGCTGCCCCGGGTGCTCGGGTCGACCCGGACCAGCGTGCGCGTGCCCGCGGCGTGGGGCAGGTCCTCGTCCATCGGCAGGACCTGGAAGCCGAAGGTGAGGCTGCTGCGGCCGAGCTGCTCGACCCAGATCCGGCAGCGGACGCGCCCCGGGCCGGTCACCGGGCGCAGGTACTCGATGTGGTTGGCCCGCACGAGGTGGTACTGGTCGGGGTTGAGCTGGGCGTCGAGGATGTTGCCCCAGCCCAGGTACTGCCAGAAGTCGCCGATCGTGCGCTCAAAGAGCAGCAGATAGCGGGCGTTGTGGAGGATGCGGAAGGCGTCGAGATCATCGAAGTAGACGCCGTGGACAGCTTCATGAAAGCGCATGGGGACCTCAGCCGGCGCATATCCCGACCCAGGCGGTGGCCCGCCCGCCCGGCCCTGCCGGCGGTCAGCGCGCGGGCGGCACGAGGCGCAAGATCTCGTCGCGGGCCCGGGCGGCGGTCTGGGGGTCGATGGCGCGCATCATGGCCATGTTGTCGATGATCTGGTCGAGGCGCGCATCGGGCGGGTCGTTGGCGAGGTAGCGCCGGTGGCCGCGCCGCGGCGAGGGCAGCAGGCTCGCCAAGAAGGCCGCCTCGCGGGCGGTCAGGCGGGCGGGCTGCTTGAGGAAGTAGGCGTCCGCGGCGGGGCCCACGCCGTAGATCTCGGGGCCGAGCTCGACGAGGTTGATGTACAGCGCGAGCACCCGCTCCTTCGACAGGCCCCGGTCGATCTCGAGCGCGAGCAGCAGCTCGCGCAGCTTGCGGGCGAGAGAGCGGTCTTGGCCGTCGAGGTACAGGTTCTTGACCAGCTGCTGGGTGATGGTGCTGCCGCCCCGCTGCATCCAGCCGCCCTCGGCGCTGGCCTCGTCGAGCGCGGCCTGCACCGCCGACAAAGAGTAGCCGCGGTGCTGGCGAAACTCGGCGTCCTCGGCGGCGATGAACGCGGCGGGCACCATCCCGCTGGCCTGCAGCGGCACCCAGCCGCGGGTGCCCTCGCCGGTCTCGCGCAGCCGGGTCGCGCCATCGGGGCCGGCGGTGGTCCAGCGGATGGGGCCGCCGCGCAGCGCGTCCATGTCGGGAATGACGCCCTCGGCCGACAGGTCGGTGGCCCGCGGGCGGGCCGACCAGCGCAGGGGCATGCCCTGCAGGTCGAGCGAGAGGCCCACCGTGCCGCCGAGCGTCCCGCGCCGCCCCTCGGGCACGCGGGGCCCAAAGAGCGCCACCACCGCCTCGAGCGGCGCGTCGGCGAGCTCGAGGTGCAGGTCAAAGTCGAGCGGGTCGGGCTGAAGCCGCCCCGTCACCGCGACCTGCAGCGGGCCGAGCTCGACCGCGCCGCTGAGATCGCCGCTGGCCCGGTCCCACTGGCCCTGCGCGGCGAGGCTGAGCACGGGCAGGGGCCCCGGTGCGAGGTGGGGCTCGTCGATCATGCAGTCGACGAGGGAGAGGCCGAAGGCGCAGGCAGAGCCCGCGCAGCGCAGCTCGAGGGTGGCGTCGGCGGTGATCCAGGCCAGCTCGATCTTCCGGCGGAGCTGGGCCCGCGGCACGCCCTGCTCAAGCCCGAGCTGGCCATCGGGGCCCTTGACGTCGGGGGAAGGCCAGAGCGGGCCGTTGAGGCCGGTGAGCAGCGGCTCTCCCCGCAGGCGGACGGCACCGTTGACCAGCTCGGCGGTGGCCGCTTCGGCCAGCGCGGGCAGCAGGCGGGCGGCCAGGGCGTCGAGCGGCCCTGGCGCGGCGGCGGGCCCGGGTCGGGCGGCGAGCAGGCCCTCGAGATCGACGGCGTCGGCGTCAATCACGGGCTCGATCACCCGCAGCCGGGGCGCGGGCAGCAGGCGCAGCTCGAGGCGGGCGATCTGGATCCCCGCCCCGCTGATCCCCGTCCAGTGGTGCTCGGCGAGGGCGGCCCGCCGCCCGCTGACCTGCAGGTCGGCCTGGCGCAGGGCGCGCTCCACGCCGTCAAAGGTGCGCTGGCGCGCGAGACCCAGGCCCGCGACCCCGGCGCCCAGGGCCGCCACGCAGAGCAGCGCGAAGGCGGCGAGGCGGCGGCTAGGCAACCGCTACCTCATCGGGGGCGGCGGCGAGGGCGGGCCGCCGGGCGAGCTCGGCGAGGCTGGTGTGCTGCAGGCCGCCTGGGGCGAGGTCCAGCGCGGTCAGGGCGCGGCCGGGCACCGCGGGGGCGGCGGCCTCGCGCCAAGCCTGGAGCACCTCGCCGGCGGTGACCGTCTCGGGCGGCCGCGCGCTGTGGGCCCGCTGGGCGTGGTCGAAGAGCACAAAACCGGTGTCTTCGAGCACGCTCAGCGCGTCTTGCACGTGGCGGGGGTCAGCGCCGGTGCGGGCCACCAGCTCGCTGACCGCCAATCCGCCGCCGCCCTGCAAGAAGCGCTCGGCGATGGTCACCATCAGGCCCAGCGCGAAGGGCCCGTCGGGGCTGCGGCGGCCGTGCCGGGGGTCGGCGGCCACCCGCCGCTGGTGGTCGACCAAAGAGCCGTGGTGCTGGGTCAGCCAAGCGACCTCGACGCCGAAGAGCACGACCAGCCAGAGCACATAGGTCCACAACAAGAAGACGGGAAGGAAGGCCACCGAGCCGTAGATCAGGGTGAGGCTGTCTTTGGTGCCGAAGATATTGATGTAGAGGGCGAAGCCCTTCTTGGTGACCTCGAAGACGGCCGCGGTGAGCAGGCCGCCGAAGAGGGCCGCGCGCCGCTGCACGCGCGCGCAGGGCAACAAGATCAGCGCCGTGGTGAAGATCACCGCCGATAAGCTCAGCGGCAGCAGGTGGCTGGCGAAGGGCAGGCCGCGGTCGGCGCCCACCCGCGCCGAGAGCAAGAAGCCGGCGCCGAGCAGCAGGGGCCCCAGCGTCAGCGCCGTGTAGAAGAGCGTGAAGCGGTAGATGAGGCTGCGATCCTCTCGCGCGCGGAAGATCTCGTTGTAGGCCAGCGCCACCTGCGAGAAGAGCTGGTAGCCGATGAACAAGGTGGAGAGCACGCCGATCGTGCCCAAGGTGCCCAAGTGCGTGCGCAGGATGAGCTCGTCGAGCACCGCGCCCACCTCTTCGACGCTGCTGGCCAAGATGGTGTCGTAGAGCAGCTGACGCACGGCGTTTCGGGTGTCGTCTTTGAGGCCCATGGCGCCGGTGATCGCGAAGGCGAGCAGCAGCAGAGGCACCAGCGCGACCGCCGTCCAGTAGGTCAGGGTGGCCGCCCGCGCGGGCAGGCGGTCACGGCGGGTCTCGCGCACGAGCACCACAGCGACGTGCAGGGCGTTGACGACGGGCGCCGCCCACGGCTGGTCGAGCGGCAGCCAGCGGCCGCGCACCACGTCGAGGTAGAGCTTCTCCAAGGCGAGCAACATGGGCGCAGGGTATCGCGCGCGGGGCCCCGCCTGCGCGGGCGCACCCCGACCGGCGGAGATTAGGCGCCGCGGCGCGCGCGGGCCGGGGCCGGCGGGCGCGGGGGTGCGGCATGGCGTCGGGCGCAGACACATACGGGCGGGGCGGTCGTCGCCCAGATCGACGCGGCGGCGGGCACGGGCGGGGCGGCCCTCCCCCGGGTGCGCGGCCCAGCCGTCCGGCACCCGAAGAAGAGCGCCCCCCGGCTCCTTTGGTGACGCTCGACCCGGGCCTGCTGGGCCAGCCGCCGATCCCCGTCCGCCTGCGGGCGGGCGCCGAGCACCGGGTGGCCGGCGGCCACTGCTGGGTCTTCTCCAACGAGCTGGCCGGGCACGCCCGCGACCTGCCGGTGGGCGGCGCGGTCGACGTGCTCGACGCCAACGGTCGCTTCCTCGGCCGGGGCACGGCCAACCCCCACAGCCTCATCGCCGTGCGGATCTTGACCCGGCGCCCCGACGAAGACATCGACAGCGTCGATTTTTACGCGGCGCGCATCGCCGAGGCGCAGGCCCTGCGGGCCCGCCTGCTGCCCGGCCGGGCGAGCTACCGCCTGATCTCCAGCGAGGGTGACGGCCTGCCTGGCCTCATCGTGGATCGCTTCGCCGACGTGCTCGCCGTGCAGCTCGGCACCGTGGGCATGGAGCTGCGCCGAGACCTGCTCGAGGCCGCCCTGCGCCGGGCGACCACCGCGACCGCGGCGGTGCTGCGCAACGAGGCCCCCGCCCGCAGCCTCGAGGGCCTGCCGCGCCTGAGCGCGCCCTGGTTCGGCACGATCCCCGAGCGGGTGCTGCTCGAAGAGGGCGGAGTACAGCTGTGGGCCGACGTGGTCGGCGGCCAGAAGACCGGCTTCTTCTTCGATCAAGCCGAGAACCGGGCCTTCGCCCACAGCCGGGTGGCCGGCTGCACCACGCTGGACGTCTACGCCAACACGGGGGCCTGGGGCCTCGGCGCGCTGCGGCACCGCGCCCGCTCCTGCGCCTTCGTCGAGATCAACCCAGCGACCAGCGCGCTGATCACGGCGAACGCGGCGCAGAACGGGGTGGCCGACCGGGCCGAGGTCCACACCGGCGACGCCCGCGCGGTGATGGAGGGCCTGCGCGCCCAGGGCACCCGCTACGACGTCGTCTTCCTCGACCCGCCGGCCTTCGCCAAGACCCGGGCCAAGGCCCCGGTGGCCCTGCGGGCCTACGCCCAGATCAACGCGCTGGCCATGCAGCTCGTGGCCCCAGGCGGGCTCTTGTTCACCAGCTCCTGCAGCTACCATGTGCACGAGGAGCGCTTCCTCGACGCGGTGCGCGAGGCCGCCCGCCTCGCCGGCCGGCGGGTGCGCGTGGTCCGGCGCGGCGAGCAAGCGCCGGATCATCCGGTCGACCCGGCCGTTCCCGAGTCCCGCTACCTCAAGCACCTCGTGCTCCACCTGTCCTGAGGCGCCGATGGCCGACGACCGCCCGACCCTGACCCACCTCGACGGCGCCGGCGCGCCCCGCATGGTCGACGTGGGCGACAAGGCCGACACCGACCGCCTCGCCGTCGCCGAGGGCTGGCTGCGGCTCGGCCCCGCGGCCCGGGCGGCCCTCACCCCCGGCGCGAACCAAAAGGGCGACGTGCTCGGCATCGCGCGCCTCGCGGGTATCCAGGGCGCCAAGCGGGCCAGCGATCTGATCCCCCTCTGCCACCCGCTGCCGCTCGACGCTGTTGGGGTCGCCGTCGAGCTGCGCCCAGACGGCATTTGGGTCGAGGCCCGCGTGCGCACCCGCTGGCGCACCGGCGTCGAGATGGAGGCGCTCACCGCTGTCTCTGCCGCCCTGCTCTGCGCCTACGACATGCTCAAGGCCGTGGATCGCGGGCTGCGCATCGACGGCGTCCGCCTGCTCGAGAAGCGCGGCGGGCGCTCGGGCACGTGGACCGCGGGGGCATAGACCGGCGGCCCCTTTTCGCGGCGACCGCCGCAGGCGACCTCGGTTGGTGTAGAGTGCGCCGAGGCAGGGCGCCCCACCAGCGCCTGTGCGCCGCATGTGCGCCACCGCCCGACCCACCCCGGGGGAGAGTCCTATGGCCCAGCAGCACCCATCCACGGGCACCGCCCGCCGCACCGTCGAGGCCGCCGGCCGCCGCACGTGGGGTCTCGCCGGTCTGGCCCTGGTCTTCGCCGCGGGCTGCAACGACACCAGCTTCTTTGTGAAGGGTGACGGCGAGCCCGAGGGCCTCGTGCCCGGCGCCATTCAGGGCCGCACCTGCGACCCGGTGGGCAGCAACTGGCTGGCCGACGCCACGGTCTACACCCACCTGATCGACGACGCCGGGCGGCTGTACGAGACCAAGACGGTCTACAGCGACCGCGACGGCAAGTGGACGCTCGAGGGCCTGCCCGCCGAGCGCTCCTACGACATCTACGTGCAGTACGGCGTCGATGTCATCGAGCGCTTCGAAGATGTCTGGGTGGGTGATGGCGATCTGGTGCTGCTCGACGAGCCGCCTTGCTTCGACCCGCTGGCCCTCGACGTGGCGGTCATCACCGGCGACTACGACCGCTTCGACCTCGTGCTCGACAACATGGGCTTCGCCAACTACCAGCTCATCGATGGGCTCACCGTCCTCGAAGTGACGGATTTTCTTGGCAACCTCGAGGGCATGCAGCAGTACGACATCATCTTCTTCAACGGCGGCATGATCGAAGAGGGGGTGCTCTACCCAGACGCGGCGGGCAGCACGACGCCTGAGATCTACCTCGAGAACATCCGTCAGTACGTGCGCGGGGGCGGCTCGGTCTACGCGTCCGACTGGGCCTACGACGTGGTCGAGCTGGCTTGGCCCGAGCGCCTCGACTTCGTGGGCGACGACGCGGTGGTCGACGCGGCTCAGCTTGGCGAGTACGACCTCGTCGACGCCAACATCAGCGACGCGGCCCTGTCTGAGTGGCTGGGCGAGTCGAGCATGCGGGTGGAGTACGACCTGCCCGTCTGGCCGCCGATCGAGGCCGCCGACGAGGCGGTCACCGTGCACATGCGCGGCGGTGTTGAGTACCGCATCGGCACCGAGAACTACGCGCTGGTCGATTCTCCCTTGCTGGTCAGCTTCTCGAGCGGCGACGGCCGGGTGGGCTTCTCGACCTTCCGGGTGGCGCGCAACGCGACCCAAGAGCTGAACCTCGTCCTTCAGTACATGATGTACAACCTCTGAGGTCTCGGGTGGGCGGGGGAGGGCCCCCGCAACGCCCCCCGAGCCGGCCGAGTCCTGGCGCAGACCGCGCCCATCCAAGGACGTGTATGAGCGCGCAGCGCGGCATCCTCATCGCCTTCGAGGGCATCGACGGCGCGGGCAAGACCACCCAGCTCGGCCGCTTGGCCCGGCGCCTCGAGGCCCAGGGCCGCGAGGTGGTCTGCAGCCGCGAGCCCACCACCGGGCCCTGGGGTCGCAAGATCCGCGAGGCGGCGGGGCGCCTGCCCTTGGCCGACGAGCTCGAGGCCTTCACCGAAGATCGGCGCGCCCACGTCGCAGAGCTCATCGCGCCCGCGCTGGCCCGCGGCGCGGTGGTCTTGCTCGACCGCTACTACCCGTCCTCGGCGGCCTACCAGGGCACCCGCGGCGACCCGGCGCTCAGCGTGGCGGCGGTGCTGGCCCACAACGAGGCCTTTGCGCCCCGGCCCGACCTCACCCTGCGCATCGACGTGCCCGTCGCCCTGGGTCTGGCGCGGGTCGGGCAGCGGGGCGCGGCCACACCTTTTGAGACCCGGGCCACGCTCGAGGCGGTCAAGGGCGCCTTTGATCAGATGCGCCTGCCTGGGCTCGTGCACATCGATGGGGTCCCCGATGTCGACGCGGTCGAGGCGGCGGTCTGGGCCACGGCGGCGCCCGTGCTCGGCGGCGCCCCCGCGTGAGGCGCCGGTCCAGCGCGGGGCTGCGCCCAGGCGCCCTGCTGTGGGCGCTCCTCGGCATGGGCTGCGCGCCCGACCCTGGGCCGGCCTTGGCAGCGGCCGCCCGCGGCGAGCCCGAGGGCCTGCGCGCGCTGGCCGCCCTGCCCCCCGAGGTGCTCCCGGCGCCGGTCGCCGCGCGCGCCGCCCAGTGGGCCGAGGCCGAGACCCAGCGCGCCGCCCTGCTCCGCGACGAGCCCGCGCGCCTCGCTGAAGAGGCCGCCGCGGCCCAGGCCCGGGGCGCTGTGGCCGAGGCGGCGCTGGCGGTGGCCCTCGGGCTGCGCGCCTATGGCCCAGCCCCTGCGCTGATCAGCGCCCGTGACGCCATCTTGGCCGCGCCGCTCGGCGTAGAGCAGCGGGCGGCGGTGCACGGCCTGTTCGCCGAGGCCACCCCCGAAGACCCCGCAGCGGTGGCCCAACACGCGGCCGAGGCCCGGCGCGCGGCCCTGGCGGCGGCGCTGGGGCCCGAGGCGCTGGCGGGTCGGCGCGCCGCGGTCGAGGGCCTGCGCCTCGAGGTCGCCGAGGCGGTGCTTCTGCGCCTCGCCGAAGACGCCTGGGCGCCGCCGGACTGGGCCCGCTTCTCCGCCGGCGCCGAGGACGAGGTCGCGGCCCTCTTCGCCGCGGTGGGCGCGCCGCCGCCCTCCGCCGCGGGCCCGGCCGCGGGCCCGGCCGCCCTGGCCGCCCGGGTGGCGGAGCTCACGCGGGCCGGCGCGCCCGTCGGCATCTCCGGCGCGCTCATCACGGCCACCTTCATCGAGGGTGGGCTCTGGGCCGTCGATCCCTACGCGCAGCTGGTCGGCCCCGCGGCGATCAGCGGCTGGGCCGAGGGCCACGCGGGCAGCTTCGTGGGCGCGGGGGTGCGCCTGCGCGCGGTCGAGGCCGAGGTCTGGCTGAGCCCCCTGCCCGACGGCCCGGCCTGGGCGGCCGGCCTGCACCAAGATGACGTGCTGGTCGCGATGTCCGACCCCACGGGGCGCTTGGTGCTCGCCGAGGCCCCGGCCGAGCGACGCCTCGCCCTGGCCGAGGCGGGCATGCGTGGCCCGGCCGACAGCCCGCTCAGCCTCGAGCTGCGGCGCGCGGGGGCCCCCCTGACCCTGCGCTTCCCGCGGGGCGAGGTCGTGCTGCCCACGGTCAGCGGCGCGGCGCGGGGCCCGGCCGGCCCCTCGCTCTGGCTCTCGGCCGAAGATGGCCTCGGTTACGTCAAGATCAGCGCGTTTAAGCCGACCAGCCTCGCGGCTTTTGACGCGCTCGTGCTGCCCGCCGCGCCCGAGCTGCGCGGCCTCGTGCTTGACCTGCGCGGGAACGGCGGCGGCGACGTCAACGCCGCGGTGCAGATCGCCGACCGCTTCATCGCCGAGGGCGCGCTGGTGCAGGCGGTGGGGCAGCGCCCGCCCCCCGCGGGCCCGTTGACCGACCCTGTGAGCGGCGCCCCGCTCACCCCCTGGGACCAGGCCGTCCCCGGCGATGCCCTCGAGGGCCTGCCGCTGGTCGTGCTGGTCGACGCCGACTCGGCCAGCGCCGCAGAGGTGCTGGCCGGCGCCCTGCAGCAGCGGGCGGGCGCGCTGGTGGTCGGCGGCCCCACCTTCGGAAAAGGCGCCGCCCAGCGGCTCTACACCGATCCGGAGGGGCGCTTCGCGCTCCAATACACCAACCTGCTCTGGGCCCTGCCCGATGGGCGGCGCTTGCACCGGGCGGGCGCGGGCGGCGGCCTCGTGCCCGACCTGCGCCTGACCCAAGGCCCGGCCGCCCAGGGCTGCGCCGACGCTGCGGCCCGGCGGCGCGCCGAGCCCGCGGCGCACCCGGATGGCGCGCCCTTCCGCACCGAGGTCCAGCCCTGCGCCGACCCGAGCCTGCTCGACGCGCCGCTGCTCGCCGCCGAGCTGATCTTGCTCGCCCAGCGCGCCAGGCAGGCTGCGCCGCGCTGAACGCCGCGGCGCGGCCCCCTCCCGCCGCGGGCCGGCAGGTGTGACGCAGCTTTTCCCCGATCCGGCCTCCCGCTGCGCTAGGCTGGGCTCCCGCCTCCTCCCGGATCTGCCCATGCGCCGCGCCCTCGCTCCGCTCGCCCTGCTGCTCCTCCCCTCCTTGGCCCTCACCGCCTGCCGCACGCCAAAAGGCGCCGACCAAGGGCAAGACGGCCTCATCGATGGCAGCGCCGAAGACGCCGACGGCGACGGCTTCTCGGGCGCCGAGGACTGCGCCGAGGGTGACGCTTCGGTCAACCCGGGCGCGCCTGAGCGCTGCGATGGCATCGACAACGACTGCGATGGCGAGGTCGATGAGGGCGTGCTCGACGCCTTCTTCATCGACGCCGACGAAGACGGCTTCGGCGACCCCGCCGCGCTGGTCGAGGCCTGCAGCCCGCCAGCCGGCGCGGTCACCGCGGGCACCGACTGCGACGACGCCGACCCGAACGTCTACCCGAGCGCGGCCGAGCTCTGCGACGGGCTCGACAACGACTGTGACGGCGTGGTCGATGATGACGAGGTGGTCGCCTGGTACATCGACGCCGATGGCGACGGTTTTGGTGATCCGGCCGCCGAGCTGCTGAGCTGCGCGCCGGTCGAGGGCGCGGTCATCGTGGCGGGCGACTGCGACGACACCAGCGCCGAGGTCTACCCCGAGGGGCCCGAGCGCTGCGATGAGCGCGACAACGACTGCGACGGCCTGGTCGACGAAGACGTGGGGGCGACCTGGTACGAAGACAAAGACGGCGACGGCTACGGCCTCGCTGACCGCACGGTCGCCGCTTGCGCCGCGCCGGTCGGCTACGCCCTGCTCGCCGGCGACTGTGACGACCTCGACGCCGCCTTCAACCCCGGCGCCGCCGAGGACGACTGCGCCGACCCCACCGACTACAATTGCGATGGCAGCGTGACCTTCGCCGACTTCGACGGGGATGGCTTCGCCGCTTGCCAAGACTGCGACGACGCCGACCCCGCCACCCGGCCTGACGCGGTCGAGGTCTGCAACGGCGGCGATGATGACTGCGACGGCTTGGTCGACGACGCCGACCCGAGCCTCGATCTGGCCACCGCCTCGACCTTCTACGATGACGACGACAGCGATGGCTACGGCGATCTCGGTGACCCCCTGCAGGCCTGTCGGGCGCCCGTGGGCGCGGTGGCCGACGCGACCGACTGCGATGACCGCGACCCGACCCGGTCGCCGGGCTTGGTCGAGCGCTGCGGGGGTGGCGATGAAGACTGCGACGGGCTCATCGATGACGCCGATCCGAGCCTCAGCCTGAGCACCGCCTCGGCCTGGCACCGCGACGCCGACGCCGACCTCTATGGCGACGCCGCTGACGTGATCCGCGCCTGCGCCGCCCCCCTGGGCCGGGTGGCCGACGACCAAGACTGCGACGACGCCTCGCCCTGGATCTACCCCGGCGCCCCCGAGCGCCCCGATGGCGAAGACAACGACTGCGACGGCCTCGGCGACGAGGACCTGCACCTCGGCACCGGTGATGACGGCGATCTGGTGGTGGGCGGGGTCTTCGACCTGTCCACTGACGCCAGCGGCAGCCGGGCGCACCCCGACGGCATCTCCTTCCCCGTGGCCAGCATCGGGGCGGCCTCGCTCACCGTCGACGGCCCGCTCGAGGGCATCGCCGCCGGCGACGAGGTGCTCATCATCAACCTGCAGGGGGCGCCGGGCCGCACCGCGGCGGTCGGCCGCTACGAGCTGCAGGCGGTGACCGGCGTGTCCGGTGACACGCTGGGCTTCGCCCGGCCGCTGGCTGGCGTCTACGGCGAGGCCTCAAACGCCGACCTCTCCGATCAGATCGTCGTGGTGGTGCGCGTCCCCAACTACAACACCGTCTCGGTGGGCGCGGCGGGCGTCATCACCACCGGCGCCTGGGATGGCCTGGGCGGCGGCGTGCTCGCCCTGCGCGCCCAGAGCACGCTGCAGATCGCGGCGGGCGGCAGCATCTCCGCCGCGGCGCTCGGCTACGCCGGCGGGGGCACCGGGCCCAGCTACAACTGCGACAGCTACCAGGGCGAGAGCACGCCCGGGCCGGGCGACGGCGCGGCCTTCGGCACCTGCGCGGCCTACAACGAGACCTATGGGCTGTGGGCCGCCAACGCAGGCGGCGGCGGCGCGCACATCTGCGGCGGCGGCGGCGCCTATGGCCCCGGCGCGACCGCCACCGACTCATGGAACGGCGGCGCGGCGACCGCAGCCCAGGCCGGCGTGGCCTATGGCAGCGCCGACCTGGCGCGCCTCTACCTGGGCTCGGGCGGCGGCGGCGTGTGGCAGGGCACGACCGCCTGCGTGGGCACGGGCCCGGGGCCCGGCGGCGACGGCGGCGGCTTGCTGCTGGTCAGCGCGGGGGCCCTGACCGCCAGCGGCCCGGCCGCGCTGCTGGCCGACGGCGGCTCGACCACCCACTGCGCCAAGGGCACCTGGGAGTATGGCGCGGGCGGCGGGGCGGGCGGCAGCCTCTGGATCATCGCCGACACGCTGAGCTTGGCCGGCGGTGCGGTCGACGCGGCCGGGGGCAGCGGCGAGAAGCGGAACGTGCGGCGGGGCGGCGATGGCGGCGTCGGGCGCGTGCGCATCGACTGCGGCAGCTGCAACGGCGCGCCTCTGGGCACGACGGCGGCGACCGCCGCGCTGGCGACGGCGGCCGACCCGGACCCGGGCTTCGGGCTCGCGCCCTGAGCGCCGGGCTCGCGCCCTGAGTGTTGGGCCCCGCCGGCCGCAGCTCAGCCCGCTTGCTCGAGCAGGGCGTTGTGGCGGGCGATCTCGGTCTGCAGGTTCTGCAGGGCCACGCCCTCGACCTTGCGGCGCACGGTGCCGTGGTAGTCGACCGGGTCGACCACCTTGCCGCCGACCTCGACTTGGTAGTGCAGGTGCGGGCCGTAGCTGTGGCCGGTGTTGCCGACGAGGCCGATCACTTCACCTGGGTTGAGGCGATCGCCCACCTTGACCTTGTTCTCAGACAGGTGCAGGAACTTGGCCATGTCGCCGTTGCTGAACTGGACCTCGATGCAGTTGCCGTTGCTGCCGTGGTTCCAGTTCTCGCGGGTCACCACGCCGGCAAAGGGCATGACGACCTTGGTGCCCACGGGGGCCTTGAAGTCCATGCCCTTGTGGGTGGGGCGGTCCTTGAGAAGGCTGGTGATCTGCTCGTACTCGTTGAGCGGCGGGTTCTGCAGCTGGTGGGGCACCTCGGTGCCGTCGTCGAACCAGTAGGACGCGAAGGTGTCGCCGGGCGCCTTCCACCGGTAGGCGCCGATGGCCCGCCCGTGCTTTTGGGAGTGCAGGCGCGCGGCGGCGATCTCGATGATGCCGTCCTTGTTCTTGCGCCACGAGGTCTCGATGCGGTCGCCCTTGCGCAGGTCGCGGCGCAGGTCGAGGTCCCACACGAAGAGGCGCGAGAAGACCTGGCTGAGGCCCTCGCCATCTTCGCCCGCCTGCTCGACGAACATGCCCGAGAGGCTGCGGTCGATCTCGCCGCGGGCCAGCGACCAATCGCCAGCGATGGGCTCGACGGCCGGCTGGGCGCTGGCCGCCTGGGCCGCGGGCACCACCGCGTCGGTCAGCGGCGCCTCGGCCCCTGGCTCGCCGGCCGCGGGCGCCTCGGCGGTGGCCACGGGGGCCGCCTCGTCTTCAGCCGGGGCGTCGCGATCCAGCACCATCACGACGTTGAGGGCGAGGGAGCAGCCGAGGAGGGCGTAGAGCAGCCAGGGGCGGCCGCCGGGCGGATCGAACATGGGGGACCTCAGAGGGGCGTCCAGCCAGGGGAGGGGCCGGGAGGGGTGCGCGCGGCGGACCGCGCGGAGCGGGCGGGAGCTAACCCGAGCGGCGTCGGCGCGCCGCGTGTCAACCCCACCCCTGAAGTAGAGCATGAAGGGAGGATCAGGTCAGCGCCACACGCCGGTGGACCGCGCCAGCAGCACGATCAGCGCGGGCAAGACCACGGTGAGGGTCGCCGACCAAGCCAGGCGGCGGCGCAGCGCGCGCACCTGCGCCCGGGCGATGCCGAAGGCGAGCTCCTGGGCCCAGGGGTCGTGCAAGCCGTCGGGGTCCACGCCCAGCGCGCGCAGCGCCTCGCGGGCCGTTGCGCGCAGGGCCAGCGGGTCGGTGCCGCGGTCCTGTAACGCGGAGATCAGCGGCTCTGAGGCCTCTCTCGGGGCCAGCGTCAGCTCGGCTTCGGCTTGGCCCAGGGCGCGGTCGGCCCGGGCCGCCCACTGCTGGGCCGGCGCGGCGCTGCCCCGGGAACGCGCTGCGGCCGCCGCGCCGGCCGCGCCCAGCGCGATGAGCAGGGGGCGGAGCAGGCGCTCCGGGGTGCGCGCGCGGCCCGCCCGGGCCTGGCCTGCCCAGATCAGCCGCACGTGGGCCTCGTCGCCCAGCGGCGCGGCCGCCGCCAAGCTCGGCAGCGGTGGGGCAGGCGGGAGCTGGAGCCCCCCGAGCCACGGGCCGCGGGCCAGCGGGGCGGCGGGCGGAGGGGGCGCGGCGGGGAGCGTCGCCGCGGGCGGCGGGGCCGCGGGTGGAGGGGGCGCGGCGGGGAGCGGCGGCGCGGGCGGCGGAGCGGGCTCGGCCGGCGCGCGCAGCTGGGCGGCGGCTTGGGCCACGGGGCTAAGCTGCACCGAGATCACCGGCGGCGCGGGCGCTCTGGCCGGGGCGGGCGCGGCGAGCGGGGGCGCGTCGGGGGGCGGCGCCTGTGGCCCCGGCGGCATGGCGGTGGGGGGCGCCCGCACGCCGGGTGGGGCGGCCACCGCGGGCGTCGTCACCGTGGGCGCTGCAGGCAGGCTCGGCGCGGGCGGCGGGCCGCTGGGCTGCCCACCGATTCGGGCGAGGCCCAAAATGGCCTGCACCCGCGTGATCAGGCCCGGCGGCAACATCTTAGACCGGCGCTCGGCCCAGGGCCCGGCCCCGAGGCCCGCGCTGCAGGCCCGGCGCCGCTGCGCTCACAGGCCGCTCTCGTACTCGGGGAGCGGCTCGCCGTGGGCCTCGGCCAAGATCGCGACGTAGAAGTCTTGCAGGTAGGCCCGGGTGCGCTCGGCATCGAAGCCGCGCTGCAGAGACCGCTGGTGGAGCACCATCTCGACCGCGGTCACGTCATCGGTCACCGGGAAGGTGCGCACCGAGCCCCGCAAGATCTCGATGACCGTGCTGCCCTCGGTCTTTTGCCAGCGGGTGCCGATCTGCTCGGGCTCGTCTTCGCTGCCCGCGGTGGCGCCATGCCGCCAAGTGACGTCGAACTCGACGGTCAGCACGTCATTGACGACGTTGCTCAACATGTAGGAGTGCGGGTAGTCGGGCTCGACGTCCCAGGTCACCTCGTAGCTGTCGATCTCGCGCCGGTCGGCGTTCACCCGCGGCACGATCAGCGCTTGGTAGACCTTGTTGATCGGCATCTGCACGTAGCCGCGGCCGTGCGACCACGAGTACTCGACGCCCAGCTCTTCATCCTCGGCGTCGCCGGTGTTGAGGTTCTGCGCCTCGGGGTAGCGGGCGCCGTCGGTGGCATCGGGCCATTCGGCGGTGTTCGCCTCGAGCGGCTCGAGGCCGGGCGGGAACTCGGTGACCTCTTTGCCCAGCGCGCAGCCGCTCAGCGCGGCGCAGCCCAGGAGCGGCGCGGCGCGGCCCAGGAGCGGCGCGGCCAAGCCGAGCCCGAGGGTGATGGGCGGGCGCGGCGCGTGGGCCGCCGGGGGCAGCGCGGCGCCGGCGCGGAGGCTTCGGGGCAGGGCGCTCATGGGTTCACCACGACGTCGAGGCTGGCGGCGCGGCTGCCGACCTGCAGCCGCACGGTGCAGGGGCCCGCCTCGCGGAAGATCACCAAGTTCTCGTCGATCTCGGCGGCCTCGACCGGATCGACGGTGAGCACCGAGGCCCCCACCAGGGTCGCCTCGTCGCAGCGCAGGAAGACGGCCCACTGGTCGCCCACCACCGGGCTGTCGGGGCCATCGTGGCCGAGCGTCAGGCTCTCGCAGCCCTCGTCGGCGGCCGGGCCGTCGGGCGTGGGCAGGCCGCCGCTGTCTTTCGTCGTGGCCTCGGCGCCGCCGGTGTCGGCGCTGCCGCAGGCCCACGCGGCGCTGCAAACCAGCGAAAATAACCACACAGACGTCGGTCTGGTGGAGTGGTGGCCGGGCTTGGGGGGGCGCACGGTCAAGGGGGGCTCCTGGACAACCCCTGCAGTCTATCGTCTTGGGGCGCCGGCGCGAAGGTGAGCGCGGCGGGGCGCGGCGGCCGGCGGCTGCGGGGCGCCCATCCGACCGAGAGCCCCGGGCTCATCCGCCAGGTGGACCAGTCCGGCTGCGCCCAGGTGGAGGCCGCGCTGACCCGCAACGTGAGCCCCGCGGTCCAGCCGCCCCCCTCCAGCAGGAGCCCCGCGTGCGCGCCCACGGGCAGCAGGCCGCGGGCATGGGCGCCGGCGACCACGCGCAGGCGGGGGCCGGCGGCGGGCGGGCTGAGCAGCAGGGGCTCCCACTGGGCGCTCTGGCCCGAGATCGCGGCGCTGAAGGTCCACGGGCGGGCCTGGGGGCCGAAGGTGGGCTCGACCTGAGCGAGGGCCGCGAGCGCGGTGAGCCCGGGCCGCGCGCCGATCAGGGGCAGCTGGTCGATCAACCACGGCGGGCTCGCGTCGCCGAGCAGCTCGACCCGGGCCAGCGGCCCTGCCTGGGCCGTGGATTCGAGGGCGGAGACCAGCGCGAGGCTGCCGACGGCCGCGTGCAGCCCCCGCCGCGCGGCCGCGGCCCAGGAGCGGAGCCCGGGGCGCCGCCTCACCCGCCCACCCGCGGCGCCCGGACCAAGGCGGAGTCGACCGCCCACCGACGGAGCGCCCGCGCCTCGTCTGCATCGTCGAGCGGGCCAATCTGGACCTGGAGCCCCGCGGCGGCGGCCGCGTCGAGCCCGGCCCGGTCCGCCGCCTCGACCGGGAGGGAGATCCCGTCGACGCCCAAGTCTTCGGCCCGCCGCGTCGCCGAGACCAAGCCGAGGGCCTGCCCGAGCTGGGCCCCCGCAGACCACGCCCCTTCGCCGGCCAGCGGCGGGACGGTCGGCCAGCGCAGCCAGCGCTCGACGGCCACGCCGGCGCCGTCGGCCCGCGCTTGCACCGCGCGCAGCACCGCCGGCTCGGCGGAGAGCACCCGCAGCCCGTCCACCCGCCCGGCCGCCCGCCAGCGCTCGACGAGCTCGGCGGCGATCACCTCGGGCTCGTGGCTCACGTTGACGAAGAAGCCGAGCTCGAGGGTCAGCGCTGCGGGGCGCTCGCCCGCGGCTTCGGCCGCCGCCTCGTGCAGCGCGAGCTGGTCGAGCAGCTGCTCCAGCGTCATCAAGGGGAAGGGCGCGGTCGCGGCCTCGGGGCGGTCCGCGGCGGCGCGCGCTCCGCAGCGCCAGCCGGCGATGAGCACGTCCGCGGGCTGCTCGACCAGCCAGACCTCCTCGTCGATGTCGCGCCCGCCCACGGTCTCGCAGGTCTCGGCGTCGAGGGTGGGGGCGCCCCAGACCACCGGCTGGCGGTCACCCGCCAGCCAGAGCTGGAGGTGCAGATCGACGCCAGCGTCGAGGCTCTCAGCGAGGGCCGCCGGGCTGTTGGCCGGCCAGTGGGCGTCGCCCCCACGCCAGGCCACCTCGGCGAGCGGAGGGCCGCAGCCGCTGCCCAGCAGCAGCGCCGCCACCGCTGGGGGCCTCATGCCCATAGGTCCTCCACCAGGGCGCGGAGCAGGCCGACCATGTACTCCAGCTGACCGGGGAGGTCCGCCTCCCAAAAGGCGCGGGGCGGCTGCGGTACGATCCGCCGACCGTGGGCCTCGTCCTCCACCTCGACGCCGGCGGGGCCCCACCGCAGCCGCGCGCGGTGGCCGTCGCGGAGCAGGTGCAGCACACCATCGTCGGTGACCTCGGCCTCGGTGCCCTCAAGGCCAGACGCGGCCATGACCAGCAGGTGGGCGGCGTCCTCGGGCAGCCAGCGACCGGGGTCGAGGGGGGCGGGCGGGTCGAGGCTGAGCTCCTCCATGAACTCGAGCAGCTGTTCGGCCAGAAAGACGCGGTGGTCGGCGTCGGGGTGGTTGGCGTGGGCCAGCCAGTCCTCGATCGCCGCCGAGACGTCCCACCAAAAGCGCAGGCCGCGGTGCAGGCCGAGCGCGGCCGGGGGCGGTGGCAGCGCCGCGGCGGAGAGCTCGATCAGCGCGCCCTCGCGCCCCTCTCGCGCGGCGGCGGCGCTGAGGTGGGCGTGCAAGGCCCGGCGCCGGGCGGCGAGCTGCGGCGGGGGCCGGGCGGGGCGGCGCCCCGGCTGGAGCGCCCGCTCGAGGTGGGTGTCGACGTAGAGGAGGAGGTCGTCGCAGCGCAGCTGGAGGGGCACCAGCAGGTCGTCGTCGGCGGTCGGCCCCTGCACGCGGACCAGCTCGCCCGACCGGCGCGGGTCGACCCGTGGCCGCAGGCCCAGGCAGCGGAGCAGGTGGCGGACCAGCGCCGGCTCACGGTCGAGGACGACGGTCAGCGCGCGGCTCAGGCCGTGTGCGGCCGGTACATCTGGGGTGCCGGCGGCCCCCCCGGGCAAGAGCTGGACAAACAGGTTCTGGCTGCTCATCCGCAGGCCTCCGCGCCGACCGCCTATCACCCCGGCTGGGCCGCGCAGCGCGGGTCGTGGCGGAGGGGGATATGGTGGCCGCCTCTCCGCCTGAGGTTCCGATGCAGCCCCTCCTCCCCCTGCGGTCGCTCGTGGCCCGCACCGCCCCCTCCGCTCCGCTGGGGCTCCTGGCCCTGGTCCTGCTGGGCGGCTGCCAAACCGAGCTGCGCTCGGCGCCGGTCATCGACCGCGACGGCGACCAGTGGGTGGCGGGCGTCGACTGCGACGACAATGACGCGCTGAGCTACCCCTTCGCTGAAGAGACCTGCGACGGCAAAGACAACGACTGCGACGGCGAAGCCGACGAAGACAGCGCGACCGGCACGGCCTTCTTCTACGCCGACGCCGACGCCGATGGCTTCGGGTCGCCCAACTACACCGTCCAGGCCTGCACCGCTCCGGCGGGCTACGTCGACAACACCGACGATTGCGATGATCTCGACGCGATGATCCGCCCTGGCGCCATTGAGATCTGCGATGAGATCGACAATGACTGCGACGCCGAGATCGACGAGGCCGGCGCGTCCGACCCTGAGGTCTGGTACGAAGACGACGACAACGACGGCTATGGCAACCCGACGAGTTTTGTGACCGGCTGCTTGCCGCCCGAGGGCTACGTCGGCGACAACACCGACTGCGACGACGACAAGCGCTACATCAACCCCGGCGCGCCCGAGCTCTGCGACGACAACGACGAAGATGAGGACTGTGACGGCACTACCGACGACGAAGATGACGACGTCACGGGCCTTATCACCTGGTACCCCGACGTTGATCGCGACAACTACGGGGTGACTGGGGCCTCGGTCCAGGGCTGCGAGCAGCCGCCGGCCTACGCCCGCAGCTCTGACGACTGCGACGACACCCAGCGCACCGTCAACCCGGGCGCCCGCGAGCTCTGCGGCGACCTCATCGACAACGACTGTGACGGCCTGCTCGACGGGGCTGACGACGCCGCGCCGATCCCCTGGTACGCCGATGTCGACGGCGACACCTGGGGTGACCCGGCCGCTTTTGTGGCCACGGTCTGCGACAACCCGGGTGGTGCGAGCACCGAGCCGCTCGACTGTGACGACACCAACCCCGACATCTATCCCGGGGCGGTCGACGCTTGGTACGACGGTATCGACAGCGACTGCGGCGGCGAAGACGACCTCGACGCCGACTTCGACGGTTTTGCCGGCCTCGACGGCGGCGGGCTCGACTGTGACGACGCCGACCCCCGCATCAACCCCGGCGCGTCTGAGATCTGCGGCGATGGCGCCGACAACGACTGCGACGGCATCATTGACGCCTGCGATGTGGTCGCGGTGATCATCGGCGCCAACCTCGGCGACACCTTCGGCGCCAGCGTGGCCTCGGCCGGCGACCTCAACGGCGACCTCATCGACGACCTGGTCGTCGGCGCCGACCACGAAGACAGCACCGCCGCCGGCGCGGGCGCGGCCTTCGTCTTCTACGGGCCGGTGGCCGGCGAGCTCAGCTCCGACGACGCCGACGCGATGGTCTACGGCGAGCTGATCGGCGACCACCTCGGCGGCGTGGTGGCCGGCCCGGGCGATGTGACCGGCGATGGCTACGATGACCTCGTGGTCAGCGCCTTTGACGCCGACCGCGTCGTCTCGGGCGGCGGCACGGTCTATGTCTTCGCCGGCCCGCTCGACGGCGAGATCGACCTCTCTGACGCGGTCGGCACCTTCGACGGCGAGGCGATCAACGACCAAGCCGGCTGGGCCTTGGCGGGCGGCGGTGATGTGAACGGCGACGAGATCGTCGATCTCATCACGAGCTCCTACCAGAACGACGAGAACGGCGCGCAGGCGGGCGCGGTCTACCTCTTCCTGGCGCCCACCACCGGTGTCTTCCGCATGTGGTCGGCCGACGCCCGCATCCTCGGCGAGCAGGCCGGTGACCAGGCCGGCTACGCGGTCGCGGGCGGCGCTGACGTGAACGGCGACGGCCTCGACGATCTGCTCATCGGCGCGCCGAACGAGCACAGCAGTGGCGTCTACACCGGCGCGGCCTACCTCATCCACGGCCTGCCCCGGGGCACCTTTGGCCTCGACGACGCCGACGCGCGGCTCAAGGGCGTCAACTCGGGTGACCTGACCGGCTTCGCCGCGGCCCTCGGCGACCTCGACGGCGACGGCTACGGCGACATGCTGATCGGCGCGCCCGAGGCCGATCTCGGCGGCAACACCTCGGGCGCTGCCTATGTCGTCTACGGCCCGCTGGGCGGCAACCGCAACCTCGGCGCCGCTGACGTCATCTTGGTCGGCGAGGACAACGACGACTACGCGGGCAGCGCGCTGCAGATCGTGCCCGACATGGACGAAGATGGCCTGCCCGACGTCGCGATCGGCGCCCGTCGGGGCGACGACGGCGGCAGCAACGCCGGCGCGGCCTACCTGCTGTTCGGGGCGCTGGCCGGTACCATCGACCTGCGGGCCGCCGACGCCAAGGTCATCGGCGATGACGCCGAGGCCTGGACGGGCGCGGCTCTGGGCGGCGGCGACGTGACCGGCGACACCATCGGCGACCTGCTCATCGGCGCGCCCTACCAAGACGCCAACGGCAACAAAGACGCCGGGCAGGTCACCATCGTGGGCGGCGGCGGCTGGCGCTGAGCCGCCGGGCCTCAGGCCCAGCGCTTGTGCAGCCACCACCAGTCGCCAGGCCGCGCCCGTGCGGCGCCCTCGTGCTGTGTTTGGCTCCAGGTGGTGGGGTCGACGCCCGGCCTGACCACCCGCAGGTCCAGCGCCCCCATCGGCCGCCCGTCGGCGGCCCGCCAGGCTTCGGCCCACAGCACTGGCCCCGGGTGCGCGGCGAGGGCCCGGGCGAGGCCGGTGCTCGTCTTCGCCGGGCGACCAAAGAAGGGCGCGGCGACCCCGCGGTTGTGGCGCTGGTCTTGGACGAAGACCACCACCCGGCCGCGGGCATAGGCCGCCGTGGCCGCCTCGATGCCCGCCGCGGGGCTCAGCAGCTCGAGATCGCCGCCGCGGCGCCGCAGGTGGGCCAGCGCGGCCCGGCTCAGGCGCCCGCTCGGCGCACGCACGAAGATGCTGATCGGCACCGCGGCGCTGGCCCGCACGAGCAGCAGGTCCCAGGGGCCGTGGTGCCCGGCGAGGCACCAGAGGCCCCGATCAGGGCGCAACAGGGCAGAGATGCCCTCCAGGCCGTCAATCTCCATCGGTCGGCCAAAGAGCAGCTCGAGGTAGCCCAGGGCGGCGGAGCCCACGGCGCGCCGCAGCAGCGGGCCTGGTGGACCGGCGGAAGGGAGGGCCGACCGCAGCGCGGCGGTGGCCTCGGCCCGGCGGATGGGGAGCGCCCACCACCACAGCGCGCCCAGCCCCCAGCCGAGCGCGCGCCAGATCCCGCCGGCGCTCATCCGGGCCCCAGGCCGCAGCCGGCGAGCGCCTCTGCCAGGGCCGCCTCGCCGTCGGCGTCGAGCCGCAGCTCGAGGATCAGCGCCCAGACGTCGGCCTCGGCGGGCAGGCGCGCGGCGTCCTTCTCGGTGAGCACGCAGCCCGGCGGCAAGGGAGGGAGGGCGCCGTGATCGGGCAGGCTGATCACCTCGCGCGGCCGCAGCCCCAGATCGAGCAGGAGGGCCAGCAGATCGCCGTTGTGCGCGATGCCCACCGCGACGTCGACCACGCCCGACCGCGCGCCCAGCGGGCAGCGCTGGCCGCGGCGCAGCCAGCCGACCGGGCGGGACCAAGCCCGCAGCAGGGGGACACCTTCGGGCAGGGGGGGCGCTGGCACGGGGGCGGGCTGCGTGGGCGCCGCCCCGCCATACAAGCAGATCAGATCGACGCGCTGGAGGGCGTCCAGGCCCTCGCGGGCCTCACCGGCGGGCAGCAGGCCGCCGCCGGTGGGCCGCCGCAGGTCCAGCGTCACGATGCGCAGGTGGGCGCTGAGCCCCCAGCTCTGCAGCCCATCGTCGATCACGAGGCAGCGGGCGCCCTGCGCGGCGGCGGCCGGTGCCAGCGCGCGCTTCTCGGGGCAGCTCAGCGCGGGGTGGCCGCGGCGGCGCAGCAGCTCGAGCTCGTCGCCCAGGCCGGCCACGGGCAGGGGCCCGGGCCGCCCGATGCGTAGGCGGGGGCCCGGCGCGGGGCGGCCGACCCCACGCGCGCCGACCCAGGCCCCAGGCAGGCGCGCGGCGAGCAGGCCGACCAGCGGGGTCTTCCCGGTGCCACCCGCGCTGAGCCCGCCGACCACCACCACCGGCAGCGGTGGGGGCGTTGGGCGCCCGGCCCAGGCCCGGTGGGCGCGCAGGCCCAGCGCCCAGAGCGGCCGCAGCGGGCGCAGCAGCGGGCGGGCCGGGCGCTCTGGCTGGGTGCGGGGCAGCGGCAGGGCGGTGGCGACCGTCTGCAGCGGCGCTTGACCGACCAGCGGCGGCGGGCCCGGCCCGCGGCGCAGCGCGGCGGCGATGGCGCCAGTGAGGCCATCTTCATCGTCGGGCGCGTCGAAGACCAGGGGTGGGGCCTGCGCGCGGGCCGGCCCGAGGCCCGCGGCGTTGCTGGCCGTATGCGGCCCGACCACCACGGGGACCCCGGCCCGCAGGGCGTCTTGGGGGCTGTGGCCCCCGATCTCGGCCGTGAAGCTGCCGCCGAGCACCGCCGCCGCGGCGACCCGTGCGGCCGCCGCCTGGTGCCCGAGCTGATCGAGCACCAGCGCGTCATCTCCGGGCCGGGCACCCCCGCCGCTGAGCCGCGCGGCCTGCAGCCCGGCCCGCTGCAGCGCGGCCAGCGCCTCGGGCACCTCCGCGGCGTGCCGGGGGCAGAGCACCAGCGGCGGCCGCGGCGGGGGCAGGCGCTGGTGCGCGCCGACCACCCGCGCCGCGTCTCCCGCCCGCAGGCTCAGGCCGATCAGCGCGCCGGGGAGGGCCGCGCCCGGCGCGGGCTCGGGGTGATAGGGGTCCAAGGCCTTGAGATCGCCGACCTCCCCCGCGGGGAGCACCCGCACGCCCGCCAGCAGCGCCCGCCCGAGCGGCCCGGACCGCCGCCAGCGGGGCAGCCCGCGGCGCTCACGCGGGGCCAGCAGCAGCACCGGCACCCCGTGGCGGCGGCAGGCGGCCAGCCAGCCGGGCCAGAGCTCGGCCTCGATGAGCACCAGGCGGGTCGGGCGGGCCCGCCGCAGCCAGGCCTCGAAGCTCAGCGGCAGGTCGAGGGGGGCCGGCAGCGCGCCCTCCACCGGACCGCGCAGGGCCAGCGCGGTCGGCCACACCCCCTCCGCGAACAGGGGCCGGATGGCCCGGCTGATCGCCTGCTCTCCGCGGCTCGCCCCGTGCAGCCAAGCGCGGCCGGGCGGGGGCGCGGGGCAGCGCAGGGCCCGCGCCCGCCATCGGGGATGGAGCAGCATGGCGAGCAAAACAGCCAGCCCGACGCCTCTCCACACGAGCAGGGCGAGCGCCCCAATGAGCCGGTCGATCGCGGACGGCGGCGGCAGCAACGGCGCCGCCCCTGCGCTCACCGCAGCGCCTCGCGCAGGTCCCAGCGCGCCGTCGCCATGTCGACCCGGTGGCCGTCGACCGCCACGCCCTCGGCCCGCAGCGCGGCGGCCTGGGCGTCGCCCCGCACGGGATCGCCCTGCAGCGCGATGCTCCCATCGGTGCGCAGCACCCGCCACCAGGGGACTTGGGCGCAGGCCTCGGGGGAGAGCGCGGCCAGGGCGTAGCCGACCTGGCGCGCTGCCCGCGGCGCGCCGAGGACGGCGGCCACATCGCCATAGCTGAGCACCCGCCCCGCGGGGATCTGGCGGGTCACCGCCTCGACCGCGGCCCGCCAGCCGAGCTCTCCGGCGAGGCGCAGCGCGGCCACATCGCCCAGCGCGGGGAGCGTGGCCTCCCCTCCCTCAGCTTTGTGCGCCATCTCCCTCCCCCTCGGCCCAGAGCCGGGCGTAGATGCCGCCGGCCGCCAGCAGGGCGGCGTGGCGCCCACGCTCCACGATCTGGCCCTCGTGTAGCACGAGGATCTCGTCGCAGTCGACGAGGGCGCGCAGGCGGTGGCTGACATGCAGCACCGCCCGGTCCCGGGCCAGGTCGGCGATCACGCCGAGCAGCGCGGCCTCGGCCCCCGCGTCGAGGTGGCTGGTCGGCTCGTCGAGCAGCAGCAAGCCCGGATCGCGCAGCAGCGCGCGGCTCAGCAGCAGGCGCTGCCGCTGCCCGGCCGACAAGCGCCGCCCCTCGTGGCCGATCGGCTGGCCCCAAAGTCCAGCGTCGAGCAGCTCCAGCGCGCCGGCGGCCTGCGCGGCGGACCGCAGCGCGTCCATGGTCGCGGCGGGGGCGCCGAGCCGCAGGTTCTCCTCGGGGCTGGCGTCCAGCAGCAGATCCTCGGGCCCCACCGCCGCCACCCGGGCCCGCCAGGCCGCCCGGCGGAGGGTGGAGAGCGGCGCGCCGTCGACCCAGATCTCCCCGGCCTGGGGCTGCAGGTGACCGAGCAGCGCGCGCAGCAGCGTGGACTTGCCCGCGCCTGAGGCGCCCACCAGGCCGACCAGCCGGCCGGGCGCGAGGCGCAGATCGACGCCGCGCAGCACCTCACGCGCGCCCCAGCCGAAGTGGAGGCCGCGCACCTCGACCACGAAGCGGGGCGGGCAGGGCGCCGCGCCCTCGGGGGGCAGGGCCGGCTGCCGGTCGATGAGGGCGAAGGCCCGCTCGGCGCTCGCGGTGGCCCGGCTCATCAGGCTGCCCACCTCGACCAGGCCCTTGAGCGGCTTGAGCGCGAGGCCCAGCGCCACGAGGAAGGCCACGAGGCCGCCCGGGCTCAGGGCGCCGGCGAGCACCTGGCGGCCGCCCACCGCGATGAGCGCGGCGATCCCCGCCGCCGCGGCGAGCTCGACCACCGGCCCGGGCAATAGCCGGGCGAGGTGGGCCCGGCGCTCCGCCTCGTCGACCTGGGCGGCGGCGGCGTCAAAGCGGGCCTGCGCCTGGGCCTCGGCGCCGAGCTCTTGCAAGGTCCGAGCGCCCGCCACCAGCTCGGTCGCCACCCCCGCCAGCGCGGCCCGGGCCACGTTGCGCGCCGCCGCCGCCGCGCGCAGGCGGCGCTGCAGCGCGCGGGTGGGCAGCAGCAGCAGGGGCAGGACCACCGCGGCGACCAGGGTCAGGTCGGGGGCGATGCGGGCGGCGCTGAGCAGCAAGCCCAGCACCGTCAGCGGCCGCTGCACCGCCGAAACAACGGCAGAGACGGCGTATTGGACGTCCTCCACCTCGCCGGTCAGCGCGGCGGCGAGGGCGGCCGGCCGCCGCTCGAGGTGGAAGGGCAGGTCTTGGCGAAGGAGGGCCGCGGCGAGCGCGGCCCGCAGCTCGGCGACCACCGCCCAAGCCACCCGCCGGGTCAGCGTGGCCCGGGCCAGATCGGCGGCGCCACCGATGAGGTAGAGCCCGACCAAGGCCAGCGGCGCCCAGAGCAGGACCCGCCGGTCACCCGCGGCGAGGCCCGCGTCGAGCACACCCTCAAGCAGCAGCACAAGCGCGGCGGGGACGCTGGCCTGCACGCCGATCAGCGCAATGGCGAGGGCGAGGCGCGGCGCGTGGGGGCGAAAGCGGCGGAGCAGGCGCCGGCCGGTCCCGGCGCCGCTCACCGGACCGGCGGGGCGCCGCGCGCCTCGACCGCGGCACGCAGCGCGGCGGCGAGCGCCTCAGCCTGACCGGCGGGAAAGATGAGAGCAGCGTGCTGTGCGGTGTAGATGTAGATGCGCGGCCCGTCGATCACCACGGGGCCCAGCGCAGACAGGGGCAGGCGCACCGGCGCGCCCCCGGCGGCCTGGACCTCGAGCGCGGCCCCGTTCCAGCGCAGCTGCAGCGGAGGCAAGCGGACGGCGGGCCGCCCGGCGGCGAGGGCCCGGAGCCGGCGCGCGACGAGGCGGCGCTCGGCCCAAGGCCAGGCCAAGGCCCACACCAGGCCGAGGCCGGCGGCCAGCGCGGGCAGGGGGCCGAGCCCACGGACCCCGAGCAAGGGAAGGGCGGCCACCAGCCCCGCGCCCACCGCGGGCGCTGCAAAGCGCCGGAGCCGGGCGCCGGCGCGCTGCTGCGGCTGGCGCAGGTGGTGGGCCGCCTCAAAGGCGAGCGCGTCCTCGGGGGTGGGCTCGAGGTGGGCCTCGATCAGCGGGCGCTGGTTCATGGCGCCTCGTCGGGCGCGGCGGCGCTGCGGGTCAGCTCGTAGACCTGCCAGCGGCGCACCTGCCGGGCGCCCTCGCCGTCGGTCTGGTTGACCCAGGCGCTGACCACCCCGGGCGGGCCGTGCGTGTAGCCGAGGGCGTCGCCGGGCAGGGGCGCGCTCCCGCCCCAGGGGCGCACATAGAGCGCGTGATCGACCAGCTGGGTGGGCCAGAGCTGGGCCTGGGCCGGCGCCTCCATCCCGGGCAGAGGCGCCGCATCGACGCCGCCGTAGAAGGCCACTAGGCCGGCCTCGCTGACGCCGTCGGTGTAGGCGACGGGGATGTCCCAGGCGCGGACGCTCTCGCCCAGCGCCCGCCCGCCGGCGAAGGCGTCGCGTGGGTCTTGGGGTAGCGCGGCGAGGGGCCAGCGCAGGTGCAGCAGCCCGATGAGGCAGAGCACCGCGGCCACCCCGCCCGCCGCCCAGCCCGCCCGGGCCCATCGCCCGCCCCACCGGGCGAGCCCGATCGAGGGGCCGACCCAGGCGACCGCGCCAAAGCCCGCCTCGCCGCCCCAGAGCGCGCCGAGCAACAGCACGGGCGCCGAGGACCACCAGCACAGCCGATCCACCGGATCACCCCGCCAGCCGATGAGCACCCAGAGCACGAGCAGGGGCGCCGCGGGGCCGAGCAGCAGCAGCGAGACGCCGAGGCGCCAGCGGCCCTCGGGGGGCGCGAGCAGGCGGCCCAGCTCGGTGCGCCAGCCGAGCAGCTCGTGCTGCACGTTCCAAATGGCGTAGGGGGACAAAATGACGACCAGGGCGCCGATCCCGAGCCAGAGGCCCCGCTCGCGCAGGGCTTGGGGCCGGGCCGCGACCAGCAGCGGCAGCAGGGCGAGGCCCACGGTCGAGGCCTGGCCGGCGAGGCCGACCGCGACCCCGACCAGCAGCCAGGCGCCGCGGGTCGCCGCGACCAGGCCGAGCGTCCACGCGGCCAACAGGGGCGCGTCGGGGCCCACCCACAGGCCGCCAAAGCACAAGGTCGGCAGGGTCGCCAGGGTGAGCAGGCCGAGCTCACGGTCGCGGGTCGGGATGGCGGCGAGGGCCGCGCTGAGCGCGCCGAGCAGCACGAAGGGCGCACGCAGAGCCAGCTCGCTGCGCCCGCCGATGGCCTCGCCCACGGCCAACAGCGCCTGCACCGCGGGGGGCCCGTCGACGTAGCCCGGGGCCGGGTGCTGGCGGAGCAGCCAGGCCCATGCCTCGTCGCCGCGGAGCTCCACCCCGTCGGCGGCGAGCAGGCGGATGGCCGTCCAGGCGAGCAGGAGGGCCAGCCCGCCGGCGCCCTCGGCGCGGGGGCGGGCGGCGCCGGCGGGGGCCACGCTCGGCTGCGGTTCGGTGCGGGTCGGCATCGTGGCGGCCTTATCCGCGGTCGGCGAGCGCGGCGCGCAGCGCGGCGGCGGCGCGGGCGGCCGCTCCCGGCCCGCCGAGCGCGCGGAGCTCTAGCGGCTGCGCGGCGGGCAGCTGGTCGAGGGCGGTCGCGAGGCCCGCCGGGCTCCACCGCTGGATGTGCTCGGGCACCCGCTCCGCGCCGGCGAGGATGTTGGGCAGGGCGATGTGCCGCACGCCGCGCACGAGCAGGCGGCCGAGCGCCCAGGTCAGGGGGTGGACGCGGTGGGCCACGAGCATCGGTACGCCGAGCAGGCCCAACTCCAGCGTGATGGTGCCGCTTTTGGTTAAGGCCCGCCCCGCGCTGGCGAGGCCCTGCACCGCGCTGACCCGCTCCACCTCGGGGGGGACCGGGCCGACCTGCGCGCCCGCGGGCAACAAGAGCTGCAGGCGGCGGCCGGGCTGGGCGCTGGCCCAGCGGGCCCCCGCCTCTAAAAAAGGGCGCAGGTGGCGGCGGAGCTCTTGGGGGCGCGAGCCCGGGCAGAGGGCGAGCAGCGCCGGGTCCCGCTGTCGCTGCGCGCCGGCGAGGCGGTCCACCGCGGGGTGGCCGATCCAGCGGGCCGGCCCGGCGCCCGGGTCGGTGGGCCCGTGGCCGTTGAACAGCGCCGGCTCAAAGTCGAAGAGGCAGAGCAGCAGGTCAACCTGGGCCGCGATCTGCGGCGCGCGCCCAGGGCGCCAGGCCCAGACCTGCGGCGCCACCACCTGGGCGGCGAGGCGGCCGGCCCGGCGGGCCGCGGCGGCGATCGGCAGGTGCAGGTCGGGGGCGTCCACCCCGATGAAGGCGTCCACCGGGCCCTCGACCGCCGTGCGCAGCGCCGCGCGGGCCCGGCGCAGGGCGGGCAGGCGGGCCAGCACC
This sequence comes from Deltaproteobacteria bacterium, assembly GCA_016792625.1. Taxonomy (GTDB): domain Bacteria; phylum Myxococcota_A; class UBA796; order UBA796; family UBA2385; genus JAEUKK01. The sequence goes on along the minus strand of JAEUKK010000059.1, from coordinate 84,502 downwards.
TCGGCGACGCCCATCGCCACGGTGTCCTCGAGGTGGGCGAGGGGGCGCACGCCGGCCGCGCGCATGGCCGGGCCGCAGAGCCCCACCGCCTCCACCGGGCCGCCGGCGCGCAGCGCGGCGAGCAGCTCGGCGGCGAGGAGGTCTCCGCTCGGCTCGTTGGCCGAGAGCACGAGGCGGAGCACCCCGCTCAAGCTCCGCGGGGCGCGGGCGGCGGCGCGGGCGGGGCGGCGGGCGCCGGCTTCGGGGCAGGCGCGGGGCGCGGCTTCGGAGCGGGCGGGGCGGCCGGCGCGGGCTCGGCGGCCTCGGGCGGGGGGATCGGCTTCCAGGTCCAGCTCAGCTCTTGGGCTTTGCGCTCAGACATGCCGTTGGCGAAGGACGCGAAGAGCCCGCAGGCGGCGGTGGTGACCGGCGGCTTGGCGGGCAGCTGCACCACCCAGCGCTCGCCGGCCTCGATGGTGCCCGACTGCGCGCTGAACTTCTCGCCGCCCACGGTGCACTCGACCGCGAAGACCGCCGGGCGGTCGGCGGCCCAGAGGGCGATGGTCGGTGATGTGCCCTCAAAGGTCGCCCCCGGCGGATCGACCTGCAGCACGCCATACACAGCCGGCACGCCCCCGGCGCGCGCCAGCGGGGGCGCGCTGAGGGCGGCCAGGGCGGCCACGGTGGACAGGGCGGCGAGGGCTGCGGAGGGCGCAGGTCGGCGGGTCAAGGGGCGCATCGGGCCTCCGGGCGGAGCTGGTCGAGCAGGACGCGCGCTTCGTGGATGCCCATATCAGGCAGGCCGACGACCCCGCCGGCCACGCGCACCTCGATGCGCCCGAGGCCATGTTGGCGCATGATCGGGCCTTGGACAAGGTGCACGCTCTGCACTTTGTCGCGGGAGATCACCCAGGTCTGGCGCAGCCAGAAGCCGGTCCGCGTGATCACCGTGCCCGGCGAGACCAGCCAGCCTTGGCGGCGCCAGTCGAGCCAGGCCATCGGCGGCGCGAGGATGACCAGGGGGAGGGCGGCCCAGCCCCAGCGCGGCGAGGCGAGGACCAGCACCGCGCAGAGGCCCGCGGCCCGCAGCGTGCGGCTGAAGATGGCCCGCCAGAGGGCCCGCGGGTGGGCCGGCTGGAGCTGGACCGACCACGGGTCCACCGCCAGCGCCGGCAGCGCTTCCCGGCAGAGCGCGGCGAGACGGTCTTGGGGCACCATGGGCACGAGGCCCTCGGCCGCGCGCATCCGGCCGTCAGCGACGCCGATCGCCGCGGTCTCGATGAGCAGGCTGCCGTAGCCCATCAGCCGCCGCAGCAGGGTCTCATCGATGCGCAGCAGCTGCACCTTGCCGCGGGGGATCTCCACCCGGCGGCGGGTGAACAGCCCCTCCTCGGTGATGAGCTCGTCTTCGCTGAAGCGCAGGGCGTGCCCCCAGTGGCGCAGCGTGGCGGCGCCGGCGCTCCACAGCCAGCTGCCGGCGAAGGCGAGCACGATGAGCGGCAGCAGCACGTCGGGGGTCATCGCCCGGCCCGCCTTCTCGGCCACCTCGGGGCCAAAGCGGCCGAAGAGCTCGAGGCCCACCGCGGTGAGCACGGCGACCACCCCGACCGTGCGCCGCGTGAAGCCGTAGGCGGCCAGCTCGAGCGGGGTCAGGGCCAGCGCGGGCGGGGCCTCGTCGATGGGCGCGGGGGTGGACTCCATGGCCTGCGCCCGCACCAGGGCGCGCAGCTCGGCGCGCAGGCGGGTCGCCTCGGCCTCGTGAAGAGCGCTGAGCAGGCCGTGGCTGCTGCCGTCGCCGGTGGTCTCGACCCGCACCTCGACGAGGCCGGTGAGCTTGTGAAACAGGTTCTGGACGATCTCGACGTTCTGGATGCGCCCGGGGTCGAGCACGCGGGCGGAGCGGCTCAGCAGGCCGACCTTGACCTGAAAGCGCCCGTCGGCGACCCGGTAGCGCAGGGTCAAAAAGTGGATGAGCGTGCGGCCGACCGTCAGGACGAAAAAGGTGACCAGCAGGGTCAAGTCGAGGGCGCGGAGCCCGAGGCCATCGCCGCCGACCACCAGCGCGAGCAGCAGCGGCCACGCGCCGCGGACTGTGCGCCAGGCCTGCGGCAGCAGGTTCACCGCGAGGCTCAGCGGGTGGAGGCCCCGCCAGGGCACCTCGGGCCCCTCAGACCCCGTCATCGCTGCCCCGCAGGGAGAGCGCGTCGCGCAGGCGCTGGGCCTCGGCGAGGTCGAGCCCGGGCAGGCTGCCATCGGCGCTCATGCCCGCGGCGGTGTAGACCTTGAGGTGGGCGAGGCCGAGGATGCGCTCTAGCGGGCCCTGCTCGGTGTCGACGTACTGGATGCGGGTCAGGGGTACGCTCGACCAGCGGCGGAACAGCACCCCCGACTGCACGAGCAGATCATGCTCCCGCACCTCGTAGCGGAAGTTTGCCCACGCGAGGCGGGGCCACAGGAGGAGGAGCAGCAGCTGCCACAGCAGCACCGCCCCGGCGAGGACCCCGGTCAAGACCGGGCCGATGAGCTCGCGGCCGAACCACGCCGCCGTGCCGACGACGGGGATGAAGAAGCCCAGCAGCGAGACGAGCCGGCCGAGGCGCCAGACGGTCATGACCCGCGGGTCGAGCTGGCGGGGGCCGGTGGGCAAGGCGAGGCGCGCGGGCCGGGCGGGGGCGCCGTCGTCTGGCGGGAGAGCGGCGTCCAGGGGCGCCTCCTCATCGGGCGGTGTCGGGGGCGGAGGAGCAGGGTTATCCCGCGCCCACCGCTGCGGCAGAGCCCGCCGGAGCCCCCATGTCCTCCCCCGCCCTGGCCAGCCCCGTGCGGCCGAGCCCCGCGCTGACCGCCCAGGTTCAGGCCCTGCTCGCTGGTCCCGTGCCGGTCTCCACCCCCGAGGCGCGGGCGGCGCTGTGCGCCACGCTGCGCCCGCTGCTCGACGAAGGTGGCGTGCTCGACGATCAGAGCGGTGGAGTGCGGCTGCGCCTCGACGCCGCCTGGGGCGCGTTGACCCTCGCGCTCCGGTCTGGGCGGCCGGTCGAGCACCACGCCGAGACCAGCTCCACCAACACCCGGGCGCGGGCCTTGGCCGCTGTCTTGCCCGCCGGGGCCCCCCTCCCGCTGGTCGTCGCCGACCACCAGACCGCGGGCCGGGGCCGGCTCGGGCGCAGCTGGTCCGCGGCGCCGGGCGCCGGCCTCCTGTTCAGCCTCGTGCTGCGCCCTCCGGTGCCCCCGGTCGAGGCGCCCCGCTGCGTGCTGCTCTGGGCGGCGGCGATGGCCGAGGTCCTGGGCCTGCTGCTCAAGTGGCCCAACGATCTCGTCGACGTCGAGGGGCGCAAGGTGGGCGGCATGTTGGCCGAGCTCGACGGCCTGGGCGCAGATCGTGTGCCCAGCGTCATCCTCGGCGTGGGGATCAACATTGAGCCGCCCACCGACCCGGCCTTGACCCAGGCGGGCAGCCTGCGCGGGCTGGGCCGGGCGCCGGTGGATCGGGCCGCGCTGCTCGGCGCCCTGGTGCGGGCGGTGGATCGGGTCGACCCCCTTGACCCCGCGGGCCTCGACCGCTGGCGGGCCCGCGCCCACACGCTCGGCCGGCGGGTGCGCGTGGCGGGGCGCGAGGGGCTGGCCACCGGGCTGCGCGAAGATGGCGCGCTGCTCGTCGACGGCGTGCCCATCCTGGCCGGCGACGTCGAGCTCGTCGCGGGTGAGGCGGGCCGCGGGACGGAATAGGGGGCGCCGCGCCGCGCACACACAGGGGAGGGGGCTCGGGATGCTGCTCGTGATTGACGTCGGGAACACCAACATCGTGCTGGGCGCGATGGAGGGTGACCGGGTGGTGGACCACTGGCGTGTGACCACGACCGCACGCACCACCGACGAGTTTGGCCTGCTGCTGCTGCAGCTGCTCGGCCACCGGGGCATCACCAAAGAGCAGATCCACGGCGTGGCGGTGAGCTGCGTGGTGCCGAGCGTGCTCTACGCCATCGAGAAGGCGGTGCGGCGCTACCTCGACCAGGACTGCCTCGTGGTCGGTCGCGGCAAGACGGGCATGCGCGTGCGCACCGACAACCCCCGCGAGGTGGGCGCAGACCGCATCGTCAACGCGGTGGCGGCTTGGCGGCGCTTCCAGTGCCCCTTGGTCGTGGTCGACTTCGGCACGGCGACCACCTTTGACTGCGTCGACCAGCACGGTGATTACGTGGGCGGCGCCATCTCTCCAGGCTTTCGCATCTCGGCCGACGCGCTGTTCACCCGCACGGCCAAGCTCCCCCGGGTCGAGGTCGAGAAGCCGGCCCGGGCCATCGGCACGAACACCACCGCTTCGATGCAGAGCGGGCTCTTTTGGGGCTACGTCGGGCTCGTCGACGGCCTCGCGCGCCGCTGCAAGGCCGAGCTGGCCGAGCAGTGCGGGCTCAGCGATCTGAGCCGCATCCGCTGCATCGCCACCGGGGGCCTGGCGAACCTCGTCGGCAGCGCCTGCTCCGAGGTCGAAGAGGTCGACAATGACCTCACCCTCGTCGGTCTGCGCTACCTGTGGGATCTCAACCGCGGCCGCCGCTGAGGCCCTCCCCTTGACCGGCCGCCCGCGCGCTCGGATGATCGCCACCCCCGCTCCCGGCCGAGGAGGCCCATGACCATCCCCCCGAGCGCCGAGCCCATCCCCTTTGCCCGCCTCGGCGTGCCCGAGGCCCTTGAGAGCAAGGTCGCGCCCACCGCTCCGCTCGCGGGGCGCATGGCCCTGGCCCGCGGCCTGATGCCGCTCGCCCCCGAAGCCCAGCTCGGCTGCCTCTACCTGCTCGCCATGGACCCCGACCCTGGCGTCGCCGCGGCGGCCACCCGCGCGCTCAACGAGCTGCCGGTGAAGCACCTGCTGGGCGTCATCTCGGTCAAGACGCACCCCAAGGTGCTCGAGTACCTCGCGGCGATGCGGCCCGCCGACAAGGTGCTCGATGAGCGCATCGGCATGCTGCGGACGGCCAACGACCGCACCGCGGCCTTGATCGCCGGTCGGGCCGACAAGGAGCTCTGCGAGCAGCTCTGCCGCAACCACGAGCGCCTGCTGATGACGCCCGAGGTCTACATCGCGCTGCACGCCAACCCCGCCTGCGCCGAGGTGCACCTCAACGCAGCAGAGGCCTTTTTGCGCATGCAACAGGCCCTGCCGGCGGTGCCCGCCCGCCGCCCCTTCCTCGCCGCGCTCGACGACGACGACCTCATCGAGAGCGGCGCGCCGGTCGCTGCTCCGGTGGGGGCGCAGGCGGCGGCCCCGGCGGTCGATCCGCTGGCGCCGGCCCCTCCCCAAGCGGCGGCGGGCGGGCCCCGCATTGATCTCATGGCCGAGATCGAGGCCGCGCTGCGCGGCGAGCGCAGCCCCGTGCTGGTCGCCGCCCAAGAGCAGGGCCTCGACATGTTTGATCTCGGCCGCTTGACCGGGGCTGGCCCCGACAAGGCGCTGGCCGAGTTCAAGTTCGACTTCGCGGATGAGGCCGCGTCCTTCTCGTGGGACCTGACCCAGGACCACACCGACGTCGACTCCGAGGAGCGCGGCAAGCTCGTGGCGAGCATGGAGCGCCGCATCGCTGAGATGAGCGTGGGCAAGAAGATCAAGCTCGCCTTCCTCGGGAACAAAGAGGCGCGGGCCATCCTCATCCGCGACCGCAACCGGGTGGTGGCCGGGGCGGTGGTGAAGTCGGGGCGCCTCACCGAGCAAGAGGTGAGCAACTTCGCCGGCAACAAGAACCTCGACAGCGAGGTCATTCGCGAGATCGTGGCCAACAAGGAGTGGACGCGGAAGTACCCGGTCAAGGTCGCCTTGGTGAACAACCCCAAGACCCCGGTCTCCGAGGCGGTCACCATGGTGAGCCAGCTCCAAAAGAAGGACCTGATGATGCTCACCCGCAACCGGAACGTGCCGAGCGTGGTGTCTGAGGCGGCGAACCGGCTGTTCCGCGTGAAGTACCGCGGCGGCGGCGACGACTGAGCCGGCCGGGGCACGGCGGGCGGGGGGAGGCTACACTCCGACCCGCTCCCTGGGCGCACATCGCACCCCCGGGGATGCCCTGGGATGGATGCACGAGCACGCGCCGGGCCCCGCGCCCACGCCGCCGCAGGGCGGCTCCGACCTCACCGAGACCGGCGATCCGGCGGCCCCCCTGCGGGGCACGCTGACCTTGCCCAGCGGGGTGGCCCTGCAAGAGCTGGTGGGCGAGCAAGGCGGGCACCTGCGTGTCATCTCGCGCGTGCTCGGCGTGAAGGTCGGCCAGCGCGGCGACCAGATCAGCGTGCAGGGCGAGCGGGCCGCGGTGCTGCTCGCCCAGCGGGTGATCGGCGAGCTCTACGAGGTCGCCGCCGAGGGCAACGCGCTCAGCTCGGGTGATGTCGACCAAGCCTGCCGTCTGATGCGCGAAGACAAGGGCCTCCGCATCGCTGATCTGTACCGCGAGGCGCTGCAGCTCGGGGTGGGTCGCAAGCGCCTCTCCCCCCGCTCGGCCCGCCAGCGCGAGTACCTCCACGCGATCCGCAGCAAAGAGCTGGTTTTTGGCATCGGCCCGGCGGGCACGGGCAAGACCTTCTTGGCCATGGCGATGGCGCTGCACGCCCTGATGGAGGGCCGGGTCAAGCGCCTCGTGCTCAGCCGCCCCGCGGTCGAGGCCGGCGAGAAGCTCGGCTTCTTGCCTGGCGACCTGACCGAGAAGGTTAACCCCTATCTACGGCCCCTTTATGACGCGCTGCACGATCTTCTCGGCTTTGAGAAGGCCGAGCGCTTGATGAAGCAGGGCGTGGTCGAGGTGGCGCCCTTGGCGTTTATGCGCGGCCGCACGCTCAGCGAGGCCTTCGTCATCCTCGACGAGGCGCAGAACACCACGCCCGAGCAGATGAAGATGTTCCTCACCCGCATCGGGCCGGGCAGTCGGGTGGTGGTGACCGGCGACGTCACCCAGATCGACCTGCCCAACGGCACCCGCAGCGGCCTCGTGCACGCGATGCGGGTGCTCGAGGGCCTCGATGAGGTGCGGATGATCCACTTCAACGACGTCGACGTGGTCCGCCACCCGCTGGTGGCCAGCATCGTCCGGGCCTATGCCCGCGACGAGGCCCGCAGCGCCGACGCCCGGGGCCCGCGGCGCGCGCGGGGCCCGCTCCCGCCGCTGCCCGAGCGTGTGCCGGCCGCCCGCCCCGGCGAGCTGGGCGACGAGGATGAGCCGACGCATGGCTGAGGGCTGGCGCGCGCGCCTCGGGCCCGGGCCTGCCGCCCGGCGAGCGCTCACGCTCGTGCTGCTGAGCGTGGGCAGCGCGCTGCTCATCGTTGAAGAGCTGCGCCCCGTCTCGGTGGTGCCCCCGGTCGGCGCGGTGGCCGAGCGCGACATCCGCGCGGGGGTCAGCTTCGAGTACGTCGATCAGCTCAACACCGACGCCGATCGGCGCGCCGCCGAAGCCCAGGTCCTGCCGGTCTTTGACTTCGACCCCAAGCTCGCCGACCGGGCGCAGGGCCGCATCTCCGACGCCTTCGCCGCGGCGCGCGGGCGCTACAACGAGGCCACCCTGGTCGCGCGGGCCGAGGGGCGGGCCGAGCTGACCGAGGCCGAGCGCAGCGCCGTCGCCCTCGAATTCCTGCGCGGGCTCGAGTTCACCCTTGACCCCGAGGACCTCGACCACCTCGCCGCGCTCGGCTGGTCGCGCGAGGTCGAGGAGCTCAGCCGGCAGCTGCTCGATGTGGCGATGCGCGCCTACATCCTGCCGGATCGCAGCGTGCTGCCCACGAGCGCCCGGGCGATCTCGGTGCTGGTCTTGGGTGAGCAGCGCGATGAGCTGCTGCTCGAGGACTACAGCGTCATCCGCACCCCCGCTGAGGCCCGCCAGCAGGTCTCGCTCTACGCGCTCGACTTCGGCCAGGCCCGCCCCGAGGTGGTCAAGGCGGCGGTGGCGATCGCCCGCGCCGGGCTGCGGCCGAACTTCTCCTACAACCAGGCGATCACCGAGGACCGCCGCACCGCCGCGCAGGCCGCGGTCCAGCCGCGCATCCACCGGGTCGCCCGCGGCACGAGCATCGCCCGGGCCGGCGACGTGCTCAGCGCCGGGCAGGTGCAGCAGCTCGCCGCGGCGGCGAGCAAACAAGGCGGGGTCGGGCCGCTGTCCTTTGGCGTGGCGCTGGCCGCGCTGACCGGCCTGTTCACCACCGCGGTCTACCAATTCGCCCGCGGCGCGCTGCCCGGCGTCTCGACCCGGGGCCGCGACCTCGAGGCCGGCGCGCTGCTGCTGCTTTTGGTCGCGGGGCTCGGTCGGCTGCTGCGCGAGCTGGCCGAGGGCCTCGCCGACGCGCCCAACCTCGGCCTGCCCCCCGACGCGCTGGCCTTCGTCGCTCCGGTGGCCGGCGGCGCGATGCTCGTGCGGGTGCTGATCAACGGCGAGGCGGCCCTGCTGTGGAGCCTGCTCACCGCCAGCGTGCTCGGCATGCAACAAGGCGGCTCGTCGCTGATGGCGCTGTACTTCGCGCTCTCGGGCCTGGTTGGCGCGGGCGCGGTGGCCGGCCGCCGCGAGCGCCTCGGCGTGCTGCGGGCCGGGCTCTTGACCGGCCTGGTCAACGCCGCTGGCGCCGTTTTGGTCTGCCTCGCCCAGGCCTGGATGGGGGACGAGACCGCCGCGGCGGGCGCAGGGGTGCCGCTCTGGTCGATGGGCCTCGCCGCGCTGAGCGGCGCGCTGAGCGGCTTCTTCGTGCTGGGGCTCGTGCCGCTCTTTGAGCAGTTCGGCTTTGTGACCGACTACCGCCTGCTCGAGCTGGCCAACCTCAACCACCCGCTGCTCAAGCAGCTGATGTTGCGCGCGCCGGGCACTTACCACCACAGCGTGACCGTCGCGCAGCTCAGCGAGGCGGCGGCCGAAGCCATCGGCGCGAACGCCCTGCAGACCCGGGTCGCCTGCTACTTTCACGACATCGGGAAGGCGGTCAACCCCAAGTACTTCGTCGAGAACCAGCGCGGCGGGCCCAACCCGCACGACCGCCTGCCCCCGCGCACCTCGGCCCGGGTGATCATCAACCACGTGACCGACGGCGAGGCCATCGCCATCCAGCACAAGCTGCCCCAGCCGGTCATCGACGGCATCTCGATGCACCACGGCACCGGGCTCATCCAGTACTTCTACGCCAAGGCGGTCAACGCCGGCGAAGTGGTGGATGAAGCGGACTACCGCTACCCGGGCCGCCTGCCCGACACGAAGGAGGCCGGCATCATGATGCTGGCCGACAAGGTCGAGGCCGCCTGCCGCACCCTGAAGGACAAGTCGCCGAGCAGCATTCGGGCGCTCATCCAGAAGTTGGTGAACGCGACCCTGGTCGACGGGCAGCTCGAGAAGTGCCCGCTGACCGTCAAAGAGATCTACACCATCTCGGACGCCTTCAGCGAGACCCTGCTCGGCATCTACCACCACCGCATCGAGTACCCGGGCGTGCCCCGCCGCGCGCCGATCGACACTCCTGAGCGGTCCACCGGCCCGATCATCACCTTGGAGCTGCCCAACCCGCTCGAGCCGCAGCCCGATGGCAGCCGCCCGCTGCCGCCGGGGGTCGAGGTGCCCGGGCCCCCGCTCGAGCCCGAGGGGTCGACGGGCCCGGTCAGCCCGCTCGGCCGCGAGGCCTCGCTGCACCCCGAGCAGGACTACGAGAGCGCCGAGCACCTGCCGCGAGAGGCCGAGGCCCGCCCGCAGCCGCCCCGGGTCGGATAGCCGCGCCGGCTCCGGAGGTCCCCGTGTCGAAGCCCGCCGCCCGCAAGCCCCGCCCGCCCAGCCCCGTCGAGCTCGCGGCGAACATCGCTGACAACAACGCGCTGCTCGCGGCCTTCCTCGGCACCGGCGGCTCGCGTGGCATCGGGGTCGAGGTCGAGGCCACGCCCCTGCCCGACGACGAAGATCAGGGGCCGGTCGAGGTCTGCGTCGAGGGCCAGCCCACCTTGGGCGAGGGCTGGGTCGAGGCCCTGCGCGCGGACGCCCAGCGCCTGCTGGCCACGCTGGGCCACGAGGGCGCCGAGCTGTCGATCGTGCTCTGCGATGATGCGTTCATCCAGCCGCTGAACCGCGACTGGCGCGACAAAGACCAGCCCACCGACGTGCTGTCCTTCCCCCAGTCCGAGGCCCACACGCCCGAGGGCGGCCTGCTCGGCGACCTCGTGATCAGCGTTGAGACCGCCGCTTCCGCCGCCGGGCGCCTCGGCCACCGGGTCGAAGAGGAGCTGCAGGTGCTCCTGGTCCACGGCCTGCTGCACCTGCTCGGCTTTGACCACGAGCAGGGCGAGGCCGAGGCGGCCCGCATGCGCGCCGAAGAGGAGCGCCTGCTCGCCCTGCTGGGCGGCAAACCCGGGCTGATCGGCCGGGTCGAGGCCGAGGCGGACGGCGCGGGGCCCGTTGGTTAGCCCTTCGCCCTGCCCCGCGCGCCTCTGCCCTCCGCCCGGCCCCTCTGGTGGCGGTCGGCCCTCCAGCGCGGCCCCCTCCCTTCTCTTGCGGCCGCGCCGCTGCCGGCGCCCGCCGCCGAGGACCCGACCATGAGCCAGGACCACACCGAGCTCCACCGCCAGCTGCGAGCACGCATTGATGCGCTCCGGGGGCACCTTTGACGTCGATGGTCGTAAGGTCCGCATCCAAGAGCTCGAGAACCAGAGCAACGACCCCGAGTTTTGGAACGACCCGACCCGCAGCCAGGCGGTCCTGAAAGAGAAGGGTGTGCTCGAGCGCTCGCTGACCGACATGAACGAGGTCGAGCTGCGCATGTCCGACGCCGAGACGCTCATCGAGCTCGGCGAAGAGGCCGGTGACCAGGCCACCATCGACGAGGGCATGGCGGCGCTCGAGTCCTTGGCCGAGCGGGTGCGCGAGCTCGAGGTCCAGCGCATGCTGTCTGAAGAGATGGACGTCTGTGACGCCATCCTCGACGTGAACAGCGGCGCGGGCGGCACCGATGCGGCCGACTGGGCGGCCATGCTCAAGCGCATGTACTTGGGCTGGGCGGCCAAGCACGGCTTCAAGGTGCAGATCTCCGACGAGCAGGAGCACGAAGAGGCCGGCATCAAGAGCTGCCGCCTCGAGGTGCGCGGCCCCTACGCCTATGGCTACCTCAAGGCCGAGATCGGCGTGCACCGGCTGGTGCGCATCTCGCCCTTCGACAGCCAGGCCCGGCGCCACACGGCTTTTGCCAGCGTCGACGTGATGCCCGACATCGACGACGAGATCGAGGTCGACATCAAAGAGGCCGACTGCCGCATCGACACCTTCCGCGCGGGCGGCGCTGGCGGCCAGCACATCAACACCACCGACTCCGCGGTCCGCATCACCCACCTGCCCACCGGGCTGGTGGCGGCCTGCCAGGCCGAGCGCAGCCAGCACAAGAACAAGGCCAAGGCCTGGAAGATGCTGCGCGCCAAGATGTACCAATACGAGCTCGAGAAGCGGCAGGCCGAGATCGACGCGCTGAACTCGCAGAAGAAGAAGATCGAGTGGGGCAGCCAGATCCGCAGCTATGTCCTGCAGCCCTACCGGATGGTCAAAGACCTGCGCACGGGCGCCGAGAGCACCCAGACCGACCGGGTGTTGGCCGGCGAGCTGATGAATTTTATGGAGGCCTGGCTCGCCCAGCGGGCCGGCGTCGAAGAGCAGAACGAGAGCTGAGCCGCGCCGACGCGCCGGCTCGTGGAGGAGACATGCACGCCACCCCCCGGGCCACCGCCCTCGCCCTGCTGCTGACCGCGGCCTGCGCCGGCAAAGCCGAAGACACCGGCGACGAGCTCAGCCCGCAGCTGGTCGGCTCGATCCAGCCCGATGGCGCGGCCGACGTCGGCAATGTCCGCTTTTACAAGGCCTTCGCCTTTGACCAGGGCGGGGCCTTCTTGGCCTACCTCAGCTCCTCGCCCGAGGCCGACTGCGCCACGGTGGGCCAGTACCTGCGGGTCGGCGCCGAGCCCTACGACCCCGAGCCGGTCTTCGCGCCCGAGACCTGCAATATGTTCATTAAGATCGCCGAGGACTACGACGGCGGCATCGACTACACGCGGTCTGAGGGCGACCCGACCCTCGATCTTGTGGGCACGGGCACGGCCATCGAGTGCGCGCTCGGCGCCGGTGCTTTTGAGCTGACCACCCTCGAGACCGACGAAGAGGACTACTTCTACTCGGGCCGCTGGTGGGTGGGGAACCCCCTGACCTACCGCTACACCTTCTCGGGCAGCGGCGAAGACGGCTACACGATGGAGATCGAGCTGAGCCAGCTCGACGGCGGCTTCGTGCACGAGTCGCTCGAAGAGGTGCGGGCGACCGCCGAGGTCAACGGCAGCATCTCGGCCGAGTACTGCACCGATCTGGCCTCCACCGGGCTGTTTTAGGCGATGGGGCGGGCGTACGCGCTCGGGGCCCTCGCGCTCCTCGTCGCGGCGGGCCCGGCGTGGTCCGCCGAGCTGGTCGACCGCGTCGACCCGGCCAAGGCGGGCGCGGGCTGGGATCGCCAGCGCTTCTCCTTCGGCGGCTTCGTGCAGCCCCGCTTCGTGTGGAGCCCCGAGGACAAGGCCGCCGAGGTGCCCGGCGAGGTCGGCTTTCAAATCGCTCGCGCCCGGCTCGAGCAGCAGTCCACGCTCAGCCGCAGCGCGGCGGGCGACGGCGGCCTCGCCGTGCGGCAGGCCATCTCCATCGAGCTGATGCCCGAGGCCCGCTTGGTCGATGCCTATGTCGATCTGCAGGCCCACCAGCTCCTGACCCTCCGGATGGGCCAGTTCAAGACCCCGACCAGCCGCACGCTGCTCATCTCCGACAAGTCGACCGCCCTGCCTGAGCGGGCCGCCCTCGATGATCTGGGCCCCCGCCGGCAGATCGGCGCGATGCTTCACGGGGCTGACCGCGAGAACATCGTCGAGTACGGTGTAGGCGTGTTCAACGGCGAGGGCACCAACCGCCTCGGCAACGTGAACCGCAAATTCCTCTACGCGGGGCGGGTCGCGCTCAGCCCCTGGGGCGGCCCGGGCACCACCAGCGAGCTGCTCGACCCCGACGAAGACCCGACAGCCACCGTCGGCTATGCCGTCTACGTCAATAAAGACGGCCCTGAGGGTGCTGAAGAGGCCTCGATCAGCCACAACGGCGAGGCCTTCGCCCACTACCGCTGGGTCACCGTGCAAGCCGAGCTGCTCTGGCGCTTCACCGACTGGCAGCCGGTGGACCTCGCCGATTTCAACAGCAACGCTTGGTACGTCCAAGCGGCGAGTTTTGTGCCCGGCGTGCCCTGGGCCGACGAGCACCTCGCCGTGGTCGGCCGCTTCGACCGCTCTGACGCGCTGGTGGCCATCAACGGCGAGGTGCCCCTGGTCGGGCCCACCGACCCCGCCCAGGGCCGGCAGAGCGTGTCGGTGGGCCTCGGCTTTTACGCCGGCCATCCCTGGACGCGCCGGGCCCAAGACCTGCGCCTGCAGCTGCTGTGGTCGAAGAACGACGAGCTGGAGGACCTGAGCTACGACAACGACCAGGTCTCGCTCGCCGCCCACCTCGCGTTCTGAGCCCGGAGGAGCCGATGATCCGCCCCGCCTTGTCTGCGCGCCCCGCCTCGTCTGTGCGCGCCGCAGCGCCGCTGCTCCTCCTCGCCGCCTGCGATTTTTACCCCGAGGGGCGCGGCGACTCCGGCGCGGCGGGCAACAGCCCGACGACCGCCGACTGCAGCCCTGAGATCAACATCCCCACCGGCCTCATCAACGCTGCGCCCCCCGCGCCGACCGCGCACGCCGAGACCTATGGCGCCGCGCCGGCCCCTTTTCATGTGCACTACTCGTGGCCCTCGCGCGACCCGAGCCGAAACGCCGCCTTTCTCTGGCGCTCAGACCTCGACACCCTGGCCAGCCAGATCGAGTGGGGCCCGGCCGAGGGCTTCCCGACGGGCGCGCAGCGCGCCGAGGGCGTGAGCTGGCTCTTCGGCGGCGCGGCCCTGGGCGAGGGGCCCTACCGCCAGCACGAGGTGCGGCTCTGCGGCCTGCTCAGCCCCGACACCGCCTACAGCTACCGGGTGGGCGGCGAGGGCGGCTGGTCCGAGACCTACACCTTCCGCACCCCGCCAGCGCCAGGCACCAAGGCCAACTTCCGCGTGGCGATGTCGGGCGACAGCCGGGGCACCTACGCGACCTGGGCCGCCGTGCTCGCCGCGATGGACAGCCACGCGCCCGACTTCTTCCTCTTCTCCGGCGATATGGTCGAGCTCGGCGCCAACCAGCGCGAGTGGGACTCCTGGTTTGACGCCAGCGGCGATGTTTTCGCGGGCAAGGCGTTTATGGCGGCGCATGGCAACCATGAGTTCTTGGCCCAGCACTACTTCGTCCAGTTCGCCTTTCCCGGCAACGAGGAGTGGTACAGCTTCGACTACGGCGACACGACCTTCCTGAGCCTCAACGACACCGTGCGGGACGCCAGCGAAGCAGAGGACGTGCAGACCGCCTTCATCTCCGAGACGCTCTCCACCGCCCAGCGCCGCCGGGTCGCGATGCACCACCAGCCGCTGTACTCGACCTGCACGACCCACGGCAGCAACGTCGAGCTGCGTGACCTCTGGGCGCCGCTCTTCGAAGATGGTGATGTGGCGCTGGTTTTGGCCGGGCACAACCACATCTACGAGCGCAGCGTGCCGATCAAGGCCGGTCAAGAGCGCGCCGCGGGCGAAGGCACGGTCTACCTGGTCTCGGGCGGGGCGGGCGCGCCGCTGTACCCCAACTCCGAGGCCGAGTGGTTTGGCGCGGTGGCCAACCCCATCGAACACTACGTCATCGCCGACTTCCTCGACGACCGCATCGAGCTTGTGGCCCGAGACCTCTCGGGCAACATCATCGACCAGGTCACCATTCCGCGCTGAAGGTCAGCGCTGAAGGTCCGCTGCTGGCTGGGCCTGGGGCGCGCGGCGCTCACCAGGCCGGATGGGCCACCGCAGCCACCCACATGCCGAGAATGCCGGTCAGCGCGCCGATCAGGGCCCCGAGGCCGAGCAGGACGCGGGCCGCCCGCCGGGCCGAGGCTCGCCCGGGCAGCAGGAGCAGCAGGGCCGCGCCCGCTTGGACCAGGCACACGGCGAGCAGCGCGAGGTGCTCCTTGCGCTCGAAGTGCAGGGCCGCCTCGACCGCGCCGTGCACCAGCTCGGGCTTGATCTGCGCGCGGTAGGTCGGGTACAGCGCCGCTCCGCCCAGCGCGTTGAGCGTCAGCAGGCCGGCGCCGAGGGCGGCGGCGAGGCGGGTCATCGGCCGCGGGCGGCCCGGGTGCCGCAGGCTGAGCACCGGGTGCAGGACCAGGGCGAGCGCCAGGGCGGCGAGCAGCCCATGCCCCCGCGCGAGCAGCGCGAACAGCGCCGCGCCGCTCATGGCACCGCCACCATGGCGATGCTGAGGGCGATCCCGAGCGCGATTGAGAGCGCCGGCAGCGCCCGCAGCAGGGCGGCGGCCCGCGCCCCCGAGGGGTCGAGGGCGACCGCCGCGCCGGCGAGCAGGCCCGCGCAGGCGCCGGCGGCGAGGCTCGAGCCCACCCGCCAAAAATAGGGGATGGTGGCGGTCGCCCGCACGGCGGTGATCGGCGGCTCATCGACCGCGTCGGCCAAGCGCTGCACGACGTAGGCCGCGCCGACCACCAGCCAGCCCAGGGCGAGGCCCAGCGCCAGCCCCGCCCGCCGCGGTGGCATGTGCTCAGCCGACACGGGCGGCCTCCCATCGGCGGACGCGCGGGCACTCGGGATCGGGCGCCGCGGCGTCGCCGGTCAGGTGGGCGGAGACGACCCGGCAGCCGCCCCGGCAGGTCGCGGCCACCGGGCAGGAGGCGCAGGGTTCGGCCGCGGGGCGGTCGCGCAGGGCCTGAAGTTCGGGGGCCGCGGCCCAGGCGGCGGAGAGCGCGCCCTCCGCCGGCGCGCCGGGCAAGAAGGAGCAGCCCGCCCACCGGCCGTCGGCGTGGCGGCTCCACAGGTCTTGGCCGGCGGTGCAGCCGCGCACCCCGAGCAGGCGCAGCGCCTCGGGATCGACCCCGTGGTCGACCAAGAAGGGCACCAGCGCGCAGTCCCAGCGCAGGCGCAGGCGGCCGGCGGCCTCGACGGCCAGGGCCCGGGGCCAGAGCCCGTCGAGCAGCGCGGGCGGCGGGGCGAGCTGGTCCCAGGCGGCGGCGCCGCGACCGGCGGGCTTGAAGCGCAGCCACTGCCACTCGGTGGCGCCGTCCTCGGCGATCGCCGCCCCGAGCGCCTCGAGCGCGCCGGGGGTCTCGAGCAGGGGGCGCGACATCACGGTGTTCACGCCGACGCGGGCCCCGGCGGCGACCAGCGCGCGCACGGCGGCCCGGCCTTGGGCGGCGCCCTCCCAGCCCCGCGCCTCGGCGTAGGTGCGCTCCAGCCCGTCGATGGACACGTTGATCTGGCCAAAAACCGCTGCCAGCTCGGCCGCGCGGGCCGGGCTGAGGCCAAAGCCGCTGGTGGTGAGGTTGGGCACGAGGCCCCGCGCCCGGGCCCGGTGGGCGAGCGCGACCAGATCACCGCGCAGCAGGGCCTCTCCGCCGCCGAAGGCCAGCTCGAGCACGCCGAGATCGGCCAGCTCGTCGATGACCACGCCCAGGGCGGCCGCGTCTTGGCCCGCCCGATGGGGGCCCGCGTCGAGGTAGCAGCCGGCGCAGGCCGCTGGGCAGCGGTCGGTGACCGCGAGGTGGGCCTCTTCGGGCGCGCGCAGGGCGCCGGTGACCGCGGCGGGCGCGGCGGCGCCGACCTCGGTGGCCCCGGCGCGGCGCGCGGCCGCGACGCCCTCGGGGTTCAGCTCGAGCACGTCACCTTGGGGCAGCGCGAGGCGCCCGCCGCCGTCGGCCTCGGGCCGCAGGCGCGGGGGAGGGCCGGGCGGCCCGCCGCCGCTGCGCCAGGCGGTGAACAGGTCGGCGAAGCTGTTGAGGATGAGGCTGGCCGCGCCGAGGCTGAGCAGCGCGACGCCGACCACGCTGCCGGCGCTGCTGCAGCTCGGCCGGTGGCCGCGGCGCACGGCGATGAGCTCGCCAGGGGGCGCGGCGCTGGGGTCGGCGCTCATCGCAGGCCCCGGGCGGCGAGGGCCTCGGTCAGGGTCACGAAGCCGGGCAGGTCGAGGCCGACGAGGCGGGCGGCGAGGGGGAGGGCGCCCGCTGTGGCCGCGGCGGCGCAGGCGCGGCGCAGCGGGGCGACCGGCGGCGCGGCGAGCGCACCCGCGCAGAGCAGCTGCAGGGGGAGGAGGAGCAGCCCGAGCCCGAGCACCCGAGCGCCAGCCATCGGCTCCCAGGCGGCGGCGAGGGCAGCGCACAGCGCGGTGATCCCGAGCAGGAGCGCCGGCCCATAGGGGCGCGGACCGAGGGCCCAGCCGCGGCGCGCCGGCCCGAGCAAGCCCAGCGCGCCGAGCGTGAGCAGCAGGCCCGCCGCCTGCAGCAGGCGGGCGGTCGCGGCGGCGGCGCGGGCGCGGGGGGCGCCCTCCAGCGGGCGCTGGGCGCGGGGCGGCGCGAGCTCCGCCTCGATCTGCGCGGCGGCGGCGGGCGACCCGGCCCGGATCAGCGCGGCGGCGGCCTGCTCCCCGAGGATCAGCCGTTCGGCCCGCGCCAGCGTGGGGCGGGCCTGCTCCACCGCCCAGCGATCCGCCAGCACGCGCGCCGCCGCGTCGGGCGGGGCGGCCGCGGCGAGGGCGAGGGCGGCCGCAGCGGTGGTGGCGGGGCGCGCCGCCTCGGGGTGGAGGAGCGGCCGCAGCGCCTCGATGGGCGCCCTCCCCGCGCCCGCGGCGCGCAGCAGGTGCAGATCGTCGAAGCCACCGTCCAGATCGCTGTGCTCGTCGAGCCATCGCAGCCGGGCGGCGCAGGCGGGGCCGCCCCGGCCGGTGGGCGCGAGGGCGACCAGCGCGGCGCAGGCCGCCCGCTCAGCGGCGGGGTCTTGGGCCCGATCTGCGGCCCGCGCCGCGTCGAGCAGCCGGGCCTCGGCCGTGGGGTCTGCGGCGGCGGCGGTCGCCCCCAGCAGCAGCGCGGGCGCGGCCGCGCGGAGGGCGCGCGCGGTCCAGGTGCGAGGGGGGCGCGTCATGGGCGCGGTCTAGCCGGGCCCGCGGCCCCGGGCCGCGCGCCGCGTGTAGGCTCGCCGCGGGAGGGGCCATGGCCGGCGCGCTGACCGTGCTCGATTTTGATGGGACGATGACCGACGCCGAGGCCGAGGCGGGGCCCTTTCGCGCGGGCTACCTCGATGATCTCGCCGTGATCACTGGGCTGCCCCGCGACGAGGTCGAGGCGCTCGCGCTGCGTTTTGCCGACGAGGTGGCCGCCCGCCCGGCGGTCGAAGGCTGGCGTTTTCTCGGCCACGTGGTCGCGCCCGCCTCGGTCGACCCCTACCTGCGCATGATGCCGGTGGCGCGGCGCCTGCTCGACCACGCGGGCGCCTTGCGCGACGAGGCCGAGCGCACGCGGGTGCTCGACGGGGTGCTGTACAAGCACAACTACGTCAAGACGGGCACGGTGTTCCGGCCGGGTGCGGGCGCGCTGCTGCGGGCCCTGCTGCCGACGGCGGCGCGGGTGGTCACCAACTCCCACACCGACGCGGTGGTCACCAAGCTCGAGCGCCTCGCCGCGGCGGAAGACCCGGGCCTCGCCGCCTGGACGGGCCGGGTGCATGGCCGCGCGCGCAAGTATGAGCTCGACCCCGCCTGGGATGGTGTGCCCGAGGCCCTCCAGCTGCCCGGCCTCGACCGTCCGGTGCTGCTGCGGCGCCGCGCCTACTTCGAGGTCCTCGACGCGCTGCGGCGCGAGGCCGGCTGCAGCTGGGCTGAGGTCAGCGTGATGGGCGACATCTTCGAGCTGGACTTGGCGCTGCCTCTCGCGCTGGGCGCGCGGGTGCTGCTGCTGACCAACGCCCACACCCCGCCCTGGGAGCGGGCCTGGCTGGCGACCCAAGAGCGCGCGCTCCTGGTCGAAGACCTCGCCGCGGCCCAGGCGGCGCTGCTGCCGGGTGGCGCTTGCGAGGCCGCTGGGGCGCGGTAGCGCAGGGGTCATGAGCGTCGCGCTGTCCGCCCCCCACGCCCTCGATCCCCGGCCGCTGCGCGTCGAGCGGCTCGACCTGCGGCGGCGGGCCGAGCGCCTGCGCTTCTACGAGGCCGAGCGTGTCTGCCGGTCGGGCGAGGGCGGCTTTCGGCCACACTTCCGCCGCGACGCGCTCTACTGGATGGATCCGGCGGGCAGCCCCGCGCTCGAGCACGCCGACAGCCTCGCCCTCTGCGCTTCGCGGGGGGCCGAGGTGGTCGGGCGGGTGCTCGCCGTCCGGCCACCGGGCGCGGTGGATGGCCTGTTCTCGGCCTTTTGCTGCCGCGATGACGAGGGGGCCGCCCGGGCCCTGATCGACCGCTGCGGCGCCTGGCTGCGCGCGCTCGGCTGCGCGCGGGTGGTCGGGCCGGTGGGGCTCGGGGTCGATGACGGGGCGGGCGTCCCGGTGCGCGGGGGCGCGGGCGGGCCGGTCGAGCCGCCGCACCTCGCCCGGCTGCTCGAGGCGGTCGGCCTGCAGCCCGCCGCCGAGCTCGCCGCCTGGACTTGGCCCTTAGATGTGCATGATCAGCGTCTGGGGCGTCTCTTTGCCCAAGCGGCCCGCACCGAAGAGCGGCTGGGCCTGCAGGTCCGCACCGCCGACCTGCGGCACCTCGAACGTGAGCTGCCCCGCTGGCGGGTGGTCGCGGGCGGGCTGGGCCCCACCCGGCTGGGCGCGGCGGGCGCGCCGGCCAGCGCGTGCCTGTTCTTGGAGCTGGCCCGGGCGGCCCTGCCCGAGTCGGTGATCTTCGCCGAGCTCGACGGCCGGCCGGTGGGCGTGGCGGTCACCGTGCCCGACACCGCGCACCTGCGCACCGTCGACGGCAGCGCCGGCCCGCTCACCCTCTGGCGCCTGCTGCGGGCGCGGCATGAGGTGCGCCGCGCGCGGCTGCGCTTGCTCGCCACCCTGCCCGAGGCGGCGGGGCTGGGCATCGAAGAGGTGCTGCTGGCCGAGACCGCCCGCCGCGGCCTGCTGCGCGGCTGGACGGCGCTCGAGCTGGTCGAGGTGCCGCTGGACGATCATGCGGTGGTCGGGGCTGCCCGGGCGCTCGGCGCCGCGCGCCACAGCAGCGCCCAGGTCTATGCCGCGCCGCTCTGAGCCTGGGCGGTGCGCTTAAGCCACCAGGGCCCGCCCAGCGGCGGTGATCTGGGCTTGGCCCGCGCCGTGGTCGAAGTCAATCAGGCCCGCGGCGACCAGGCCCTCCATCATGTCGCTGAACTTCTTGTGGCCGATGAAGTAGCGCCGCTCGCTGTGGTCGTGCAGCTCGCCGAGGCCGGCGGTGCCGCCCTTCTCGATGAGCAGCTTGAGCATGGCCCGCCGGGTCTTCTCGAGGTGCTTGGCGGCTTTTTCGGCGGCGACCGCAGGATCTTCGGCCGGCCGGGTCGGGGGAGGAGCGCCGGGCGCCGGAGCGGCGCTGGCGGGCGCCGCGGATGAGGTCGTGGATGACGCTGTGGTTGACGCTGTGGATGGCGCTGTGGATGGCGCTGTGGTTGACGCTGTGGATGACGTCGGGGAGGGCGCTGTCGAGGGCGCTGCCGCCGTGGTCGGGCGTGCCGGCGGAGCAGCGGGCGCGGCGGCCACCGGCGCGGGCCGGGGAGCCGTGGGGGGAGCCGAGGCTGGAGGTGCCGCTGGCGCCGGCGGTGGTCGCCCGATGGCGGCGAGGACACGGTGGAGGATGCGGGTGCGCAGGCCCATCGGGCCCTCCGGGCGGCAGGGAAGGCAAGGCAAAGGTGCGGAGGACGCGCTATCCCGCGCCCGACCGCGGCCCAGGCCGGGGCAGGGAGGCGCGTGAGCGGAGCAGCCGGGCGGCCCAAGATCTCCGCCGCCTCGATCCGCGGGGCGAGCCCGCGGATCCTCCCCGCAGCGGCCGGCCGCCACGTCGTCCTGCTGGTGCTCGACTCGCTCCGCTGGGACAGCCTGTGCGCCGCGGCGCCGGTCCACCTGCCGCGGCTCGGGCCGATCGAGCGCCGCTGGTCCTATGCGACCTGGACGGCCCCCGCGCACTACAACCTGCTGATGGGCATTCTGCCCCATAAGGCCCCGCCGGGGGTGCACGGGGTCGCTTGGCATGGCGCCGAGCTGCGGGCCTGGGGGGAGCGCCTCGGGCTCGACGCCCTCGCCGTGCTCAGCCTCGGGCCGGCGCTCTACCTGCCCTCGGCCCTGCGCGAGCGCTTCGGCTACCGCACCCAGGCCTTCGTCTCCTTGCCCAGCCTCAACCCGGCCGTGCCGCTGGCGGTGGGCTTTGACCACTATGTGCAGATGCCCCAGCACAACGACCTGGGCGCCATCCTCGACATACTGGAGCTCCCCCGGCACCAGCCGAGTTTTACGCTCATCAACACAGGCGAGGCCCACTACCCCTACCTGCTGCCGGGCGACCCGCCCGATGACGCGCCGCGGCTCGCCGGCGTGCACGGGGTCTTTGGGCGTGTGGCGGCGGGGGCGCCGGTCCCGGTGGCCGAGGCCCCGGCCTTTTTCTCACCCGCGCGCCTCGACGCCCTGCGCCAGCGCCAGGTGCGGGCCGCGGCGGCCCTCGACGCGCTGCTGCCGCGGCTGTGGGCCAAGATGCCCGACGACAGCCACCTCATCGTGACTAGCGACCACGGCGAGCTCTTCGGCGAGGGCGGCTACTTCGGGCACGGCCCGGTGCCCCACGAGAAGGTGCTCGAGGTGCCCTTTGTCGAGGGGCGGGTCGGGCCCCACCTGCGCGGTTGAGGGCCGGGCTCAGCCCCCGGCGGTGAGCGTCGCGGCGCAGACCCGCGCCCCGTCGGCGAAGGTCGCGGCGACGGTAAATCGCCACAGCCCACGCCGGCGCTCGGCGCAGGTGGCCTGCAGCAGCAGCAGGTCGCCCGGGCGCACCACCGCGCGGAAGCGCGCGTCGTCGACGCCGGCCAGCCGCACCTGGGGCGGCGGCGCCTCGGGGGCCCGGGGCAGGCTGAGCGCGACCACCGCGCTGAGCTGGGCGAGGGCCTCGAGCTGGAGCACACCGGGCACCACTGGATCTCCGGGGAAGTGCCCCGACAGGCCGGGCAGGTCGGCGGGCGGCGTCCAGCGCCCGCTGGCGCTGAGCCCTGGCTCCAGCGCGTCCACCAGGTCGATCAGCAGAAAGGGCGGGCGGTGGGGCAGCAGGGCCACGAGGGCCGCGGCGTGCAGGGGCAGGCGCAGGTCGGTCATCGGGGCTCCGGGCGCGGGGCGGCGGCCTCCAGCGCGGCGACGCGGGCCTTGAGCGCCCGCAGCTCCTCATGCAAGGTCGGCGCGGCGGCCGCTTGGGCCAGCCAGGCGGCGTGGGGCACCGCCGGGACGCCGGCCAAGGCCTCGCCGGGCTGGGCGTCGCGCAGCAGCAAGCTGGCTGCGCCGAGGCGCGCGCCGTCACCGACCTCGAGGTGGCCCATCACCGCGGCTTTGGCGGCGAGCACCACGCCGCGGCCGGTGCGGGCCGAGCCGGCGAGGCCGCTGTAGGCCACGAGCAGGTTGTGGGGGCCGACCTCAGCGCCGTGGCCGACCTGCACGAAATTGTCGAGGCGGCTGCCCGCTCCGACCCGGGTGCGCTGCCGGGGCAAGGCCGCGCGGTCCACGGCGCTGTGCACGCCGATCTCCACGTCGTCCTCGACCTCGGCGACGCCGAGCTGGGGCACCTTTTGGTGGCCCGCTGCGGTGGGCGCAAAACCAAAGCCCTCGCCGCCGACCACCGCGCCGGGGTTGAGCCAGACGCGGTCGCCCAGACGGCAGCCGGCCGCGACCACGCTGTGGGCCATCAAGCGGCAGTGTGCGCCAACCCGCGCGCCGGCGGCGACCACCGCGCCGGGCTCCAGCCAGCTGCCCGGGCCGACCACCGCGCCCGGCCCGACAAAGGCGAGAGCCTCGACGGTGGCCCCGTCGACCTTCGCGCTCGGGTGCACCACCGCGGCGGGGTGCACGCCGGGCGCCGGCCAGGCCATGGGGTGGAGCAGCGCGGCGGCCTTCGCGAAGGCAGCGTAAGGGTCGTCAATGAGGAGGAGCGTCGCCCCCGGTCGCTCGGCGGCGGGCGGCGCGCTGCGCAGGAGCACCGCGCCCGCGCCGGTCGCCCGCAGCTGGCGGCGGTAGCGCGGGTTGGCCAAGAAGCTCAGCTCGGCGGGGCCCGCGTCGGCGAGGCCGGCGACCCCGCGCAGCTCAAGCTCGGGCCGGCCGTCGAGGCGCGCCCCGAGGGCAGCGGCGAGGGCGTCGGCCCGCACCCGCTCACTTCCCGGCGTTGAACCGCGTGATCAGCTCAGCGGTCAGGTCGATGGTCGGCACCGAGTAGACCACCCCGCCCTCGCTGACCTCGACCACCAGCGTGTAGCCCTTCTCTTTGGCGATGAGCTCGGTGGTGGTCTTCATCTTGGTGATCAGCGTCTCCATCGCCTGGCCGTAGGCGGCCTGGAACTCCTGCTCGGACTGCATGTAGGTCTGCTGGAAGACCATCTGCTGCTGCATGAGCTCCTGCTCTTTCTGGGCGCGCACCGCGTCGCTGAGCACCATCGCCTGCTTCTCGTAGTCCTTCTGGGCGGTGACCAGCTGCTGCTCCATCTTTTGGAGGGCGGCCTTCTTGTCCTCGTACATCTTCTCGAGGCGCGCCTTGGTGGCCTTGCCCTCGGAGACCTCACCCAGCGCGCGCTGGAAGTCGACTGTGCCGACCTTGAGCGCCTGCTGGGCGGCGGCGGGGGTCGGCGTGAGCAGGGTGGCGGCAGAGAGGCTGGACAGGCCGAGCCCGAGGGCGAGGGCGGCGATGCGGGCGTTCATGCGGGGCTCCGAAGGGGGCGAAGGGTGAGGCGGCGCTCAGAACAGGCTGCCGATGCTGAAGTCGAAGACGATGCGCCGCTCGTCGGGGCGCGGGTTCACCGGCACGCCCCACTCAAAGCGCAGCGGGCCCATGGGGCTGAACCAGCGCACGCCGAACCCGTAGGCCCCGCGGAGCCCGCCCAGGCTCATGTTGCCGTCGCCCCACACGTCGCCAAACGCGTTGCCGGCGTCAAAGAAGACGACCGTTGAGATGCCGGCCTGCTTGATGATCGGCGATTCGAGCTCGAAGTTGTTGATCCAGGTCTCGGTGCCGCCGACGATGAGGCGGTCATCGGGCGCTGTCGGGTCTTCCGAGCCGATGAAGCTGTACTGCTGGGGTTGCTTGAAGCCCGGGGCGCGCAGGCTCGGGCCCAGCGAGAACCACGCAAAGCCGCGGACAGACTGGATGCCGCCCGCGCGGTAGCGGTGGATGAAGGGCACGATGGTGCCGTCGGTTGACCAGATTTTGCCCAGCGTGCCGTTGTATTTGAAGATCAGCCACTCTTTTTTGACCACGGGCTGGTAGGCGCGGACGTTGAGCTTCGACTCGATGAAGTTGAAGTCGCCGCCAAAGACCTGGGTGACCGTGTCGTCGTCGGAGCGCACGCCGCCCGAGAGCGCGGTGCTCGCGGTGGCGAAGACGCCGCGCGTGGCTTGGATCCGGTTGTTTCGCTTGTCGAGGATAAACGACAGGCCGCCGGTGCTGGTGAGGCCGTTGCGGTACAGCTCGCCGCCGAGCAGGCGCAGCTTGTAGCTGTCGAGCGCGCGCAGGCCGGTGTCTTCGAAGGTGTAGTCGAAGGTCAGCCGGGTGTCGTTGCGCTGGTCGAGGTAGCGGCCGACCGAGACGCTGCCGCCGCGCTGGTACTGGTCCTCGATGAATTGGGTGGCGTTGCTGTAGCCGTTGATCGAGAAGGTCCAGCGCGAGTCGAGGAAGTAGGGGTCAAAGAGCTGGAGGTTCCACTGTTGCCGCTGGCTCGAGATCTGCGCCGAGGCGCTCATCACGTAGCCCATGCCGATAAAGTTGTTCTTCGACACGTTGGCGGTGAGCATAAAGTTCTCAATGTTTGAGAACCCTGCGCCCACGCTGAAGCTGCCGGTCGGCTGCTCGGTCACGTCGACCAACATGTCGAGGGACTCGGGCTCTTTGCTCCGCGGCGTCGAGATGCGGACCTCTTCGAAGTAGCCGAGGCGCTCGAGGCGCTGGCGGGCCTCTTTGACCTTGCTGCCCGAGTAGATGTCGCCTTCGTTGATGGGGATCTCGCGGCGGATGACCTTGTCGAAGGTGGGGTCGTTGCCGGTGATCTGGATGCGGTCGACGCGCAGCTTGTCGCCGCGCTGCACTTCGAAGACGATGTCGACGACGCCGCTCTCTTCGTCGGTCTCGGTGATCGGCACCACGTTCGCGAACGCATAGCCTTGATCGCCGTACAGGTCGCTGATCTCAGCGAGCGTCTGCTGCATGACCGAGAGCTTGAAGGTGTCGCCGGTCTCCATCTCGGGGTGGCTGGGGTCGAAGCGCAGCGGCGACTTGCCCGGCTGCTCCCAGCCTTCGGGCAGGGGCGCGTCGGGCGTGCCTGCCTCTTCGTTGGCCGCCTTGGCCTTGGCCCAGCGCTCGTTCACCACCTTGGCGGTGTCGCCCTCGATGATCCGCCGCACGGCCTCTTCGGTCAGGCCCTCGGCGGGGACCATGTCGCCGCGCACCTTGAGCTTGCCGAGCTTGTACTTCTTGCCCTCTTTCACGTTGATCGTGACGTGAATGAAACGTTTGTCGGGCGAGAGGTAGACCTGGGGCGCGTCGACCGCGGCCTCGATGTAGCCCTCTTCCATGAAGACCGAGCGCACGATCTGCACGTCGTCGTTGAGCTTGAGCTCGTCGAAGTTCCCCGACTTGGTCAAGAAGGGGATCGCCGCCTCTTTGGTCTGGATGAAGCGCTTGATCTTGCGGTCAGGCACGCCCTCGTTGCCGGTGATGTCGACCCGCTGCAGCTGGACCTTGCGGTTCTCGGTGACCTTCAGGGTCAGCTCGACCTGGTCGTCGCCGACCTCACGCACCTGGGGATCGATCTCGGCGAGGTAGTAGCCCTTCTCGACGTACTTCTCGCGTATGCGCTGGATGTTGCGGGCGACCTCGGCCTCGTTGTAGACCGTGTTGATCTCGATGTCGATGACCTCGCGCAGGGCATCTTCGTCGAGCTTCTTGTTGCCCTCGAGGCGCACCTCGCGCACGGCCGGCTTCTCGTCGACCGTAAACCGGAGCACGTAGCGGCCCGGCGCCCGGCCGGGCGCGGCGCTGACCCGTACGTCGTCGACCAAGCCGGTGGCGAAGACGGCCTTGAGGTCGGAGCGCACCGCGGCCATGGTCAGCTCGCTGCCGCTGGTCAGGCGGATCGCCGCCTGGATCGCCGCTTCTTCGATGCGGCGCAGGCCCACGACCTCGACGGCCTCGACCTTCATTGGGGCCGCGCCGGGGCTGAGCGGGATCTGCAACCAGAGCTCGCCGGGCAGGCCGAGGGGGCCACCGCCGCCGAGGCGGGGATCTTCATCGGTACGCAGCACCCCCGCGGGCGCCTCGGGCGGAGCCGGCGCCGCGGGCGGAGCCGGCGCCCCGGGCGGACCCGGCGCCTCGGAGGGAGCGGACGGAGCCGGCGCCTCGGAGGGAGCGGACGGAGCCGGCGCCTCGGGCGCAGGTGCCGCCGGAGGTGCTTCGGGGGCAGCGGGGGCCGCGGGCGCGGCCGGATCGGCCGGCGCGGCCTGGGCCAGCGCGGGCGCGGACAAGATGAGGTGCAGCAGCAGCGGGGCGATCACAGCGCCTCCGCGGCGGGCGGCGGCGCGCT
Organism: Deltaproteobacteria bacterium; assembly: GCA_016792625.1. Lineage (GTDB taxonomy): Bacteria > Myxococcota_A > UBA796 > UBA796 > UBA2385 > JAEUKK01. The sequence continues at coordinate 57,868 of JAEUKK010000059.1, read as the reverse complement.
GCTGGGGTCGACGAAGCGGCCCCGGTCGAGGCGCAGGCGGCGCCCGAAGCGCGCGGCGAGCTCCAACGAGTGGGTCACGGTGACCACGGTGGCCTTGCGCTCTTCGCCGAGGCCCATCAGCAGGTCAAAGACCTCGAGCGCGGTCGCTGGGTCGAGGTTGCCGGTGGGCTCGTCGGCCAGCAGCAGCGAGGGGCCGCGGACCAGCGCGCGGGCGATCGCCACCCGCTGCTGTTCGCCGCCTGAGAGCTCGCCGGGCCGGTGGTGCAGCCGGTGGCCGAGGCCGACGGCGTCGAGCAGGCGGCGCGCCGTCGAGGTGGCTTGCGCGGTGGACTCGCCGCCGATCAGCGCCGGGAGCAGGACGTTGTGAAGCGCGTCCTGGTCGGGCAGCAGGTGATGGAACTGGAACACGAAGCCGATCTCGCGGTTGCGGAGCGCGTCCAGCTCGGCCGGTGCGCAGGAGAAGACGTCCAAGCCGCCGAAGCGTATTCCGCCGGCTGTCGGTCGGTCCAAGGTGCCCAAGAGCTGCAGGAAGGTCGACTTGCCCGAGCCCGACTGGCCGATCACCGCCACCTTCTCGCCTGGCTCGAGGCGCAGGTCGACCCCTCGCAGCACGTCGATGCGCACGCCACCTTTGACGAAGTGGCGGCTCAGCTCGGTGATCTCGATGGGCCAAGGCCCTCGCGGGAGCGCGCGCAGGGCCTTCATTCGTACCTCAGGCCGTCGGCCGGCTGGATCTCGGCCGCGAGCTTGGCCGGCCAGAGCGTGGCCAGCAGGCAGATGCCCACCGCGCTGAGCGCGACGGTGACCACCGTTTGGGGCACCACCACGCAAGGCAGCTTGTCGACGTAGTAGACGTCGGTGTCGAGCGGGAAGGGGTAGGTCTGCAGGCCCCAGCAGCCGGCCAAGCCGAGCGCGGCGCCGATGGCCGTGCCGACCACGCCGATGAGCAGGCCTTCCAAGATGAAGATCAGGCGCACGCTGCCCACGCTGGCGCCCAACGCACGCAAAATGCTGATCTCTTTGCTGCGCGTCACCACGATGAGGATGAGCGAGCCGACGATGTTCAGGCTCGCCACCGCGGTGATCAGGCTGAGGATGAGCCCCATCACATACTTCTCAAGCCGCAGGGCTGAGAAGAGCGCCTTGTTCATCACCTTCCAATTGCGCGAGAAGAACTCTTTGCCCAGCGCCTTGTCGATCTGCGGCGACAGCGCGCCCACCGCGTCGGCGTCCTCGGCGATGATCTCGATCCCGGTGACCTTGTCGGCGTAGCCGAGGAAGGCCTGGGCGTCGGGGATGGAGATGTAGCTCCACTTGGTGTCGTACTCGTACATGCCCGAGTAAAACACGCCAGCCACGCGGAAGGGCTGGACCTTGGGCACCGGCACGCCAAATGGCCCGACCCCGCCGCCCACCGGGTTGATCACGTGCAGGCGGTCACCCGGGAAGACCCCGAGGCTGCCGGCCAGCTCGGTCCCCAGGATGATCCCCGGCAAGGGCTCGGTGTCGTCGGCGGCCTGGGCGATGCCCCGGGGTGGCAAGCGCAGGGTGTCGAGCACCGCCTGCCGCTCATCGTCGTCGTCGAGCTCACCCGCCGGGCCGAGCTTGAGGTTCTGGGTCATCGCGGTGACCCGGGGGGTGCGCACCGGATCAATCCCTTTGAGGACGACGCCGGCCGAGCCCGCGTGGCTGCGCAGCATCACCTCGCCGTAGACGAAGGGGGCCGCGGCGACCACGCCGGGCACCGCCTCGACCTTGGCCACAGCCGACCCCCAGTCGCCGAAGGCCCCGTCTTGGTGCAGGGTCAGCAGGTGGGCGTTGGCGCCGAGGATCTTCTTGCGCAGGTCGATCTCGAAGCCCTCCATTACCGCGAGCACCATGACCAGCGCGGTGACCCCGATCGCCACGCCGGCGATCGAGACGGCCGCCAGCAGGTTGACGCCGGCGGCGGCGTGCCGAGAGCGCAGGTGCGAGCGGGCGATCAGGAGGGCGAAGCGGATCATCCTTGCGGCGCCTTGTCGGCCGCGGGGGGCGCGGCTTCGGCGGCGCCGCCCCGGTCGGGGCGCAGGGTCGGGAAGAGCACCACGTCGCGGATCGAGGTCTGGCCGGTCATCAGCATGACCAGGCGGTCGATGCCGATGCCCTCGCCCGCCGTGGGCGGCATGCCGAAGCTCAAGGCCTTGATGTAGTCGGCGTCGAAGTACATCGCCTCGTCGTCGCCGCCGTCGCGGGCGGCCACTTGGCCGAGGAAGCGGTCCTGCTGGTCGAGCGGGTCGTTGAGCTCGTTGAAACCATTGCCCAGCTCGATGCCGCCGACGTAGAGCTCAAAACGTTCGGCCACGGCCGGGTCCTCGTCCGAGCGGCGCGACAAGGGGCTGATCTCGGCGGGGAAGTGCGTGATAAAGGTGGGCTGGACCAGCTCACCCTCGACGTACTCATCAAAGAGCCACTCGTACCACTTGCCCAGCGTGGTGGGCAGCTTGGGGTTCTTGGCGTCCTTGGGGAAGCGCTCGATCCAAAAGGTGCGCATCGCCGCCGGGTCGAGGACCGCCTCGGCCGAGAGCCCGGTGCGCTCCGAGATGGCCTCGGACATGCGCCAGCGGCGGAAGGGCTGCCCCACGTCAATCTGGTGCTCACCCCAGGTCAGGGCCGTGCCGCCGGTGACCTTCTGGGCAACCTCGCGCAGCAGGGCCTCGCTCAGATCCATCAAGTCCTGCCAGGTGGCGTAGGCCCAGTAGAACTCGAGCATGGTGAACTCGGGGTTGTGGCGGGTGCTCACCCCCTCGTTGCGGAAGTTGCGGTTGATCTCGAAGACCTTCTCCATCCCGCCGACCACGAGGCGCTTGAGGAAGAGCTCGGGCGCGATCCGCATGTAGAGCGGCATGTCGAGCGCGTTGTGGTGCGTGACAAAGGGCCGCGCCACCGCCCCACCGGGGATGGCCTGCAGCATGGGCGTCTCGACCTCAAAGAAGCCGCGGGCCTCAAAGAAGTCGCGCACGGCGCGCACCACCCGCGAGCGCCGCAAGAAGGTCTCGCGGCTCTCGGGGTTGACGAACAGATCGACGTAGCGGTGCCGGTTGCGGTACTCGGCGTCGCTCAGTCCCTTCCATTTGTCGGGCAGGCTGGCGATGCACTTGGCGGCGAGGCGCAGCTCGGTGACGTGCACGCTGGGCTCGCCGGTCTTGGTGACCATCAGGCGGCCGCGGGCCCAGACGTGGTCGCCGAGGTCGAGCTTCTTCCAGACATCGTCGAAGGTGGTCTCGCCCACGTCATTCTTGCGAACGTAGAGCTGCATGCGCCCAAAGGCGTCTTGCACGCGGGCGAAGCCGGCCTTGCCCATCTCATTCTTGAACATCAGCCGGCCGGCGAGCACGACCTCGGTGCTGTCGGTGGCCAGCGCTTCGGCCCCGCGGCCGGCGATGAGCGCCTCGACCTCGGCGGTGCTGTGGGTGGTGCGCAGGCCGTGGGGGTACACGGCGAGGCCGGCGGCGCGCATGGCCGCGAGCTTCTCCAGCCGCTTCTCCTCAAACTCGTACATGCGGTCCTCCGCGACGCCGAGGTCGCGCGGGCTGCGGCGCGGAGCCCCGCTGCGGGGCCGTGGTCGCCGGGGAAAGGGGCCGGACCCGTGGGGGCCGCGGGCCATGGCGCCCCTGCGTGCAGGCGGGAGCGCGGGTCGGGCGCATAACCAGCGCCCCCGACAGCGGCGCGTGCTTCGCGGAGATCGCGACGGCGGGCCCAACCCCGGCGAGGGCGCCACCGCCCCGCGGTGTCATCACCCTGCAGCCGGGCACGGTGTTTGCGGTGAACGACCCGCTGGATGTTGTTCTCGCTCATCGACGCCGCGGCGGGCCCGAGCGGGCCCGGGCGGCCCTTCGGGTCGGCTTCAGGCGTGGGGCCCGCGGCCGATGGCGCCTCTGGTAGCGTCCCCCTGCGGGGGCGCGGTGACGCTGCGCCCTGCGCTCGCTCCGCCTCGCCTCGTCTGCTGGTCCCCGCCGGCGCGCCTCCAGCGGCGCCGCCCGGACTGGCCCCCATCGACCGGGAGCCTCCATGACCGCCCGCCTCCTCCCCCTCTCGCTGCTGCTGGTGGTCGCCGGCTGCTCCTTCGACGCGGCGGACAGCGCCAATGACATGGGGCCGCTGACCGAGAACGTGAACAGCGACTTCGAGTCGATGCTCGAGGTGGGGGATGAGTTCGCGCTGGCCGCCGAGCTCTATGGCGTGCCCGAGACCATTCTGCTCGCGATCGCCTACGAAGAGTCCCGGTGGGAGTTCGTGGAGGGTGAGGTCGAGTTCGAGGGCACCGAGCCGGCCTTTGGCCTGATGGCGCTGCGTGGTGAGCGCCTGAGCCGCGCGGCTGCCCTCGCCGGCCTGCCCGAAGATGAGGTGGCCGCCGAGCGCGAGGCCAACATCCGCGCCGCCGCCGCGCTGCTCGCCGATGAGGCCGAGCGCCAAGACATCGACATCGATGACCTCTCGGCCTGGGGCCCGGTGGTCGCTTGGTACAGCGGCGTCGACGAGGCCGACGCCCAGGCTGACTACGTGCACAACGGCGTGTTCCGGCGCATCAACGAGGGCGTGCAGACCGAGTTCGCCCAGATCCGCCCGACCGAGGTGCTCGCCGACTTCGCCCTGCCCCGCCTGCAGACCTCGACCGCCGAGCGCGCCGGCGTCATCTGGCGCAGCTCGCCGAACCACTCGGCCCGCCCCTCGGGCGCGGCGGGCACGCCCTCGATGATCATCATCCACACCTGCGAGGGCAGCTACTCCGGCTGCTGGAGCTGGCTGGCCAACAGCAGCTCGGGCGTGAGCGCCCACTACGTCGTCAACTCCGACGGCAGCGAGGTCACGCAGCTGGTCAGCGAGGCGCGCAAGGCGTGGCACATCGGCAGCACCTACGACTGCGATCTCAACAGCCAGGTCGACTGCTCGCGGGATGGTTCGAGCAACAACAACTTCACCATCGGCATTGAGCACGCCGGCTACGGCAGCCAGGCCTCCTGGGACAGCCGCCTGATCAGCCGCTCGGCAGCCCTGGTCTGCGAGATCGCCACCGCCCGCAGCATCCCCAAGGACCGCTACCACATCGTCGGGCACGGCCAGCTCCAGCCCTACAACCGCAGCGATCCGGGCCCGAACTGGCCCTGGACCACCTACTTGACCCAGGCGGCGGCCTGCGGCGGCGGCAGCTCGGGCAGCGGGAGCAGCGGCTCGGGGAGCAGCTCCAGCGGCGGCAGCAGCTCGGGCGGCAGCAGCTCCGGCGGGAGCAGCTCGGGCAGCGGGAGCAGCAGCTCCGGCAGCGGCAGCTCCTCCTCCTCCCCCGTCGAGATCGTCATCGACAGCAACAGCGCGCTGAACGGCTCCAACGCCCGCATCGAGGTCTCCTCTTACTGGGGCGCCAGCAACAACGTCGGCGGCTACTACAACACCGGCTACTGGTGGCGCAGCACGGCCGAGGCCAGTGATTCGGCTCACTTCTGGTTCTACCTGGGCAGCTCCACCCGCCTGACCGTCGAGGGCTGGTGGCCGGCGGCGGGCGACCGCTCGCGCAGCGCGCCGTTCATGATGTACGACGCCAGCGAGCGCCACCTCGGCACCTTCTACGTCGACCAGTCGGGCAACCACAGCCGCTGGGTCGCGCTCGGCACCTACGACTTCACCGCCGGCTGGAACCGCGTCTCGCTCAGCCGCTGGACCACGCCTGGCTACGTCGTCATCGCCGACGCGGTGCGGGTCCGCACGCCCTGATGCGCGCCCTGCGCACAGGTGCCCTCGCGCTCGGGATCGCCGCTTGTGGTGGTCCGCCGACGCTGGGCGCGGTGCACTTCGTCCGCGGAGATGGCCCCGCTGCACGCCCGATGCGCCTCGCCCCCGCGCCGTTAGGCGCGCCGCCGGCGGTGGTCGAGCTGCCCGCGCCCGAGGGGGCGGCATTCCCCGCGCCCCCTGGCCCGCCGGGCGCGCCGGCCGTGCTCATCGGCAGCCGCGAGGGCCCGGGTGGGCACGAAGAGCAGCTGCTGCGCGTCGATCCGAGCGGGGCGCTCATCCCGCTGGGGCCCGCGCGACCCCGGTTGCGGGCGGCGGCCTGGGCCCCCGACGGCCGGGCGCTGGTCGTCGAAGCGGCGCTCCGGGGCTTCTCAGACCTCGCGGTGATTGACCTCGCCACCGGCGAGCAGCGCCCGCTGACCGACCTGCCCGAGGGCGCCTTCACGCCCAGCGTCTCGCCCCAGGGCCTGGTGGCCTTCGTCGCGTCCACCGCTGGCGAGCTCGACCTCTACGCGGTGCCCCTGGCCGGCGGTGAGCTGCGGCCGCTGCTGCGCGCCCCGGGCGAGGACCTGAACCCGACCTGGTCGCCCGACGGCCGCTACCTCGCCTGGATCAGCGGTCGGGGCGGTGTTCTCGGCGTGTCGGTGCTCCAGCTGGCCGACCTGTCCGTCCGCGCGCTCTATGTGCCCACCGGCCAGGGGGCCGAGGCCGTGCCCGACCAGGGGCTCGCCTGGTCCCCCGATGGCCGGCGGCTCGCGCTGCCCGTCCGCGCCGCCGACCGCTCCTGCATCACCATCTTTGACGTGCAGACCGGCGCCCAGCTCCGCGGGCCGGCCAAGGGGGGCTGCCCGCCCGGCCGCGAGGAGGGGGTGTCCTGGGCGCCCGACGGCCGGCTGCTGCTCACCGCGCGGAGCGTCGGCGAAGACAGCGACCTCATCGCCATCTCGGGCGAGGGGGAAGGGGAGTGGGTGGCGCTGGGCGGGCCGGGGGTCGACTGGTTACCCCGCTGGCAGCCCGAGGGCTGAACATCGCCGCTGGGGGCGTTTAGCGCACGCGCGCCTGCAGCCAGGCCCCGTCGATGTAGGTCCATAGGGCGAGGCCCGAGCGGGCCACGAAACCAATGGGGAAGCCGAGCCAGACCCCGAGCGGCCCGAGCCCGGCCTGCACGCCGAGCAGGTAGGAGGCGGGGATCTGCACCAGCAGGGTCGAGGCGAGGTTCAGGCGCAGCGAGAGCGGGGTGGCGCCCGCGCCTTGGAAGGCGCCGGCCAAGGCCACGTGCACCCCGGCCAGCGGCATGCAGACGCCGAGGATGCGGATCCAGGTCGTGGCATAGCCGCCCATCGCCCCCGCCGGATCGACGTCAAAGAGCGCCAGCACGGCGTCTGAGGGCAGGGCGATGAACAGCGGCACCACCGACATCACCGCCACGCAGAGCCCGACGCTGACCCGGGCCACCTGGCGGGCCTCGTCGGGTTTGCCCGCGCCCAGGGCGTTCCCGACGAGCGCGCCCGTGGCCTGGCTGATCGCCATGCCCGGCACGAAGGCCAGGGCCTGGATGCGCAGGCCGATGCCGTGGGCGGCCACCGCGAGGGGGTCGAGCAGGCCGAGCAGGGTCACGATGCTCAAAAAGCCGGCGTTGAGCACCACCATGTCGAGGGCGGCGGGCGCGCCGATGCGCAGCAGCGACCGCGCCGCGGCCCAGTCCACCGCCACCGGGCGCAGGGGCGGGCGCACGCCGGGCACCGCGCCGCGGGCCAGCGCCCCGAGGATGAGCACCAAGCTCAAGATCTGCGAGAGCAGCGTGCCGATGGCCGCGCCGCGCACGCCCAGGGCGGGCAGGCCCAGCGCCCCGTAGATGAGCACGCTGTTGAGGCCGAAGTTCGCGAGGTTGCTGACCAGCGCGACCTGGAAGGCGAGGCGGGTGTTGCCCACGCCGCGCAGCATCGAGCCGAGCAGGATGGTCAAGTAGTTGAACACCAAGCCGAGCAGCAGCGGGTCGAGGTAGAGCAGCGCGGCGGCGCGGGCCGGGCCGCGGGCGCTCACCAGGTCGAGGTAGAGCGGCGCGACCGCCCGACCGACGAGGCCCATCAGCACGCCCATCCCGACGGTGAGCATCATCGACTGGCCGAGCTGGTGGTTCACCCGCTCAAGATCGCGGGCGCCGAAGGCCCGGGCGACGATCGCCACCGAGCCGACCGCCAGGCCGATCATCAGCACCATGAGGATGAACAAGAACTGCGTGCCATAGCCGAGCCCGGTCAGCGCGCTGGCCGGGTCGGGCAGGCGGCCGACCATCGCCGTGTCCACCGCCAACGAGAGCACGTTGAGCACGTTGAGCCCGACGACCGGCAGGGCCAGCGCGAGGAGCCGTCGGGGGACAGAGGCTGGGCTAGAGGGCGGCGTCATGGGCCGCTGGTAGCGCCGCCGGCCGCGGCGCGCCGCGCCCCGGGGGACGCTCATGCCTGCGCCGGTCGGTCGAATCGCTCAAAGTATCGTGTTGGTCGTCGCTTTGGCGCTCGCCCCCCTCGGCGGGGCGCTGGCTGGTGGGCCCGAGGCGGCGCTGACCGCCGCCGAGGCGCTCGAGTATGGGGAGCACCTGCTCCGGAACAAAGACCCAGACGGCGCGCTGGAGTGGTTTCGCCTCGCCGAGCTGCTCGCCCCGCGCACCGGCGGCGTCGACCTGGATCTGGTGCTGCTGCGCCAAGGCATGGCCCACGAGCTGCGGGGCGCCCCGACCCTGGCGGTCGCGACCTACAGCAAGGTCAGCGGCCCGCTCGGCGAGGCGGCCCAGCTGCGGGCGGGGGTGTCGGCCTTCGCCGCGGGCGCCGAAGGGCGCGGGGATGAGGCGCTGCGCGCGCTCGCCGCGGCCACCGCCGACGCCGAGCTCGCCGCCACCGCCACCTTGCTGCGGGGCAGCCTCTGGGTCGAGGCCGGTCGACCCGCCGAGGCCCGCGCCGCCCTGGCCAGCCTGCCCGCGGCCCACCCCTCGCGGGCCGCCGCCGAGCGCCTCGTCGCCGACGCCGCGCGCCCCCTGCACTTGAAGTCCCCGGGCCTCGCGGCCGGGCTCTCGGTGGTCCCTGCCTTGGGCCAAGCCTACGCGAAAGACCCGCGCAGCGGCCGCACGCTGGCGACCTGGGCCGCACTCGCGGCGGGCACAGGGGTGGCGGGCTGGTGGGGCACCCAGGCCGAGTCCCCGGCGGCGCTCGGGGTCAGCGGCGCGCTCGGCACCGGCATGGTGGTGGTCTGGGGTCGGGGTCTGTGGCAGGCGGCCCGGGCCGCCGAGGCCACCAACACCGCGGCCCGTGAGGCCGAGCGGGCCCGCCTGCGGGCGGCCGCTGCCCAGGCCTTGCCCGCGCTGCCGCGCACGCCCACCCTGCCCTGAGCGCGGCTCAGCTGGGGGCCTGGCCTGATGCGCGGCGGTTGGGCCCCCAAACCAGCAGCAGGATCAGCCCCAGCGCGCCGATCAGGGCGAGGCGCTGGCCCCAGATCCACCCGTCGGGGCGGTAGCGCAGCATGGCGGAGCGCGCGCCGGCGGGGACCAGCGTGGCCAGCGCGAAGCCGCCCGCCCGCAGGGTCGGCGCCGGGGCGCCGTCGACGGTGGCCCGCCAGCCAGGCGACCAGGCCTCGAGCACGACGAGCAGGCGGTCGTTCTCGGCGGGTTCGAAGCGGAGCTCGACCAGGGACTCGCCCGTCCACCGCAGCGCCACGGGCGCGGTCGGCGCGGGGCCTTCGGGCAAGGGGAGGGGAAGCTCCACCGGCGGGGCGGACCAAGCGCCGGCGGCGCGCAGCGCCCGCAGCCCGGCCTCGGGGCCGCTGACCCGGGTGAGGCCGCTGGCGAGGAAGGCCTCTGGCGCGCTGTCTTCGAGCACCAGCGCCCGCAGCGGCGCGGGTGGTGAGGGCAGCGGGCGCAGGCCCTCGGCCGCGTCCGCCCAAGGATCGGGCCCCTCAGGAGGCGCTGGCGGCAGGAGCAGGGCGCCGACCCCCAGCGCCTGGAGCAGCGCCCGCGGCGGAGGCGCCTCGACGGGGTACCAGGGCGCCTTGGGCGGCGCGCTCAGCGCGGCCATCAGCCGGTGGGTCGAGACCGAGACCGGCAGGTCGTAGCCGCGCAGGTCGCGCAGCCCGGCCAGCGCGCCGGTGTTGGGCTGCGCGGTCCAGCCCAGGCCGAGCACCCGGGCCCCCCGCCGGTCGAGCTCCGCGGCCAGGGCGGTGGCCCAGGGCGCAGGCGCGGGGGCGTGCGCCTCGGCGGGCAAGCTGCCCTGATCCGCGTGCCGGACGGTGATCCCGAGCAGGATGTGCGCGAGGGCCGTCGCGGTCGCGAGGCCGACCGCCCGGGCGCGGCCCTGCACGAGCCCCCACAGGCCGAGGGCGGCCGGCCCGATGAGCAGGGCGGCGGCGAGGCTGCCGAGGCGCCCGTGCGCGAAAGGCCCGGGCAGGCTGGTCAGGCTGGCAACGAGGCAGAGGGCCCACAGCAGGCCGATCGGCCGGGCGCGCGGCGCGTGCACGAGGCCCACCGCGGCGAGCGGGAGCACGAGCAGGCCCGGGTGGAGCTGGCCGTCGGCCCAGGTGAGCCCAGGCGCGGCGTCTTCGGCGGCGGGGTGCCCCCACCAGCCGGGCCAGACCAGATCGAGCAGCTGGGCGGGGGCCAGCCGCTGGCCCACCCGCGCGGCGAGGGTGGTCGAGCGGGCCGCCTGCTCCACCACCGGCAGCAGCAGCGGGCCGGCCAGCAGCAGGCCGCAGGCCAGCCCACTCAGCGCGCTTAGGCGGGCCCGTGTGCGGCGCGGGCCGGCCCCGAAAATGAGCAGCCCGAGGCTGATCAGCAGCCCGTGCACCAGCGTGCCGGGGTGACCCCCGGCGGCGAGGCCCAGCGTGGCCAGCGCGAGGCCCGCCGGGGAGCCGCGCTGCAGGGCGAGCCACTGCCAGGGCATCCAGGCGGCAGCGGCGGCGTGCGGGTGCAGCAGCCAGACCTGGGTGAAGGGCGCGAGCGCGCCGGCCGCGCCCGCCCCGCCGGCGACGAGGCCCCGCAGGGCGCCCGCTGGCGCGCCAGCTTGGCGCAGCAGGCCGCGGGCCCACAGGCCGAGGCCGAGCCCGGTCCACACCAAGATCCAGCTGACCGTGAGGTCTTGGGCCAGATCGGCCTGCAGCGCCGCGTGCAGCAGGGTGCCCACGGAGAGCGGGGCGCTCTGGGCGTCGGCGAGCAGGGGCGCGCCGCCGTAGAGCGCGCGGCTCCACAGGGGGGCCTCGCCGCGGCGCAGGGCGGCGGCGGCGGCGGCCCGCAGCGGGCCGAGCTGGGTGGCCGGATCGGAGAGGGCGGGGTGGCGCACCCGGCCGCCCGCCTCTTCCTGAAAGACGTGGTGGACGGTGAGGTGGTCGTCTGCGCTCACCACCTCGGGCCCGGGCAGCGCGCCGGGGAAGCGCAGCGGCGGGGCCAGCGCCACGGCGCCGGCGAGGCAGAGGGCCTCGATCCACCGCCCCCTCCGATCCTGCGCCATGCTCCCCTCCCGGTCCCGCCTCTGGTATCCCCACGCTCGGCGGCGCCGTCGCGCCCCATCGGAGCCCCCATGCGCTGGCCCCCTCCGCGCGCCGCCCTCCTCCCCCTGCTTTCGCTCGGCCTCAGCGCGCCCGCCTTCGCTGCACCGCCGCCCGCCGGGGCCTCCTTTTGGGTGCTCGCCGAGCCGACCGCCACGGTCGACGCGCGCAAGGCGCAGGCGCTCGAGGCCACGGTGGCGACCATCCTGGCCCCGCTGCGGCCGCTGGCCCGCAGCCGCATGGCCGGAAAGCCCGACACCTGTGGTCGCTATGGCCTTGAGATCAGCGATCAGCAGGTCATCGTGCGCTGTGATGCCGAGACCTTGACCGTGCCGCTCAACGGCGGGTCGGTGCCGGTCACCGCCGATGACGGCACGCCGCTGCAGGCCCGGGCCACCCGCGGCGCCGACGCGCTGGTGCTCCGCTTCGAGGGGGAGCAGGCCACGCAGGAGACCCGCATTCGGGTCGAGGGCGGTCAGCTCCTCGTCCGCAAGGAGATCCAGAGCTCCTTCTTTGCGGTGCCGCTGCGCTGCGACTTCCGCTACGCGCCGGCGGCGGGCGCGGCGGGCAAGTAGCGGCGCGGGACGCGGGTGTTGATGTTGGTCAGCACCTCGTAGGCGATGGTCCCCGCCCAGCCGGCCAGCGCGTCGGCGGTGATGGCCGCGGCCCCCTCTCCGCCGAGCAGAATGACCTCGTCGCCGTTGTAGGCGCTGCCCTGGCCGATTTCGACCATGAGCTGGTCCATGCAGATGCGGCCGACCACGGGGCAGCGGCGCCCGCCGACCAGCACCTCGGCTTTGCCCGACATCGCGCGGAAGTAGCCGTCGCCATAGCCGACCGGCACGGTGATGACGCGGGTGTCGACGGCGGGCGCCCAGGTCGAGCCGTAGCTGACCGGCGCGCCGGCCGGCACGACCTTGAAGTAGACGACGCGGCTGGTCCACCGCAGGGCGGGGCCGACGGGGATCGGGCAGGGCAGGCCCGGCGCGGGCAACACGCCGTAGAGGAGGATGCCGGGGCGCACCATGTCGAGCCAGGTGTCGGGGTGCTGGAGCACGCCGCCGCTGTTGGCGAGGTGGCGCAGCGGCGCCGGAAGGCTGCGCTGCTCATAGAAGCGCAGGACCTCAGCGAAGCGCTCGATCTGCAGCCGGGTGGGGGCGTCCTCGGGCAGGTCGCTGTTGGCGAGGTGGCTGTAAATGCCCTCGACGTGCACGTTCGGGCACCGCAGGCTGGCCTCGAGCAGGGGGGCGGCGCTGTACCAGTGCACGCCGACCCGCTCCATCCCCGTGTCGACCTTGAGGTGCACCGTGGCGGTCGCGCCGGCCGCCGCGGCGCAGGCCTGGACCGCGTCGAGCTTGGCCACCGACGAGGCGGTGATGCGCAGATCATGCTGGAGGAACAGGGGGATCTGCTCGCCGACCACGCCGCCGAGCACCAAAATGGGGCAGCGGATCCCCGCCCGGCGCAGGAGGATGCCCTCTTCGAGGTAGGCGACCGCGAGGATGTCGGCGCCCTCGGCCTCCATCCGCCGGGCGACGGGCACGAGGCCGTGGCCATAGGCGTTGGCCTTGAGCACCGGCATGAGCGGGCGGCCGCCGACGTGGGCCCGAATCGCCCGGAGGTTCGCGGCGAGCTGGTCGAGGTTCACCTCGACGCGGGTGGGACGGAGCACCCCGGCCTCGGCGGCCGTGGGCGCGTGGAGCAGCGAGGGGTCGGGGGGATCGTGCAGCGGGTCGGGCATCCTGGCGACCTATCGCGCCGGGCCGCGCCGCCGCCCCGGGTGGCGCAGCGCCGCGGGGATGCGCCAATGCGCGAATTCTGAGCGTCAGTGACGTTGTTCTCGACGATGTCTGGAAGTTGTCATCTGAGGTCTTGCGGCGGCGGGCCGCCGTTGTGTACCAATGAACGCGTCAGGGTCGGCGCCGGCCCGCGCGTCCCCCCGGAGGTTGAGATGGCCCCCCGTTTCTCGAAGAGCATGTTTGGTGGCATCGGCCTGCTGGGCCTCGCGCTCTCTGCGCCGATGTTGGCCGACGCCGCGTCGATGTTGGTCTCCGGCACGCTGATCCAGGTGTACTACGGCACCAACGGCAACTGGAACGACCCGTCCTTCTCGCGCGGCTTCCAGGCCTTCTACAGCGGCCGGTGGAACGACTTCACCTACCCAGGCACGCCGTACCATGCGGTCGCTTTTGAGTACTCGGTCGGGGGCACCGCCAGCCACTACTACACCCAGGGCAGCTCGTCGCTGACCTCGAACGTGACCCTGGTCAGCCAGAGCGACAGCTCGACCTCGTCTGAGAAGGTGTCGGTCTACACTTGGCGCGGCGGCAACGTGCAGGTCACCCGCACCGAGCGCTGGGCCATCGCCTCGGGCGTGATGTCGACCTCGTTCAGCATCACCAACAGCGGCACGAGCCCGGTGACCTCCTTCCGCCTGTTCCAGGGCCTCGACCCCGACCAGGACGCCAGCTTCTACGGCAACTACAGCACCTTTAACGACGCGCTCGACACCGACAGCGACGGCCGCACCGACTGGGCCGAGAGCGTGGGTGGCAGCTCGGGCATCACGGTCGGCTTCGGCGCCTGTGATCCGCTGAACTCTTCGTTGGGCAGCTTCGCGTCCTGGCCGACGATCGACGCCGACATGACGCTGGTCGACTACTCCGGCGCGAGCAACGACATCGGCCTCGGCATCCGGTGGACCAACCCGAGCACCATCGCCGCGGGCGCGACCATCACGACCGACTGGGTCACCGTGGTCGGCGCCTCGGGCTCGGCCGCCCGCACCACCTGGCAGACCAGCGGCGACACCTACTGCGGCAGCTGCGACGAAGACGAGGACGGCTTCGACGCCACCGCGTGCGGCGGCACCGACTGCGATGACACCAACCCGGCCATCTACCCGGGCGCCACCGACACCCCCTATGACGGCATCGACCAAGACTGCGACGGCAGCGACGAGTGTGACGTCGACAACGACGGCTACGACGCGCTGGTCTGCGGCGGCACCGACTGCGACGACACCAACCGCCGCATCAACCCCGGTGCCTTTGAGGTGCCCTACGACGGCATCGACCAGAACTGCGACGGGCTCGACCTGCTCGACCAGGATGGCGACGGCCACCCCGGCGGCGAGGACGGTGACGACTGCGACGACTACGACGCGAGCGTCTACCCGGGCGCGCCCGAGACTTGGTACGACGGCATCGACGCCGACTGTGCGCTCGACGACGACTTTGACGCCGACCGCGACCTCTACGTGCCCACCCCCTACGTCGGCCGCCCGACGCTGGGCGTCCCGGGCACCGGCGGCCTGCCGGGCAACGACTGCAACGACAACGACCCCAGCGTCAACCCTCTGGGCGTCGAGATCGCCTACGACGGCATCGATCAGGACTGCGCCGACGGCGACTGGAACGACCTCGACGGCGACGGCTACCCGGCCGACGTCGTGCCCGGCGGCACCGACTGCAACGACGCCGACGCCACGGTCAACCCGGCCAGCAGCGAAGACGCCGACGGCGTCGATGAAGACTGCGACGGCGCGGTGGATGAGGGCACGATCTGGTCTGACGACGACGGCGACGGCGTGAGCGAGGCGGGCGGCGACTGCAACGACGCCGACGCGGGGGTCGGGCCGGGCATGGCCGAGGTCGGCGACGGCGTCGACCAGGACTGCGACGGCATCGTCGACGAGGGCACGGGCGCCTACGACGACGATGGTGACGGCCGCTCCGAGATCGAGGGCGACTGTAACGACGCCGACAACACGGTCAGCCCCGACGCGGGCGAGATCATGGGCAACGGCGTCGATGACGACTGCGACGGCGTGGTCGACGCTGGCGTGGTCGACGAAGACGGCGATGGCTACGCCGAGTGGGCCGGCGATTGCGATGACGGCGACGAGGACACCTACCCCGGCGCGCCTGAGCTCCCCGACCTCGAGGACAACGACTGCGACGGCCTCATCGACGAGGGCGGCACCTCCACTGACGACGATGGCGACGGCCTGTCTGAGGATGACGGCGACTGCGACGACAGCAACCCCGACCGGGTCAGCGGCCGCGAGGAGGATCCGTCCAACGGCGTCGACGACGACTGCGACGGCTTGGTCGACGAGGGTGGCGAGAACTTCGACGACGACCTCGATGGCTTCTCCGAGGCGGGCGGCGACTGCGACGACGGCGACCGCGAGATCAACCCCGGCGCGGTCGAGGACACCACCAACGGCGTCGACGATGACTGCGACGGCCTCGTCGACGAGTCGGGCACCGACCCCAACGACCAGGACGGCGACGGGCTGACCGTGGCCGATGGTGACTGCGACGACGAGAACGGCTGGTCCAGCGCCGAGTTCGCCGAGGTCTGCGACGGCATCGACAACAACTGCGACGGTGTCATCGACGAGGGCTGCGACAGCTTGGGCCTCGAGGGCGAAGGTGAGCAGAAGACCCCCGAGGGCTGCAGCGCCGCGCCGACCCCGGCGGCGGGCGCTGGTCGCTTCGCGGCCCTCTTCGGCGGCCTCTTGGCCCTGGTGGGCCTGCGCCGTCGGCGCAGCTGACCCGCGCGCTCGTTTGCGCGAGACCCTGCGCCCCTGCCGATGATGGCGGGGGCGTCGTGTTTTTGCCCTCCTCGCCGCCGGGCGCTGCGGCCCTCAGCTGCCGGTCGGCAGCCCCGGGGCGGGCTCGCGGCTCATCGTGACCAGCTCGCGCCGCGGCGCGGCGAGCTGCAGGCCGTGCCGCTGCAGGGCCTCAAGCACCAGCAGGGTCATCCGCGTGCGGACCGCGATGTAGGCCTCGCGGGTCACCCAGCAGGAGAGCTGCACGTCCACGGTGCCCTCGGAGAAGCCGCGGAGCATCACTTGGGGCGCGGGCTCCTGCAGCACCAGCGGCTCCTCTTCGGCGACCGAGAGCAGCGCCGCCTCCACCGGACCGAGGGGCTGCTCGGCCGAGAATCGCAGCGCAAAGTCGACCCGGCGGATCGGGAAGCGAGACAGGTTGACGATCTGGCCCTTGACCAGCGCCTCGTTGGGGATCCGCACCATAAGGTTCTCAAAGGTGCGCAGCTTGACGCTCAGCAGGTCGATGCTGATGATCTCGCCGGTGGTGCCCCCGAGCTCAATCACGTCGCCCACGCTGATGCTGCGCTCGAGCATCAAGAACAGGCCGCTGATGAGGTTCGACATCGAGGTCTGGGCGGCGAAGCCCACGGCGACGGTCGCCACCCCGGCGGCGCCGACCAGCACGCCGAGATCGACCCCGAAGGCGCGCATCCCATAGGCGATGCCGGCGGCGGCGCAGGTCCAGAACACCGCGCGGCGGGCCAAGAAGCTCCAGGCGCGGCTCGACAGCGGCTCAATGGCCCGCTCGGCGAGGCGCCCGACGAGGTGGCCGGTGAGCAGCCCCGCGGCCAGGGCCAAGGCGGCCTCGGCCACGACGGGCAGCTGGGCGATGACGGCGGGGTCGATCCACGGCTCCGCCTGCTGTTCGGCGACGCGGCGCTTGGCCATCCATCCTCCCCCGGCCTCAGCGGCCGAACATCGCCCCGAGCGAGTGCATCACCCGGCCGAGGCCGCGCCCCTCTTCCCGCGCGGGGCTCAGCGCCGCGCAAGGGCCGGCCTCTGGCGGCGGGCTGGCGCTCAGCTCCACGGCCACCGCCCCGCTGCGCTCGATGTTCACGGCGACCGGCGGGGTCCACAGCCGGCCGTCGGCGGCGAGCAGCAGGGGGAGCTGGGGCACGGGCATGCGGATGCGCTCGAGCCGAAAGGTCCCGATCCCGTCGTTGCGCAGCCGCAGCGGGATGATCGCCCGGTGCGGGTGGTGCGGCAGCCGGTCGACCTCGAGCTGCAGCGGCGCCCGGCTGCCGTAGCAGAGCTGGCCTTGCATGGGTGAGGGGCCGAGCCAAGTGTCAGGCGGTCGCTTGATCGGGAGCTCCATCGCTGGTTTTCGGTCGGTGCCCACCCGCAGGCAGACCCAGAGCGGCACCGAGACGAAGGCCCGGCAGTCCTCGCCGGGCATGACGCCCATCTGCGCGGCGGGGCTCGCGACCACGGTGCGGTCGGGCAGCCGGGGCTCGAGCTCGAGCGGATCGAGGGTCTCGCCGAAGCTGAACCGGGAGATCGCGCTGCCCGGCGGGTCGGGGGTCTGCGGGTCCAAGGGGCTGGCCACCTCGAGGTGGTCGGCGTCCCAGGGCCCGGCGGAGCGGGTCGCGAAGCTCCACGCCCAGGGCTGCCGGCGCACGATGAGCTGCAGCGGGCCGATCTGCCACCGCGCGGCCCCGTGCAGCGGCACGTGAAAGCGCCCCCACCAGTGTGGCCCGGCGCTCATGAGGCCGCGCCCGTCGCGCCACCGATCCGGCAGAGGCCGCGCGCGCTGCTGCGGCGAAATTCGAGCAGCTCGGGCAGCTCGGGGACCTCGGAGAAGGCGTCCATCAGGCCGTCCTCGTCGCGACGGGGGAGCGAGAAGACCGCCCGCCACGCGGCGGCGAGGGCGCGGATGGCCGGCGGTGACCAGCCGGCCCGGTGCAGGCCGACCTGGTTGATGCCGAGCAGGCGGGCGCGGTCACCCTGCGCGAGGCTGAAGGGCGGGACGTCGGCGGCGACCATCGCGCCGCCGCCGATCATCGCGAGGCGCCCGATGCGGCAGTGCTGGTGCACCGCGCTCAGCCCGCCGAGCACCGCGCCGGCGCCGACTTGCACATGCCCGGCCAGGGCGACGTGATTGGCCATCACCACGTTGTCTTCGACGACGCAGTCATGGGCCACGTGGCTGCCGATCATGAACAGGCAGCCCGCGCCGACCCGGGTCAGCCCGCCCTCGCCCGTGCCCCGGTGGGCGGTGCTGAACTCGCGGAAGACCGTGCCTGGGCCGATCTCAAGCCAGCTGGGCTCACCGCTGAACTTCCGATCTTGGGGCGCGGCGCCCAGCACCACCTGCGGGAAGACCTGACAGCCCGCGCCGAGGCGGGTGCCCCCGTGGATCACGCTGTGGTGGCCGATCTCGACGCCTGGGCCCAGGTCTGCGCCGGCCTCGATGACCACTCCCGCGCCGACCCGGCAGCCCTGGCCGAGCTGCGCCCCGGCGCCGATCTGCGCCCACGGGCCCACCTCGACGTCGTCGGCCAGCGCGGCGCGGGGGTCGACGATGGCGGTGGGGTGCAACGACACGACAGCTCCGGGCGGGGGGCTAACCGGCCGCCGCCGCGCCGCGCCCTCGCCCCCTGCGGGGCGCCTCAGCGGAAGAAGCTGAAAAACGTGCGCTTTTGCCGGTCATCGTCGGCGGCCACGCCGCCGAGGGTGTCGGCGATGCGGCCGAGATCGCGGGCCGCGGGCGACTTCGGCGCGCATTGGCGCAGCACCTGGCCGCGCTCCATGGCGAGCTGCATGTCCTGCCAGGCGTTGGTGACCGCGCCGAGGGCGGGCATGCCCACGGCCTTTTCGAGCCGCTCCTGCGCGGCGGGGCCCCAGTCCTGCGCCCGGTTCAAGATCACCCGGGTCGGCGCGGGGCCCAGGTCGAGCGCGCGCAGCGCGTCCCGTCGACGGATCGCCCCGCTGCGGGCGGCGTGCTCGTCGGTCAGCACGAGCACCCGTTGCTGGGCCACGCTGCAGGCGGCGAGGGTCACCTCGTTGATATCACTGCCCAGATCGAGGATGACCGTGTGGTAGCGGTCGCGGAGCTTGGCGCAGAGGAAGACGACCTGCTCGGCGCTCACCGGGTCGACCGTGGCCACGTCACCGTCGAGGCCGAGCACGCGGAAGCCGGCGGCGTGGGTGGGCGGCGCCTCGGACCAGGTGCGGGGGTCGGCCACCGCGCCCCGCTGCAAAAACCAGAGCACGCTGGGCCGGGGCGCCACGTCGAGCACGGTCGCCACATCGCCCAAAAAGACGTGCAGGTCGACGAGGATGACCTTGCGGTCGGCTTGGCGCGCGGCCAGCTCGCCGGCGAGGTTCGCCGCCACCAAGGTGGTGCCGACGCCCCCCTTGGCGCCGAGCATCGCGATGACCTCGCCGTCGAGGGTCGGCGCGCGCTCGCGGCTGGAGGCGGCCCGCAGCGCCCGGCGCAGGTCGCCCGGCCCCTCGCTGAGCAGCACGAGATCGCTCATGCCGGCCTCGGTCAGCTCGCGCACCAGCGCGGCGTTCGGCGGCTCGGCAGAGACGGCCAGGAAGGCGACGCCCGGCGACATGGCCCGCGTCCGCTTCACCAAAGCGATGACCTGACCGGGCCGCTGGTCGATGTCGATGGCCACCAAGTCGGGGCGGGCCTGCTTGCAGGCCGCCTCAAGCTGGGTCCAGTCGCGCAGGTACCCGGCGTCGTGTGCGATGTCGGCGACCGCTTGGCGCAGGCTGCGCGCGTCGGCCTCGTTCATCCCCGCCAACATCAGCTTCAGCGGCATCCCGTCCTCCGGCGGCTGCTTCGGATCAGTCCGGCGGACCTTGACCGCAACTGACCCGCGGCCCGCAGCGGCCGGGGGGACCGCAGCCCGGGAGAGCGCGGCCGGAGCGCGCTCAGTAGGCGCAGGCCGCGAGAACGTTGCCCGGAGAGGGGTCGCGCCGCCAAGCCTCGAGCAGGTCGACCGCCGGGCTGCGCGCGGCCTCGACCCGCGCGCGCAGCGGATCGAGCAGGGGCAGATCGGCGGGGCTCCACCGGCCGAGGCCCGCGGTCGCGATGGCCATGAGGTCCTGCGCCCAGGCGCCGAGCGTGCGCCCGCCCGCCTCTCCGCCCATGCCCGCGCGGCAGGCGGCGTCGAAGCGGGCCTCGCGCGTGCCGGCGCGGCCGAGCTCGGCGGCCAAGGCGAGGCCTTGGTCGAGCGCGGCCCGGTCATAGAGCAGGCCGGTGAAGAAGGCGCAGAAGGCGATGGAGAGGTCAATGTCGACGCAGTCGGCCCCGCGCACCTCGATGGTGCGCTTGACCCGGACCTCGGGGAAGACGCTGGTCTGGTGCAGCTCCCAGTCCGGCCAGCCGGCGCGCTGCCCGTCGATGCCCTCGTCCATGAAGGTGCGGAAGGTGCGGCCGTGCGCGGGGGCCCAGTCCTTCCCCTTCTTGTAGAACATCATGGGGACATCAAGGAGATAGTCGACCCAGCGCTCGTGGCTGTAGTCGTCGCGCAGGCCCGGAGGGAAGCCGGTGCGGGCCGGGTCGGTGCGCGTCCAGATGTGGCCACGGTAGCTGAGGTAGCCCGTGTCTTGGCCGGCCAGCAGCGGCGAGTTCGAGAAGATGGCCGTGGTGAGCGGGGCCACGCCGGCGCAGAGCCGCACCTTGTCGGCGCAGTCGGCCTCGTCGGCGTAGTCGAAGTTGGCCTGCACCGAGCAGGTGCCCTTCATCATCGCGTGCGCGAGATCGCCGAACTGGGGCAGATACTCGCGCATCACCTTGTAGCGGCCCTTGGGCATCCAGTGGACCGCGTCGATCGGGGCGTAGGGGGTCAGGCCCGCGGCGATCCACCGGTGGGCCTTGCCGGCGGAGAGGGCCAGCAGGTGGGCCCGGTTCTCGCGCACCTCGGCGGCGAGGTCGGAGAGCTTGCGGTGGGGCGCCCCGCTGAGCTCGACCTGGCCGCCGGGCTCGAGCGTGATGCTGGCGCCGTTCTTGCGGAGCAGTGCGATGAGGTGCCCGGCCTCTTCGTAGGGGGCCCAGCTCGGGTCGCCCGCGCCGAGCTGCTCCAAGATCCAGCGGATGCCGTCGTCGTCGTCGTAGGCGATCGGCGCGCCGTCGGGCCGCACCACGGCCCGCTCAAACTCCCCCCCGATGAGCCAGCGATCCGCGGGGGCGCCGTAGCGGGCGTAGCTCTCGACGAGCTGGTCTCGGCGCAGGGGAGGGGTCTCGGACATGGGCGCTCGGGGGAGTGAGGGGTGAGGCCGGGCCCGCGCCCGGCGCCGGGCCGGTGTAGCCCGTTGCCTCCCCGTGGCTACCGCGCCGCCGGGGCCGAGGTTGGGCTACACTCCGCGCCGATGCCCATCTCCGCCGGAGGTCACATGCCGCGCCACCTCTCCCTCGCCGCTCCGCTCGCGCTGCTCGCCGCCTGCGCTCCGCCCCGGCTCTACAGCGCCGACGGCGACCTGCCCGAGGTCGGTTCGGGCTCCGACTGGGAGGCGCCCGAGAACGGGTGGGACAAGGGCTCCCCGCCGCCCGCCGAGCTGGAAGGTGAGGGCTTTGGCGTCGGGCAGGTGCTGCCCGACTTGCGGCTGCTCGACCAGCACGGCGAAGAGACCGCCACCTGGCAGTGGTACGGGATGGTCGTGGCCATCGACGTCTCGACGATGTGGTGCGGCCCCTGCCGCGGGCTCGCCGCCGAGGTCGACGCCACCTGGGCCGACTACCGCGACCAAGGTTTTATGTACGTGACCCTGCTGCCGCAGGACCAGGCCGGCGAGGTGCCCGACAACGCCGACCTGAACGCCTGGGCCGACCAGTTCGGCATCAGCGCGCCGGTGCTGAGCGATGACGAGGGCTGGTCCTACCAGATCGTGCCCGACAACACCTACCCGCGCATCATGATCGTCGGGCGCGACATGCGGGTGCTCGTCGACCAGGTCACCCCCGCCGAGGACACGGCGATCCGCGCGGCGATCGAGGCGGCGCTCTAAGCCCAGAGCGGTGGGGGCTGCGGCCCGCCGCCTCAGCGGGTGCGGACCAGCACGTGGAAGCCGTGGGCGCTCTCGACCACCGCCGAGACCCCGCCCACAGGCAGGCTGAAGGCCGGGCCCTCGAGCGCCGGCTGCAGCGTGCCCTTTTGGAAGAAGCCGAGGTCGCCGCCCCGCTCCTTCATCGGGCCGTCCGAGAGCGCCGCGACCACGGTGGCCACAGGCTCCCCGGCGCTGAGGCGCGCGCGGGCCTGCTCGGCCTGGGCCCGCGCTTCGTCTTTGCTGCGCTTGGCGCTGCTGCGGGGCAGGCCGGCCCACTGGACCAGCACCTGGCTCAGCTGCACCTCGACCAGAGGGTCGCGGCGGATGATGTGGTAGCCAAACGGCGTCTCGACCACGCCGCTGAGCTGGCCCTCAGCGAGGGCGAAGGCGGCTTGCTCAAAGGCGGGGGTCATCATGCCGGGCGTGACCACGCCGAGCTCGCCGCCCTTGGGCCCGCTGCCGTCGTCGGACGAGGCCCTGGCTAGCCCCGCGAAGTCAGCCCCAGCGACGAGCTTTTGGTGCAGATCGGTGGCCTTGGCCAAGGCCTCGGCCTGGGTGCGGCGCTGGGTGGCCGGAGCGCCCAGCGCGCCGTCGTAGGCGATGAGCAGGTGCCGGGCCAGGATGCGGTCGGGCGCGCCCGCGGGCAGGCCGCCGGGGGCCTCGGCCGGCGGGGGCGGCAGATCGACCTGGGCGGCGTCGGCTTCGGCCGGCGGCGGGGCCTCGGTCACCGGCGCGGGCGGCGCGCTCAGGCGCTCGTCGGCGGGCGGGTCGCAGGCCGGCGCAACGAGCAGGAGGGGGAGGAGGAGCAGGCGGCGGGGCAGGTGCATGGGTCGGCTCGGGCGGCGCGCGGGGCGCGGCGCTGGGCGGGATAACCTCCGCCCACCGCGGAGGTGCTGGTGCCCCGACCCCCACGCCGGTCGCTGTGGCGCCGGGTCCCCCACCTCCTGCTCGGCCTTGGCCTGCTCCTGCCCGTCGGGGCCGCTGTGGCCGATGAGCTCCCCGCGTCGCCGCCCGGCGGCCCGGCGCCTGAGGCCGTGCCCGTCGCGGCGCCAGCGGTCGAGCCCCCGCCCGAGCCCGAGTCCGCAGCGGGGCCAGCCGCCACCGCCGACAGCGCCGGCGCAGCCGAGGTGCTGCCGGTGGTCCCGCCGGTGGAGCGCTGGCTCGACAGCGTGGTGCTCCTGGTCACCGGCCCGGGCTGGTGCTCAGGCGCGGTGATCGACGCGCAGGGGACCATCGCCACCGCCTACCACTGCGTGTCGGGCGGGCAGCGGCCGCGGGTGCGCCTGCGCGATGGCACCGAGCACACCGGGCGCACCATCGCCGCTGACCCCCGCGAGGACCTCGCGCTGATCGCCGTTCCCGAGCTGGCCGGCGTGGTCACACCGCTGCCCATGCGCCGGGCCCCGGCCCAGCGGGGTGAGCGGGTCTACGGCCTCGGCCACCCCTATGCCCCCGCCGCCCAGCGCAGCGCGCCGATGGACGGCGTGCTGCTGTGGAGCGTGTCCGAGGGCATCATCAGCGCGGTGGGCGCGCGGCTCGTCCAGACCGACGCCGCCTTGAACCCGGGCAATTCGGGGGGCCCGGTGGTCGACGCCGAGGGCCGCATGCTCGGCGTGGTCTCGCGCAAGCTCGGCGGCGACAACATCGCCTTCTTCGTGCCCAACGCCCTGCTCGACGAGCTCCCGCGCGACAAGGTGCGCCTGGGGCCGCTGGGCGGGCAGGTCGAGCTCGGCGTGGCCCTGACCACCCCCTTCGCCGTCGACACGGCGACCAGCACGATGGGGCGCCTCGGCGTCGTGCTCCGCGACCACCTCGCCCTGCACGGCGAGCTGCGCCTCAGCTCGGGTGCGCGGGGCCTCGCCTTGGAGCAGGGCCTGGGCCGCGGCCTCTCGGCCGGCGGCGGCCTCGGGCTGCGCCAGGGTTTTGGGCGGGGGCTCACGCACCTGAGCCTCGAGGCCGGCGGCGGGGTCTGGGCCCTCGAGGGGTGGACCGCTGACTTTGACGCCGAGCAGGGCACCTGGACCGTGCTGCCCACCGCGGCCCTGGTCAGCCCCGGAGTCTATGGCCGGGTGGCCTTTGCGGGGGTGGGCCTGCGCGCGCTGTTCTTGCTCGACCAGGGCCTGCCCGAGGGCGTGGTGCTCGGCGTCGAGCTCGGCTGGCCCGGCGCGGTCCTGCACTTCTGAGGGCCAGCAGCGCAAATTCCGCGGGCCGCGCAGGTCGTCGCCGCTCCGCGCAGGGCCGCTTGCGGTATCCTGACAAAGACCCTCGGCCCCCGGAGCTCCCATGATCGCCGCCCGCTTCTCTGCCTCGATGAAAATGGCCTCCCTGTGGTTGCTCTGCGCCGCTGGTGTCGGCTGCGATGACCAGGGCGCCGGCCCCGGCGCGGGGGCGGTCGACGCGGTGCACCGCAGCGAGGCCGAGGCGCCCGCAGAAGGCGACGCGGCCCGCCGCCCCATGACCATCAGCGACCTGCCGCCCAGCCTCGCCCAGGGCGCCGACCCGGTGCTGCTCCGCCTCGAGCCCAGCCGCGGCGGCTGCATCCTCAGCTACGCCCGCGGCGGCGGCGAAGAGAGCATCTACGGCGGCGCCGAGCTCTGCCCCGGCGGCGCGTCCGACCTCAGCCCGATGATCGGCGCGCCCGTGCGCCTCGCCGTCGGCAAGGGCCAGTGGGCGCTGTGCCAGGATGGCACCGCCTGCGCCGACCGCCCCGAGATTGACGTGGCGGTGGGCGTTCAGGCCCTCTGAACGTCCGCTGAACGCCCGCGGAACGCCCGCTGAAGCTCCGCTGAACCTTCGCTAAGCACCGGTCAGCGTGGGCGGCGCTTCGCCCGCCTGCAGCAGCTTCGCCCAGGCCTCGCCCCGTTGTGTGAACGCGGGGTCGTCGTGGCGTTCGGCCCAGCGCAGGGTTGCGGCGGCGGCCAGCCGACAGAGGTCGCGCAACATGGGCGTCGGCGGCAGGGCCGGCCCCCCGGCGGCGCGCCGCCCGGCCTCCCAGTCCTGCAGCGCCGCGTCAGCTTCGGAGCGGTCGAGCGCCAGCCGCAGCTCGAGCCAGAGCCGGGCCGCGTCTGTTCCTGGGGCGTCGGGGCGCGCGTGCTCGAAGTCAACGAGGTGCACGCCATCTTCGGTGACCAGCCAGTTGCGGGGCGCCAAGTCGCGGTGCTGGGGCCAGCGCGGCCAGCCGGCCCACGCGGCCCAATCGCAGCCTTGCAGCAGCGCCGCGGCGGCGCCCCCGGTCAGCGCCGCGGCCCGCCGGGCCAACGCGGCGTCGAGGGGGAGGGGATCAGGCGGAGCCGCACCGCGATCCAGCCCGGCACAGGCGGCGCCCAGCGCGCGCATCGTGGCCGGCGGATCGGTGGCCGCGCCCGGGCGCCCGGGCAGGTCTTCGAGCCACAGCACCTCGGGATCGGCCTGCAGCAGGGCGGGCCCGCGGGCGGCCATGCCCCAGGCGCGCAGGGCGGCGGCCTCTTGTTGGGCCTTGCGCGCGCTGTCGGGGCGGCGCGCGATGAGGCTGCCCGCGGGCCCGGTCCAGCGGGTGGTGCGCGGGCTGAGCGCGGTCTGCGCCCAGGGGGGCGGGCCGAGCTGCGCGCACAGGGCAGCGGGCGGGAGCGGGGGCATCGGCGGACCGGTGGGCGCAGGGGAGGGGGCTCGGCTAGCCCTGCGCGGTCGGCGGCGCGAGCCGCCGCGGGGAGGGGAGATGGCCGGTCGATTGCCCTTGGTGGGCGCGCGCGCCCTCGTGACGGGTGGGGGCAGCGGCATCGGGGCCGCGACCGCCGCCGCGCTCGGAGAGGCCGGCGCCAGCGTCATCCTCAGCGATCTGCGACCCGAGCGCCTCGCCGAGCAGGTGACCCGCCTGCGGGCCCGCGGCGTGCAGGTCGAGGCGCACCGCTGCGATGTGGCCGACGCGGCGGCCGTGGGCGCGCTCTGCGCCCGCCTGCTCGCCGACGGGCCGGTGGACGTGCTCGTGAACAACGCGGGCATCGCCCACGCCGGGCCGGCCTTGGGCGCGAGCTTGGCCGACTGGGGGGCGGTGCTCGGCGTGAACCTGCACGGGGTCATTCATCACGTGCACCACCTCGGCCCGGCGATGCGGGCGGCGGGCCGCGGCCACATCGTGAACCTCGCCTCGGCCGCAGGCCTCTGGGGCATCCCGGGCATGGCGCCCTACGCGGTCAGCAAAGCAGGGGTGGTGGCGCTGAGCCAGAGCCTGCAGGCCGAGCTCGACGGCAGCGGCGTGCAGGTGCACCTCGTCTGCCCAGGTTTTGTGCAGACCCGCATCCTCGAGGATGGGCGGCTGGCCCCGGGCACCCGCGAGCGCCCGCTCGGCGGCGCGGTCGGCCGGCTGATGGGGCGGCCGGGGCGGCGGCCCGAGGTCGTCGCCGACGCCATTGTGCGCGCCATCGTCGAGGGCCGGCCCTATGTGCCGATCTTCGCCGAGGCGCACATGCTCGGGCTCGCCCGGCGCCTGAGCCCGGCCCTGCTCGGGCGGGGCCTCGCCGCGCTCTCCCGCGCTGGGCGCAGGTCAGAGGGATAGACCGCGTGGGTAGGGGGCGGCGGCCATGATCGTGCTCGGGATCGCAGACAACCACGACAGCGGGGCCGCCCTGCTGGTCGACGGCCAGCTGGTGGCCGCGGTGAACCAAGAGCGGATCGACCGCCAAAAGGGCTCGGCGGCCTTCCCCTGGGGGGCGATCGACGCGGCGCTCGAGCTCGGCGGCGTGCCCGCCCGCGAGGTCGACCGGGTGGTCGTCGGCACCGGCTTCACCCCCTCGGCGGCGCTGCGGGCCCTGCCGGGTCTGCACCACGCGGCCCGGGCCCGGGGCCAGTTCACCGAGGCGCTGCACGCCTACATCGTCTACCAGAGTGTTCTGCGCAAGACGGGCATATTCACCCTCGAGCTCGACCTGGGCGAGCGCCTGCTGCGCCAGCGCCTGCGCCAGCGGCCCTTCGAGCGCGCCCAGCTCGAGCTGATGGACCACCACCGCGCCCACGCCGAGGGCGCCTACCGCACCCAGCCCCACGACCACTGCCTGGTGCTCACCGTCGACGCGATGGGCGACGGCACCACCGCCACCGCCTCGGTGGGCAAAGACGGCCAGCTCGATCTGGTCTGGCGCCAGTCGGGCTTGGCCAGCGTGAACACCTTCTACAGCCGCATCACCGAGCTGCTCGGCTTCATCGCCGGCCGCCACGAGGGCAAGGTGACCGGCCTCGCCGCCCTAGCGACGCCGCCGCCGGCCTTGGTGCGGCACTTCGCCCGCCGGGTGAGCTTCGTCGGCCCGGGCTTCTCGCGCGACTCGGCCCTGCGCCGCGACCGGCCCAGTGACCCCTTCTGGGCCGTGGTGCGCCAGCACAGCCGCGAAGAGGTCGCCGCCGCCGCCCAGCGCGTGCTCGAAGACGCTGTGCTCGGCTTCGTGCGCTACTGGGCCCTGCGCACCGGCCTGCGGCGGGTGGCCCTGGCCGGCGGCGTCTTCGCCAATGTGCGCCTCAACCAGCAGATCAGCGCGCTGGACGTGCTCGACAGCGTCTGGGTCATCCCGCACATGGGCGACGGCGGCCTCGCGCTCGGCGCCGCCCTGGGCAGCGTCGACGCCGCCCCGCGGGCCCTGCCCCACGCCTTTTGGGGCCCCGGCTACAGCGAGCGCGACCTCTACAAGGCGCTCAAGCGCGGCGAGATCGAGCCGGTCGACGCCGCGGCGCGCACGGCGCCCAGCGGGGTCGCCGGGGATGTGGAGCAGGTGGCGGCCCTGCTCAGCAATGGCGGCGTGGTGGGCCGCTTCGCCGGGCGGATGGAGTGGGGGCCCCGCGCGCTCGGCCACCGCAGCGTGCTCGCGCTCGGGCGCGACCTGGGCGTGACCGCGCGCCTCAACGGAATGCTCCAGCGCAGCGAGTTCATGCCCTTTGCGCCGATCGTGCGCGCCGAGGACGCCGGCCGCTGGTTCAGCGGCCTCGACCGGGTGGGCGACTGCCCCCGTTTTATGACCACCTGCCTCGACGCGAGCCCGGCGTTCAAGGCGGCTTGCCCGGCCGCGGTGCACGTCGACGGCACGGCACGGCCCCAGGTGCTGCGCGCGGCCGATGACCCGCCCCTGCACCAGCTGCTGACCCGGGTGGGCGCCCTGACCGGCGCCGCGGTGCTGATCAACACCAGCTTCAACATGCACGAGGAGCCGATCGTCTGCTCACCGAGCGAGGCGGTGCGCGCCCACCAGGCCGCCGGCCTCGACGGCCTGTGGATGGGCCCTTTTGTCGAGCAGCGGCCGCGCTTCGCCCAGGGGGCCCCGCGGGCCGCGGGCTGAGGCCCCTTTTCTGCCGCTTGGCGGCGCCAGGCCGACGGGCGGGCGGCGCCCCGCGCCGGTCGCGCAGCGACCAAGGCCCTCTGGGCCGCGCCCCGCCCGGGGGCCGCCGGCGGCCCGCGGCCGCCGGGGCGCTCAAAATCGGCTGCTGATCGTTATTCGCTCGGAGTCGCCCGCACCCAGAGCGAGAGCTCGATGTCCTCGGCCGCGCGGCCGCCGGCGGGCCAGCGCCCGACCAGCTGCAGCTCGGCGCCCTCTCCGGCGACGGCGTCGGCCACCGGCGGCAGCTCGGCGAGGCGGTAGTGGTCGGCCACCAGCTGGGCCTCGATGCGCGCGGCGTCGGGCCAGCCGCTGCCCGGGGGGCCGACGAGCAGCACGGCGTCTTGCTCGTCGAGCAGCTCATAGACGCCGGTCGGGTTGCCCACGAGGCTGTCGACCTTGACCCCGGGCAGGGCCTCGCGGGCCATCAGCGCCACGAAGCCCTCAAAAAGCCGCTCATCTTCGGAGAAGACGAGCAGGTGGTCAATCTCGGCGGAGGGCAGGGCGGCCAGCGCCTCGGCGACCGGCCAACGCTCGCCGCTCGGCGGCCGGGCCATCGTGTAGCGGGGCGCGACCCAAGCCGGGGGCAGCCAGTCGCCTGCCGGGAAGCCAGCGGGCAGCGCGCCGAGGCCCTGGGCGCCGAAGGCCCAGAGGCCGCCGGCGAGGCCGACAAAGGGCAGGTAGCGGCGCTGTGCGGCGAGCACCACCAAGGGCGCCAGCGCGGGAAGCGTGTACCAGGGCTGCTTTTTGGCGAGCAGCGAGAAGAAGAGCAGCGCGGGCAGGGCGGCCCAAAGCAGGGCGGCCTCAGGTCGGGGCAGCCCGTCGCGGCGGGCGCGGCGCAGGCAGTCGATGACGCCGAGCACGGCCAGCGCGCCGATCAGGGGCCCGGCCTGCCCGTCGATGAGGCTCAGCAGGTAGTAGAGGTGCCGCAGCGGGCCGGTGGCCACCAAAACATCACCGGCGGCGTCAATCTCGCCGACGGGCACCTGCTCGATGAGCTCGGCGCTCTGGCGCAGGGCGAACTCGCGGTACCAGGCCAGGGTCAGCGCGAGCGCGACCGCGGCGGCCAGCGCGAGGTTGCGGCGCTCTTTGGGGCCGGCGCTCAGCGCCAGCGGCACCACTGCGGGCACGAGGAAGAAGCCGACGGTGAGGCGATCAAACATCAGGCCCAGGCCCAGGCAGAGCCCCCAGCCCAGCGCCCAGCGGCGGCTGCGCAGGCCCTGGCTCTCGACCAGGCAGGCGAGGCCGGCGGCGGTCCAGCCCACGGTGGCGAGGTTGGGCTCGATCCGCACCAGCGCGCCAAAGACGCCCGGGCAGAGCAACAGCAGGGCCGGGGCCAAGGGCGCGTGCAGCGTGCGCCCGAGCCGCCAAGCGCCCCACAGCAGCGCGCCGAGGTGCACGAGGTTGCCGAGCAGCAGGGCGAGGCGGGTCGGCCCGAGCACGGCCATCGCCGGCCAGGGCACGACATAGAGCCCAAAAGGCCAGTAGCCGGTGTAGGCGTACCAGCGCAGGTGGTACTGGTCGAGGTCGAGCAGGGCGCCCCAGAGGTCCAGCGCGTTGCCGTGGTGCAGGTACTCGTTCTGAAAGCCGTCGCTGCTCGGGTTGAGGCCCGCCCACCAGACCAAGAAGGCCGCGCCCAGCAGCCAGAGCAGCACGGGCAGCGCGTCGGCGGGGCGGAGCCGGCTCACCCGGCCTGCCCCACGAGCAGGTGGGTCTGGTAGTGCATGGTGCTGCGGTCGTGCACGCGCAGCTGCCAGGGGAGGGCGTGCACCTCGGCCTGGAGCGCGATGCGGGGCAGCAGCGGGCCGCCGAAGAGCGCGCGGGCCCGCGGCTCAGACGCCCCGCCGTCGACCGCCCGCTGGCTGTGGCCGCCGATCCACCCGGGCGCCGCGGTGGCGTTGGGCGACCAGTCGTAGGGGGTGCAGAGCGCGAGCTTGCCGCCGGGCGCGGTGATTCGGTCGAGCTCGCGCAGGTGGGCCGCCGGGTCGCCCAAACAGTCGATGAGGTTGAGGCTGGTGACCAGGCCGAGGCTGGCGTCAGCGAAGGGGAGGGCGTGGGCGTCGGCCATCCAGAAGTCGACCCGCGCTGCCCCGGGCAGATCGACCGGGTGTTCCCGCCAGGAGTAGACCATGCCCACCCGCCGCACCGGGTAGCGGGCCCGGCCCCGCCGCAGGGCCCTGCTGGCCAGCTGGAGCATGGCGAGGTTGAGGTCGACCCCGACCACGAGGCCGCCGGTGGCCGCGGCCAGCGCGAAGCTGCCCCGCCCGACCCCGCAGCCCAGATCGGCGACCAGCGGGCTGCTTTCGGGGCCTTCGGGCAGAGGTGCTAGGCCCAGCGCCTCGACCGCGGCGCCGACCAGCTGCGTGATCGGCGCGACCGGCGCTGTGCCCGGGCAGGGCTCAGGGTCGAGGTCGCCGTAGTGGTCGGGCGCGTAGTGGCTCAAGAAGCGCAGCAGGCGCTCGAGCTCGCTGTCGGGGCCCGCGCCGTCGACCAGGGCCGAGAGCACGCGCGGGCCGATGTCTTCGCGGAAGGCGAAGTGCAGCGGGCTGCTGCGCAAGAGCCCGCTCATGTCGGCGACCAACATCGGAACGCCGTCGAGCACGGGGTACTCGCGCAGGCAGTCGGGGTTGGTGCACTCGAGCATGCCCTCGAGCAGGTCGACCCAGTCGCCCGCGGCGGTGGTGGCCTGGTCGATCGCCGCGACCCGCACAGCAGAGGCTGCGCCGGGCGCGCGGCAGGCGGGGCAGACCGGCCGGAAGGCCTCGAAGTGCAGCCGCTTCATCGGCGCCCTCGTGCGCGGGGGGCGCTCAGTTGAGGTGGATCATCGCGCCGAGCACCACGACGTCTTGTTCGGCGGTGAGCTCGGCGGCGCCGCCCGAGCGCAGGTCGAGCCGCTCACCCGCCTCGATCGACACGGTGGGCGCGGCGAGGCGCACCGACTCGGTGGCCTCGAGGTCGAGGCGAAGGGCCCGGGCCTTGAGCACGGGGCCGGCGGGGGTCAGCTCGATGCTGAGCTCGACCTCGCCGTTGGGCGCGTGCAACAGCAGGCGCTCGACCTCGCCGACCTCGACGACCAAGCGCCGGCCCGAGGGCAGGCCCAGCGCGGTGGCGCGGGGGAGCGCCGGCAGGGCGGCGTCGGGCGGATCAACGGGGTCGGTCATGGTGCCTCCGGCTGGGGCACCTAGCACCGTGGCGCAGGCGGCGCCCGGGGGCGCGGCGCGGCCGTTGGGGTACAACTGCACCGTCGCCCAGCACCACCGGCGGCGCCCGCACACCCCCGCGGAGGGCCCATGGCACCCAGCCGACCCCCAGCCCGCCCCCAGCCCGCCCTGCAGGGCCTGCGCTTCGCTTTGGTGTACCCACCCTACGGGCCGGTGCGCAACGAGCCGGGCATCAAGACGGTCAAAGAGAACTACGGGATTTTTCCGTCGCTCTCGCTGCTCTATGTCGCGGGCATCCTCGAGGCGGCCGGCTGCGAGGTGCTGCTGCTCGACGCGCACGCCGAGGGCCTGACCCTCGAGCAGACCGTGGCCCGCCTGCGCAGTTTTGGCCCGCAGTACATTGGGTACACGCTCACGACCTATCTGTTCTTCCAATCGATGGACTGGGTGAAGGCCATCCGCGCTGAGGTTGACGTGCCTGTCGTCGTCGGCGGCGTGCACCTCAGCATTTACCCGCGTGAGACGGTGGCCTACCCCTGCATCGACTACGCGGTGACCCACGAGGCCGAGCAGGCCCTGCCCGAGCTGCTCGTGGCCCTGGTCACCGGCGCCGACTTGAGCCGCGTGCGGGGTGTGGCCTTTAAGCAGCCCGATGGCGCGGTGGTGGTGACGCCGAAGCCGGGCGACGCCGACGTCGATCTCAGCCCCTTCCCGGCGCGCCACCTCATCGACAACAGCATCTACTACAGCTTTATCAGCCAATACAAGAACTTCACCTGCTTCATCACCAGCCGCGGCTGCCCCTATAAGTGCATCTTTTGTGAGCAGGGCAGCAAGGCCTTTCGGGCCCGCTCGCCCGACAACGTCGTCGACGAGCTTGAGATCGCCTACAAAGAGCACGGCATCCGCGAGCTCGACTTCTTCGACAGCAGCTTCACCATCCGCAAAGACCGCGTCATCGCCATCTGCGACGAGATCCAGCGGCGCAAGCTGCCCATCCACTGGGCGGCGCGCACGCGGGTCGACTGCATCAGCGACGATGTGCTCTCGGCGATGCGAAAAGCCGGCTGCGAGCGCATCTACTACGGCATCGAGTCGGGCAACCGCGAGATCTTGGCCACGCTGAAGAAGAGCACCTCGCTCGAGATGTACCACGACGTGCTGCGGCGCACGAAGGACCACGGCATCGCCACCTTCGGCTACTTCATGGTGGGCAACCCCTACGAGACCGAGGCGAGCATCCGCCAGACCATCAAGCTCGCCCTTGAGTTGGATCTGGACTACGCCCAGTTCAGCAAGGTCACGCCGATGCCGGCGACCGAGATGTACACCCTGCTGCTCAAAGAGACCGGCCGCGACTACTGGCGTGAGCACATCGAGAAGGGCGTCGACGAGGACATTCCGCGCCCGCTCTGCGATATGACCGACGCCGAGATCCAGCGCTGGACCCGCCTCGCCTACCTGCGCTTCTACTACCGACCCCGGTACATGGCGCGCGCCTTGGGGCGCATCAAGAGCCGCGACGAGCTCGCCCGCAGCGTCAAAACGGCGTGGCAGATGTTGGTCACCGACCCGGGCAAGGGTGACGACGCAGGGATGGAGGTCCTCGCCTGAGGGGCGCCCCCCGGGCCGCGGGCCCGGGGCCGGGCGCTCCGGGGGTCGCGGCCGGGCCGCTCCGTCGCCCGCGGCGCGGGCGACCCCGCTGCGCGGGCCCCTCCGCTCCCTGGCGCGCCCGCGGCGGCGCCGCGGGCCGACACGTTGGCCGGGGCCCGCTGGGCCGGCGGGTCAGGTGGTGTAGGCTCGGCCCATGGCCCGGCCCCTCCTCCTCAGCCTGCTGCCCTGCGCCGCCTGCGCTGCGCCGCCCGCCGGTGACGCGCCGCTGGTGCTGCTGCTCAGCCTCGACACGACCCGCGCCGACGCCCTCGCCTGCACCGCCGCGCCCGATGCGGTCGACGTCGCCCCGCGGCTGCGCGCGCTGGCCGCCGAGGGCAGCTGCTTCACCCGGGCCTGGAGCAGCAGCAGCACGACGCTCAGCGCCCACGCCACGGTGATGACCGGCCTTGACGCGCACGGGCACGGTGTCGTGCGCAACGGCTCACCGGTGGACCCGGCGGCCCCCCGCCTCGCCGCGCGTTTTGTGGCAGAGGGCTGGCATACCGCCGCGGCGGTGGGCAGCTACGCGCTCGAGCGTGAGATGGGCCTCGACCAGGGCTTTGCCGCCTATGAAGACCACGGCGGTTGGCGGGGGCTCTTTGGCCTCTACGAGGTCAGCGCCGACACGGTCACCGACAGCGCGCTGGCCTTGCTCGACGCCCGCCCCGCGGGCAAGCCGACGCTGCTCTTTGCGCACTACTACGACGTGCACATGCCCTGGGACAGCGCGCCCGACCGGATTCGTGGCCGCTTCGTCGATCTCGCCGACCCCTGGCGGGGTGACCGGGCGGGCATCGGCCAGATCACCGCCGACGCCAAGGCCGGGCGCCTCGACCCCGCCCACCAGGCCCGGGCCCGCGGGCATTACCTCGCCGAGCTGGCCTGGGTCGATGAGCAGGTCGGGCGGCTGCTCGACGGCCTCGCGGCGCGGGGCCTCGATGATGACCTGCTGGTCGTTGTCTTCGCTGACCACGGCGAGACCTTCGACGAAGAGCCCGCGCGGCCCTATAGCCACGGCCCCGACGTCGACGTGCCCATCCTGCATGTGCCGCTGTTCATCGCCGGCCGCGGGCGGCTGGCCCTGCCCGCCGGCGCCCCCAAGGTCGACCCCGAGCAGGCGCGGCTGCAAGACCTCGGCACCACCCTGCTGCAGCTCAGCGGCCTGGGCGGCGCGCTGGGCAGCGGCGTGGATCTGAGCGAGCCCTGGCGGGGCGCGCCCCTTGACCGCCCGCCCAACTTCGCCGAGGCCACCAAGCCGATCGAGCAGACCCGGGCCGACGCCTGGCCCAACCTGCCGCTGGAGCGGGCGGTGGTCAGCGACGGTCACCTGCTCACCCGCGCGCCTTACCTCGGCACCGCCGACGCCCTCTTCGTGGCCGCCCCCGGCCAGGCCCCCGTCGATGACCCGGCGCGGGCCGCCGCGCTCGGCGCCCTGCTGAGCGCCTGGGACGCCGCCGCCCCCGGGCACCGCGCCGTCGAGCTCGACGGCGGCACCCAGGCTGCGCTCGAGGCCCTCGGCTACCTCGAGCCCTCCGCCCCATGAGCGGGCGCCCACCGCCGCCGCGGGCCTTGCTGCTGCGCTTGGCCGAGGCCGCCCGGCGCGCCGGCCGCGCCGCCGAGCTCGAGCTCGCGCTGGCGGCCGCGCCGGCCCCCGCGCCGTCCGACGAAGAGCTGGTCGGCGCCCTGGTCGCCGCCGCCGAGGCCGCCCGCGCCCCTGCGCTGCTGCGGCGGCTGGTCACGCTCTGGCCCGAGGATGGCCGCCCCCAGGGCGCGTTGGCCCAGCTGCTCGATCTGGGCGGAGAGCCCGCCGCGGCCCTGCCCTTCGCCGAGGCGGCCCTGCGCTTGCGGCCCACGCAGGCCCACCGCCTGCTGCGGGCCCGGCTGGCTTGGCGTTTGGGCGACCGGGCCACTGCCGCCGCCCTCTGGCAGGCCGCCCTCGCCGTCGATCCGCGCTGCCTGCCCGCGCTGCGCAACCTCGCCGCCCTGCACGCGAGCCAGCAGGAGCACGAGGCGGCGGTGCGCCTGCGGGCCGCGGCCCTCGCCGTCGCCCCCGACCGGCCCGAGCTGCGCTTTGAGCTGGCCCACACGCTGGACCGCGCGGGTGATCCCGTGGCCGCCGCCGCGGCCCTCGACGATCTGCCGCCGCCCGCGGCGGGCCTGCCGGGCAGCTGGCGTTGGGCGTGGCTTCGGCTCAACCTCATCGAGCCCGTGCTGGACGGCCCAGACGCGGTCGAGGCCGCGGCGCGGGGCTGGTGGTCGCGGCTCGAAGATCTGCGGGCGCTCTCATCGTCAGCGCCCTCTGGTGCGCTGTTCTCGTGCATCGAGCCCGCCTTCCCCCTGCACTACCTCGTCGATGAGCTCCTGCCCGCCCAGCGGGCCCTGGCCGCGCTCATCACGCCTGCCGCGGCGGTCACCCGGCCCTGGGTGGCCCCGCCGCCGCGCGCGGCCCGCGGCCTCAAGGTGGGCTTCGCCAGCGCCTTCTTCCGCGCCCACACGGTCGGGCGCTTGTTCGCGGGCTGGGCCGCGGGCCTCGCCCAGCGCGGGGTCGAGGTGCAGGTGCTGCACACGGGCCCGCGCCAGGACGCCGAGACCGCGGCCCTGGCCAGCGCGGTGCGCCGCCTCGTACACCTGCCCGCCGGGGCGACCGCCCAGATTGACGCGCTGCGGGCCATGCAGCTCGACGCGTTGATCTTCCCCGAGCTCGGCATGGACCACGACACCCTGTGGACCGCCGCCGCCCGCTGCGCCCCGCTGCAGGCGATGGCCTGGGGGCACCCGATCAGCAGCGGGCTGCCCACGGTGGACTGGTTCTTGAGCAGCGCGGCGATGGAGCCGCCCGACGGCGCCGCGCACTACGCCGAGCAGCTGGTCGCGCTGCCCGGCCTCTCGGTCTCGGTGAAGCCGTCGCCGGCCCCGCCGCCGCTGCCCCGGGCCAGTTTTGGCCTGCCCGCCGGCGGCCTGCTGTTGTTGTGCTTGCAGTCCTTGTTCAAGCTGCTCCCGGCCTTTGACGCCGCCTTCGCTGAGCTGGCCGCGCGCCTGCCCGCGGCGTCTCTCGTGTTCGTCGCCCACCCGAGCCCGCGCCAGACCGCCCGCTTCGCCGCCCGCCTGGGCGCCGCCCTGGCCGCGGCCGGCGCCGATCCGCGGCAGCTGGTCATCGTGCCCCAGCAGCCGCTGCCGCGCTTTCATGCGCTGATCGCCCTCGCTGACGTCGTGCTCGACGGGCCGGGCTGGAGCGGCGGCCACACCACGCTCGAGTGCGCCGCCCGCGGCCAGCCGGTGGTCAGCCGCTGGGGCGGGCGCATGCGCCAGCGCCACAGCGCCGCCATCCAAGAGGCGCTGGGGCTGCCCGCGCTGGCCACGCCCGCCGGCCCGCCCGGCGATCCGCTGCGGCCTTGGATCGAGCAGGTGATCCGCTGCGCCGACGACCCTGCGCTGCGCGCCGCCGCCCAGGCCCAGGTGCGCGCGGCGGCGCCCGCCGTGCTCGGTGACCTGCGCGGGGTCGACGCGCTGCACGATGTCCTGCGTGAGGCGACCGGGCGGGGCTGAGCAGGGCCTGGCCCCCCGCGCGGGGCGGTGGCCGCGCCCCGGTCGGGCTGGCCACTTTTGGACCACCACCCGGCCGGGCACGGGCAGCACCCGCGGCCCCTGCGGGCAGTAGCCTGTACGGGTCGGAGGCCCCGTGTCCCACCCGCTCCTGCGTTTTGCAGCGCTCCCCCTGGCCGCGGCGCTCTGTGCCCACGCGCCCGCTGCCCTCGCCAAGCCCCTGGGCGAAGGTGGGGTCGCGCTCTCCGCCCGCACCGATGTGCCCGTGCTGGTCGGCCTGAGCGCCGCCGTCGAGGGCCCCCACCGCCTGCGCGGCCAGCTCAGCCTTGGCGTGATGCCCGGCCCCTACGTCGATCTCACCAACGCGGCGATGACCAAGTACGAGGTCTACAGCGAGAACGTCGCGACGATCATCGACTCGGCGCTGCGCCGGTCCTTGGTCACCCGGGTCGAGGGCGGCTGGCGGCCCCTGCCCGAGCGGGGCCTCGTGGTGCTCGGCGGCTACCAGCTGCTCGCCCTGGGCGGCGACACCACGGAGCTCTCCGCTTTTGGCGAGGCGATGGACGGCCGGCTGCTGTCTTCGGCCCAGGACGTGACCGGCGACATCGAGGTGGGTGTGAGCGCGCACCAGCTCACCGCCGGCGCCGGCTGGGAGTGGTCGCCGGCCCCGCGCCTGCACGTGGGGGCGAACCTCGGTTTTGCGGGCACGGTGGCCACCCGCAGCATGGCCCGCACCACCCGCGAGGCGCGCAACGCTGTGGGGCAGACCATCTCTGACGATGTCACCACCGGGGTCGCCAGCTACCTCGACTACGTCTTTGACGAGTGGGTGCACCTCCCCATGATCGGCGTCTCTGTCGGCTGGAGGCTCAAGTGAAGCCCACCCTCCCCCGGACCCGGGTGTCGCGTCTGCCCCCCCGGCGGGGCCTCGCCGCCCTGCTCGGCGCGGCCTGCCTCTCGGCCTGCGGCTACCCCGAGGAGGACACCTTCGCCGAGCAGCTCCCCACCGAGATGTGCGCCTGGGTGGCCGACTGCGCGCTCGACCCGAGCCCGCCCGCCGCCTGCGAGGCCGAGGTCACCGACGCGATCGCCGAAGCGCAGGCCGACGAGGGCTGCGCCTACCACCCCGATGAGGCCGCGGGCTGCCTCGAGGCTCTGGCCGCCGGCTGCGACGAGCGGGTGGCTGTCTACTACGAGTGCAAGCGCTCGTGGCGGGGCGGCGACTGCGCGGTGGACCTCGCCAGCGCGCTGGCCCCCGGGGAGGGCCGGTGATCCTCCCCACCCGCGCCCTCCCCCCGGAGCCGCCGCCGCCGGGCCTGGCCACGACCCTGCGGGCGGTCTGCGCCCGCGTGCTGATGGTGACGTGCCTGACGGTGATCTGCGCGCCGCTCTGGCCGCTCTACCTCGGGCTGCGCGCCGTCTATGGCCGCCCGCCGCACGTCGCGCCGCTGCGGGTGCACCTGCGCTGGCTGCGGGCCGCGCTGCGGCGCCACCCCGCCCTGCCGCTGCGGGCGCAGCTGCTGGTCGTGCTCGGCCTGCTCGCCTCGATGGTGAGCGTGCCGCTGCTCGGCCTCGCCTGGCTCCTCGACGAGCTGCTCGAGGGCGCGGCGCTCGACGAGGTCCACATCGTGGCGCCCATCTTCGAGCTGAGCGCGGCCCGCAGCGGCAGCACCCAGCTGGCCCACATCCTCGAGGAGGACCCGCGGGTCGTCGCCCCCAGCCTCGCCCGCATGTTGGTGCCCTACCGCTGGGCTTGGCGCATCGCGCGCCGGCCGCTGGTCGCGCGGCACCTGCTGCCCCGGGCCGAGGCGGCCTTCCTCGGCCTCTTGCCCGCCGAGTACATCGCCCGCCACGAGCTCGATCTGCGCCACACCGACACTTTTGAGGTGTGGTTCTATGGGCAGCGCGGCGGTGGGCTGGTGCCCTACCTCGGCGAGCAGACCATGACCGAGGAGTTCGGCGCCCACGCCTCGACCCCCGCCTCGGCCCCGCTCTGGGAGGAGGACCTCGTCAACTACCTGCAGCGGCTGGGCCAAAAGCTGCTGCTCGACCTCGGCCCCGCCGCGGGCCCCCGCCACTTGATGGTCAAGGGCCACTTCTTGGCCTCGGCGCCGGCGCTGGCCGCCCGCTTCCCCGACGCCCGCTTCGTCACCGTGCTGCGCGCGCCCCTGCCGCGCCTGCAGAGCTGCCTCAATTTCATGCGCCTGCAGCCGGGTGACCCGGCCCTGCCCCCGCGACCTTGGGCCTGGGTGCGTCATTTTGGGCTCGGCGCCCAAGTGCCCTACAACGAGCTCGAGCGGCGCTGGTTCACCGCGGCGGGCGGCCCGGTGCGCGTGGCCCTGCCCTTCCGCCGCTTCGTCGATGACCTGCCGGGCGCGCTGCTGCTCGTGTTTGGCGCCATTTTCGGCGACAAAGAGCTGGCGCCGCACCTGCCGCGGGAGCACGCCCCCCGCGAGCGGGAGCGCTACGCGATCAACCACAGCCTCGAAGAGCTCGGCGTGGACGCCGCTGCCGTCGAGGCCGCCTCGGCGGACTTCACCCGGTGGATGCGCGCGCTCGAGGCCGAGGGCAGCGCGCGGCCAGTTGTTGCGCAGCCGCTGGCCACTTCGGGCCCTCCCGCCGGAGCCCCCTCCGCGTAAGTCCGTATGGTTCCCCCTCCCAAAGCCGACCTCGGAGCACCGATGCGCCCCAGTCCCTCCTTCCTCTGCCGCGCCCGCCTGGGCGCCCCGCTCCTCGGCCTGCTCGGCCTGTTCACCGCCTGCGCCGACGGAAAACCGGCCGATGGGGGCGGCGATGGCGCGGCCGACGGCGGGGATGAGGGGGCGGACGGCGCGGACGGCGTCGACGGCGCGGACGGCGTGGACGGGGCCGATGGCGCGGATGGCGGCGACGACGGGGACTCGGGCGACACGGGCGGCGAAGACCTGGGCGAGACCTTTCGCGAGCCCCCCGAGCTCACCATGGACGAGGATGGCGTCTACCAGCTCCGCTTCGCGCCCAGCGAGGTCGAGATCGGCGGCGCCCGCTACTGCCTGCGGGCCTACAACGGCGTGGTGCCCGGCCCGACCATCCGCGTGCCCGCGGGCTCTGACCGCAAGATCCGGGTCGACCTCGAGAACGCCTTCATCCGCCCCGACGAGCGGCTGATCTCCGGCCAGGAGGGTTTTGAGGCCGAGCACTGCTACGACTTCAACCTCACCAACCTGCACTTCCACGGCGGCCACGTGCGCCCCGAGTACGCGGTGGGCGGGCCGGCCTGCGAGGGTGAGGGCTGCGGCCGCAACCCGGCCGACGGCGACAGCCTCGCCAACGACTACTACGGCGACAACGTGCTCATCGAGGTGCCCTACATCAGCCGGGCCAAGTACCGCTGGGACATCGACGAAGACCACGTCGCCTACGCGGGCACCAACTGGTACCACCCCCACATCCACGGCAGCACGGGCATCCAGCTGGCCAATGGCGCGGCGGGCACCATCATCATCGAGGGTGACCTCGACACCCTGCCGGTGGTCAGCGAGGCCAAAGAGCGCCTGCTGGTGGTCAACCACATGCCCTGGGACGTCACCGACACCAACGTCGAGGGTGTGCCCCTGGTCGAGCCGCTGGCCGATGGTGAGGCCTGCAGCGAAGACACCATCTCGATCAACAATTTCTTGGCGATCACCAAGGCCAGCCGCACCCTGCTCAACGGGCAGGTCGCGCCCACCATGGTGAGCCCGCCCGGCCAGGTCGAGCGCTGGCGCTTCGTGCACGCCGGCGGCACCGACGAGATGTACATGGCGCTCTTCCCGAGCCGGGACGCGACCTGCGGCAGTTACGACAACCTCTCGCCGCAGCCGCTCGTGCAGATCGCCGCCGACGGCATCACCTTCACCCAGTCCTACACCCGCCAGAACCTCTTCTTCTCGCCGGGCTACCGCATGGAGGTGCTCGTCGCCCTGCCGCCGACCGAGCAGACCCTCTGCCTCATCGCCGCGCGCCCCACCGATCTGACCGTCCCCGACGGCGGCCTGCCGGTCTTCCCCGACGTGGGCAACGTGCTGGCGGTCATTCAGACCAAGACGGCGGCCGGCGCGCCCAGCCTCGACGCCCTGCCGCCCGCCGCCGAGCTCGACGCCCTGCTCGCTTCGATCGCCCCGCCCACCGCCTGGACCGACACCGTGCGCGGCGTGCCCGGGGTGAACGTCAGCTGCGACAACCTCGAGGACCCGGCCCTGGCCGAGTCGCCCCAGCAGGTCGTGCTGCTGCACCCCGGCGTCGACCCGGGGGTCTCTCGCGAGACCGCGTCGACCGGCGGCAGCTGCCGGGGCGAGTCGGGCGACCACGGGCACGGGGACACTGACCCCTGCCTCTGCCCCGAGCCCAACGTCAACTGCCGCAACTTTGGCCCGCGGCACGCTTTTGTCAACGAGGACGGCGCGAGCTACCGCAACGACCGGGTGCTGCGCGCCGGCGAGTCCGACCACTGGGAGGTGCTCGCCGCCGACGGGCACCCCTACCACATCCACATCAACCCCTACGTGGTCTGCCCGAGCGCCTCGCCCAAAGAGCCGCCCTTCCCCCACTGGCGGGACACGCTGTGGGTGCAGCTCGACGACATCATCGCCAACGACATGGAGCCGGTGCACCTGCTGGCCAAATATCCGGAGATCTACGCAGGCCGCTACGTCTTCCACTGCCACAAACTCAACCACGAGGACGAGGGCATGATGGAGCTGGTCGAGGCCTGCGCGCCCGGCGACGACGACTGCCTCTGCCTGGACGGAGAGGTCGACGCCGAGGGCGCCTGCGTCGAGAGCAACGCCGGCTGCTACCCGGATGATCTGGCCTGCAACTACGCCAAGTACGTCATGGCCGGCTTCTCGCCCGATGACCTGACCAGCCCGCCGCCCCTGCCCCGCGACGCCGACGCGGTCGCCCGCAACGACCTCGCCGAGAACAGCCTGCAGGAGTGCTGCCAGGAGATGCCCGACTTCGAGGATGAGCGCGACCTGGTGACCTTCGTCGGCGGCCTGCTCGGGCTCGACCCGATGTGCTGCCCCGACTTCAGCCTGCCGCTGCCCCCGGGGCACCCCTGCGAGGGCACCTGATGGGCCGGCCGGCGCGGAGCGGGGCGTGAACCTCGACGACCTGCGCGCGCTGCTCGCGGTGGCCGACACCGGTTCGGTGCTCGGGGCCGCCGAGGCCCTGCGCATCTCGCGGGCGACCCTGCGGCGCCGGGTCGCTGATCTCGAGGTCCAGGCCGGCGCGCAGCTGCTCCAGCCCACCCGGCTCGGCGCCTCGCTCACCCCGGCCGGCGTCGAGCTGGTCGCCCACGGCCGCGCCCTGCTGCACGAGGCCACCATCGCGTTGGCCGCGGCCCGCGAGGCATCGGGGGCCGGCCTCGGCGTGCTCCAGGTCGCGGCGCCGGTGGGCATGCCCCCGCTGCTCATGTCGGCGCTCATCTCTGAGGCGCGGGGCCGCCTGCCGGGCATGCGCATCCACCTGCGCTTCTACAGCGACCCCTACGACTGTTTGCGCGAGGAGGTCCACCTCATCTTCCACTTCGGCGCGCGGGTGCCCCGGGGCGCCTGGATGACCACCGTGCTGATGCGGATGGAGGAGCACCTGCTGGCCGCGCCGGACTACCTCGCCGCGCATGGCACCCCGCAGACGGTGGAGGACCTGGCCCGCCACACGCTGCTCTCGTGGAGCCCCACCGATGAGGACCCGGAGCGCTGGCCGATGACCGGCGGAGCGGCGCTGGCAATCAGCCCGGCCCTGGTCTCGCCCGACGTGCACCTGATGCGCCAGTGCGCGAGCCAGGGCATGGGCATCGCGCGGGTGCCCGACGCGGCCCTGCCCGCCGACACCGAGGAGTTTGGCGAGCTGGTGCCCGTGCTGCCCGCGCTCTTCTGTCGTTCGATCGCCTGCCGGGCGCTGGTGCCCGAGGGCCTGGCGGTGCTGCCGCAGAGCCGCGCGCTGATGGCCCTCGTGCGCAGCTTTTTGGGGGAGTCATGAGCCCAGCTGGCCCCTGGCGCGGCGCCCGCAGGCCCGAGGTGAACCATGGACCTCGATGAGCTGCGCGCCTTTTTCGCCATCCTCGACGCCGGCTCGCCCTCGGCCGCCGCCCGCCGGCTCGGCCAGCCCCGGGCCAGCCTGCGCCGCCGCCTCGCCGAGCTCGAGGCGCGGGTGGGCGCCCCCCTCTTTGCCCGCGGGTCGACCGGGGTGGTGCTCACCGCGCCGGGCGAGGCCCTGGCCCAGCGCGGCCGCCCCCTGCTCGAGCGCCACACGGCGATGCTGCAGCGGGCGGCGGGCTCTGCCTCGGCCCAGCTCCGGCCCCTGCGCCTCGGGCTCGGGCCGGGGGTGCCCGCGTGCGCCCTGGCTCCGCTGGTCGCCGCGCTGGTGAGCGCGACGCCGGGCCTCGAGCTGCGCCTGCTGCGCCGCGACAAGCCCTGGGCGCAGCTGCTCGACGATCTGGACGTGGCGCTGAGCCTCGGGGACGAGGCCCCCGCCGATGACCTCGTGCGCCTGCGGCTCGGCCGGCTGGACGAGGGGGCCTTCATCAGCCCAGCGCTAGCCGCGGTCCACGGGCCGCCGCGGCGGGTGGACGAGCTGGTCGAGCTGCCCCTAGCCCACTGGGGCGCCGAGGAGGAGGAGCCCAGCTGGCACCAGCGGACCGGCGCGCCGCTGCGCCTGCGCTGCGCGGTCCA
This sequence comes from Deltaproteobacteria bacterium, assembly GCA_016792625.1. Lineage (GTDB taxonomy): Bacteria > Myxococcota_A > UBA796 > UBA796 > UBA2385 > JAEUKK01. The sequence continues at coordinate 14,580 of JAEUKK010000059.1, read as the reverse complement.
GAGCGCCGATCCCGCGTTGGTCGCCGATCTCGTGCGGGGCGGCTTCGGCGTGGGCTGGATGCCTGCGGCCGTGGCGGGGGGCCTCCTTCCCGTGCTGCCCGAGCAGCTCGGGCGGCGGCGGGCCCTGCACGCCTGGGTGCCCGCCGTGCTGCGGGGCACGGCGCACGTGGACCGGGTGGTGGCCGCAGCGGCCCTGCTCGCCGCGGCGGACGGCGCGCCCCCGGCCTAAGTCCAGCGCTCGGCGGGCGGCCGCGCCCGCCAGCCGCGCCCGTCGCGGAGGCGCGCGCCCCCGGCGAGCAGCCAGCGCAGCGGGCCCTCGTCGACCGCGCGCAGGGCGCCCGCGTGGGCCGCGCAGAGGCCGAGCACCCCGGCCATGAGCGCGAAGGCGTCGACCAGCAGGGCATCGAGGTCGACCGCCGGGGCCGCGCGGCCCTCGCCCAGATCCACCTCGACCGCGGCGACCGCGGCCTGCGCCGCCGCGACCCCGGCTGCGGCGGCCGGCGCCCCGGGCAGGGCGACCCCCGGGGCGGGCGGACCGTCGGCCCCGCTCGCGCTGACCCGAAGGCTCAGCGCCCGGAGGATGAGCGCCTGATCCAGCACCACCTCGGCGCGCGCCTCGGGCGCCGCCCCGAGCACGGCCTCGAGCGCGCGGAGGCCCTCGGGGTCAAACGCGCCGCGCGCCGCCGCCGAGGGCGCGCGGTCGAGCTGGGTGAGCAAGCGCGACAGCTCGGTGACCAGGTCGCGGAGGAGCGCCGGCAGGCGCTCGGCGGGCAACGGCATGGACCACCGTGGGGCGGGAGGGGGCGCGCGGCGTGGGGCGGAGCGCCGCTCGTGGGCTTCGGCTGGCGGGGGGAGGCGCATTATCTCCCCGGCGCTGCTCAGGGGGGCCTTCTCCCCGTGCACGGGCGTTTATCCGGCTGGAACACCCCGTCGGTCTCTGCGCGGGCGTCTGGGCGCGGGTCGGCGCGCCAGGCGCTCAGCGGGGCCGGCGGCGCGGCGCCGGCGCGCCCGCGGCCGGCAGGGTCAGCGCGGTGGCAGCGGCCCGGCCCGCGGCGTGGCCCCCCCGGTCGACCCGCAGGCCGCGCCCCCGGCCCGCGCGGAGGTGCGCGGCGGCCCACGCGTCGACCGCGGCGGCGCGCCGGTCTTGCTCGGCGCGCAGCACCAGCGCGCCCTCGTCGAGGACCGGGGCGTCTTCGACGGCGCCCATCCGGGTGAGGATGGTGTCCACCGCGCCGATCCGGAAGGCGTCGTGCCAGTCCCGGTCGCGGCCGGGCCCGTGGGTGGCCGAGAGCCACTCGAGCCGGGGCGCGAGCCAGCCAAAGAGCGCCCGGACCGCCGCCCGATCCGCGGCGAGGCCCACGAGGCGCAGCTCCACCTCGCGGTCGACCTCGGCCGAGAAGCAGAGGCAGCAGTGCAGGCGGGCGAGCCCAGCGGCCAGCACGCCCCGCCAGGCCCGGGGGCGCCGGGCCACCTCGAGCACCTCGACCTCGAGCGCGGCCACCTGCGCGCCCGCCGCCCGCCGGTCGGCCAGCGCGGCCTCTAAGCGGTGCGCCTCAATCAGCGCCTGGGCGCGGGCCGCGGCTTGGGCGGCCTCGTGCACGTTGCTCGAGGTGGACAAGGCGAGCAGCTTCTCGACCTTGTCGAGCAGCGCGTCGACTTGGGCGGCGGCAGTCAGGCGGCACCTCCGGCGTGGGCGCGATAGCCCGCCGGTGGGAGCGTGTGCCAGGCTGGTGCCGGCCCCGGCCTTCAAAGCCGGTGGGGTGCGCTGAGAGGCGATGCCCGGTGAATTCGATTTTCATACGCTCCCGCCACATACGCTGTGGCACGTTGTTCTCGGTGGGATCGGTCGAGCAGAGGCACTCCCAGTCGGCGTAGATCCAGCTGCCAGTGTGCGGCCCCGCCGTCCCGGCGCACGGGCCTTGCAGGAGCCCCGCTGGCCGCGGCCCTTCGCCCGGCCCACGGAGCTCCTACATGACCGCCACTCCCGTGGTCGCGCTGGCGCTGGACGCCGCCGCGGTCGCTGCCCTCGCGCAGCGCGTGCTCGACACCCACCACGCTCTGCTGCATCGCGAGCTTCCCGCGCTCGCTGACGCGCTGCGCGTCGCGCCTGAGGCTGTGCGCGCGCCCTACACCGCCCTGCGCCGCCTTTTGGATGACCACCTTTGGAAAGAGGAGCAGATCCTCTTCCCCGCGATCTTCGCGACCTGCGCGGGCGCCGGGCCCGGCGGCTGCGGGCTGATGGGCCCCATCCGTCAAATGGGCGCTGAGCACGTTGAGATCGCCCGACTTGAGGCGCTGCTGCGCGCGGCTGCCCCCGCCGCCGGCGCGGCCGCCGACCGCCTGATCGCGCTCCTCGACGACCTCGCCGCGCACGCGCGCACCGAAGATGAGGCGCTCTTCCCCGCCGCGCTGGCCTTGGGCCAGGGCCCGTCCCCGGCTGCCTTGCCGGTGCCCCCGCCGACTCCATCGCCTACGCCATCCGCTGAGCCGACGGCGGCGCATCGGGCGGCCCGTCTCGGGCGGGCGACGGCCCCGCGCGTGCGGCACCTTGGCTGGAGCGGCCTCGCGGTCGAGCTCGGTGACGCCGTGCTCTACGTTGATCCCCACGATGAGGTGACCGGGCCGATCGCGCTGACCTGGTCGGAGCAAGAGCGGGTCGCGGGCGCCCGACAGGCCCGCGGCCCCCTCGCTGCCCACTCCGGCCTGCTGCGCTGGCTCGGTCGGCCAGGGTTGGCCCTCGACCTGGGCGCCGCCGAAGAAGGCGTCCAGCTCGGCGGCTTCCGGGTTCGTGCGCTGCCCTACACCCCGATCCCCTATGCGACGCCCGCCGAGGCCCTGCGCAAGGCTGCGTCGGCAGCCCTCCACCCCCTGCGCGCAGCGGGACGGATCCGCTACACCGCAAGCCGACCCGCTGACCCGCCCCTTGCCCTGACGGTGGAGCGTGACGGCCTGCGCGTTGCCCTGCTCGGGCAGGCGCTGCACCGCTTTCAGTCGTCCGCCGTGATTGACGCGCTCGCCGCTTGGGCCGGGCCCTGCGCCATGGCCATTGCTGGCACCGACTACGACGACGAGCGGGCCACCGCAGAGCAGCTGCACCGTTTCGCGGCCGAGACCCGCGTGGTCGCTGATTTGACTGGGACCATCCGGCGTGCGCTCGGCCTGCCCACCCGGCCGCTCTCGACTTCGGCGCGCTTCGCGCCCGGCGGCCTGCGCCTGCTCGGCCCAGCGGATGCCTTGGTCGTCTAAGGTGTGCCTTCTGACCCGCCCTGGGTGTGGGCTTGGGCGCAGCAGGCGGGGCTGGGGGGCCGCGGGCCGCGCGCCGTGCGCGCCCCACCTCGCAGGGCCGACAGCGCTGGACAGCAGATCATCGGCCGCTGCAGGCGTGTCCGGCCGGCGCCTGGGCCCAGGCGCGCGGGCGTCTCGGTCCAAGCCTCAGCGGATCGTTCGATCCATCAAGTTGGCACGCGCCGTGCACTGAGGGAGCCCGAAGCCGACCCCACGGTCCGCTGACCCCTTGAGGCACCATGGCTCGCCCGCTCGCCGCACCCCTGCTCGACCCCCTGCCCGCGCTGCTCGCGACCTCCTTCGTCGGCGCGCTGGGCATGGGGGTCAGCCTGCGGGCCCAGCTCGCCGGCCTGCCGGTGCCCGGCCCGGGTGCCGGCGCGCTGCGCAGCGCGCACGAGCACCTCGCCTGGTACGGCCTCGTGTTGCCCCTCGCCTGGGTCGGCCTCGAGCGGGCCGGCCTCGCGCGGCCCGGCCCGGCCACCGCCTGGGCCTACGCCGCCGCGGTGGCGCTCTCGACCGCGGGATTCCTGCACAGCGGCTACAACGCTGTCTCGATCACGGGCAGCACGGTCGTGCTCGCCGTCTGGCTGGCCTGGGCCGCGCCAGGGCTGCGCCACCTGCTGCGCCGCGACTGGCGGGCGGTGGCCGCGGTGGCGGTCATCGCCTCGGCCGTGGCTATCCCCGCGGTCGCCGTGCTCAGCCGCCGGGGGGACCCCGCGGCCTCGAGCGTGGTGCGCAGCTTCCTCTCGTGGCTGCTGCTCGGGGTCGCCGCCCCAGCAGCGCTGGCCCGCGCGGGGGCGCGTGCGCCGATCGGCGCGCTCGGGGCGGCGCTGATGCTCGCGGCTGGCCTCAGCCTCGGTTTTGGGGGCGGTCCGCTCGGGCGCCTCGGGCTCGCTGGCTGCGGCTTGATGCTCGGCAGCGCGGGCGTGACCGCCCCCCTCAGCCGCACAGAGCGGGCCGCCTGGGCATTGGTCGGTCTTGGGCTGGCGCTGACCGCGGCGGGCCTGATCCCCGAACAGTATCCCATTCCCCTCGCCAACCTGCATGTGACCGCGCTCGGCCCTGTGCTCGTCGGCCTCGCCTGGCCCCAAGAGCTCGGCGCCTGGCGCGGGCCATACCTCTGCGTGGTGGCGCTCTTTGGCCTCGCCATCGCCGGGCCGGCCCTGCTCCCCTGGGCGGGCTGGGCGGCGCTCAGCTTCACCCTGGGCGCTGGGGTGGCGCTGAGCTGGGCGCTGGTCGGCTTGCGGCAGGCCCGGGTCCGGCGGGGCGCGCTCCTTTCGATGCAGGCCTGAGCGGGCCGGACGGTCTCTCCCCGCATCCGCGACCAAGCTCCTGCCTCCCTATCCCTCTCCACTTCAGACCCTCACCCAAGGAGCCGAGATGCCTCCGCGTCCCCCCACTGTCCGTCGCACCAGCTCTGCGCCCCGCGCGCGGCGCGGCGCCCTCTCTCTGTCGGCCGCGCTGCTGCTGGCCAGCTGTGGCGCTCCCACCAGCAAGGCGCCCGCGGCCACCACTCCCGCCGAGCCCACAATCTACACTGCCGCAGAGGTCGCCGCCGGCGCGATGGGAGCTCCCCAGGGTGCGCCGATCCAGGCAGTGCTGACCGCACCGCCCCTGGTGCCGCCGCCCACAAACCGTACGGCCCCGGCCAACGTTGTGGTAAACCTTGAGGTTGTAGAGAAGACGATGCCAATCTCGGAGGGCGTCGACTACACATTCTGGACCTTCGGTGGCACGGTCCCCGGCAGCTTCATCCGCATCCGGCAGGGCGACCACGTCGAGTTCCACCTGCAGAACCACCCCGACAACAAGATGCCACACAACATCGACCTGCACGCCGTGACCGGGCCGGGCGGCGGCGCGGCGAGCTCGTTTACTGCCCCTGGACACGCCTCGCAGTTCAGCTTCCAGGCCTTGAACCCTGGCCTCTATGTCTACCACTGCGCGACCGCCCCGGTCGGCATGCATGTCGCCAATGGCATGTATGGCCTCATCCTCGTCGAGCCTCCGGGCGGCCTGCCCCCGGTCGACCGCGAGTACTACGTTATGCAGGGCGACTGGTACACCGTGGGCAAGTACCGCGAGAAGGGTCTGCAGCCCTTCGATATGCAAAAGGCAATCGAAGAGAACGCGACCTACGTGGTGTTCAACGGCGCCGAGGGCGCGCTCGTTGGAGACAATGCGCTGCAGGCCAAGGTCGGCGAGCGCGTCCGCATCTATGTAGGCAACGGCGGACCGAACCTGGTCAGCTCGTTTCACGTTATCGGCGAGATCTTCGACAAGGTCTACTTTGAGGGCGGTGACCGCTTCCAGACCAACGTACAGACCACGATGATCCCGGCCGGAGGGTCGGCCATCGTCGAGTACATCGTCGAGGCCCCTGGCACCTATGTGCTCGTCGACCACAGCCTGTTCCGGGCCTTCAACAAAGGCGCGGTGGGCATGATGAAGGTGACCGGCGGCGACAACCTCGTCGTCTACTCGGGCAAAGAGGTCGACTCGGTCTACCTCGCTGACAAGGCCGCTGCGACGGGCGCACCGGTGGCCGCGGCGACCGCGGCGACTGCGGCCGGGGCGCTCACCTTGGACCAGCAGATCGCCGCTGGTGAGCGTCTCTTCGCTGGAACCTGCTCGACCTGCCACCAAGCCGACGGAAAGGGTTTGGCCGGGGTCTTCCCGCCGCTCGCGGGCTCGGACTGGCTGATGGCAGACGCCCGGCGCAGCGTTGGGGTCGTTCTCAACGGTCTGTCGGGGCCGGTCACGGTCAACGACCAGCCTTACAACTCGGTGATGCCGCCGATGAGCCAGCTCAACGACGACGAGGTGGCGCACATCCTCACCTATGTACGAAACAGCTGGGGGAACAAGGGTGACGCGGTCAGCCCGGCGATGGTCGCCGAGGTGCGCAAAGAGACCCCCCGTTCGGTCGGAGCGGCGCACTGATGGGCGCGGGGCAGACCATCGCCGCGGGCCTCGCGCTGACGGCTCTCGTGGAGATCCCGGGCGGGACCTACCGCCCGCTCTACCCGGCCGACCCTGAGCAGCCCGTGGTGGAGGTCGCCCCCTTTCTGCTCGAGGCCCACCCGGTGACCGTCGGTCAGTACGCCACCTTCGTGCGCGTGCAGCCCCGGTGGGCCCCGGGCGTGCCCCCCGCTGTGCTGGCTGATCGGGGCTACCTCGGCGCGTGGAAGGTCAACCGCCCCGCCGATGATCGCCCGGTCACTGAGGTGAGCTGGTACGCGGCCCGTGCCTACTGCGCGGCCGCCGGGCGGCGCCTGCCCACCGAAGATGAGTGGGAGCTCGTCGCGCGCGCCTCGCCCACCCAGCGCGACGCAAGCGCCGATCCCGCATGGCTGGCCGAGATCTTGGCTTGGTACTCCGCGCCGGCCACCGCCCCGCTCGGCCCCGTCCGCGCCGGCAGGAACAACGCGTGGGGGGTCTGGGACATGCACGGCCTCGTCTGGGAGTGGGTCGAAGACTTCAACAACGCGCTGGTCGCCGGAGACGCCCGCGAGGGCGGCGAAGAGGACAAGGCGCGCTTCTGTGGCGTGGGCGCGATCTCGGCCCAAGATGTGCGTGACTACGCCAACTTCATGCGGGTGGCCTGGCGGTCTTCGCTGCGGGGGGAGATGACCACCCGCACGCTGGGCTTCCGCTGCGCCGCAGACCTGGAGACCCCATGATGCACACACCTGCGCTCCGCGGCGCCCTGCTCGGGCTCTGTGTGATCACCCTCGCCGGCTCTGGCTGCGGGGGAACGTCTGAGACCCCTCTGCACATCGGAGAGACCGCCACACCTGCGCCCGAGGTCACCACCCCCGCTGCGCCTGCCCCGCTGGTCGAGCTGGGCCCGCTGCCGCAGGACTCGGTCTACCAGCTTCCCGTCGAGGCGGTCGACCAAGACGGCGCCGCCGCCGCGCTGGACCGCCACCGGGGGCACCCGGTCATCTTGAGCATGTTCTACGCCTCGTGTCCGACCGCCTGCCCCATGTTGATCAACGACGTCAAGGCCTTTTTGGTCACGCTGACCGAGGCCGAGCGGGCAGAGGTGCGGGTGGTCCTGGTCAGCCTCGACCCCGCCCGTGACGACCCGCCGGCCCTGCGCGCTGCGATGGAGCGCCATGGCCTCGACCCCACGGCTTGGACCCTGCTGCGCACCGCGCCCGGCGATGTGCGCGCGGTCGCTGCCGCCCTCGGGGTGCAGTACCGCAGCGCGCCGGGGGGCCAGATGAACCACTCGACCATTCTCACCCTCCTTGACCCGGATGGGCGCCCTGTCGCTCGCCACGAGGGCTTGGGCCGCGACCCGGCGCAGCTCCGGAGCGCCCTGCGCGCGCTCCCCGCCACGCCCTCCTCCCGATGACACCGCTGAGGTGCATGATGTCCCACGCTGATCCCCTGCAATCCCGCTCCACCCCCCGCCGCGTGGCGCCGCCGCTGCGCCATGGCCTGCGCGGCTTCGCCGCCGCCCTGCTCGTCCTGATCACCCTCGCCGCTGCCCCGGCCCAGGCTGACGGCGGCCCCAAGACCGTGCTCGGCCCCACCCTCTCCACCGGCCACGCGCTCAAGCGCGGCGCGCCTTCTCCCCTTTCGGTGGGCCTCCAGACCATCGTCCCCAAAGGTGATCTGCGCCTGATCGGCGAGGTCTTCCTCGCCTCGCCCTCGGTGGCCTACACCCCCGCGCTGGGCGGCGACCTCGCGGTGGGCATGGTCAACGGCCGGGGCCTCGGCGGCGCGCTCGGGGTCTATGGCAAGCGCACGCTGGGCGCCGATGGCGTCGACGGCAGCACCCAGGTCGGCCCCGCCGCGCTGATGCTCGCCAAGGTCACGCCGGGGGTGTTCCTGGGCACCCCTTTGGTGTTCTGGTACGACACCGCTACAGACGCCTTCACCCCTACCCTTACCGTGAAGCTCATCCTCGGGCTGCCCATCGGCGGCTGAGCGGAGGTCGTTTATGCTCTCCAAGTCACAGGCCAAGCTGTTCTTCTTGGCGACCACTGCAGGCTTCTCCTGCGTATTTCTGGGGCTGACGGTCGACACCATCCGCCAGGTCCCCGCGCGTTCCAACGCCGATCAGATCACACCCGCTGTGGTGCACGGCAAAGAGCTGTGGGAGTCCAACAACTGCATGGGCTGCCACACCATCCTCGGCGAGGGCGCCTACTACGCGCCCGAGCTGACCAAGGTGGTCGAGCGGCGGGGCGTGCCCTGGCTGCAGACCTTCCTCAAAGACCCCGAGGCCATGTTCCCGGGCCAGCGCAAGATGGTGAAGTATGACTTCACCGACGAAGAGATTGACGCCATCATCGCGTTCCTGGCCTGGAACGGCAAAGTCGACACCAACGGCTTCCCCGCCGAGCCCGACATGCGACAGACGGCCCCGCCGAGCGCCGCCGGCGCCACCTTGGCCGCCACCGCGAGCCCGCCTCCGCCGACCTACACCGCGATCTGCGCCTCCTGCCACAGCATCGGCGGGGTGGGCGGCGCGGTCGGCCCGGCTCTCGACGGACTCGCGGCCCGCTACTCGGCGGCCGAGCTCGACCGCTGGTTGGCCGACCCCCAAGCGGTGAAGCCCGGAACGGCGATGCCCAAGCTCAACCTGGACGATCCCACCCGCGCGGCCCTGGTCACCTGGCTGCTCGCGCAGAAGTGAAGGAGCTCCCCATGACCATGTCTACCCAACGGGTCGCCTACCCGTTCTTTGCGACCTGTATGTTGCTCTTCGCGTTGCAGATCATCTATGGCTTCATTATGGGCTTCGCTCATATGGGCTTTGATGTGCTGCACGAGTGGATCCCCTTTAACGCCGCCCGCGCCACCCACACCAACCTGCTCGTGGTGTGGCTGCTGACGGGTTTTATGGGCTCCGCATACTGGATCATCCCCGAGGAGTCGGGAGCCGAGCTGTGGAACCCTAAGCTGGCCATTGCCCAATGGGCCTCGCTTGTCGTGGTCGGGGTCACCGCGATCATCGGCTTCCATCTCAACTGGTGGGAGGGCCGCAAGTTTCTCGAGATTCCCCGCCCGCTCGACTTCCTCGTGGTGGCGAACGTGCTGGCCTTCTTGGCCAACATTGGCATGACCGTCTGGAAGGGCAAACGCTACACCACCACCGGCCTCGTGCTGCTGGTGGGCCTCACCTCGGCCGCGCTGCTGTACCTGCCGGGCATGATTTGGTTCGACAGTCAGGTGCTCGACTCGTACTTCCGCTGGTGGGTGGTCCACCTCTGGGTTGAGGGTGTCTGGGAGCTGATCATGGGCGCGATCATGTCGTACCTGCTCATCAAGCTCACCGGCGTCGACCGCGAGGTCATCGAGAAGTGGCTCTACGTCATCGTTGGTCTCACTTTTGTCAGCGGCATCCTCGGCACCGGCCACCACTACTACTGGATCGGCGCGCCCAAGTATTGGCTGGCCGTGGGGGGTCTGTTCTCGGCCCTTGAGCCGCTCGCCTTCCTGGGCATGGCGCTCTATGGCGTGGCGATGGCCCGCCGCGGCGGCAAGACCCCCGACAACCGCGTCGCCTTGATGTGGACCGTGGGCTGCGGCATCGTGTCCTTCGTTGGCGCCGGCCTGCTCGGCTTCGCCCACACCCTGCCCCAGGCCAACATTTGGACGCACGGCACCTTGGTCACGGCCATGCACGGCCACCTCGCGTTCTGGGGCGCCTACTCAATGGTGGTGCTGGCGGTGATCTCCTACGCCATGCCGCAGATGACCGGCCGGGCGCTGTACCGCCGCTGGACGGCCGAGTGGGCCTTCTGGATCAGCAACTCGGGCATGTTGGCGATGACCGGCGCCTTTGCGGTGGCGGGGATCACCCAGGTCTACCTCGAGCGCCGCGTGGGTATGGACTTCCTCGCAGTGCAGCAGGCCATTGAGGTGCACTTCGGCGGCCTTGTGCTGGCGGCGAGCCTGTTCACCATCGGGATCAGCCTCTACATCTGGGACTTCATCGGCTACGGCCTGCCGCACCCCGAGGCGCTGGCCCCGCAGCCCGAGGCGCCTCGCGCCGCCTTGGGTGCCAAATGAACGCCGGGGCGCCCGCGCTGGCGCTGCCCTGGTACCGGGCGGTCGGCCAAGAGAAGGAGCTGTTCGCCCAGGCCTACCGCCAGCGGCTGCCGCTCATGCTCAAAGGCCCGACCGGCTGTGGCAAGTCCCGCTTGGTGGAGCATATGGCCGCCGAGCTCGGGCGCCCCTTGGTGACCGTCGCCTGCCATGACGACACCTCGGCGGTGGATCTCGTCGGTCGGTACCTCGTCCAAGGCGGCGATACGGTCTGGCAAGACGGGCCGCTGACCCGGGCGGTGCGCCAGGGCGCCATCCTCTACCTCGACGAGATCGCCGAAGCACGCCCTGACGTCATCGTGGTCATCCACCCGCTGACCGACCACCGGCGCGCGCTGGTGGTCGAGCGCCGCGACGAGGTGCTGAGCGCGCCGCCCGAGTTCATGCTCGTGGTCTCATGGAACCCCGGCTACCAGCGCGGGCTGAAGGAGCTCAAGCCCAGCACCCGACAGCGTTTTGTCGGGGCGAGCTTCCGCTACCCGGGGCCCGAGGTCGAGGCCGAGATCATCGCTGGAGAGACCCAGTGCGGAGAGGGGCTGGCCAAGCGCCTCGCCGCGCTCGGCAAGAAGCTGCGCTCGGCCGACGCATTGGCCTTGGTCGAGGCGCCGTCCACCCGCGCGCTGGTGCACGTCGCCCGCCTCATCGCCGCGGGGCTGCCCCCGCGCATGGCCGCCGAGGCGGGCCTGATTGAGCCGCTGACCGATGATCCCGACGTGGCCGCCGCCTTGCGCGAGCTGGTCGCCCTCGCCCTCTGAGCCGGAGAACCCCGTGCCCACCCTTGACCTGGACTGGGAGCTCGGCGCTTTTCGGGCCCTGCGCGCCCTCTGGCGCTGGGCCCGCCCGGCCTCCGGGCCGGGCCCGCGCCCCGAGGCCGCCCTGCTCGCGGACTGCCAGGTGCGCCTTGAGCTGATTGCCCGCTTCGCGGGGGGCGTCCCGGTCATCGTCCGCCCGGGCGCAGGGCTCGGCGGCCTGCGCGGGCTCGACCTGCTGCTGCCCGAGGCCATAGACCGGGGCCCGACCCTCGAGGTCAACTGGGGCCTCTACGTGCTCCGCGCGGTGCTCGGCGGGGCCATGGCCGCCCAGGCGCCGGTCGTGCCCCGCGGGCCGCCCGCCCGCTACGCCGAAGAGCTGCGCCGGGTGGCGGCGGCGGTCGCCCAGCTGCGGGGCGAGCTGCCCGGCTTCGGCGCGGCGTGGGCGGAGGCCGCTGCCCTGGAGCGGGCCACGCGCCCGCCGCCGGTCGCGGGGGGAGAGGCGGCCGAGGCGGCCCTGCACGCCGTATTGGCGGGAGAGGAGCCGCCGCGAGGCGCCGGGTGGATGGCCGACACCATCCCCGCGCCGACGCTGCTCTGGGGCCGGCTGATGGCCTCGACCCATGACAGCACGGCAGAGACCGCTGACCCGGGCGCCCCCGGCGAGGCCGCCCGCCCGCCGCGCCCCCAGACCGAGCACGAGGCGCCCGCGGTCGAAGACCTTCGCCGGGTGCAGCTCGACCCGCGTGGGCAAGAGAAGACCCTGCAGCATAACTTTGAGAAGGTTGAGACGGCCGACAGCTGGGAGGGCAACGCGCTGAAGGCCGACGGCGCCGATGAGCTCGACGACGAGCTCGAGGCGCTCGAAGAGGTCAAGCTCGGCGATCTCGTGCGCGGCGGCCCCGAGGCCCACGCGATGCTGCGCGCCGAGGTCGGCGGCGGAGAGGGGGTGCCCGACGTCGGGCACATCGGCGCCGACGAGCAGGGCCTGGCCTACCCTGAGTGGGATCAGCGGGGCCTGCGCTACCGTGAGGGGTGGTGTACGGTCTACCCTGCCGCTGTGTGGGCCAGCGACCCGACCCGTGCCCTATCGGCCCTGGCCGATGAACGCGCCCGGGTGCGGCGCTTGGTCGAGCGCCTCCTTGGGCTGCGGGCGGCCCGCCGCATGGCGGATCGCCAGCGCGACGGCGACCACCCCGACGTCGACGCCCTCACGTGTCGCCAGGCCGAGTTGCGGGCCGGCCGCGCGGGCGACGAGCGCCTCTACCTGCGCGCGGTGCCCCGCCGGCGGGCGCTGCAGACCACCGCGCTGCTCGACCTCTCGCTCTCGGCCGACGCGTGGCAGGGGGGCCGCCGCGTGCTCGACGCGGCCCGCTCCGCTGCGCTGGTGCTCGGTGAGGCTGCCCACCAGCTCGGTGATCCGCTCGAGCTGCTCGCCTTCGCCAGCCACACCCGCCACCGCTGCCGCGTCTGGAGCCTCAAGGGCGCCGATGAGCCCTGGCCCGCCGCCCGCGGGCGGCTCTTCGCGCTCGAGCCCCAGGGCTACACGCGCATCGGCGCGGCCTTGCGGCACGCGGTCGCCGGCCTCGCCGCCCGCCCGGCCGAGGCCCGGCTGCTGCTGCTCATCGGCGACGGCAAGCCCACCGACCACGACCGCTACGAGGGCGCACACGGCATCGCTGACGTGCGGCGGGCGGTCGGTGAGGCGGCCGCGAAGGGCGTCGAGGTGCACGCGCTGGCGCTGGACCCAAGCGCGCGCAGCCTGCTGCCCCAGATGTTTGGCGCCGAGCGCTGGCACCTGATCACCGATCTGGACGCGCTGCCCGAGGTGTTGGGCGGGCTCTACGCCCGGTTGGCCGCGCGGGCGGGGGTCTAAGGACGGCGCGCCGCTGATCGCTCAGCCGACCGCCGGCCCCGCGGGCGCCGCATCCGCGCCCGGCGCCCCCTCGGCCGCGGCGCTGGCCAGGGCCACCTCAAGGCTGAGGTCCCCCCCGGCCTGCAGGCGGTGCAGGTCGAGCTGGTCGAGGGTGGTCGCCTGCGCCCACATGTGGCAAAGTGACTGCATGCGGGTGTAGACCTCGTGCAGCGGGCAGGGGGCCTTGGCGTCGCAGCGCGCGAAGCCGAAGGCGCAGTGCGGCGGGTTCAGCTCGACCTCGGCCGCCCGCAGCACGTCGCCCAAGCGGATCTCGCGCGGCGCGCGCGCGAGCCGAAAGCCCCCGTGGTGCCCCTTGTGTGCCTCGAGCAGGCCATTGGCCACCAGCCGGCGCAGCACCTTGGCCAAGAAGGCCGCCGGCACATGGGCCTGAATGGCCAGCTCACGCGCGGTGAGCGCGCGCCCCGGGGCGGCGGCGAGGCAGGCGCAGGCGCGCAGCGCGTACTCACCAGCGGGCGGGACCAAGGCGGACATGCCCGGTGCTATACCAAGCGGAGCTTCCGGGCAAGGGCGCGGCCCCGGACGCCGACGACGCCCGCGGCATGGGCGCGCTCCCGCCGATTGAGGCGTCGAAGGCGACGCCCCGCGCCCGCACCGGGCCCGCGCTGAGCGCCGTCGCCGCGTGCGCCGCGTGCGCCGCGTAGGGCGCGCCGTTGACCGCGCCCGCGCCCCCGCAGGCCGAGCAGGAAGACCTCGGCTCCGGTGGGGCCTTCGAGGTGCTGCTCCCCCTCGACGTGAAGGTGGGCGAGGGGCGTGGCCGCATCCGCGGGGATCTCGGCCTACACCCATCCGATGGCGCCCACCAGGCGCCCATCCACGCGCTGTTCCCGAGCCGCAGCCTGCTCCCCCTTCGGGTCCGCTTGTTCATCGACCTGCTGGTCGAGCACCTCGGGGCCGGGCCGGCTCCGTGGGTATGGGGCGTCGGAGGTGCAGCCCCCGGGGTCGATGGGCCTGCAGCGCGCCGGGGAGAGGGGCTCGCCCCGGCGCCGGCAGAGCCCCCCGGAGTCTAAAGGCGGGGTGCCGGCACCTGCGCGCCGCGGGGGCGCTGCCCTTGGGGTGGCACCGGCTCATCGGGCCGGCCCCCACCCTCCTGCGCTCTGGCCTGGGTCCTCAGGCCCGCGGGCCCGCCGCCTCCGCCAAGAGCGCCGCGCGCATCCCGGCGAGCGCTGGCTCGGGCGCATCGGCGGTGAAGACGACGAGCTGCGCCCGCCGCAGCGCGTCGGGCCCGGCCTGGACCAGCGCGCGCTCGAGCTCATCGGGCAGCGGCGCCGGCGCGAAGCGGGCCTTCCAGGCGAAGCGCAGGCTGTCGACGAGCCCGGCGAGCAGGCCCTTGGCCTCACCCCGCGCTTCGCCGCGCGCCTCACCCCGCGCTTCGCCCCGCGCCTCGCCCTCGGCGATCGCCGCCTTGAGCTTGGCGATGGTGTCCTTGCTGTAGACCCGGTCCAGCACGCTCATGTCCAGCTCCTCAGTGAGCGGGCCGATGACGGCCCGGATGATGTCAGTATAGCGCGGAGCGGCCTCCAGCCGCAGCTCTTGGATGGCGAG
>JAEUKK010000048.1 GCA_016792625.1 Deltaproteobacteria bacterium | reverse complement strand
CCGCCGCCACCCTGGGCCTCGGGCTGCACACCAAGGCCTTCCCCCGCCCGGCGTTTTCGGCCGCCGAAGAGGACGCCCAGCTGCGCGCGCTGACCGCCACCGAGGTCGCCCAGCCCGCCATCGGCGCGGCCAGCCTCGCCGCGCTCCACGCCCTGCGCGCGCTCGGCCTCGGCTTCTCTGCGGTCGCCGGCCACAGCTTCGGCGAGCTGACCGCCCTGCACGCCGCCGGCGCGCTGGACGAGGCCGACTTCCTGCGCGCCGCGGCCGCCCGCGGGGCCGCGATGGCCGCCGCCGCCGCCTCGACCGCCGGCGCGATGACCGCCGCCGCGGCCACCATCGAAGCCGTGCGCGAGGTCATCGAGAAGAACGCGCTCGACATCGTGGTCGCCAACCACAACCACCCGAGCCAGGTCGTGCTCAGCGGGGCCACCCCGGCGGTCGAGGCCGCCGAGGCCGCGCTCAAGGCCGCCGGCATCACCGCCCAGCGCCTCACCGTCAGCACCGCCTTTCACAGCAAGATCGTCGCCGGGGCCACGACCGAGTTCGGCGCCGCGCTGCAGGGCCTGCGCTTCGCCGCGCCCAGCCTGCCGGTCTTCGCCGACGCCACCGCCGCACCCTACGCCGCCGAGGCCGAGGCGGTGCGCGCCCAGCTCGCCTGTCAGCTCGCCGAGCCGGTGCGCTTCGTCGAGGTGGTCGAGGCCATGTATGCCGCCGGGGTGCGCACCTTCGTCGAGGTGGGCCCGAGCAACGTGCTGACCGGCCTGGTCGGCCGCATCCTCAAGGGCAAGGACCACACCGCGCTGTGCACCGACAAAAAGAAGCGCGACGGCTGGCTCTCGCTGCTCGACGCGGTGGGCAAGCTCTGGGCCGAGGGGCGCCCCCTGCAGCTCGGCGCCCTGCGCGAGGGCCTGCGGCCGCCGGCCGACCCGGCCGACAAGAAGGCCCTGAAGCACGCCATTCCGATCAATGGCACCAACATCGGCAAGCCCTACCCACCAAAGAACGGGGCCGCCGGTCGGGCCCAGCCCAACCCGCCCACGCCGCCGGCCGCCGCCGCGCCGGCCCCGAAGGCCGCCACCCCGACCCCGCCGGTCGCCGCCCGCCCGGTCGCTTCCGTTGCTCCGGTCGCTTCGGTCGCGCCGGTGGCCCCGGTGGCCGCCCGACCCGCGCCGGTCAGCCCGGCCCCCATTGCCCAGAACCGCACCCCAGACGTCATTTCGGCCGCTCCGGCGGCAGCGCAGGTGAAGATGAGCAGCAGCCACCGCCCCGACCCCGTCGCCGTCAGCGCCTGGATCACCGCCTGGCAGGACACCCAGCGCCAGACCGCCGAGGCGCACAGCGCCTTCTCCCGCGCGATGGCCGACTCCCACGCCGCCTTCTTGCGCACCGCCGAGGTGGGCATGAGCAGCCTCGCCGCGCTGATCAGCGGCGGGGCGCCGGTCGACGCCGGCCTGCGCCTGCCGCCCGCCGCGCCCGCCCTCGCCGCGCCGCGGGCCCCGGCCCTCGCCGCGCCGGTCGCCGCCGCCCCCGCGCCGGTCGCCGCCCCCGTGGTCGCCGCCCCGGTCTACCCCGTGGTCACCGCCCCGGTCGTCGCCTCCCCGGTCGCCCCCGCGCCCAAGGCCGCCCCGGTCGTCGCCGCCCCCGCGCCGGTCGCCGCTGCGCCCAAGGCCCCCGCGCCGGCCGCCCCCGCGCCCAAGGCCGCCGCGCCCGCAGCCTCGGCCGGCCTGCAAAACATCATGCTGACCGTCGTTGCGGAGAAGACCGGCTACCCGGTCGAGATGCTCACGCTGGATATGGACCTCGAGGGGGACCTCGGCGTCGACAGCATCAAGCGGGTGGAGATCTTGAGCGCCGTGCAGGACAAGGCCCCCGGCCTGCCCGCCGTCGACGCGGGCAAGCTCGGCCAGCTGCGCACGCTCGGCCAGATCGTCGAGGCCATGGGCGGCGTGACCGGCGGGGCGCCGGCAGCTGCTCCGGCTGCGACGACTCCCGCTCCCGTCGCTGCGGCTCCCGTCGCTGCGGCCCCGGCGGCCGCCGCCGGCCTCCAAAACATCATGCTGGCCGTCGTCGCGGAGAAGACCGGCTACCCGGTCGAGATGCTCACCCTGGACATGGACCTCGAGGGGGACCTCGGCGTCGACAGCATCAAGCGGGTGGAGATCTTGAGCGCCGTGCAGGACAAGGCCCCCGGCCTGCCCGCCGTCGACGCCGGAAAGCTCGGCCAGCTGCGCACGCTCGGCCAGATCGTCGAGGCCATGGGCGGGGTGACCGGCGGGGCTCCGGCCGCTGCTCCGGCTGCGGCGCCCGCTCCCGTCGCTGCGGTTGCTGTGGCTGCGGCCCCGGCGGCCGCCGCCGGCCTGCAAGACCTCATGCTGGCCGTCGTTGCGGAGAAGACCGGCTACCCCGTCGAGATGCTCACCCTCGACATGGACCTGGAGGGTGACCTCGGCGTCGACAGCATCAAGCGGGTGGAGATCTTGAGCGCCGTGCAGGACAAGGCCCCCGGCCTGCCCGCCGTCGACGCCGGAAAGCTCAGCCAGCTGCGCACGCTCGGCCAGATCGTCGAGGCCATGGGCGGCGTGACCGGCGCGGCTCCGGCCGCTTCTGCTCCCGCGCCCGTCGCTGCGGCTGCTGTGGCTGCGGCCCCGGCGGCCGCCGCCGGCCTGCAAGACCTCATGCTGGCCGTCGTCGCGGAGAAGACCGGCTACCCCGTCGAGATGCTCACCCTGGACATGGATCTGGAGGGTGACCTCGGCGTCGACAGCATCAAGCGGGTGGAGATCTTGAGCGCCGTGCAGGACAAGGCCCCCGGCCTGCCCGCCGTCGACGCGGGCAAGCTCGGCCAGCTGCGCACGCTCGGCCAGATCGTCGAGGCCATGGGCGGGGTCAGCGGCGGGGCGGTCGCGCAGAACGGCGTGCAGCACGTCGAGGAGCGCGCCGAGCAGCTGCCGGCCGGGCTGGGCCGCTTCGCGGTCGAGCTGGTCGACGCCCCTGCGTCTGGCGTGGCCCGGAGGGGACTTCTAGGCGGCGCCGACGGCGCCCTGCAGGTCTGGGCCGCCCCGGGCTCGCCCCTGCGCGCGGCCCTGCTGCCCGCGCTGCAGGCGGCCGGCCTGCGCGCGGTCGCGGTCGACGGCCCGGCCGAGCTGCGCCCCGGCAGCCTGCTCGTGCTCGCGCCCCACGACCAGGCCGACGATGAGGCCAACGAAGAGGCGCACCTGCGCGCCGCCTTCCAGATGACCCGCGCGCTCGGCCAAGCCGGCGCGCCCCAAGGCCTGGTCACCGTGCAGGACACCGGCGGCCGCTTCGGCCTAGGCCCCCTGCCGCCCCACGCCGCCTGGACCGGCGCCCTGGCCGGCCTCGGCCGCACCGTGGCCATTGAGTGGCCCGGCTGCGACGTCAAGATCATCGATCTGGCGCGCCATGACGCCCAGGGCCAGCCCGTGGGCCCCGCCGCCCTCGCCGCCCGTCTCGCCGCCGAGCTGCTGGCCGGCGGCCCCGAGCGTGAGGTCGGCCTCGCCCCCGACGGCCGCCGCCTGACCCTCGCCGACCGTTTGCTCCCGGCCCACCCGCACGGGCAGGTGCTGCAGCGCGGTGATCTGGTGGTGGTCTCGGGCGGCGCCCGCGGCGTGACCGCGGCCACGGTCATCGCGCTCGGCCAGCGCACCGGCGCCCACTTCGTGCTGCTCGGGCGCTCGCCCCTGCAGCCCGAGCCCGCCGGCCTGGACGCCATCCCCGGCACCGACGAGGCCGCCGCCGCCGCCCTGCGCGGCGCGCTGGTGCGGGCCGCCGCCGCCCGCGGTGAGCGCCCCGCGCCGGCCGCCATCGGCAAGCAGGTCAGCCAGATCATCGCCAGCCGCGAGATCCGCGGCACGCTGGCCGCGCTCTCGCAGGTCGGCTGCGCCGCCAGCTACGAGGCGGTCGACGTGGTCGACGCGGCCGGGCTGCGCGCCCTGCTCGACGGCCTGCGCCCGGCGCTCGGCCCGGTCAAGGGCCTGATCCACGGCGCTGGCGTCATTCAAGACCGGCTCATCGTCGAGAAGACCGACCCCCAGTTCGACGCCGTGGTGCACACCAAGGTCGCCGGCCTGCGCGCCCTGCTCTCGGCCACCGAGAATGACCCGCTGGCGCTGCTGCTCTGCTTCTCCTCGGTGGCCGCCCGCTGCGGCAACCGCGGCCAGGTCGACTACGCGATGGCCAACGAGTTGCTGAACATGGCCTGCGCGGTCGAGGCCCAGCGGCGGCCCGGCTGCGTGGTCCGCAGCCTCGGCTGGGGCCCTTGGGAGGGCGGCATGGTCACGCCGGCGCTCAAGGCCCGCTTTGACGCGCTGGGCGTGCCCCTCATCCCGCTAGAGGTCGGCGCGGCCATGCTCGTCGCCGAAGCGGCGGAGCACGGCGGCCCCCCGATGGTGGTGCTCGGCGGCGAGCCCCGCCCCGAGGCCCTGCTCGAGACCCCTGAGAAGGACGGTGGCGCGCGCGCCCCGGTCGCGGTGCAGCTTCAACTGAGCGCCGACCTGCTGCGCCGCCCCTACCTCGCTGACCACCAGGTCAACGGCGAGGTCGTGATCCCCGTGGTCGCGGTGATCGACTGGATGGTCGCCGCCGCCCAGGGCCTGCACCCGCGCCCGGCCGCCCACCCCGGCCTAGCACCAGCCGGCGGCCCGTGGACCATCGACGGCCTCGACGTGCTCAAGGGCATCGTCGCCGAAGGCGGGGCCCTGCCCGGCCTGCGCCTCGAGGTGCGCCCGGGCGCCCACATCGGCGCCGATGGCGCAGAGCACGCCGCGCTGGACATGCTGCTGTGGAGTGAGCGCGCCGCCGGCGGCCCGACCGACCGCCCGCGCTACCGCGGCCGGGCCCGCCTGGGCCCCGCGCCCGCGCCCGCCGCCCCGCCCGCCGACCTGCCCGCTTGGGCCGGCGGCCCGCCCTACGCAGGCCCGACCCTCTTCCACGGCCCGCGCCTGCGCGCGGTCGCCACGGTCGAGGCCGGGGACCATCGGGGCCTCGTCGCCACCCTGCACGGCGGCGCGGCCCTGGGCTGGAGCCAAGCCGATCTGGCCGACCACCACGTCGATCTGGCCCTGCTCGACGGCGCGCTGCAGCTCGCCCTGCTCTGGACCGAGGCCGCGCTGGGCGGCCCCAGCCTGCCGCTCGGCCTGACCGCGCTCTGCCTGCACCGCCCGGGCCCTGCCCCCGGCCCGGTGCGGGCGGCCCTCGCCAGCCAGCGCGCCCAGGGCAACGAGGCGCGCTGCGACATCAGCCTTTTCGACGAAGATGGCGGCCTGCGCGCCAGCTTCGTCGGTGTCCGCACCGTGTTGTTGCCGCGGCGCTGAGCCGCATCCTGCCCCCGCGCGGGGGCCGAAGGTCGCCCCATGCTCCCCTCGCGCCCGTTCACCCCGATCGCCGTCGTGGGCCGCGCCCTGCACCTGCCAGGCGGCCTCCACTCCCCGGCCGCGCTCTGGGCGGCGGTGTCCGCGGGCCGCGACCTGCTCTCCTCGGCCCCCGCCGGCCGCTGGCGGGCCGAAGGCGCCGACGTGCGCTGCGCTGCGCCCGGGCCCGGCGCCGCCGACCGCACCTGGTCCGACCGCGGCGGCTACCTCGACGGGCTGCCCGCCCTGCCCGAGACTGGCCTGCCTGACGGCCTGCTCGCCAGCCTCGACCCCCTGACCCAGCTCGCCGTGGCCACCGCCGCCGCCGCGCTCGACGACGCCCGGGTGCCCGCCGGCGCCCGCGGCCGGGTCGGCGCCATCCTGGGCAACCTGAGCTTCCCCTCGGCCGGGCTCTCGCGCTTCGCCGAGCAGGTCTGGCTGGGCGAGGCCGCCGCCGCGCTCGGCCTGCCCCCGGCCACGCCCACCGACCGCTTCATGTCGGGCCTGCCCGCGCTGCTGCTGCGGCCGGCGCTGGGCCTGGGCGGCCCGCTGCACGCGATCGACGCCGCCTGCGCCTCTTCGCTCTACGCGGTCAAGCTGGCCGCCGACGCCCTGCACGACGGCCGCGCCGACTGGATGTTGGCCGGGGCGGTCAACCGCTGCGACGACCTGTTCATCCACGTCGGCTTCTCGGCCCTTCAAGCGCTGAGCAAGACCGGCCAGAGCCGGCCCTTTCACGCCGAGGCCGACGGGCTCGTGCCGGCGGAGGGGGCGGCGGTGCTCGTGCTGCGCCGCCTCGAGGATGCGCTCCGCGACGGAGACACCGTCTACGGCGTCATTCGCGGCGTGGGCCTCAGCAATGACGGGCGGGCCCGCGGCCTGCTCGCCCCGAGCGCCGAGGGCCAGGAGCGCGCGCTGCGCCTCGCCTGGCAGATGGCCGGCCGCGACCCGGCGGGCTGCGGCCTGCTCGAGTGCCACGCCACCGGCACCCCGGTGGGCGACGCGACCGAGCTACAGTCGAGCGCCCGGGTCTTCGCCGGGGCGCAGGGCCTGCCGATCGGCTCGCTGAAGTCAAACCTCGGCCACCTGATCACCGCCGCGGGGGTCGCCGCGCTGATCAAGGTGATGGAGGCGATGGCCCACCGCCAACGCCCGCCGACCCTGCACGTCGAGGCGGAGAACCCCGCGTTGGCCGGCACCCCCTTCCGCCTACTGCGCGCGCTCGAGCCCTGGGAGGGGCCCCTGCGCGCGGGGGTCAGCGCCTTTGGCTTCGGCGGGAACAACGCGCACGTCGTCATTGAGGCCCTGTCTGAAGCCCAGGCCGAGCCCGCGCCCGCCCGCCCGGCCCGCCGCGGCGGCGCGGTGGCGGTGGTGGCCCTGGGCGCGCGGGCCCACGGCGTGCACGGGGCCGAAGAGCTGGTGCCCGCCCTGCAAACGGCCGCCTCGATGCCCGATGACGGAGGGGTGCGGCCCATCGACGCGGTGGAGCTGCCCCTGGTCGGCCTGCGCTTCCCCCCGGCCGACCTGCACCAGACGCTCGGCCAGCAGACCGCCCTGCTCGCCGCGGCCGACGAGGCCCTGCGCCGCCTGCCGGCCCTGCCCCGCGAGCGCACCGCCGTCTACGTGGGCATGGGCGCCGACGCCGAGGTGGCCCGCTACGGCTGGCGCTGGCGGCTGCCCGCTTGGGGCCGCGCGCTCGGCCTCGCCCCCGCCGCGGTCACCCCGCTGCGCGAGGCCGGCCAGGCGGTGCTGCAGAGCGCGGGCGTGGTGGGCACCATGCCGAACATCCCGGCCAACCGCATCAACTCGCAGTTTGACCTCGGGGCGGGCAGCCTGACCTTCTCGGCCGAGGAGGCCAGCGGCCTCGTCGCGCTCGAGGCGGCCCTGCGCGCCCTGCGCGAGGGCGAGCTCGACGCCGCCCTGGTCGGCGCGGTCGACCTCTGCTGCGAGCCGGTGGCGGTGGCCGCGGCCGCCGCGGCGCTGGGCCCCGCCGCCCACCGCCCCGGGGACGCCGCGCTGGCGCTGGTGCTGATGCGCGCCGAGGACGCCGCGGCCCAGGGCATCGCTGCCCTCGCGCTGATCGAAGAGCAAGACAGCGGCGAGCACGTCGATCTGAGCGACGCACCGCTGGTGCTCGGCGAGGGTGGGCTGCGCCTCGAGCCCGCCTTTGGCCACCCCCACGCCGCGGCGGGCCTGCTGCACGCCGCCGCCGCCGTGGCGCTGCTCGCCGAGGGCCAAGCGCCCGCGGTCGGCCTGCGCCTGCGCGACATGGCCGGCGGCCAGCACCTGCTCCGCCTGCGGGCCGGTGACCGCCCCGGCCTGCCGCCCGCCCGCGCCGCGGGCCCCCAGCTCCGCCTGCCGGCCCACCCGCCGGCCGTGCCGCCCCTGCCCGCGCCCGCCGCGCGCCCCGTTTTTGCCCCTGTCGCCCCAGCCCCGGGTCCTTCGATGTCCGCCGCCGGTATGCCCCGCGCCCCGCGCCTCCCCTCTGCGCTCTCTGCCGCCGCCCACCCCGCCGGGCCGCCGACCCTTCCCGGGGCCTCCGCGCCGGTCGTCACGGGGCCGGTCGTCACGGGGCCGGTCGTCCCCGCGCCGGTCAGCACCGCGCCGGTCAGCTCCGCGCCGGTCAGCGCGCCGCCGGTCCTGTCTGCGCCCACCGCGCTGACCGAAGGCGGCGGTGACCTCGCCAGCGCGCTCGCCGCCGAGCTGGCCCGGGTGAGCGCGGTGCACCGCGCCTTCCTCGATGAGCAGACCGCCCTGCACCAGCGCTTTTTGGCCCTGCGCGGGGCCATGGGCGAGGCCGCGCTGCGATTGGCCGCCGCGCCAGGCGAGGCCCTGCCGCAAGCCGCGCCGAGCTTCGCGCACCCCCAGCCTGCGCCGGTGGTGGCGGCTGCGCCCTCTCCGGCCCCGTTGCCGGCGCCGGTTTCCGCGCCCGCGCCGACCCCGCCGACCCCGCCGACCCCTCGGGTGACCGCGGCGACCGCCTCCGCGGCACCCGTGGCCGCGGCGCCCCAGGCCCCCGCGCCGGCCCCGCGTCCGCCGGCGCCCACCGCTCCGGCGGCTCCGGCCAAGCCCGCGGCGCCCGCTGCCGCTCCGGCTGTGGCCAAACCTGCGGCGCCCTCCGCCCCTGCTTCCTCCGCGCGCCCCGCCGGCTTCCCCTTCACCCAGAAGCGGGCGCCCATTGGCCCGCGCTGGGGGCGTGAGGAGCTGCAGATCAACGCCAGCGGCGCCATCTCCACTCTGTACGGCCCGCTTTTTGAGAAGCAGGACGCCTTTGTCCGCCAGTGCCGGATGCCCGAGCCGCCGCTGCTGCTCGCCGACCGGGTGGTCGGCCTCGACGCCGTGCCCGGCTCGATGGGCCTCGGCACCATCTGGACCGAGACCGACGTCACCTGGGACTCTTGGTACCTGCACCAAGGCCGCATGCCGGCGGGTGTGCTGATCGAGGCCGGCCAGGCCGATCTGATGTTGATCTCGTACCTGGGCATCGATCTGGGGCACCCCGGTGACCGGGTCTATCGCCTGCTCGGCTGCACCCTGACCTACCACGGCGACCTGCCCAAGCCCGGCGAGACGCTGCGCTACGACATTCACGTCGACGGCCACGCCAAGCACGGCGACGTGCGGCTCTTCTTCTTCCACTACGACTGTTTTGCGGGCGACCGCCCCATCCTCAGCGTGCGCGGCGGCCAGGCGGGCTTCTTCACCGACGCCGAGCTCGAGGCCAGCGCGGGGATCTTGTGGACGCCCGAGTCCCAAGAGATCGTCGCCCAGCCTCGCCTCGACGCGCCGACCATCGACGGGGGCAAGCGCAGCTTCTCGGCCGCCGAGGTGCGGGCCGCCGCCGAGGGCCGGGTGTGGGAGGCCTTGGGCCCCGCCTATGACCGCACCCGCACCCACGTGGACACCCCCCGGGTGCAGTCGGGGCGCATGTTGTTCTTGGGCGACACGGTGCTCGACCCCAAGGGTGGGCCCTGGGGTCGGGGCTACCTCAAGTCGGTGCAGAACATCCAGCCCGACGACTGGTTCTTCGACGGTCACTTCAAGAACGACCCCTGTATGCCCGGCACGCTCATGTTCGAGGGCTGCCTGCAGGCGATGGCGCTGTACCTGACCGCGATGGGGGTCACCGCCGACCGCGACGGCTGGCGCTTCCAGCCGGTGCCCGGGGCCAAGCTCGACCTGCGCTGCCGCGGCCAGGTCGACCCGGGCACCAAGGTGCTGACCTATGAGCTCTTCGTCGAGGAGTTCGAGGCTGGGCCGACCCCGACGCTGTGGGCCGACATCCTCTGCACCAGCGACGAGCGCAAGGCCTTCCACGCCCGCCGGGTGGGCCTGCAGCTCGTGGCCGACTGGCCCGCCGAGCGTCGCCCCGGCCTGCTGCGCCTGCACCACGAAGAGCGGCCAGTGGCCACCCAGGACGGGTTCAGCTTCGGCTACCCGAGCCTGCTCGCCTGCGCGTGGGGGCGCCCGTCGGATGCCTTCGGCCAGATGTATCGGGTCTTTGACGGGCACCGTCGGGTCGCCCGCCTGCCCGGCCCGCCCTACCACTTCATGTCGCGGGTCAACCGCATCGACGGCAAGGTGGGCGAGTTCAAGCCCGGCGCGGTGATCGAGCTCGAGTACGACGTGCCCCGCGACGCGTGGTACTTCGGCGAGAATGACAGCCCGACCATGCCCTTCTGCGTCTTCCTCGAGGCGGCCCTGCAGCCCTGCGGCTGGCTGGCGAGCATGGTCGGCTCGGCGGTGACGGTGCCCGATGACCTCAGCTTCCGCAACCTCGACGGCGTGGGCACCATGCTCGCCGAGATTGGCCCCGAGGCCGGCGTTTTCCGCACCCGGGTCAAGATCACCAAGATCAGCACCACGGCGGGCATGATCATCGAGGGCTTCGACGTCGCCTGTTTTGTGGGAGAGACCCAGGTCTACGAGCTGCAGACGGTCTTCGGCTTCTTCCCCAAAGCCGCGCTGGAAAACCAGGTCGGCCTGCCCACCACGCCCGAGCAGCGGGCCATCCTCAGCCTCGACTCCGATGTGCGGGTCGACCTTAAGCCGCGCCCCGCGGCCTACTTCGGCGGCGCGCTGAAGCTGCCCGGGTCGATGTTGTGCATGATCGACCGGGTCACCGGCTGGTGGCCGAGCGGCGGGCCCAAGGGCCTCGGCGCGGCCCGGGCCGAAAAAGACGTCGACGCGTCGGAGTGGTTCTTTAAGGCGCACTTCTTCCAAGACCCGGTGCAGCCGGGGAGCCTGGGCATCGAGGCGATGATCCGCCTGCTGCAGTGGGTGATGATCGAGCAGGGCATGGGGGAGGGCATGGCCAGCCCGCGCTTCGAGCCGCTCGAGATCGGCGGCAAGATGGGCTGGAAGTACCGCGGGCAGGTCATCCCCACCAACAAGGTCATCTCGACCACCATCGAGCTGACCGCGGTGGGTGAGGACGAGCGCGGGCGCTGGGCCCGCTGCGACGCGAGCCTGTGGGTCGACGGGAAGCGCATCTACGAGGCCAAAGACCTCGGCATGCGGGTGGTGGAGAAGGGCCCGGCGGCGGGCCCCTGGCTGCCGCTGGCGCCCGTCGTCACCACGCTCGACCCGGCGGTGGACCGCTGGGTGGGCGACCACCGCCCGACCTGGACCGTGCCGGCCCTGCCGATGATGAGCTTGGTTGATCTGGCCGCCCAGGCCGCCGGCGGCCCGATGCGCCTCGTGCGCGACGCGCGGGTGCGCCGGTGGGTCACCGTGACGGGTCCCACCACGCTGCGCGCCGAGGTGACCGGTGTGGTCCCGGCCGGGGTCACGGTGCAGATCACCGACGTCGATAAGGGCGAGGTGGTGTTCACCTGCGCGGTCGAGCGCCGCGAGCAGCTCGAGCACCCGGCCCCCTGGGCGCCCGTGCAGGGCGCGGTGCAGCCGGCCCCCTACGCCAGCGGGGCGCTCTTCCACGGCCCGGCCTTCCAGCTGCTGCGGCGCTGGGTCATCGGCGCCGCCGACGGCGCGGGCTGGTTCGAGGGCACGCTCGACCTCGACCACGGGCCGGCCGCGGCGGTGCCCCGGGGCGCGCTAGTCCCTGCGCTGCTCGACGCGGGCACCCACATCCTGCCCCACGACGCCCTGGCCGGCCGGGTCCGCGGCGTGCGCCCCGACGAGGTGGCCTACCCCGCGGTGGTCGAGCGCCTCGAGCTCTTCGGCCCCGCGCCCACCGGCGGCCTCGTGCGCGTGGTCGCGCAGGCGCTGGACGCGCCCGCGGGCCGGGCCCGCTTCCGCATCCAGTGGAGCCAGGGCGAGCGGGTCTGGGCCGAGATTAACCTCGCTGAGGCTCTTTTCCCCAAAGGCCCCCTGGGCAGCGCCCCGCCCGACACACGCCGGGCCTTCCTGCGCGACCGGCGCGGCAACGGCCTCGCGCTCTCCACCTCGGCCATCGCGTCGTGTGGCCGCCGCGAGACCACGCTCAGCGCCCGGACGGTCGCGGCCACCGACTGGCTGCCCGGTACGGTCGCCGGGATCTACGGCACCAATGACCCGCTGCAGGTCGCCGAGAAGGAGCATATGGCGGCCGAGCTGCTGCGGGACGGGGCGGGCCCCCACCCGGGCAGCCTGCCCGCGGCCGCCCCGCTCGCCCGCTGGACCCTCGAGGGCGCGCTCGAGAAGGGCGTCGCCACGGTCAAAAGTGGCCCGCCGGCCCTCGATCTGGGGCGGGTGGAGACCTTCTGGCGGGGCTGGTTCAACCGCGCCCCCTGGCCGGTCGAGGACCTCTACTATGGCCTGATGCAAAAGTTCATCGGCCAGGTCTTGCTTGAGGACCCCGCCGCCTTCGCCGCGCTGCGCGGCCGCAGCGTGCTCTTCTTGGCCAACCACCAGACCGGCATCGAGAGCCTGCTGTTTAGTGTGCTGGCCAGCGCCCTCATCGAGGTGCCCACGGTCACCGTGGCCAAGGCCGAGCACCGCCACACCTGGCTCGGCGACCTCATCCGCCACAGCTTCGCCTACCCCGGCGTCAACGACCCGCAGGTGATCACCTACTTCGACCGCGAAGACAAGGCCTCGCTGCTCGGGCTCATCGGCGGCCTCGCCGAAGAGATGAAGGCGCCTGGCCGCTGCGTGATGGTGCACGTCGAGGGCACCCGGGCGCTGGACTGCACCCGCCCGGTGGAGAAGATGTCGGGGGCCTTCATCGACATGGCCTTAGCGGTCGGCGCGCCGATCGTGCCGGTGCGCTTCGTGGGCGGGCTCGACCGCGCGCCGCTCGACCGCCGCACCGAGTTCCCCGTCGGCATGGGTCGCCAAGACATCTGGTTCGGCGCCCCCCTGTTGCCCGAGGAGCTCGGGCGGGTGCCCTATGGCGAGCGCAAGAAGCGGGTCATCGACGGCATCAACCGCCTCGGACCGACGGCCGCCGACGAGCAGCCCGCGGCCGCCGACCCGGCCTTCGCCAAGCGGGTGGCCGACTGGCAGGCCCACACCGGCTGCCGCGAAGAGGACGCCGTGCTGTTCTGCGTGCTCGAGGACCGGGCCGCCCCGAGCCCCGGCACCGCCGCCCTGCTCGCCGCTGCCGACGAGGACAACAACGCGCTGCACGTCGATCCCACCGACCCTGAGCAGCTTTGGCTCGGCCAGCTCGCCCGCGCCGTCTTTGGGCCCCGCGGCCCCGCCGTGCGCGGCGGGTGAGCCCCAGCGCCCCCGCGGCGGCGGGTGAGGGGCGCGCGGCCGGCCTGCTCGCCCTGGCCGGCGGCGTGCTGTGCATCAGCTTCGCCGGGCTGTTCGTGAAGGCGGCGGGCCTGCCCCCCACCGCGGCGGGCCTGCACCGCCTCGCCGGGAGCGCCCTGCTGCTCGGCCTCTACGTCGGCTTGGCCCGCCCGCGCCCGGCCACGCCGGCCCCCGACCAGCGCACCGCCCGGGTCGCCTTGCTCCTGCTCGCGCTCGGCGGCGCCGCCTTCGCCGCCGACATGGCGCTGTGGAACCGCTGCATCCAGCGGGTTGGCCCCGGCGCGGCCACCCTGCTGGCGAACCTGCAGGTCTTCATCGTGCCCCTGCTCGGCGCGGCCCTGGGCCGGGGCTTGCCCCACCCAGCCTTCTGGGGGGCCGCGGCGCTGGGCATCGGCGGCCTCGCCCTGCTGGTCGTGCCCGCCGGGGGCGCCCCGGCCCTCGACCCGCTCGGGCTCGCGCTCGGCCTTGGGGCGGCGCTCACCTACAGCGTCTACATCACTTTTCTCGGCGAAGGCACCCGCCGGTGGGCCCTGGGCCCACCGCTCACCCTGCTCATGACCACAGGCGCGGGCGCGCTCACCTTGCTGGCCGTCCAAGGCCTCGAGCTGGCCATCGATCCCGCCGCACCGGTGCTCGCGCGCAGCCCCCAAGCCTGGCTGGCCGTGGCCGGCATGTGCTTGGTCGCCCAGCTCGGCGGCTGGTCGCTGCTGCTGCGCGGCATCGCCCGGGTCGGCCCCGCGGCGGCCGGCGTGGTGCTGGTCGGCCAGAGCGTGCTCGCCACCGCCTGGGACGCGGTGCTGCTCGGCGCGCTGCCCAGCGGACGCGCGGCGATCGGCGTCGGGGTCGTGCTGTTGGCCATCGCGCTCGGCTTCCCGCTGGCCCAGCCCCGGCCACGCGCCGCGGGCTAAGGCCGACCGACCGCAAATCGGCCGCCAAAGCCGTGTCAACGCGCAGGGGCAGGCGCCGCAGATGGGCTACCCTCCCCGGCAACACGCCCGGAGGCCCCATGCGCACCACCCGCCTGCTCACCCTGCTCACCCTGGTCGGCGCCCTCCCGTCAAGCTCCTGCGCGCCTGCGCCCGCGCCGGCCCCGGAGCAGGCCGCGGCGCCCGCCCGCACGGCGCCCCACGCCGCCGGGGCGCTGGCCCGGGCCCGCACCGCCGGCGAAGATACCCTCCCACGCGTGCACTTCGCGGATCGTGGCGCCCAGCCCCTGCCGGGCGCCGATTCCTCCGCCGCTGGCGCTGCGGCCCTCCCCCAGGTCGCCGCCGCCCTCGGCCTCGCCCCGGCTGACCTGCAGGGTCTCGAAGCCTTCGCGCACATCGACCTGCCTGGCGGCGGGGCCCTGCTGCGACACCGGGCCCGCCTGGGCGGCCGTGAGGTCTTCGACAGCGGTCTGAACATCGTGCTTGACGGTGATCACCGCTTGGTGGGTTGGACAGTGGGCGGCGCCTGGGCCCAGGCCCTGCGCGGCGGCCCCAAGCAGGCCCCGGCGCTGAGCGCCGGCCAAGCGGTGGCGGCCGCGGTGCGTGACCGCCTGGGCCTCTCGGTGCCCGCCCCGGGCTTCGGCCCCGGGCCGGCCGAGGTGGGCGACTGGGGCTGGCTGCGCCCCGCGCCCGCCACAGATCTGGTGTGGGAGGCGCCGCCCCGCGCCCGCGAGCTGCTGGTCGCTGGGCCCGACGGCCTGCGCGTGGTGTGGGAGGTCGAGCTGGCCGCGGTGGCCACACAGACCCCCGACACCGGCTGGTGGAGGCTGCAGATCGACGCGCAGGACGGCAACGTGCTCCGGCGCGAGGCCCTGACCGCACACGCCACCTACCGGGTGTGGGCAGACAGCACGGGCGACCTGCGCCCCCGGGACAACCCCTGGGAGGACTATAGCCCCCATCCCACCAGCGCCCCGGATGGCGGCTACCCGACCAACACCGCCCCAATCCTGGTGAGCCTCGACGGCTTTAACGACCCGGGTACGGGCGTGGCCGACCCCTGGCTGCCCTCCGGCGCGACCGAGACCCTCGGCAACAACGCGCGGGCCTACACCGACCGCGACGGCACAGATGGCCTGAGCGGCAGCGACACGCCGGCCTCGGTCAGCTCGCCCGACACCTTCGACTGGAGCTATGACCTCGCCGCCGAGCCCGCGGTCGACGAAGCCCAGCGGGCCGCGCCGATCGTGCAGGCCTTCTACACGGTCAACTGGCTGCACGACTGGTTCTACGACTCGGGCTTCAACGAGGCCAATGGCGTGGCCCAGGCCGACAATTACGGCCGCGGGGGCGAAGCCGCCGATGCGATGAAGGTCGAGCTGCAGGACAACGCCGACGCCGGCAGCCGCAACAACGCGAACATGAGCACCCCGGCCGACGGCAGCGAGCCCCGGATGCAGGTCTACCTATGGACCGGCCGTTCCGAGAGCGCGGTCACCGCGGCCGCGGCGGGGGGTGACCTCAGCCACACCAACGGGAGTTTTGGAGCGACCAACTTCGACCTCAGCGGCGAGCTGGCCCTCCCCGGCGGGGACGGCAAGGCCTGCAGCGCCGTGCCCGGCGACGTGGGCGGCAAGGTCGCCCTGGTCAACCGCGGAGACTGCACCTTCGTCGTCAAGGCGCAGAACGCGCAGGACGCCGGCGCGATCGCCGTGCTGATCGCCAACAACGTCAGCGGCTCGGCCCCGAGCATCGGCTCGTCCACTGGCTCGGCCAGCGTCACCATCCCGGTGCTGGGCCTGACCCAGACCGACGGCGCCACGCTCAGCGCCGCCGTGCTCGCCGGTGAGCGCCCCGAGGTCAGCCTCACCCGCAGCGGGACGGCGCTCATCGACGGCGGCCTCGACAACTCGGTCATCGCGCACGAGTGGGGGCACTATCTGTTCGGGCGCCTCTCCTCCTGCGGGACGACGCAGTGCGGCGGCATCAACGAGGGCTGGGCCGACTTCCTCTCCCTTTGGATGATGCTGCGCGAGGGTGATGACCTCAGCGGCAGCTACGGGCCCGGGGGCTGGGCCAACCAATCCGACAGCACCGACCCGGCCTACTATGGCATTCGGCGGGTGCCCTACTCGGTCGACCCGGCGAACAACGCCCTGAGCTTCAAGCACATCCAGCGCGGCGAGGCCCTGCCCACCAGCCACCCGGTCTCGGGCGGCGGTGACAACGCCGAGGTGCACAACACCGGCGAAATTTGGGCCACCGCGGCTTTTGAGGCCTACGTGGCCCTGCATGAGCAAGCGCTGATCGACGGCGTG
The DNA here is from genome assembly GCA_016792625.1 of Deltaproteobacteria bacterium. Lineage (GTDB taxonomy): Bacteria > Myxococcota_A > UBA796 > UBA796 > UBA2385 > JAEUKK01. Next base: position 66,808 of record JAEUKK010000048.1, on the reverse strand, counting down.
CCCTTCGCCGACGTGCAGCGGCGCATGTCCGACATCCTCGTCGCCGGCCTCGCCCTGACCCCGAGCGACTTCACCTTCACCGAGCTGCGCGACGCGCTGCTGATGGCCGCCGTGGCCATCGACCCCGCCGACGCCGACGTGATGGCCCAGGCCTTCGCGGTGCGCGGAATGGGCTCCTGCGCAGAGTCTCCGCCACGCACAGCCGGGGACAACGTCGGCGTGGTGGAGGACTTCAGCCTCCGCCCCATGCTCGGGGTCGAGCTGGTCGGGGTCGATGACCTCGACCTCTCCTGCGATGGGGACGGCCTGCTGGACGCCAATGAGAACGGTGCGCTCGTCGTGCGCCTGCACAACACCGGCGCCGCGACCCTGAGCGCGCCGACGGTCAGCATCACCGCCGACCCGCCCGTGCCCGGGCTCGAGGGGCTGGAGCTGCTGCCCCTGGTCGCCTCCCCCCTGGCGCCCTGGTCAAGCGCCGAGCTGCGCATCCCCCTGCACCTCGACCGGCTGACAGGTGTTCCTTCCACCACGACCTTCACCGTTGAGGTGACCGACGCCAGCGCATGCGTGACCTCGGTCACCGACAGCCTGTTCGTCGCCCTCGAGCAGGACGCGACCGCCGCCGCGTCGGCGACCGACGGCTTCGCGGTCGACGACGGGACCTGGACCCTCACCGGCGACGAGGCGAGCCGGGTCTGGGGTCGGGTCGTCACCGCCACCGGCGAGGCGAGCTGGCTCGGCCAGGGGGTCACCGGGATCACCGACACGCAGCTGGTCTCGCCGCCCCTGCTCGTCTCGGCCACCGACCCGCTGCGCTTCACCTTCACCCACCGGTGGAGTTTTGAGACCAGCAGCGGCATCCTCTGGGACGGCGGCGTGCTCGAGCTGCGGGTCGACGGCGGTGACTGGGTCGACATCTCGACCTGGGTTGACCCCGGCTACACCGGCGCCCTCACCGACCAGGCGGGCAACCCGCTCTCGCTGCGGCCCGCCTTCTCAGCGACCAATAGCCTCTGGCCGGCCTACGAGGACTTGAGCCTGGACCTGGGCACGGCGTTGGCGGGCAGCACCGTCGAGCTGCGGCTGCGGGTCGGCACCGACCCCGGCGTGTCCGACGTCGGCTGGGAGATCGACCAGATCGCCATCGAGGGCATCACCAACACCCCCTTCCCGGCTTGGTCACCCGACGCCGACGCCTGCAACCCGCCGCCCATCGCCGACGCGGGCCCCGACCAAGCGGTCGAGCCCGACGCCGAGGTGCGCCTGGACGGCAGCGCCTCGGCCGACCCCGACGGTGACCCGATCACCTACGCCTGGGCGCAGGTCAGCGGCCCGACCGTGACCCTCGATGATCCCACGGGGGTCGGGCCTGGCTTCGTGGCACCCCGGCTGGACGAGTCCGCCGCCCTGGTCTTCCAGCTCACCGTGACCGATGACGCGCAGTCAGCGGTGGACGAGGTGGAGATCGAGGTCAACGCCTACGTGCCAGACCCGGTCGATGACACCGGCGAAGATGACGGCGCGGACGGCGATCCGGTCGAGCCCGACGACGGCGAAGACGGCGGCGACGACGGAAGCGCTGATGGGGGCAGCCCGACCGATACCGGAGGGGCCGCGGCAGACGGCGGGGGCGCCAAAGATGACGGTGGTGGCTGTGGCTGCGCGAGCGGCCCACGGCAGGGCCTCGGCGCGCTGGGCCTGCTCTCGGGTCTGCTCGGCTTGCTGTGGCGCCGCCGGCGCTGAGCGCTCCCTACCGGTCCGCCTCTGCGCAGGAGATGACGACCGGGGGCCGAATCGACGCCCAGTTCATCCACAGCTCGGCGACGTCCCCCTGACACTCGTAGGCGGTGCAGCGCAGGTCCGTGCCCTCGTGGCGGTACCAAGCCCGACCCGGGACCTCGTTGTCGGGGCCCACGCGGCCGTCCTCGTAGCCTGCGCCCCCGTAGCCGAGCTCCAGCAGCACCCGGTTGTCGGCGGCGGCGCAGCCGGCGAAGCAGAGCTGGCCCTCGGCGCCCACCGCCCAGGCCCCGCCTTGGTTGTCGGCGGTGTTCAACCGGAGAGAGGGGTCCGCAACCCCGCCGCTGTCCCCGCAGAAGCCGCGGGTCCAGCCCTCGGTGCGCAGCGCCCCGCCGGTGTTGGCGTGGTTCTCTTCGAAGATGACGTCGAAGAGGTCCACCTCAGAGCCCTCGCCGACCTCAATGCCGCCCCCGCCGTGGTCGGCGCGGTTGCTGCGCAGCTCCACCCGGCGCAGGGTCGCCTCGACCCCGTCGAGGTAGAGCCCCCCGCCGTGCTCGGTGGCGAAGTTGTCGACGATGAGGCTGTCTTCGATCAGCAGGCGCCCGCCGACCACCGCGAGGCCCCCGCCGCGCTGCAGACCCGTCAGCACGTTGTTCTGCACCGTCACCCGCCGCAGCTCGACGCGGCCGACCCCCTCGAAGTACCCGCCGCCGCCGTTGACCTCGCGCGCGGCGAGGTTGCTCCGCAGCACGACGTCGTCGAGGCGGACCATGTCTCCGCCTTGGGCTGAGAGGCCCGCCCCGCCGACGCCCAGGCCGCCCGTGCCACCGATGAGGTCGAGCCCCGAGACCTCGAGCAGGCCGACCCGGCTCGAGGCCCGCAAGACGGGCGCGCCGTCGCTGGCCGCGCCGTTGAACACCGGCCGCCGCAGGGCCCCGCCCAGCTCCACCGCGCGGCCGGTGATCTGCAGATCCTCAAATTCTTCGGCCTCGACCCGGAGCAGAAAGCTGTCGGCACGCCCGCAGACCTGCAGCCGCCCCACAGCGGGTAGGCGGAGCACGCCGCCCGGCTCCAGCGCGCTGACCTGTGCGGTCCAATCTTCGATGGCGCCCTCCGCGTCGGTCCAGGTGAACAGGCCGGCCTCGTCGGCGACCGTCCAGCCCGCGCGGCAGCCAGTGTTGCGGCCGTCGCAGCGCTCCTCGAGCCCCGGGTGGACGGCCGGGTTGGCGTCATCGCAGTCACCCGTCGTGGGCACCCAGCCGGCGAAGCAGGCACCATCGAGGTCCGAACCATACCCGTCCTGGTCCTCGTCGGGGTGCAGACCTTCGTCGATCTGCCCGTCGCAGTCGTCGTCTTGGCCGTCGCAGTGCTCCGGCGCCTGGGGGTACCGCAGGGGGTCACGGTCGTCGCAGTCGTCGTAGGCGCTCCATCCGTCACCGTCGACGTCAGTCTGCGCGGCCTTGTCGGCGCGGTCCAACAGCACACAGCCGCAAGACAGCAGCGCGAACAGAGACCCCGGATGCCTCACTCGTCGCATGTGGGATCGGGCTCGATCACGGCCGACAACGCTGGCATGTCGACGCGGGTGGCGCGGGGCACGGTGATGTCGAGCGCGGCGCACCAGGGCTCATCGTCGGGGCCCTGGTCGGGGCAGGGTGAGCAGTCGCCGCCGTAGACATCGACGATGAGCCCGCAGAGGTCGAGGTCTTCGGCGCTCTCGATCTGCCGCAGGTCGAAGCGCCCGTGCAGCCGCAGGTCTTGAACCCAGGCGCCGCCGTCCCGCACGACGCCGTCGAGGCCCATGCCGAGCAGAGAGATCGGCGCGTCCCCGTCGGTGATGACGAGGTCGGTGGGGCCGGCCGAGAAGCGCGGGTTGGCGGAGAGGTCGACCCCAGACAGGGTGCCCGGGGCGATGCAGCGGTGCTGGCCCAACACGCCCTCCACCTCTTCGGAGAGACCCGCCACCAGCTCCCCCGTGCTGCCCTCGACCGAGGAGAAGCCGACCAGCAAGCCGCGGGTGGTGTCGAGGCCACCGACCAGCACCGAGAGGGGCAGGGCGGTGGGCGGCTGGGTCCACACCATGTCGGGATCGGTGAAGTTCAGGTGCCAGGCCAGGCCCTCGACCTCGGGGCCGACGGCTGGGGCGCGCGTCTCGAAGCTCCACTGCCCGACGGTCGCGCCGCAGCTCCTGGCCCGCACGGTGTAGGTGGTGCTCGGCTGCAGCGGGGCCGCAGGCTGGAGCGTGCGGCGGGCCCCCGCGCCCGCCAGCTCCACCGCGCCGTCGGTGACCCCGCCGTCGATGGTCAGCGCGACACGCGCATCAGGCGGCGAGACCTCCACCTCGATCACCGCGTCCACCGCGACCTCGGTCGCGCCCGCCAGGGGTGAGACCGGCGCCACCTCCGCGACCACACAGGCCTCCTCCTCCTCTGTGTCTTTGCCCACACAGCCCAAGGCCGGCGCCAGCAGCGCCACCCACATCCCCCGCATCAACGCTCCTCCCGCTGCCCGCGGGCCTCGATGGTAAACCCGAAGCCGAGCGCCGCGGCGCCCAGCCCTCCCGCGACCCAACCCGTGGTGACCGCCGCTCGGTTCGTTTGATAGAGCGCCGGCATCGGGCCTGCGTCCAACGGCGCGCTGGTGTACCGCGCGTGGGTGACCGCGCCGGTGACCAGCCCCGCGGCGCCCAGGGCGAGCAAGCCCCAGCCGCCGGCCTGCACCACCTGCCCCCGGCGGGCCAGGGTCGCCGCGCGCAAGGCGGCCGGCGAGCGCGCCGCCGGCGAGCCCAAGGGCACAAACAAGAAGTCGCCCCCGCCCTCAAGCCGGGCGAACTCTGGCGTCTGCAGGTGCCCGCCGCGCGCGAAGCTGGCCCGCTGCACGTGATCTTGCACCTCGAAGGACAGCTCCGACGCCGTGCGGTAATCAAAGGGCGCCGACAGGGCGTCGAGCAGGGCGCCGGTGAACACCGAGTGCCCCCCTGGCCCGGTGTCGAGCACCTGTTGGTCGACCCCACCCGCGGTCAGCACTTGCACGGCCGGCAAACGCCGCGCGCGGTCGAGGTAGGCGAGCTCGTGCGGCGGCAGGGTCTCTCTGCCCCGCACCGTCAGCAAGCCGCCATAACAGGCGTCGACCACGAGCAGGCGATGCCGGGCCGGGATGAGCCGCAGCAGCAGGGCGCGGAGCTCCTCCATGCTGATGTCTTCGACCGGCAGGCGGTCCGGCCACAGCGAGCCCTCGTAGGGCACGAGGTAGCCCACCGACTCCCCGCCGGCGCCGACCGCGGTGGCCCCATGCCCGGCCCAAAAGACGAGCACCGCGTCCTCGGGCTGCAGGCTCGACAGCCCGCTGAGGGCGGCCAGCACGCCCTCTCGGGTCGCAGCCTCGTTGCGAAGCACGATCAGCTCGTCATAGCCGAAGCGCTGGCGCAGCAGTGCAGCGAGGGCGTCGACGTCGCGCACCGCGTAGCTGAGGCCGGGTACGTCGGCGTCGGCATAGCGGTCGATGCCGACCAAAACAGCGACCTGCCGGCCATAGACGGGCTGGGCGGCGGTGGGCAGCTCACCCTCGGGGGGCCCGAGTCCCCGGGTCGGCGCGGCGCCCAACGCGGTCGGGCTGCAGGCCAGCGCCACGGCGAGCGCGCCCGTCGCGCGCAGGCCCGACCTCACCGGCGCTCCGCGCGGGGGCCCGGGGCCACGATCTCCACCACCCGATCAGCCACCCCGCCGGCGCCGAGATCGAGGCCGGACCGCCCCCCTCCGTCGAGGAAGGGGCGCAGGTCGAGGGCCTGGGGCGTGAGCACGGCGCGCACACGCTCGGTGCCCAGCGGGGGCGTGACCGGCCAGCAGACCGGCGGCGACCACCAGACTCCCGCCCGCAGCGGCTCAGAGACACCCCCGGGCGGCGGCCAGAGCACTTGCACCTGACCCTCGCCATCGGCGTGCAGCAGGGTGAGGTGCGGGCTCTCTGCCCCGTCGACCCGCGCCGCGACCCGCAGCCGCGCGCCCAGGGCGATGGTGGTCACCCCCTCCACCGCCGCCGCCGCGTCGACCGGGCGGGTGCACGCGCCCGGGCCGTCCACCTCGAGCACCTCGAGCTGCAGGCCCGGGTGCACCGGGGCGCCCGGGTCCATCACCCGCGCCGCCGCCGCTTGGCGCAGCAGGGCCGCCCAGACCGCCCCGCCTGGCCCCACACCGGGCGGATCGGCGGCCAGCGGGCCACCGGGCCCACGCAGTCGGGCCCCCTGACCGAGATCGATGACCAACGGCGCATCTTCGGTGATGCGAAGGCCCGGCGCCGAGGCGAGCTGCGCCGTCCACTCCGCCCGGAGCGGCGCGTCCCCACCCGAGAGCTGCACAGCCGCGACCGCCGCGGGCAAGCGCACCGGGCGCGCCAAGCCGCCCACAAAGGGCGCGCCGCCCCCCGACGGGGCCTCGAGCCAGGCCTGCCCGAGCTCGGCAGACTCCACCTGCAGCCGGGCCCGCGCGCCGCCAGGCGCCTCGACCTCGAGCTCAGCCCCCGGACCCAGGCCGAGCAGGGTGCCCGCGGCGAGGCGCAGGCGGCCCGCGCTGTCGGCGCCGTCGATGCGCAGGCCCGGCGCGGGGCGGCCCGCCGCGGGGCCAAAAACGCCCAGCTCGAGGGCGCCGGTGGCCTCGGGGTGCTGGCCGCGGGCCCGGGCGCTCAGCAGCAGACGAACGTGCTGGTGGACCTCTTCCCAAGTGCGGGTGGGGCGGCTCAGCGCCTCGGCGAGGGCGCCGCTAAACGCGCCGATCGCGGGGGCGCCGTGAACGCCGCCGGCGGGCAGCTCGCGGGCGGGCTCGTCGGGCCGGGCGGCGCCGAGCAGCACCACCGGGGCCGCGCCGGCCCCTGCCTCGAGGTCTGCGCCCGCCCCGGGGGGGCCGGCCCCGCGGACGCGCGCGGTGCCCTCGCCGCGCATCGCCGCGGCGCCGAAGCAGGCGTCCACGCTGACCACGACGCTGCCTTCGGGGCCGACCGCGGCGCGGAGCTCGGAGATCAGGCCCGCGAGAGTGTCGTCGTCGAGGGGTGGACCGAGGCCCCAGGTGAGGAGGAGCTCGTCTTGGCCGTCGGACTCGTCGCCGTCGTTGTCGGGACGGCGCGCGCCATGCGCCGAGAGATGCAGCAGCAGGTGCGCGCCCCGCGGCGCAGCGCCGAGGTGCCCGCGGATCGCGGCGACCACACCGGCCCGGGTCGCCGCTTCGTCTTCGAGCCGCACGATCCCTGCGGGGTCGACCCCCCGGGCCTGCAACGCGAGGCTGAGGGCGTCGAGGTCACGCGCCGCGCCGATGGCCGGGCGCGTCGCGTCGAAGGTCGGGTACGCGGAGATCCCGATGAGCAGGGCGCGGATGGGGGCCGGATCGACCCGCGCCGCGTCGGCCTCACCCGACCGCAAGCCCAGGCACAGCGCCGCCGCGCAGAGCGGCGCGGCGCGGGAGGCGGAGCGGCAGGCGGGGGCGGACATTGACGTGCTCTGGCGGTAGCGGGGAGGGGGACGACCTTCGCCGCTCCATTTGCCCGACCGGCGGGTCCCTGGCCAGCCCCGCCAGGCGCGCCGCGCGCCCCGGAAATTTCCGCAGGCCGCCCTGCGCCCGTTTCGTCCGCCCCGGTGCCCGTCGTACGCACGCTCCTCAACGGGAGCCCCGCCCATGCCGCCCGCCGACCGCCCACCGCCGCGCGCGCCCCACGACACGCTGCACGACTGCCTCGCGCCGCTGGCTGCGCTGGGGCCGGCGCTCTATTTGCAGCTGGGGCGGGCCGAACCGGGCCCCGTCATCATCGGCGTGCACCTCACGGCCCACCCAGCCCCGCCCTGCCTCGACCGCGCCCTGGTGGGGACGCCGGTGGCCACGCTGGGCTGGCGACCCTCCTCCATGCACCCCTTTGACGCGCCCGACCTGCGCCGGGTGGCCGGCCTCGACCACCGCAACCATGAGGTCTGGGGTGGCCTGATCAGCGCCGGTGAGCAGGTCTTTGGTTGGCTGGGCCTGCTCGGCCCGCCGCCGGGTGGGGCGACCGCGGCGTGGGCGGCCGCGCGGGAGGCGGTGCTGGCGGTCGAGGCGCAGGCCCGCCGCTTGCCGACCGCGCCAGCGACCCTGCTGCTGACCCGGGGCGGTGAGGTGGCCCTGGGCGCCGGGGCCACCGCGGCCTGGGCGGCCGTGCCTGAGCTTCGGCCCGAGCTGGCCCGGCTGCACGCCGACCCGAGCGTGGCCGGCGCGCTGCGGGCGGCGCGGGTGGCCTGTGAGGCGCGCCTGATGCGGGGCGCGGCGGGCGACCACCTGCTGGTCGACCTGCGGGCGATCCCGCCGCTGGCCGCGCCCGTGGCCGCCCAGCTGAGCACGGTGCAAGCGGCGGTGGCCGAGTACGCAGCGGCCGGCGCCACCGTGGGTGAGATCGCCGCCACGATCCACCGCAGCCCCGAGACTGTCCGCACCCACCTCAAGCGGGTATACAAAACGCTGGGGGTCTCCAGCCGCGTCGAGCTGGCCGCCGCCCTCGGACAGGACTGGCCATGAGCGACACCGCCTCCCGCACCCCAAAGGCTGAGGCGCCCCTGCTCGCCCGATGGCTTCACGACCGTGATCCTGAGGCGGCCGCGGGGCTCTGGCGCCTCCACCGGCCCCTGGCGGTGGCGATCGCCGCGCGCGGGCTCGCTGGGCTGACCGACGAGCACCAAGAGGCCGAAGAGCTGGCCGACGAGCTGTTCCTTCGCTGCCTCGCTGCTTTTGACCCGGCGCAGGCCGCGCCGGTGGCCCAGCCCCTGCGCGCCTACTACCTGCGGGCCGTGCGCAACGCGGTGATCGACCGGCGCCGGCGCCTGCTCCGTGAGGGCGGGGCGCCCCTGCCCGCGCAGGCCAGCGCGCCGGGCGGCGACCCCGACCTCCACGCCCAAGCGCACCAGATCGCTGAGCAGCTGCGCACCTTCGTCGAAGCGGCCTTCCTCCCCTCTGACCTCGAGCTGGTCCAGGCCTGGATGCGGTCCCGCGCGGCGGGTGAGCCCGTCCCCTGGGCCGAGGTGGCCGTGCAGGTGCCCGTGACCGTCCCCGGCGAGCTCGCCCTTGCCCCAGGGCAGACCACCCCGCCACCCGACGCGCCGCTGCTGCAGCTCACCGCCCGCACGCTCGACGCCCTGCCCAACGTCCAGCTCTTGATCCTCGGCGAGGCGGGGCGCGACGAGCTGGCCACCCTGGCCGTCACCCGCGCCGAGGCCGGGCGGGCCGAGGTCGAGCGGCTCAGCCAGCGCCGGGCCGCCGGGCCGCACCCCCGGCTCCGGGCGGTGGCCAGCGAGCACCGGGCGCGCCCCCGCTTGCGGGTCGAGGTCGAGGCGGGCGGGCAACGCACCCCCGACGCCGTCCGCATGCGCGTCGAGAAGGTCATTTTGCCGCGCTTCGTCGCCCAGCTCCGCGGGAGCGCCGATGTCTGACCGACCGCTCCCCCCGCGCGCGCCCGAGACCATCGACGCGCTGCTCAGCTCCGCAGGCGGGGCTGACGAGCCGCTCGACGAGGCGCTGCTCGACGCCCTCGCCGCCGCGCTCACCGACGCAGAGGCCCCGGGGGCACCCCCTGCGCCCACCACCGGGGGTCAAGACGGCGCACCCGATGGGTGGGGCCAGGTGGCGGTCAGGCTGCACCTGCCCACCCCTCCGCCCGGCGCCGGCATCGACTGGGACGCCGTGGCCGCGGCCTATGTGCGACCCCCTTCATCCGGCGCCGATGGAGGCCGACCAGCGACCGCAGCAGACCCGACGCCGGCGCTTCCGGGCACCCCTGCGGAACGCCGGCCCGGCGCCTGGGGCCGCTGGGTCGCGGTGGCCGGGGGCGGCCTGCTCTCGGCGGCGGTGGCCCTGTTCGCGCTCCGTCCCGCGCCCTGGACCATCCACCCCGACGAGCTCCACGCGCCCCGTATCCCCGTGACCGTTCGGGGCGAGGCGACCGTGGGCCCCACGCTGCAGGTGCTCGAACCGGGGCCGGGCCCCCAGCCGGCGGGCCTCATCGCGCTGCGCCTGCGGGTCCAGAGCGCGCGCGCGGTCGATCAAGCCAGCCTCCGGCTGCGCTCTCTGCGCGGCGAGGGCCGAGCGCTCGACCCGGCCGAGGGCCCTCTGTGGACGAGCCCGGCCGAGCTGCAGGTGGGCCTGCGCTTACCGCCGGGCGTTCACCCCATCGAGATCAGCGTACTGGACGACCTTCAGCGGGAAAGTGCGCTGGTGGTCGAGCTCGAGGTGCGCTGAGGGCCATCGAGGGTGTCGGGGCCAAGTCGCCCCCGACCCGCCCCGTGGACGGTGCGCCCCAGCGCACATGATCGCCGATGGGGTGGAGCCTTCACTCCACCCCGATGAAGGAACCCGCCCTATCCGTGGGCGAGCTGGTCGGAGCTCCGCCCGTCCTCGGCCTGCGCCGCGGTGAGGGCTTGCTGCTGGGCGCTCTGCAGCCCAAAGATGAGCCCCGCGCGCCCGCGGGCGGCGAGGCGACCGGCCATCCGCTTGAGGTGCTCCCGCACGGTGTGGACCGACATATCGAGGCGCGCGGCGATCTGGGCGTTCGTATCACCGGCGAGCACCGCTTCGGCGACCGCGCGCTGGCGTGGCCCCAGGGCGGCCCAATCCAAGCCGGCCCGCCGAGGGCCCTGATCGGGGGCGACCAACCGAAGGTCAGCGCCGCCCCGACCGGCGGGCGCCGGCGCTTCGGGATCTTCGACGACCGACGGGTGGCTCAGGTCAAGTGCATACATGGGCGGCTCCTTTGAGGTCGAGGCCAGACACCATGTAGCGGGCCGGGCCCACCCCTGCTGTCCCCCGAACGGGGGACAGGGCGCAAGCAGCAGGGGCGCCAGCGCCCGCGACCACAGCTGCTCGACCACCAAGCGCCGCTGCAGGCCCCGCTGAGACCGGGTCGAAGCGCCCTCCGCCCGCTTAGGCCACCCCCACCTCTGCCGCTAGCCGCCGCACCAGCTCCATGCCCATCTTCTCTTCTCCCCGGGCAATGGCGTGCACCAGCGCGGTCGCGCGGCTGTTGACCGGTGTGGACACGCCCAGCGCCGCGCCCCGACGAACCACCTCACCGTTGAGCAGATCGACGGCGGGCGGGCGCCCGCGCTCGATGGCCGAGAGCATGCTGCTGCGCATCCGCCGGTACTTCATGCCCACCACGACCAGAACAGCGTGCTTGAGCCACAAGCGGGGCCCGCCCCTCCGCTCTTGTACGCTCAAGGCCAGCTTGCCCACGTCGAGCGCCGACGAGACGGGCGCGAGCTTCACGCCCTCGGCCCGCGCGACCGCCACGGTCTCGGTCACGATCTCAAGAAAGAGCCGGCGCACCACCGCGGCCCGCATCAAGCGGCCGAGGGTGTCGCCGCCCAGCGTGCCCAGCGTGCTGATGCTCGCGTTGATCGCCAGCTTCGACCAGCGCGCGCCGCGGATGTTGTCGGTGGGCCGCGCCTCGCCGACCGGATTGAGCAGCGCGGCGACCTGCTCGACCTTGGCGTCGATCTGCCCGTTGGCCCGCCCGAGGATGAAGCCGCCCGGGCTGGTCTGGGCATAGACCCCCGGCGCCTCTTGGCTCGCGCCCCAGGTCACCACCGCGCCGATCACCCGGTCGTGCCCTACCACCTCGCCGATGATATCTTCAGGTAGGCCATTTTGGAGCAGAACCACCTCGCCGTCGTCGGCGAGCAGGTGGGCCACCTCGCGGATGGCCGCCACCGCTTGCGGGGGCTGCACCGCGAGGAAGATCAGCGAGAACGGCCCCTGCAAGGCATCCACCGACCGCGCCACCGCGCCAAAGCGCACGCTCGGGGCGCGCAGGCCGCCGAGCCGAAAACCCTGGGCGTCGAGCGCGTCGGCGATGCCGGCGTTGGTGCTCAAGCCCACCACCTCGACCACGCCGGGCGGGTGTAGCAGCATGCCGCCCATCACGAGGCCGCCGATGGCGCCGAGGCCCACGACCAGCGCGCGGACAGGGGGTGCGGTGCGCGGGTCGGGCGCGGACATGGGACCTCCGGTCGGCCCCGCTATTCCGGTGGGGCCGGCGCGCGCCGGGGCCCGCGCTCAGGCGCCGACCGCCAGGGGCAGCAGCCCGGCCCCGCGGTGGGCCTCGAGCCAAACGAGCAGCAGGCCAATCTGGTCATCGGGGGTCGAGAGGGCGGCGAGCTCCTCCTCCCAGGCGCGCTCGAGGGCGGCGTCGACGCCGGCCCCGCAGCGCCCGCCGAGCCGCTCTTGGGCCAAAGGCAGCTGGGCCGCGCCGTCCCCACGCGCGACCAGCCTGGCGCGCTCCCAGGCGAAAAGATCGGCCGCCGCCTGCTCCTGGCCCGCCGCGGCCCGGGCGAGCACCAGCTCGAGCAGCAGCTCGGGGTCGAGATCGGCCGCATCTTCTTCAGCGAGGGCCGCCGTTGCCTCGTCCAAGGCCCCTTGGGCGGCGGGAATGGCGCCCTGCAGCCGCAAGGCGTCGGCGCAGCGCCGCAGCAGCGCGCCCCGCAGGGCCGGCCCCGGGGTCAGCCGGGCGATGAGCAGGGCGCCCTCGAGATCACCGGCCGCCAGCAGCTCGTCGGTGAAGACCCGCTCGGCGCGCCGGTCGCCGCCGGGGCTGCCCGGCACGTCCACCGCGGCGCCCGTCGGCAGCTCACGCAGCGCCTCCAAGAGCTGGCGGCGCGCGCGGGGCAGCTCACCCAGGCGCGCCCGCAGCAGGCCCCCAAGCCAGCGCGCCTCGACGTCATTGGCGCCGCTGTCGGCGCTCTCCTCGAGCACCCGCGCCGCCTGCCGGGCCCGCTCGGGGGCTCCGGTGCCGAGCTCGAGCAGGCCCAGCGCAAAACACCAGCCCGGTGCCACCACCGCTTGGCGCCGCAGCAGGTCACGCAGCGGCGCGGCGAGGCCGGGGTTGGCGAGCGAGACCTCGAGCAGCGGCCGAAAGGGTAGGCGCAGGTTGGGCTCTGGCCCAATCACATGGCCGCGCAGGCGGTCGATGATGCGCTGGGCGGTGGTGCGGGCCAGGGCCGGGCCGAGGTGGCGGCGCTGGGCCTCGGCCACCCGGCAGAGCAGCGCGGTCACCGCCTGGTCGTCGCCCTCGACCTCTTCGGCGGCCAGGGCCGCGCGCTGCAAGGTCGCGCCTGCAGCGCCCAGCTCATCATTCTCAGCGCAGGCCTGGGCCACCACCAGCGCCGCTTCGGCCCAGCGCAGCCCGAAGACGCCGAGGCCGCTCAGGGCCTTGAGGGGGGCGAGGGCCGCGCCCGTCCGGCCGACCACGAGCGCACCCTCGGCGATCACCCGAACCGCCCGGCGCTCGATGACCGGATCTTCGGCCCGCACGGCCAAGGTGAGCGCGTGGTAGCCCAGCGCCTCGGCCCGCTCGGGCGAACGCCCCCAGGAGGCCGCGCAGGCGGCCGCCCAGCCCAGCGCATGCAGCCCATCGGCCACAAAACCGCCCAAGGCGTCGTCAAGCAGGGCATCTTCGCCGAGCCGCGCCCAGGCGCTGCACAGCAGCACCCGCGCCTCATCGGGGTGGGTCAGCCGGCCCGGGCGCCAGGGCCAGGCCCGCCCAAGCGCGTCGGCGACCGCCTCGGCGAGGGCGCGCAGCCGCGGACCGGCCTCGGCGCTGGCCAATCCGCGCTCAAGCCGCAGGGCCCGCTCGGGCAGCTGGGCGGCGCCCGTGTCAAGCAACAAGATGGCCGCGTCGGCAATGGCGTGCTGCTCGTGATCGCGCGCGGCCAAGGCCAGCTCGAGCACCCGCGCGCGGCGCAGCGCGGGGGGCTCCAGCGCGGCGCTGAGGCGCAGCGCCTCTTGGAGGGTGTCAGCGGCGGTGCGCATGGGTCCTCTGGGCGCGGCCGGTCGCTTTAAGCGGCGCCCCAGCGGGCAGCCACAGCAGGGTGTCGGCGCCTGGGGACCAGGGCCCCGAAGATGGCGCACCTGACGTCGCTCTGCGCAGGCCCCAACCAGAGCTGCGCCCGGGTTAACGGAGCGGCCCGAGGTGAGAATGTCCGCCGCCCCCACCGCGCCCTCCAGCGAGCCCGCCGAGCCCTCCGCGCCGGTCGCCGAGCCCTCCGCCGCCGAGCCCTCCGCCGCCGAGCCCGCCGCCGAGCCCGCCGCGCCCATCGCCGAGCCCTCCGCCGAAGCCTCCGCGCCGGTCGCCGAGCCCGCCGCCGAACCCGCCGCCGAACCCGCCGCCGAGGCCGCGCTCAGCGCCCCGGCCCCGCGGCCGCCCGTGCGCTCCCGCAGCAATGACCTGCCGGCCATCCGGGGGGCCCACGCCGCAGCCTCTTGGCGCCCCTTTGGGCTCGGGCTCGACAAGCCCCACCACATCCTCGAGACCGCCGAGGTGGTGTGGGAGAACCGCGACGCCCTCCCCTATGCCTGGAATATCCTCAACGAGGGGGTCTGTGACGGTTGCTCATTGGGGCCGCGGGGCCTGCGCGACGACGTGATCGCGGGCACCCATGTGTGCACCAGCCGCCTCAAGCTGCTGCGCATCAACACCATGGGCCCGCTGGCGCCAGCCGATCTGCTCGACATTGACCGCCTGCGCGGCATGTCCAACGCGCAGCTGCAGCGCTTGGGCCGCCTGCCCTACCCCTTCATTTACCGGCGGGGCGACCGGGGCTTCCGCCGCATCTCGTGGGACGACGCCTATGGGCTCGCCCGCGATCGCCTGCGCGAGGTCGATCCCCGCCGGCTCGCCTTCTTCGCCACCAGCAAGGGGGTGACCAACGAGGTCTACTACGCGCTGACCAAGGCGGCGCGGCTGCTCGGCACCAACCACGTCGACCTCTGCGCGCGCCTCTGCCACGCGGCCACCGTGGCGGGTCTGTCGCGCACCATTGGGGTCGCCGCGCCCACCTGCTCGCTCAGCGATCTGATCGGCACCGACCTCATCTTGCTCATCGGCACCAACCTGAGCAACAACCAGCCCGTCTCGATGAAGTACCTGATGGAGGCCAAGCGCAAAGGTACCCGTATCGTCGTGGTGAACACTACGCTCGAGAAGGGCCTCGAACGCTATTGGGTGCCCAGCGACCCGCGCTCGGCCCTCTTCGGCACCACCCTGATGGACGACTTCATCCAGGTCAACGCCGGCGGCGATATCGGCTTCCTCAACGGCGTGCTCAAGGCCCTGATCGAGCGCGGGGCGGTGAACCTCGACTATGTGAACGGCAAGACCGAAGGTTTTGCCGAGGCCGCCGCCGCGGTCGCCGCCCAACGCTGGGAAGACCTCGAGGCCGTGGCCGGCTGCCGCCGCCGCGACATCGAGTGGTTCGCCGAGCTGCTGACCCGGGCCCAGAGTTTTGTGACCGTCTACTCAATGGGCCTGACCCAGCACCGCTGGGGCGTGCAAAACGTCGAGGCTGTCGCCAACCTGCACCTCGCGACCGGCACGCTAGGCCGGCCCAAGTGCGGCATCTTGCCCATCCGGGGTCACTCCGGCGTCCAGGGCGGCGGAGAGATCGGGGTCGCCCCCAACAAGCTGCCTGGCGGCCGCACCCTGACCGAAGAGACCGCCGCCGAGATGAGCGCGATCTGGGGTCACCCCATCCCCACCTGGAAGGGCCTGACCACCGGCCCCATGGTCGAGGCGGCCCACCGCGGCGAGCTCGACCTGCTCTACAACCTCGGCGGGAACCTTCTGGCCACGATGCCCGACCCCCAATTCGTGGTCGAGGCCTTCGCCAACACCCCGGTGCGGGTGCACCAAGACATCGTGGTCAACACCAGCATGCTGCTCGAGCCCAAAGAGTTCGTGCTGCTGCTGCCCGCCCAGACCCGCTACGAGCAGAAGGGTGGGGGTACGAGCACCTCGACCGAGAGGCGCATCCGCTTCTCCCCCGAGGTCACCGGGCACCCTCAGGTGGGCGAGGCCCGGCCCGAGTACCAGATCATCGCCCAGTTCGCCCGCGCACTGCGCCCGGCGCTCGGGCCTGCGCTCGACTACACCGACAGCGCCATCATTCGCGACGAGATGGAGCGCGCGATGCCCATGTACCGCGGCATCTCGACGCTCAAGCGGGCCGGCGACTGGGTGCAGTGGGGCGGCCCGCTGCTCTGCACCGACTTCCACACCATGCCCAACAAGCGGGCGCGCTTCACCCCCACCGCGCTGCCCGACAACGCCGTGCCACCGGGCCACTTCTGGCTGAGCACCCGCCGCGGCAAGCAGTTCAACAGCATCATCATCAAAGACATCGACCGCCTGCAGGGCGGCGAGGGGCGCGACGACCTGTTCATGAACCCCGCCGACATGCGGCGCCTCGGGGTCGCCGCCAACGACCGCGTGCGCCTGCGCAGCGCGCTGGGCCACTGGGACGCGCGGGTGCGCCCGATGAACATCAAGCCGGGTGTGCTCGCGGCCTATTGGCCTGAGTGCAACGGGATTATCGAGCGGCGCTATGACCCCTGCAGCGAGCAGCCCGACTTCAACGCCATCGTGACGGTCGAGAAGCTCTAGAGCCGGCACGGGGGCGGTCGGGCGCCGACGGCCCCCCTCTGCGCTCGCCCGCGGCCCCGCCCGCGGCCATGGTCCGCGGGCGCGCGGGCTCGGTCGCAGGGCGACCGCCGCTGCGCGGCGCGCGCCGGTCGGCCGGGCGCGGCCCAAGGCAGCCCTGCCCCCTCTCCCGCGGCCCGCCGCCGCGACGGCCGCGGCCCCGCGCGGCGACGGAGCGCCGCGGCCCACGGTGCCCGTGACGAGATCTCGCGCCGCGCCCCCCCGCCACGACCGGCGGCCGCGGCCACGAAGCGCGCGCGGCCGCCGCGGCCCCCCGCGGGGAGCGCCGCAGCAAAGGCCGCTCCCACCGAGCCCACGACCCCGGGGTCGCGAGGGGCCGCGGCGACGCGCGACCTTGGCACGCCCCTTGCTCCCAGCCCCGCGGGCGCATGGTCGTGCCCGCGCGTGCGGCGGGGTCACCCGCTGCGGACTCCCTCCTCCCCGAGAGACCTGATGCACTCCCCCACCCCCCGGCGCGGGCGGGCCGCTGCGCGCGCTGCGCTCGTCGCCGTCGCGGTCTTGTGCCCGCTGACGGCCGCCGCCCAAGACACCCTCCCCTGTGACGAGATCTCCAGCGGCGCTCCCATCGTCTATGGCGCGGGCGGCAGCGCCCAGACCCCGCTGGTCAGCAAAGCCGCGGTCGTGCTGCAGGGCAGCGACGACCCCGTCTACGTCGTCTACAAAGATGACGCGGGCGCCTGCTCGGGCATCTACGCCCTGACCGCGCTGGGCCCCACCACCATCACTGGCACGGCCAAGTACTGGGCCGCCGACGGCACCCAGCTCTCGTGCGCCCTGCCGCTCGAGGGTGAAGAGGTCGACTTCGCCAGCATGGGCAACGGGCCCTACCTCTGCCCGCTGGTGACCGACGCGGCCTACCTTGAGGGCATCACCGAGGTGACCGGCCCCATCTCGAGCGTCAACGTGCTCGTGCCCAACGCCTCGACCCAACAGTCGATCAGCGCCGAGGCCTTCTACTTGGTCTATGGCTTCGGCGCGCCCGCGGGCGTGGCCCCCTGGGTCAACACCGACCCCTCCTACTACATCCGGCGCAACGAGAACAGCTACGTGCAGCTGTATCTCTCCCTCGCCACCGGCCTACCTGTCACCCGTTACACCGGCGTCGACGCAGGCAGCAACACCAACTCGGTGGCCTGGCTCTCGGCCCTCGCCGACCCTGAGGCGGGCATCAGCTTCGCCAGCGGCGAGGTCGCCGACGCCAACCGCGCCACCGTCCGCACGCTGGCTTGGCAGCAGACCGGCCAGAACGCCGCCTACTGGCCCGACTCCTCGGCCACGGCCTTTGACAAGATCAACGTCCGCACCGGCCTCTACTACCTGTGGGGCCCAGGCCGTTTCTACGGCTTGGCCGGTGACACCGATGGCAGCTTCGCCGACCCGGCCACAGAGGTGCTGCTGAATTTCTTCGCGGGGGTCTCTGCGCCCGCGGGGGCGAGCAAGACCATCACCGAGGTCGCGATCGCCAACAAGAACGTCCCCGACTGCGCCATGTACGTGACCCGCGACGGTGACCTCGGCCCGCTGTACGCCTACGCGCCGGCCGAGCCCTGCCACTGCGCCTTCGAGGCCGCAGCGACCGGGGCCACCACCTGCGCCACCTGCGACGATGCCACCCCCTGCGCCGACGGCACCTGCCGCAACGGCTACTGCGAGGAGTACTGAGATGCGCGCACCCCTGATCTGGTTCGGGCTGGTCGCGGCCCTCGGCCTCGGCTGCAAAGACGACGGAAAGAGCGACGAGGGCAGTGACGATGGCGGCAGCCCCCTCGGCGACGACGGCACCGGCGACGACGGCACCGGCGACGGCGCTGACGGCGGTGATGACAGCGGGGACCCCGCCTGCTGGGTCGCTTCGGACATCGGCGACTGCTGGGACTGCGCGCTGCCCGAGGCGCCCGAGTCGGACTCGCTGAAGGCGCTCAACCAGTGCAACACCACCGGCTACGTCGTCTTCGACAACAGCGAGCGCATCCCGGCGAGCACCTGGGTCGAGGGTGACCCCCTCCCGGCGCTGCCCTAAGCCCCCGAAGGTCGCCGATCGGGGGCACGCCCGGCCCGCGATCCACCTCCCGCCCGCCTGCGGCCCCGGCTGGACCCCCTCCAGCCGCGGTCTCCGCAGGCGCCGGCCTGCCCCCGTCCCCCCCCGCCCGCCTGCGCGCCGCCCCGCGGACGAGGCCCTGAGCCATCCATGACGCCGCTCCGCCTCCGCCGCCTCCGCTGGGGATCACTGACGCTCGTCCTCGCTCTGCCTCTGCCCGCCCTCGCCCAAGAGGACGACGTGGAGATCGAGGTCGAGGCCAGCCCGCCGCCGGCTCCACCTCCCGCCGCGCCAAGCCCCGCCTCCGCGCCAAGCCCCGCCCCCGCGCCAAGCCCCGCCCCCGCGCCGCCCGCCGCGGCCCCGCCCGTCACGCCGCCGCCCGCCGCGCCGGCCGCCCCACCCTCGGCGCCTCCACCGGCGTCGACCGCGGTGACGCCCACCGACGCCACGAGCAGCCCTCCGGCGCCGCCTCCCGCCCGCACCCCCTGGCTGCCCCCGCTGCTCGCGAGCAGCGGGGTGGTGGTGTCAGGGTACCTGCAGCCCCAGATCGAGTGGCACCAGCTCTCCGAGGACGAGATCGACCCCGAGGGTGACCCCCTCAACCTGGACCGCTTCGTCGTCCGCCGCGGTCGGCTGCGGGCCGAGCGCAGCTGGCCCATCGCCCACGCAGCGTTGGAGATCGACGCAAACAACGTCCGCGGGCCTTTCCTCAGCCTGCGCCGCGCCGAGGCTTCGCTGCGCTGGCCCTCTGCGCCCGGCTGCGATCCGCAGCTGCCGCCGGCGGCCCAGCTCACCCTGGGCTTGCAAGAGATCCCCTTTGGCTTCGAGCTGCGCCAAGGCAACGCCGAGCGGGTCTTCGTCGAGCGCACCACCGGCTCCTTGGCCTTCTTCCGGGGCGAGCCCGACACCGGCGCGCGCCTCTCGGGGGCGCTCGGGCCAGTGCGCTATGGGCTCGCGGTCATGAACGGGGTCCCGGTCGACGACCGGCCCGGCGCGGCCACCCAGACCTACACCGCCAAAACGACGCGCGTCGGCCGCATCGGGCTCACCACGCCCCCGGCGCGCCGGGCCGAGGTGGCCGGCGGTCTGTCCGCCCTCACCGGCACCGGCTTTCATGCGGGGAACACCGCCACCAAGTCACAGCTGCTCTGGCGCGACCTCAACCAAGACGGCCTGGTCGCGCTGAGCGAGCTCGCCGCGCAGCCCGGTCAGGCGGCTACCCCGTCCGAGACCTATGAGCGCTGGGGTCTCAACGCCGACCTGCAGCTCGGCCTCGAGACCCCCATCGGCTGGACGCGGATCTATGGGGAGGTCACGCTCGCGAGCAACCTCGACCGCGGCCTCTTCGTCGCCGACCCCATCGCGACCGGCTACGACCTGCGCGAGCTCGCTTGGAACGCCGCCCTGGTCCAAGACCTGAGCGACTTTGGCCTCGCCGGCGTGCGCATCGACGCCTACGACGGCAACGCAGACGCGACCGAGGCCCGCCGGGGGCTGTTCGTCCCCACCGACCAGACCATCACCACCATCTCTCCGCTGCTCGGGCTGCGGCTGCCTTCGGTCGGGCGCCTCGTGGTGCAGTACGACTATGTCTCGGACCACCTCGGGCGCGATGACGCCGCCGAGCCGGTGGACCTCGCGAACGACGTGCTGACCTTGCGCGTGCAGGTGGAGCTCTGAGATGCGGACCCTCCTCCCCCTCCATGTCGTGGTGATCGGTGCGGTCAGCTGCGCCGCAGATGGCGACATCGCCAGCGGCGCGTCCGAGCCGATCCAAGTACGGGACGCCGTCTTTCACCAGGGCCCGCTGCCGGTGGACGACGAGGCCACCACCCCCGAGGTGATCAACGTCGGCGCCGTCTCGTCGCTGGTCTGGCAAGGGATGAGCAACATCGCCTACACCGGCCTCGTCTCGAAGGACGCATATGCCGTGGGCATCACCTTTCCGACCATGAGCAGCGGCTACTGGGTGCTGCCCGCGGGTGGCCCCGACGTCACCCAAAACAACAACCTCGGCTTTGACGCGCTGGTGGATTTCTCGCCCGAGGTGCCCTACGGCCTGCAGCTCGTGCGTTTTGTGGCGCTGGGCGAAGGTGGCGCCCCCGGGCCCTCTTTCGACGTCGAGATCTGCGTGCTGCCCGACATCGCCGACAGCAGCCTCGCGTTCTGTGACCCCGAGGCCGAGGCCCGCAGCGCGGTCCTCTCGCTGCAGTGGGACACCCAGGTCGACCTCGACCTGCTCGTGCCCAACGGCAAGATGGTCAGCGCCAAGGCGCCGACCACCGTGGTCGTCGAGGGCGCCGCCTCGGTGCCCAACGAGGCCCTCGCCGACCCCACCGTGGGCAAGCTCTCGCGCGACTCAAACCGGGACTGTGCGATCGACGGCGTGCGCGTCGAGTCGCTGGTGTTCAGCGGCGAGCCGCCCCCCGGCGAGTATTACCTCTTCGCCAGCCTGCACTCGGCCTGCGGCGAGGCGTCGGTCAACTTCGAGGCCCGCGCCTACCAGCGGGTGACCGACGGCGGCGAAGAGCCCGTCAAGTCGGTCGAGCTCGGGCACGGCCAGCTCCTCGCGCTGCACGCCGACGGGGGCGAGAGCCCCGGCACCTACATCGGGTCGCTCACCCTCCCCGCGACCGACTGAGCGCCCGCGCCCCACCGACACCCAGGCAGACGCCCCGGCCAACGGCCCAGCGCCGCGGGTGGGGCGCCGTGCCGCCCGCTCTCTCCCCGTACTCCCCTGAGGTCCTCGTGGACATCGTCGAGCAGCTCCTCAAGATCGCCCTGTTGGGCAGCGCGTGGGTCCTCTACCTGCTCCTCGCGCTCTCGGTCGCCTCGATCGGCGTCATGCTCGAGCGCCTGTTGTTCTTCGGCCGCAACTCCCGCCGCGGCGGTGAGGCCTTGCGGTCGAGCCTGCTCAGCGCCCTCGAGGGCGGCGACGAGGCGGGCATCGAGCGCGTGCTGCGCGAGAGCGGCACCGTCGAGGGTCAGGTCGTCGCCGAGGCCTTCGCCTTTCGCGATGGCGGGGGCGGCGCCGTGGCCGACGCGCTCGAAGCCGAGCTGGCGCGGGCCCGCGGCGGCCTCGAGCGGGGCCTCAATTTCTTGGGCACCGTGGGCAATAACGCGCCCTTTATTGGCTTGTTTGGCACCGTGATCGGCGTCATCGTCGCCTTTCAGGAGCTTGGGCAGGCCCAAGCCAAGGCCGGGGCGATGGGCAACGTGATGAGCGGCATCGCCGAGGCCCTCGTGGCCACGGGCGTCGGCCTCTTCGTCGCCTTGCCCGCGGTCATCGCCTACAAGATCGCCCAAAAGCGCGTGGGCGACATCGAAGCGCAGGCCACCGCCCTCGGCCGCCTCGTCTCGGCTTGGCTCGAGGCCCGCGCCCGCGGCGGCCGGCTGCACCTGCGCGCCGCGCCCGGGGGGCGCTGAGATGGCGGGCGGCGCACAGACCGGGGGGCGCGGCAGCCGGGCGCCCATCGTGGGCATCAACGTGACCCCCATGGTCGACGTGGTCCTGGTGCTGCTCGTGATCATGATGGTCTCGGCCAACTACATCGTGTCCCAGGCCCTCAAGGTCGAGCTCCCCAAGGCGGGCAACGCAGACGGGGGCGCCATCTCCCTTGCCGTCGTGACGATCGCCGCGGATGGCAAGCTGCGGTTCAATGACGAGGCGGTGGCCGAAGAGGCGCTGATCCGCGCCCTGAAGTCGGCGGTCGCCGCGAACCCCGAAGTCAACCTCGTGATCAGCGCCGACAAGGCCGCGGCCCACGGCGGCGTGGTGCGCGTGATGGACCTCGCCAAAGCCGAGGGCATTGTCCAGATCGCCATTGGCGTCGAGGCGGGGGAGTGAGCCCTTCCGCCGGGCCCGCGCACCCGTCCGCGGCCGGGCGACCGCTGCGCGCCCGCGGGGCGGCGCTCCTCCAGGCGCTCAGCCTCGCGCTGCATGTCGGCGGCGGCCTCGCGCTCCTTCGCATGGACCCGCCCGCCCCGCCGCCCCGGCCAACCGTGGTGCAGCTCAAGGCCACCCCCAAGCCCAAGCCTCCGCCGCCGCCCGACGAGCCGCCCCCACCACCGCCGCCCGAGCCCGCCCCTGCGCCCGCGCCCGCACCCAAACCGGCCCCCGCGCCCAAACCAGCGCCCGCGGGGCCCCCGCCGCCCGACTTCGGCGTGATGCTCGCCGGTGTGGGCCCCGGCGGAGGCCCCGGTGGGGTGGCGGTCAACGCCGGTTCACCCGGAGGCGAGCGGCGCACCAGCACCCGAGAGCTCGGCGAGGCCCCCGCCACCGCGCCGGCCGGCGGCTGCGCAGAGGCCGAGGTGCGCCCCAAGGCCACCCATATGCCCCATCCGACCTACACCGAAGAGGCGCGGGCGGCGGGGGTGGAGGGCAAGGTTCGCATTGAGCTCACCGTCGACGCGGCGGGCGCCGTCACCGCGGCCAAGGTGCTCAGCCCCCTGGGGCATGGCCTCGACGAGAACGCCCTCGCCACGGTCAAAGAGGCCCGCTTCACCCCCGCGACCCGCTGCGGCAAGCCCGTTCCATCGACTTTTACCCTCTCTGTTCGCTTCACGCTGTGAGCCGACGATGACCTCGACCCTGTACAAGTGGGCGCCGGTCGCGCTCGCAGCGGCCCTGCTGCTGCCCGTGGCGCCGCCCGCAGCCCGGGCGGCCCCGCCCGAGGCGCCCGCCGCGGGCGCCCTGACCCGGCCGCCCGAGCTGTTGACCTTCGTCGAAGCGACGCTCCCGCCCGAAGAGACGGTGCGCACCGGCGCGGTGATCCTGCGCCTCGTGATCGAGGCCGACGGGTCGGTGTCGGCGGCCGAGGTGCAAGAGAGCCCGACGCCCACCATGGGCGCCGCTGCGGCCACGGCCGCGCAGGGCTTTCGGTTCCGGCCGGCCGAGGTCGACGGGGCGCCAGCGCGGGTCCGCATCCTGTACCGCTATGACTTCACCGAGAAGGTCGAGCTACCCACGACCGCGGCCTTTGAAGGAGTGGTGCGGGACCGCCAAGCCAAGGTGCCGCTGCCGGGCGTCACCGTGCGGGTGGTCAACGGCCCGAGCGCGGTCACCGACGCGGACGGCCGCTTTCAGTTCTCCACCCTCTTGCCGGGGCCGATCACGGTCGAGCTGGAGGGGGGAGCGCCTCACCCGTCTCAGCACCGAAGAGACCCTCGTCGCCGGCGAGCGCCTCGAGGCCACCTACGACGTCTTCTTGATCGACCCCGAGGAGGAGGGGGACGACCTCGAGATCCTCGTCTCGGCGCCCACGCTCAAGAAGCAGGCCGTATCGGTCGAGATCGACGCCGAGCAGGCGCGCATCGTGCCCGGCACCCAAGGCGACGTGCTGCGCGTCGTGGAGAACATGCCGGGCGTCGCCCGCAGCTCTCTGGGCAGCGGCGCGCTGGTGGTCTGGGGCGCCGCGCCGGAGGACACAGGGGTCTATATCGACGGCGTGCGGGTGCCCCGGCTCTACCACGACGGGGGGCTGCGCTCGGTGCTCAGCGGCGACTTCGTGCGCACCGTCGAGCTCGTCCCTGGCGGCTATGGGGCCGCGCACGGCCGCGGCATCGGCGGCCTGGTGATCGTCGACACCCAGACCTTCAGCGAGGACGAGGGGCTCAACGGCACCGCCACCGCCGACCTCTATGACGCCGGCGGCTCTCTGCATGGCCGTGTCGGCGAGCGGCTGAGCCTCGGCGTGGGCGGGCGGCGCTCCCACGTCGGCCCGCTCTTGGAGCGCTTCTCCCCCGAGGTTGAGGACCTCTTCCCTGTCCCCCACTATTGGGACCTTCAGGCCCGCGCAGGCGTCCGTCTTCGCGCGAACGAAGACCTGGACATTACCTTCCTCGGTTCGGGCGATGACACGGCCCGCACCGCGCCCAACCCCGACCCGAGCCGAGAGAGCGCCGAGCGCCGCACGCTGCAGTTCCAACGCCTGTACCTGCGCTACACCCGCGACACCGGCGCCGGCCAGGTCATCCGTGGCTTGGTCTTCGTCGGCGCCGACCAGTCCGCGCTGGTCACCCGCTATGGCGCGGTCGAGACCGCGCTGCGCAGCGACACCCGCCTCATCGGGGCCCGGGTCAGCTCGCGGCACCGGGTGGGCGACGCGCTGAGCGTCGAGGCCGGTTTTGACGCCGAGATCGACGCGGTGGACGTGGACCGCGCCGGCGCGCTGGCCGTCCCCGCGCGCGAGGGCGACATCCGCGCTTTTGGTCAAGCGCCCCCCGACCAGATCAACGCCGACAGCTTCGCGGTCGTGACGGTCAACGCCGCCCCCTACGCCGAGGCCGATCTGGGGCTCGCCGAGGACCGCCTGCACCTCATCGCGGGCCTGCGCGTCGACCCCTACGCCCGCGCGGTCAGCCGCAGCGCGCCCCAAGAGGGCCTGAGCCCGACCCACGGCCTCTACGAACAAGACCTAAGACGTGAGCCCCGACTGACGGTGCGCTGGACGCCTACGCCGCGCAGCAGCCTCATGGCCGCTTGGGGTCGGTATGGGCAGCAGCCCCAGCCGGGTGATCTCAGCGCCAGCTTCGGCAACCCGACCCTGCCGGCGGCGACGGCGGTGCACCGGGTGGTCGGCGCGGGCCTGCGCCCGATCGACCCCCTCCACATCGATCTGGTCGGCTTCTCCACCGAGGCGGAGGGCATCGCGACGCGGAGCACCGCAGAGCAGCCGGCCCGGGCCGAGGCCCTGCTGCCGATTCAAGAGGCGCGCTCCTACGGCGCCCAGCTCATGGCGCGCCTCGACCCCACCGGTGGCCTCTATGGTTGGCTCTCCTCGACCGTCGCCTGGGCGGAGCGCCGGGTCGAGGGCGGGGAGTGGCGCCCCTCCGACTACGACCAGCGCGTCGTCCTCACCGCCTTGGGCGGCGCCGAGCTGCCCTGGGGCCTCAACCTCGGCCTGCGGGCCCGGGTGGCCACGGGCCTGCCGCGCACCGAGGTGGTGGGCGCCCTCTACGACCCCCGACGTGACCTGTACCAGCCTCTTTTCGGGGCGCAGAACGAGCTGCGGCTGCCCACCTTCTTCTCCGCCGACCTGCGCTTCGCCAAGACGGTCACCCTGCCCACGAGCGCGCTCGAGCTGAGCCTCGAGGTGCAGAACCTCACCAACCGCAGCAACACCGAAGAGCTGCTGTACACGGTGGACTACACCGAGCGCGGGCAGATCTCCGGGATGCCGCTGCTGCCGGTCCTCGGCCTGCGCTGGAGCTTTTGATGCCCACCCTTCACCCCGCGCGGCCCGCCGGGCTCCTCCTCCCCGTGCTGCTCGCCGCCTGCGCCGACCCGCTGGATGATAACAGCGCGCTGATCACCGAAGAGCGCCTGCTCGCCGTGGTCGCGCGCCCCGCCGAGGTCGCGCCTGGGGCCACGCAGACCCTCACCGGCCTCTGGGCCGGGCCCGAGGGGCTGATCGGCGAGGCCGCGCTCGGCTGGGGGGTCTGTCGGCGGCCCAAGCCGCTGGCCGAGCTGGGGCCCGCCGCGCCCGACTGCCTCGAAGCCGAGAACAGCGCGCTGGAGAGCTTGCCCGCCGGTCCGACCGCCTCCCTGACCGTCCCCGAGGACGCCTGCTCCTTGTTCGGGCCGAACCCACCCCCGCCGGTTGAGGGAGAGGAGGCTGGGCGCCCCGCCGACCCCGACGTCACGGGCGGCTTTTACCAGCCCGTCGCGGTCTTCGCGCCCGAAGCAGCGGAGGGCGAGATCGCGGCCGGCATCGCCAGCCTGCGCCTGCGCTGCGACCTCGCGAACGTGAGCCAAGAGACCTACATCGCCTGGAACGCCGGCTACCACGACAACCTCGCGCCCGAGATCGAGTCGTTGGAGCTAGAGGTCGACGGCGCGCCCATCGAAGTGGCCCGCGACGGGGGCGAGGCGACCGCCCCCGTGCCCGCGGGGGCAGCGGTGGGGCTGCGGCTGGCCTGGCCCGAATGCCCGCTCGAGGCCGCCTGCGGGGACGGGGTCTGTTCTGGCGGAGAGACGGGGGAGGCCTGCGCCGAGGACTGTGGCGCGGGCGGGCTGGGCTGCGCCGGCGCAGAGACCTATGTGGTGCAAGTGCCCGGCACCGATACGCTCGAGCTGGCCCGAGAGTCGGTCTCGGTCGCCTGGTTCACCACCGCCGGCGCCTTCGACGCCCCCCGCGGGGGCCGCGCCGCAGACGACGCCGCGCGGATGGTCGACGCCGAGTGGAGCGCGCCCACCACCCCCGGCGAGGTGCTGGTGGTCGCCGTTTTGCGCGACAGCCGCGGCGGGGCCAGCGCCCTGAGCCTGACGCTGACCGTGGAGTGAGCCGCAAGGGCCGGGTGATCCGATCAGGGCATCGGTGCTGCGGATCGCCGCCCCGGCAGGCCCCCGACCTCAAGGCTGGACCCGCCCCTCGCCCACTTCGGCGGGATCGGCCGCAGCGGGGTCCACCGCGCCCAGCCCCTGGGCGAGCCGGGCCGGCGGGCGCTCGAGGACGGCATGCGCGATGGTGTAGGCCTGGGCGGTGATCTCGGGCGCGGCGGTCGTCTCAAAGAAGCGCGGCCGCAGCATGCCGCCGATGCCCCAGAGCCGACGGCTGCGGCCACGGGCGTCGAGGAGCCCGTGCTGGTGGTCACTCTCCACGCCCAGGCCGTGGGGGTCGGGCGTGGCGAGGCCCTCATCGATGAGCTGCGCCCACAGCGGGCTATGCGCCCGCTGCTCCCCCTCGTTCCCCGTGCACAAAATGACGTAGTCGTAGACCTCGTCGACGACCACCGCGCCCACTTGGCTGATGACCTGCAGGCCATCGGGGCCGGGCGTGGAGGACAACAGGGTGCCCGCGCGCGAGCGCAGCCAGCCCTCGGCGCGCCAGGACCGCAAGGCCTCGTGCGCCTCGGCCGGGGCCCGGTGCCGGTAGACCTCCCACCGCGGGCGGTGGCGGCTGAGGAAGCGCGCCCGCTCGGCCTCGCTGAGGCTGGCCCAGAGCCCCACCACATGCGGTCGGACCGCGCCGAGCACGGCCTGCCAGGGGATCCCCCGCGTGGCGGCGCTCTTCACCTCGCCCTCGAGCCACCGGGCGAGGCCATCGGCGGTGGCGGGTGCGGCGTCCAAATCGAGGTCGATCCGCACCCCCGTCCAATGGTTGTCGGGCAGGTGCGGCCGCGGCCACTGTCCGCGGCGCGAGGTCGCGGTGACCGGGGCCCGATGACCTTGGCGCCGCAGGCTCCCCACCACGTCCATCGCCGAGAGACCGGTGCCCACCACGAGCACCCGCGCGTCCGCCGGAACCGAGGCGATGGCCCCGGGCGCCCAGGGGTCTTCGATGAGGCCCGGCGCGCCGCGGAGGGCGTCGAGGCCCGCCGGGACACGCGTGGCGGCATGACCCGTGGCGAGGACGAGGTCATCGGCGTAAAGGGAGCGGCCGTCCGAGAGGCGCAGCTCCCAGCCCTCGCCGCTGGGCTGGGCGGTGTGCGCGGCCCCCCGGGCGAGCCGCAGGCGTCCCTTGGCTCCGCAGACCGCGTCGGCGAGCGCCTGCTGCACATAGGCCCCATACACCCGACGGGGGAGGAGAGTGTAGGGATCGGCGGTAAGGCCCTGGGCGAGCGCAAAACGAACAAAAGCATTCGGATCATCGGGATGGATGGCCATCTTGCCCGAGGGCACGTTGAGCAGGTGCTCGGGGTCGGGCGTGGCGTAGGCCACCCCGCGCCCGATCTCGTGGCCTGGATCGACCAGGGTGACCCGCAAGCGCGGGCCGCCCGCCAACAAGAGGTGCACGGCGACCGACACACCGGCCAAGCCACCCCCGACGATGACCACTTGATGGCCGTCCGCCGCCGCGGGCTGGTCGACCGGCAAGGGCGGCGCGTAGGCGTGCAGGGTGAGCAGCGGCGCTTGGCCGCGGTTGGCGACCTGGTGAATGGTGTCCTGCTCGACCTTTCCGATGGCCCCCGGGCTGAGCGCGGTGAGCGCGCCGTCCAGCAGGTGCTCCTCGGCCACGCCGCTCACCACACGAAAAGCGCAGGCGGAGCCGCCATGGCCATGGAGAGCCGAGGACTGTCCGGGGCCCCAACAGAGGAGGCGCAGCTCGACCCGCTCGTCGGCATATAGAGAGACCCGCTGATACCGTTCGGTGGAGAAGCGCGCTGCGCCAGCCAGGGCGGTCGGGTCGACCGGGCCGGCGAGCGCCGCGTCGAGGTCGGCGGGGCCGAGGCGCCCGGGCGGGAGGCGGTCGAGCAAGGAGCGGAGGTCAACCAAGGACGGATCGGGCATGGGCACCTCGTCGGCGCCAGCGCGGCGCACGGGCGCGGCTGTGCAACGCGCGTGCCACGCGGAGACCGCCCCCTGCTCCGCGCCGCCCCCTCCGCCGCCGCGACATGTCGCGGCGACAGCGCCGCCGCCCGCCGCGACATGTCGCCGCATCGCCGCGGCCCCGCACGACAGCGCCCGGCCGCCGCGGGATAGTGCCGCCGCCACGACCTGGCACGGCCCTTGCTGTCCGCCGCCGCGACCGATCGCCCCGCGGCCGCCCCGCCCTCCGCCGCCCGCCCCGCCCTCCCCGACCGGCCCCTGGAGCCCCGATGCCCCGCACCGCACCGCCCTCGCCCGCGCAGGCCCCCTTCCGCTGGCCCTCCCTCGCCGCCGCGGTCGCGCTCGCGCTGTGCGCCGCGCCCGCTGCCGCCTCCGCCGGAGAGCCCGCGCCCGCGCCCGCCCCGCGACCCGCCGCGGCCACCGCCGAGGGCGCGCCGGGCAAAGGCCTGCGCGTCACCAGCGCCGATGGGAACTTCTCGATGAACCTGCGCGGGCGCATCCAGCTGCGCTCGCAGCTCGCCGCGCCGCCGCCGGTGGAGGAGGGCGGGGAGCGTGAGCCGACCCTCATCGCCAAGGTCAACACCGCCCGTATCTTTATGACTGGCCACACCCTGTCGCCCGACGTCCAGTACGTCGTGCAGCTCGCGGTGGCACCCAACGATTACCGTGACGGCACGATCTCGCCGGTCTATGACGCCTACCTCGACCTGACCCACAACCCCAACGCAAGCCTGCGGGTCGGGCAGATCTTCGTGCCCTTCGACCGGGCCCGCACCATCCGCGAGTTCGCCCTGCAGCTCCCCGACCGGCAGCGGGTGGTGAGCGAGCTGAGCCTCGACCGCGACCTCGGCGCCTACCTCTACAGCGACCACCTCGGCGGCGACAGCTCGATCTTCGCCTACAGGCTCGGTGTCTTCGGCGGCGGCGGCCCCAACGCCGCGGTCGCCAAGGAGCCGGGCATGCTCAGCGTGGCCCGCGTCGAGCTGCGCCCCCTCGGCGCGATGGATGACGACCAGGAGGGCGATCTCACCCGCACCCCCAGCCCGCGCCTCGCGCTGGGGGCCGCCGCCGCCTACAACCTCAACACCAACCGCGCGCGCAGCACGACCTCGACCACCTACACGGCCAACACCGCCGACTACACGCACCTGGCCGCCGATCTGGTCTTCAAGTGGCGGGGGGCCGCCCTGCTCGGCCAGGTGATGAGCCGCAGCGCCGCCGAGGACAAGCTGGTCGGCGAAGACGCCGAGGGCGCCAAGGTGACCGAGTGGGCCCGCTCGGGCTGGGGCTGGTTCGTGCAGCCCTCGACCATGCTCGTCAAGGACCTCGAGCTCGCCGGCCGCTACGGCCAGCTCCAGGCCGCCGAGGGCACCGACCAGGCCTTTGTCGACGAGGTCGAGGCCTTCGGTCATGAAGCCGGCGCGGGCCTCAACTGGTATGAAAACGGCCACCGCTTCAAGGTCCAAGCCGGCTGGGCCACCCGCTGGGGTGAGGAGTTCAGCGCCGCCGACCACAGCGCCTCGCTGCTCGTCGACGTCATGTTCTAAGCGCAGGCCCGCGGGCACGGCCCCAGCTGCCGCGCCCCGCCGGCGGCCCGGCGCGACCGCCGCGCGCCGCCGCGCCCCGCCGCCGCGCCCCGTCGCCGCCGCCGCCCGTGGCCGCGCCCCCTCGACGCCGCCCGCCACGCCAGAGCCCCCGACCGACCGCCGCTCTCGCGCCGAGACCCACCCACCCCGCCGCCCGCCGCCGCGGGTTGGCATCGGCCTTGCTGTCCCCCTCACGCCGCGCGGAGCCCCGCGCGTGGAGCGCCTATGTCCCCGTCCTCCCCCCGCCGCCCAGGCGGGCGCAGCCTCAGCATCTCCTCCATCGCCGCGACAGCAGCGGTCGTCACCTTCGCCGCGTGCGGCGGGGGGGAGGACCCGGCGGGCGCTCCCGCATCAACCCCCAATGCTCCCGCGGTGACCACCCGCGATCTGACCCTGGCTGCCTACACCACGCCGCGCGAGGCCTACGCCGAGCTCCTGCCCGTCTTCGCCGCCGAGTGGAAGGCCAAGACCGGCGAGACCCTCACCGTGCAGGAGTCCTACCAGGCCTCGGGCGCCCAGGCCCGGGCGGTGATCGGCGGCCTCGAGGCCGACATCGTCGCGCTCAGCCTGGCCCCTGACGTGACGAAGATCGCCGATGCCGGCCTCATCACCCACGCCTGGGACCAAGGGCCCCACGGCGGCATCGTCACCCGCAGCCTGGTCGTGCTCGCCGTGCGGCCGGGCAACCCAAAGAACATCCAGGGCTGGGAGGACCTCACCCGCCCCGATGTGCAGGTGCTGACCCCCAACGTCAAGACCAGCGGGGGCGCCATGTGGAACATCGCCGCCCTCTGGGGTGCGGCCCTGCGCGGGCACGCCGGGGTGCCGGCCAATGACCCCGCCGCCGCCACCGCGCTGCTTGGCCGCGTGCTCAAGAACGTCGCGGTCATGGACAAGGGCGCCCGCGAGTCGATCCTGACCTTTGAGGGCGGGGTCGGCGACGTGGCGATCACCTACGAGAACGAAGTGCTGGTCGCCAAAGCCAAGGCCAAGGCCGAGGCCGAGGGCAAGCCCAGCATGGACTATGTGGTGCCGCCCTCGACCATCATCATCGAGAACCCGCTGGCGGTGGTCGACGCCTCGGTCGACGCGCACGGCGACCGGGCCGCCGCCGAGGCCCTGGTCGCTTGGCTGCACACCGCCCCCGCCCAGACCATCTTCGCCAAGCACGGCCTGCGCCCGGCCGACCCCGCCCTGACCCCCGCCGAGCTGCCCACCCCCAAGGACAGCTTCACCATCGCCGATCTGGGTGGCTGGAAGAGCGTGCAGGAGACCGTTTTCGGCCCCAACGGCGCCTATGCGGCCGCCCAGGCCGGGGCCACGCCATGAGCGCCCGCGCCGCCGAGCCCGCGGCGCTGAGCCGCCCCCACCCGCTGCTCTCGCTGTTCACCTTGGGCACGGTCGCCGCCCTGGTGGTGCTGCCGATCATCGCCCTGGTGGTGCACGGCCTCGACCAGGGCCCCAGCGCCGCCCTCGCCGCCATCACCCGCCCCGAGGCGAGCGCCGCGCTGCTGTTGACGCTGGGCCTGGCCGCCGCGACCACCGTCTGCAACGGGGTCGTCGGCCTCGGCGTGGCCTGGGCCCTGGTGCGCTGGGAGTTCCCCGGCAAGGGTCTGCTGGCTGCGCTGGTCGACCTCCCCTTATCCGTCCCGACATTGGTCGCTGGCTTCTTGATCGTCGCGTTGTATGGTCCGGTCGGTCCGCTCGCCCCCGCGCTCAAGGCCCTCGACCTGCAGGTGATCTACGCCCGCCCGGCGCTGCTCTTGGCCCTGCTGTTCATCACCTTCCCCTTCGTGGTGCGCGCGGTCGAGCCGGTGCTCGCCGAGCTTGACCCGACCGAAGAGGCGGCGGCGGCCACGCTGGGCGCGAGCCAGTGGCAGACCTTCCGCTGGGTGCTGCTGCCCGCGCTGACCCCGGCCGTGGCCGCGGGCGGCGTGCAGGTCTTCGCCCGGGCGGTGGCCGAGTTCGGCGCCGTCGCGGTCGTCTCGGGCAACATCCCGCTCAAAACGCTCACCGCGACGGTGTTCATCCAGGGTGAGGTCGAGGCAGGCGACACGGCCGGCGCCGCGGCCACCTCGCTGGTCCTGCTGGGCGTGGCCCTGCTCCTGCAGCCGCTCGGGCGGGCCCTCGCGGCCGGGCTGGTGCAGCGATGAGCGCGGTCATGCGCGCCGCGCCCGTGCGCGGCCCCCTCGCCCGCGGGCTGCTCGGGCTGACCTGGACCTGGGTCTTCGTCGTGGTGCTGCTGCCGATGTTGAGCCTGCTCTGGGCGGGCCTGCGCGCGCCGGGGCCCATCGCGGCGGCGCTCATCCGGCCCGACGTGCTGCACAGCCTCGGCCTCACCCTGGTGATCACGCTGCTGACCGTGGCCTTTACCCTGGTCTTCGGCGCAGCAGGGGGCATCGTGCTCGTGCGGGGCCGGCTGCCGGGGCGCCGGCTGCTCGACGCGGCGATCGACCTGCCGCTGGCGGTCTCTCCGGTGATGATTGGGCTCGCCTTCCTCCTGCTCATCGGCCGACAGGGTCTGTTCGGCCCCGCCCTCTCCCAGCTCGGGGTGCAGGTCGCCTTCGCGCCCCTCGGTGTGCTCATCGGTACCCTCTTCGTCACCCTGCCCCTGACCGTGCGCGAGGTGGCGGTGCTGCTCGAAGAGCTGGGCACCTCGGAGGAGGAGGCCGCGGCCACCCTCGGGGCGAGCCGCTGGCAGACCCTGTGGTGGGTCACCCTCCCCAACCTGCGCGAGGCCCTGGTCGGCGGCACCCTGCTGACCGTCGCCCGCTCCTTGGGTGAGTTCGGCGCGGTGCTCGTGCTCGGCGGGGCCATCGCCATGCGCACCAGCACGGCGACCACGTCGATCCACCTCGCGATTGAAGAGCGCGACCTGCCCGTCGCCACCGGCCTGTCTCTGCTGCTCGCCGCGGCCTCGATCACCCTCGTGTCGGCGCTCCGGCGCCGAGGCGGTGCCGCATGACCATTCGGGTACAGGGCCTTCACAAGGCCTTTGGCGCCACCACCGTGCTCCGTGACGTCAGCCTCGAGGTCGGGGACGGCGAGCTAGTCGCCCTGCTCGGCCCCTCGGGCGGCGGCAAGTCGACCATCCTGCGGGTCATCGCCGGCCTCGAGCAGGCCGACACCGGCGAGGTCTGGCTCGGCGGCAAGCGGGTCGACCACCTCGACCCCCAGGCGCGCGGGGTCGGCTTCGTCTTCCAGCACTACGCGCTGTTCCGCCACATGAGCGTGGCCGAGAACGTGGCCTTTGGCCTGCGGGTGCGGGGGATCGACGCCCAGGCTCGCCGGGAGCGGGCCCACGCCCTGCTCGACCGGGTCGGCCTGGGCGGGCTCGGCGGGCGCATGCCCCACGAGCTCTCGGGCGGCCAGCGCCAGCGCGTCGCCCTCGCCCGCGCGATGGCGCCCGAGCCGCGCCTGCTGCTGCTCGATGAGCCCTTTGGCGCCGTGGACGCCAAGGTGCGCGAAGAGCTGCGCCGCTGGCTGCGCCACCTGCACGACCAGCTGCACACGACCTCGATCTTCGTGACCCACGACCAAGAGGAGGCCTTCGCGGTCGCCGATCGGGTCATGATCATCCGCGACGGTCGGCTGGAGCAAGCCGGCACCCCAACGGAGATCTTGGACGCGCCGGCCACCGAGTTCGTCTCACGCTTCGTGGGCGACGTGAACACGCTGGACGGCGTGGTGGAGGGGGGCGCGCTGCGCCTCGGCGGGCTGTCGGTGCCCGCGCCCGAGCTGCAGGAGGGCCAGGCCGGCCGCCTCGTGGTCCGGGCCTATGACATCAAGCTGTGGCGCGAGGAGGGCGGGCCCGCCGTGGTCCACCGCCTCGTGCCGCTGGGCGACCGGGTGCGTGTGGAGGCGCGGCTCGCCGACGGCCGCCTGCTGACCGCGCTCTTCCCCCAGCGCAGCAGCCTGCTGCGCGGGGTGGAGCACGGCGCGCCCGTCGCCGTCGAGCTCACCCGCCGCTGGATCTGGCCGGCGGCGGGGCCGGCGGCGCACCAATAGACGGGGGCGCGCGGCCCGCGGAGCGGCGGCCGCCACCCAGCTGGAGCACGGATGCAACGGAGCGCGATGCTGAGCCTGATGATCGAGGTCCGGCGAGAGGTCGCCGGCCACCTGGAGATCCAGGCCCTCGTCGAGTCGGTCGCGCCGCGCCTGCGCGCGCAGCTCCCCTTGACCGGCCTCGCCGTGGTGCGCCTCGAGCCCCTGCCGCCCCGCCTCGACGTGCTCGCCGCCACCCGCCTGCGGGGGGCCGGCGCCGCCCTGCCCGGCGGTGAGCTGGCCTGGGTCGACGACCGCGAGCGCCTCAGCGGCGAGGCCCTGCTGCGGCGCATGTTGGTCGAGCTGCGCGAGCGGGGCGAGGCCGCGCCCCGCGCGGGGCTCTGGGCCGCCCTGCTGGCCGGCGAAGATGGCGTGCCCCACGCTGTGCTGGTGCAGATCGCCGAGGTGGGCGGCCACTCCGAGCTGCTCGCGGCGCTCATCGAGCCGCTGCAGGTCGCCCTGGTCAACGACCGGCGGGTGCACGAGCTCGCCCGCCTGCGCGAGGCCGCCGAGGCCGACAACCGGGCGCTGCTCACCCGCCTCGAGCGCCAAGACATCGCCGAGACCGTGGTCGGCGAGCGCACCGGACTGCGCGAGGTGATGGAGAAGATCGACCAGGTCGCGCCGACCGACGCGCCCGTGCTCATCTTGGGCGAGACGGGCTCGGGCAAAGAGGTGCTCGCCCGGGCGGTGCACGAGCGCAGCCGGCGCGCCGCGGGGCCCTTCTTGCGGGTCAACTGCGGGGCCATCCCCGCCGAGCTGGTCGACAGCGAGCTGTTCGGCCACGAGAAGGGCAGCTTCACCGGCGCGGTCACCACCCGCCGTGGCTGGTTCGAGCGCGCCGACGGCGGCACCCTCTTCCTCGACGAGCTGGGTGAGCTGCCCGCGGCCGCCCAGGTGCGCCTGCTGCGGGTGCTGCAGGACGGCACCTTCGAGCGGGTCGGCGGCCAGCGCGCCCTGCGCGCCGACGTGCGGGTCATCGCGGCCACCCACCGCGACATGCCGCGCCTCATCTCCGAGGGGCGGTTTCGGGAGGATCTCTGGTACCGGGTGGCGGTCTTCCCGATCACCCTGCCCTCGCTGCGCGACCGGATGGAGGACCTCAGCGAGCTGACCGCCCACTTCGCGACCCGTGCAGGCCGCCGGCTGCGCGGCGCGCCCCTGCACCCCACCCCAGATGACATCGCCCTCCTCTCGACCTATGACTGGCCGGGAAACGTACGGGAGCTGGCCGCGGTCGTGGAGCGCGCGGCCATCCTCGGCGACGGTCGGCGCCTCGACGTGGCCCGCGCCCTGGGCGGCGGCCTGCCCCGCCCGCCGGCCCGCCCCGCCGCGCCCAGCGCCGGCCCGGGCGCCCCGAGCGCCCCACCATCGCCGGCCCCGCTGAGCGGCAGCTTCGAAGACATCGCCCGCGCAGCCATCCTCGACGCGCTCAAGGCCGCTGGCGGGCAGATCCAAGGCCCGGGCGGCGCCGCCGAGCGCCTGCGCATCAACCCCTCGACCCTGCGCTCGCGCATGGAGCGCCTGGGCGTAGAGTGGCGGAAGGGGCGCTGAGCGGGCCACACAGCGCGCCTCTCAACTCGCCGACCCGCTGCCCCCGGCCGGCGCAGAGACAATGTCCCCCACGCGATCTTGGGGCCGGTTCGCCGCCACCCGCTCTTGGTGGGCCGCCTCGCGCCGCTCGCTATAGCGATCAACGAGCGGGTCGCGCAGGTCGCGGGTCAGCAGGGTGAAGCGCACCAGCTCTTCCATCACGTCGACGAGGCGGTCGCGGTAGGGGCTGTCGCGCATCGTGCCGTCTTCGTGGAACTCGTCATAGGCCTTGGGCACGCTGGACTGGTTGGGGATGGTGATCATGCGCATCCACCGCCCGAGCAGCCGCAGCGCATTGACCACGTTGAAGGACTGGCTGCCCCCGCTCACCTGCATCACCGCCAGGGTGCGCCCCTGGGTCGGCCGCACCGCCCCCGTGTTGAGCGGCAGCCAGTCGATCTGGTTCTTGAACACCCCGCTGACCGCCCCGTGCAGCTCAGGGCTGCTCCAGACCTGGGCCTCGGACCAGTCGGAGAGGGCACGCAGCTCGACCACCGCGGGGTGGGCGTCGAGGCCCGGCCCCTTCATGGGCAGCGCGTGGGGGTGAAAGAAGCGCACCTCGCAGCCCATCGCGGTCAGCAGCCGGGCGCCCTCTTCGGCCAGCAGGCGGGAGTAGCTGCGCTCGCGCAGGCTGCCATAGAGCACCAGCACCCGCGGCGGGTGGGTGGAGCGGGGCAGCTCGGGCAGGGAGATCGGGCCGACCGGGGGCGGCGCGCCGTCGTGGAGGGGTGACATTAGGCCACCCCGCGGCGCGCAGCGGCCAGCACCTCGAGCCGACCCTGGATCGCCCGGCGGGCTACCCGAAAGTGCTCCATGCGCTCGTCATCACTGAGCTGCGCGTGCTTCTGATCGGGGTCGGGCATGGCCCAGCTCAGGCGCGGCGCCGCCCCGAGGAACACCGGGCAGGACTCTTCGGCGCAGAGGGTGATCACCAGATCGACCGTGGTGGGGTCGATGCTGTCGATGTGCTTGCTGACCAGATCCGCCGTGGGCACGCCCACCTCGTCGAGGGCCCGCAGCGCATAGGGGTTGACCGAGGACGGCGCGCTGCCCGCCGACTGCACCCGCACCGTCGGCCCCAAGATCTGCCGGGCCAGGGCCTCGGCGAGCTGCGAGCGGGCCGAATTGGCCACGCAGAGGAAGAGCACGCTGGAGAACTGCATGGGGGCTCCGGGCAGGTGGCTGGAGGGAGAGAGCTGCGGCGCGCGGGGGCCTTTAGGCGGCCGCCCGCGCCTCAAAAGCGCCGCGGGTGCGGTTGGCCAAGGCCACCAGCGAGAGCATCACCGGCACCTCGATGAGCACGCCGACCACCGTGGCCAAGGCCGCGCCCGACTCGAGGCCAAAGAGGCTGATCGCCACCGCCACCGCCAGCTCAAAGAAGTTCGACGTGCCGATGAGCGCGGCGGGCGCGGCGATCTCGTGCCGCAGCCGCAGGGCATAAGCCGCCGCATAGCTGAGCGCGAAGATGCCGTAGGACTGCAGCAGCAGCGGCACCGAGATGAGGGCGATGACCCCGGGCTGGGCGAGGATGGTCGGCGCCTGCAGCCCGAAGATGAGCACGATGGTGGCCAGCAGCCCCACCACGCCCGCCGGCTTGAGCCG
This sequence comes from Deltaproteobacteria bacterium, assembly GCA_016792625.1. GTDB lineage: Bacteria > Myxococcota_A > UBA796 > UBA796 > UBA2385 > JAEUKK01. Next base: position 29,445 of record JAEUKK010000048.1, on the reverse strand, counting down.
GGTGTTGAACCGGTCGAGGGCCGCGGGCCCCCGCCGCAGCAGCGCCGCGCGGGTGAGCGCGCCGGCCACGAGCGGCAGGGCCACGAAGAGGCCGACCGACAAGAGCAGCGTGCCCCAGGGCACAATGACCTCGCTGACCCCGAGCAGCAGGGCGGTCAGCGGCGCAAAGGCGAAGACCATGATGAGGTCGTTGACCGAGACCTGCACCAGGGTGTAGCCCGGGTCACCCCGACAGCGCTGCGACCACACAAAAACCATCGCCGTGCAGGGGGCGACCCCGAGCAAGATCATGCCCGCGATGTATTGGTCGGCCGCGGCGGGCTCGACCATGCCGGCGAACAGCCAGCGGAAGGCCGCCCAGGCCAGGGCCGCCATGGTGAAGGGCTTGATCAGCCAATTCACCACCACGGTCAGGCCGAGGCCGGCCGGCCGGGCCCCCACCGCCCGCAGGCTGCCGAGCTCGATCTGCACCATCATCGGGTAGATCATCACCCAGATGAAGATCGCGACGATGAGGTTGACCTCGGCGAGCTGCACCGCGGCCAGCGCGCGAAACAGACCCGGCGCCGCGGCGCCCAGGCCCACGCCGCCGGCGATGGCCAGCCCCACCCACAGCGAGAGGTAGCGCCCGAACAGACCCAGGGGCGCCTCGCCCTCCGCCGCGCTCAAGACAGACCCCCACAGAGCCCGCCCACCAAGGCGCGCAGAGCCGCGACGCCGTCTGGGTCGACGCAGTAGCAGCGCCGGGGCCCGTCAACCTCGCCCTTGATCAGGCCCGCCGCCCGCAGGATGCGCAGGTGCTCGCTGACCGTCGAGGCGGCGACCGGCAGCTGGTCGGCGATCTCGCCGGCGAAGCAGGACCGCTGGGCCACCAAGAAGCGCAGGATGTGCACGCGGTGGGGGTGGGCCAGGGCCTTGGCCAAGGCGGCGAGGCGCTCGTCGTCGGCGGGCGCCGCGGTGAAGGCGGCCGGCGCCGCCGTGCAGCAGGTCTCGGACAGGGGGCACCTCGGGGGGAGACTTCGTTCTTCGTCGTTCGTCGACTAACGAAGGGTCGCGCGCGCGGCCACCCCAAAGCAGGCGCAGGCGCGCCCGCGCAGGCCGGGGCGTTGCGGGGGCGGCGAGCCCCCGCCTCTATCCATGCTTTTGGATCAGCCGGCGGCGGAGAGGCGGGCGCGCAGGCCGTCGAGCTCGGGGCCCACCCACTGCACGCTCAGGCCCTCTTGCAGGCCAAGCTCCCAATACTTCAGGGCCTTGCGCCGCAGGACCTCGCCCCGCTCGACCAGGGCCTCGCGGTAGAGCACGACCTGGTCGGGCGTGAGGTGGCGCGGCGGGGGCGCGGCCACCAGATCGACCTGCAGCGCGTCATAGGCGTCGCCCATCGCAAGCAGGGCGGCCAGCACGTACTCGGGCTCGCGCAGCTTGACGATGGCGATGACGTGCTGCTCGGCGGCCCCGATGTGCTCGGCGCGCTTGACCAGGGCCGCCGCCGCGCGCTCATCGCCCCGAAATTGGATCTGGGCCGCGGCCGCGAGCTCGCGCTCGACCAGCGCGAACAGCGCCCGGCTGCGCACCCACGGCGCCTCGCCCTCGGGCAAGGCGGCCAGCGCGGCCTGCAGCGCGGGCAGGCCCCGGCGCTCACGACCGCGGCGCAGCGCCTGCACGCCGCCCTCGACGGCGATCTTTTGGTGGCCCAGCGCATCGACCCCCGGCTCGCGATCCGCCGCCCGCAGGCCGCGCTTGGCCGCCCGGTGCTCGCCCATGTCCGACAAGCAGAGGCTGCGGCGGAACTGGGCGTTGGCCCGCAGCCCGCTGGCCGCCGCGGGCATGGCCAGCACCTCTTCGTAGAGGGGCACCGCCTCGGCGCAGCGGTGCGAGAGCTCGGCGGCGCGGCCCCGCTCAAAACGCACGCGGGCGGCCAGCTCGGGGTGCAGCTGCTCGCCGCGCAGCACGTCGAGGCGGTCGATGGCCCCGGCGAAGTCGCCGTGCGCGATGCGGTCGGTCACCTCGTCCATCACGGCGATCGGCGGCATGGCCCGCCACTGCGCGCGCAGGGCCTCGGGCGTGGGCGGCAGCGGCGGCCCGGCGCAGAACTCGGCCCGCCCGCTGAGCGGATCGGTCGAGATCACCGTGCCCGGCGCCACTTCTTCACAGTCGACCGGGGCCTTGGCGGCGGCGGGGTCGAGCACGCCCTCGATGATCGTGTCATCCCAGGCGGCGGCCGGGGCAGCGGCGCTGAGGCCGAGGGTGAGCAGCCCGGCCGACAGGGCGCGGCGCGAGGGGGCGGCGGAGCGGAGCATCGAGCGGAGCATGAAGGGACCTCCCGGGGCGGGCTGACCGCGGCGCGCGGGCGCCGGTTCCGCGCCCCATCGGCCCCGCGGCGCCGAGGTGGAGGGTCGCCGCGCGCCCGCCCCCGCCGATGCGCAAAATCGAGCTTGAAGGCAAGGAGAGAGGAGCCCGCCGCCCACCGGGTGAGCCGGGGGCGGCGGAGCCCGCCGTGGCCGTCTGCGCGTCCGCCTGGGCCCCCTTCGACAGGGGGGCTCCAGGTGTCGGCGCGCTTCGGCGCCCGGGCTCGCCGGCGAAGCCGGACGGAGGGGGGCGCGCCCGCGCGTCGAGGGGCGGATCCCAAAGGTTCAACACGGGGCCAAGCTGGACGGGCCATGACGCACCCGGCAGGCCCCCGCAGCATAGCAGAGGGCGGGCCCGGCGCCCGACGCGGGCCTGCGGATTGTGCAAGACGACGCAGAGCACGTCATCCCCGCCGTGCGGCTTGACGGGGCGACCGGCGCGGCGCTACCCGCGCCCTCCACCCCGAGGCCGGCCCCGTGCGCACCCGCTCGCCCCCGCCCGCGGGCGGCCGCTGGCCCCTGCTGCTGCTCGGCCCCGCCCTGCTCGGCGCCGCCGGCCCCGACCTGCCGACCGCGCTGGGCCTCAGCCGCGCGGTGGTGGGCGCGCTCATCGTGCTGCTCAGCCTGCACGGGCTGCACCGGCTGGCGCTGCTTCTGCGCTTGGCGCGGCCGGCTCCGGCGCGCCCGCTGCCCCCGCCGATCTCTGAGGCTGACCTGCCGGTGATCACCGTGCAGCTGCCCATTTATAACGAGCGCGACGTGGCCGGGCGGCTGATCGACGCCGCCGCGGCCCTGGACTGGCCCGCCGACCGCCTCGAGCTGCAGGTGCTCGATGACAGCACCGACGACACGCGCGCCGCGGTCGACGCCGCCGCCGACCGGGCGCGGGCCGCGGGTCGGCGCGTGCAGGTCCTCCGCCGGTCGACGCGGGCGGGCTTTAAGGCCGGCGCGCTGGCCGCCGCCCTCCCCTCCGCAAATGGTGCGCTGATCGCCATCTTCGACGCCGACTTTGTGCCGGCGCCCGGCGATCTGCGCGCGCTTTGCCGCCCCTTCGCCGACCCCGGGGTGGGCATGGTGCAGGCCCGCTGGGGCCACCTCAACGCCGCGGCCAACCTGCTCACCCGCGCCCAAGAGGTGCTGCTCGACGCGCACTTCCTCATCGAGCACGCGGCGCGGGCCAAGGCCGGGCACTTCTTCAACTTCAACGGCACGGCCGGGCTCTGGCGGCGGGCGGCCATCGAGCAGGCCGGCGGCTGGTCGGCGGCGACCCTGACCGAGGACCTCGACCTGTCTTACCGGGCGCAGCTGGCCGGCTGGCGCTTCGTCTATCTGCCTGAGCTCGTGATTCCCGCCGAGCTACCCGACGAGATCGACGCCTTTTTGGGCCAACAGGCGCGCTGGGCGGCCGGCACGGTGCAGGTGGCCGCGCGCTTGGGGCCCCGCCTCGCCCGGGCCCCCCTGCCGCTCGGCCTGCGCGCCGAGGGCCTCGCCCACCTGCTCGCCCCGCTGGCCTGGCCCCTGTCGGCGGCGCTGAGCCTGTCGCTGGGCCCGCTCGCCGTGGCGCGGGCGCTGAGCGGGGCGGCGGCCGACGGGCTCGACCTGCTCGCCTTTGCCCTCAGCGCGGTCACTCTCGGCCTGTTTTATGGCGCGGCGGCGGTGGCCGGGGGCGGGCCGCGCCGCCTGCTGCGCCTGCCCCTGGTGATGGCGCTGGGCGTAGGCATCTCGCTGCGCCAAGCGGCGGCGGTGCTCGGGGCCGGCGGGCCGGGCGCCCGGGTCTTCGCGCGCACGCCCAAGTCGGGCGGCGCCGGGGCGGCGGCGGGCGCGGGCTCCTACCGGGCGCCGGCGCGGCTGCGCTGGCCCGAGCTAGCCTTAGCTGTCGAGAACATCGTGTGTGTGGTCATCCTCGGGCTGCACGGCCGATGGGCCAGCGTGCCCTTCTTGCTGCTCTTCGCCGCCGGGGCGGCGCTGGTGGCCGGGCTCGGGGCGCGGCGGCGCTGAGCGCGGGGCGGCGGAGGAGCAGCGAGGCGGAGGAGGCGCGGCGGAGGAGCCGGCCCCGCGGGCAGCGGAGGAGCCTGATCCACAACGGACCAGGCGGAGCGGCGATCTGCTCCAAAACGGAGCAGCTTTGGACGCCGCCGGGGCCCCCTCCTCCTCATCGGACCGGGGCGCCTCGTCCATGAGCCCCACCAGCAGCGGATCGGTCCAGACCTCCGCCCCGACCGCAGCCCGGGGCACGGACCTTGCTTCCGCTTACACGTCGGCGCGCCGCGGAGGCACCGGGGCCCGCCGACCGGAGGTCCCATGCAGGTGTGCTTCTACGGGGTGCGGGGCAGCGTCTCGGTCAGCGGGCCGCGCTTCCTGGCGGTGGGCGGCAACACGCCATGTGTGGCCTTGGAGCACGAGGGCCACCGGCTGGTGCTCGACGGGGGCACGGGGCTGGCGGCCTTGGGCGCGGCGCTCGGGCCGGGCCCGCAGCGGCTGATGTTGTTGTTTAGCCACGTGCACTGGGACCATGTGCAGGGCGTGCCCTTCTTCGGCCCGCTCTTCCACCCCGACAGCCAGATCGCGGTGGCGGGGGCGCGGCGCGCGGGCAGCGGCATCCGCGAGGTGCTCGACCGGCTGATGCAGCCGCCGGGCTTCCCCATCCGCCTCGACGCGCTGCGGGCCCGCCTGCAGTGGGCCGAGGTGGCCGGCGCCTTCGACTACGGCCCCTTCCACGTCCAGCCGCTCGAGCTCGCCCACCCCGACGGCGCCCTGGCCTTTCGGGTCGAGGCCGGCGGCCGCGCGGTGGTCTACGCGACCGACCACGAGCCGGCGGGCCAGCTCGACCCCGCCCTGCTCGGCCTCTGCGAAGGCGCCGACCTGCTCATCCATGACGCGCAGTACACGCCCGAGGAGTACGCCGGGCAGGCCGGCCCGAGCCGGCGGGGCTGGGGCCACGCGACGGTGGACGAGGCGACCGCCGCGGCCCGCGCCGCCGAGGTCGGCCAGCTCGCGCTCTTTCACCACGACCCCGGCCGCAGCGACGAGGGGGTCTTCGCGCTGGAAGCAGCCGCACGCGGTCGTTTTGCACGAACCATCGCCGCGCGGGAGGGCGCGCAGGTGGCCCTTTGAGCGGGGCCCCGGCGGGGCGGGCCCGGGTCACTTTGACCGGGGCGGCCGCGGGGCGTAGCCTGCCGGCCTGGCTGGCGCGGCTGCTGGCCCCGACCACAGGAGCGCCCGTGCCCGAGCCCAAGGCCCCCCGCGGGGCGCCGCCGCCCGCGGCCAATTGGGCGGCGCTCGAACAGGTGGTGCGGGAGCGCCGGCTCGACCTCGACGCCCTGCTGCGGCGGGTGGTGGACGAGGCCGCGGCCACCGTGGGCGCCGAGCGGGCGACGCTCTACCTGCACGACCAGGCGCAGGGTGAGCTGGTGAGCCGGGCGGGGCACCTGCCCGAGCTGTCCGAGATCCGCCTGCGGGTCGGCGAGGGCATCGCCGGCGAGGTCGCGCGCACCGGCCGCCTGCTGCGGGTGCCCAGCGCCAGCGACGACCGCCGCTTCGCCGCCCGGGTCGACGCGGCCACCGGCTACACCACCCGCTGCGTGCTGGCCGTGCCCCTCGGCCCGCCACCCCACATTGGCGTGCTGCAGGCCATCAACAAGCGCTCGGGCACCTTTTCGGCCGAAGACGAGCGCACCCTGCAAGGCCTCGCGGTCGAGGTGGCCCGCCTCATCGGCCTGACCAGCCTGGGCGGCCAGCTGCGCACGCCCCGGCCCCGGCCGCTGCGCTTCGGCTTCAACCAGATGGTCGGCGAGGCCCCGGCCATGCAAGAGGTCTTCGCGCGCATCGCCCAGGCGGCGCCCACCGAGGCCAGCGTGCTGGTGCGCGGAGAGAGCGGGGTCGGCAAAGAGCTGGTCGCCCGCGCCGTGCACGACAACAGCGCGCGGGCCGCCGGCCCCTTCGTGGTGGTCGACCTCTCGGCCCTGCCCGAGTCGCTGCTCGAGAGTGAGCTCTTCGGGCACCGCAAGGGCGCGTTTACCGGCGCGGTGCGCGACGCACCGGGGCGGGTGTCTGAGGCCTCGGGCGGCACGCTCTTCCTCGACGAGGTGGGTGAGCTGCCCCTGCCCATGCAGTCGCGCCTGCTGCGTCTGCTGCAAGAGCGGCGCTACCACCCGGTGGGCGACAGCCGGCCCCGCGAGGCCGACGTGCGCTTCATCTTCGCCACGCACCAGCCGCTCGAGGCCCTGGTCGAGGAGCGGCGCTTCCGCCAGGACCTCTACTACCGCCTGCGCGTCATCGAGATCACCGTGCCACCGCTGCGAGAGCGCGGCGAGGCCGATCTGGACCACCTCGTGACCTGGCTGCTCGACCGCCTGGGCGAGCGCCACCGCCGGCCAGGGCGCCAGCTCAGCCCGGCGGCCCGGGCGCGGCTGTTGGCTTGGCGCTGGCCGGGCAATGTGCGCGAGCTGGAGCACGCGCTGGAGGCCGCTTTGGTGCTCGCCCCCGGCCCGATGCTCGAGGTCGAGCACCTGCCGGGCCCCCTGCAGGCCCGCCCATCCGCCGCCAGCGCGGCCCACTTTGCGAGCCCCCTGCGCCCGCTGGCCGAGGTCGAGGCGGCCTACGTGGCCTGGGCGCTCGACCAGGTGGGCGGCAACAAGTCGGAGGCGGCCCGCCTGCTGGGGATCGGGCGGAACACGCTGCAGCGCAAGTTGGATGGAGGGGAGGAGGGTGGGGCTTAGGGATCGGGGCGCGCGGCGAGCTCGCGGAGGAGGTCCTCCCGGGCGTGCAGCCACAGCTCACGGTCCTCCTCCTCCAAGAGCGCGATCTCTGCGTCAATCTGCTCCATCGTGAGCAGCACGCCGAGCTGAGCCGACAGGGCCCACCACACCCAGGGCCCCGAGGGGAGCCGGTGCGCATCGGCGGCGCCTTCTCCGCGGAGCGCGCGGACAACCGCGGCCAACCCGAGCAGCAGCTCGCCGAGATCTGCCCAAACCGGCGGCGCCTGCGCTGCGCGGAGGGCCGCGAGCAGCGTGTGCTCCCAGTCGGCGAACATCGCGAGCGCCTCGTAGACGGGCCCCTCGTCATCACCCGAGGCCTCGATTGCAGACGAGTACACCGTCGTGAGGCCGATCAAGGCCCAGAGCGGGGGGAGCTGGACGGACAACCCGGCCGACGGACGACGCTGCAGCGCAGCGCGGACCAGCGCGACCCGCGCCGCCGAGGGATCGAGCTTCGCGGCGAAGATCGCCGCGCCGACGACGACATCGGCGAGCTCGGCATGCCCAGCGCCCTCGGCGCGGAGCTGATCGAGCGTAACGAGAACAGCGTCCACGTCGTTGACGCCGCGGTCAACCGCCACCACAGCCGCCTCGATGAGCGCGCCCATCAGGGCGAAGCGCAGGCCCTCGGCCCCTTGCCCAGGCAGCTCCGCCAAGGCCCGTCCGTCCCGCACCAGGAGCGCCGCCCCCGCGCGCGCGGCGTCGGGGGCCAGGGCCTCGAGGTGCGCGGCGAGGTCGAGGACCACGTCCAGCCAGACGTTGAGGGCCATCCCGGGGGGCAGGCCCACGACCGCGGCCAACGGGCGGAGCCCCTGCAGCAGGTCCACAGCCGCGCGGGCCAGCTCGACCGCGTCGGGCGCGCCCGCCCGCAGGGCGGCAGCGGCCGAGCGACAGCGCAGGAGCACGGCCGGCTCTCCCTCGATTGCGCCCGACGAGAGCGCGGCCTCGTAGGCTGCGCGCTCTGCGTGGGGGTCGCCGATACGGCGGGCCTGCTCCGCTTGAAAGGTCGCGCGCAACCCGACCACCCAGGGTGGGTTTGGCCCGTCCAGCGGTTGTTGGACGAGCCGGCGCTCGACCTCGGTGAACCAATCGACCGCAGCGGCCCCGTCTTCTCGCCACAGCGCCGAGACGGCGAGCGTGAGGCAGCCGAACAGCGGCGCCTCCGGTTCTCCGCGCGCGTCCGCCTCCACCACGGCGTGCAGCAGGCTGTCCGTGGGTCCGGCGGTCCCCCGCTCCTCCTCCAGCTCCACCGCCACTGACCGCACGGTCCACAGGTCGGGCGCCGCGGCCCGGGTGGCGCCCAACAGGCCGGCCGGCCCCGCGAAGATGACGCCCCCTGGGTTGTTTTGCATCAAAAAGTGGCGCCGCTCGTTCAGGCGCATGTGCAGCTCGCGCCATGCGCGCAGGGCCTCGCCGGTGCGCCGGCCGCAGCGCACCCACCGCAGCTGCAGCGCCGGCGGCGGGGGAGCGAGCAACGTGAGCAGCGTCGGCTCGAGATCGGCGGCGCTGTCGAGGTGCAGCACCTCGACGCCGACCTCGGCCTCGGCCGAGGGGAGCAGCGGGCTCTTGGCCCCGCGGTGAACGGCGATGCGCAGGCGCAGCGCGTCAATCAGGGTGGGGCTCCCGAAGGCCCAGCCGAGCCACGCCCCGGTGCCCCAGTCGAGCTGCGCCGTCCACAGTGACCACTGGCGCGGGTCGACCCCGCCGAGCGCCCCCACGCCGCTCACGCCTGGGCTCGCGCTAACGCCTCGACCTTGGGCAGAATGGCGGGGTGCACGTCATACCACTCGTGTCGGACCCCCGCGTGTTGCACGTAGTTGAGGATGAGCATTTGGTCAAAGAGGGAGCCCAAGCGGTCGATGCCCTGGTCTGCGGCGGCGTTGATGTCGCCGGTTTGCCGCACGACTCCGAGCAATCGCAAGTCGGTGAGGGTCGCGCCCGCGTAGTGATCGCGGAGCTGGTCAACTGCAAGCTGCACGGCCTCCTTGGGGCCCAAGCGACCGTTTCGAAGGTTCCCCAGGGTGGAGCGCATCAGCTGCAGGAGGTCCCGCAGGTAGCCCCCACTGGCCAGGGCGAGCTGGTCTATCAGGCCCCGGTCACCGCCCAGAACGGCCTGCCAATTGCCCCGCTTCGCGAGGACCTGCTCCATCAGGTCGAGCGCGATGGGCTGCGTCTCGCGCGAAGGGGTCCGTACGGGAACGCAGGGCAGCTGCTCATAGCCGTCGTATAGCCGACGAATTCCAGGCGACTTCACCCGAAGCCAAGGTGGCACGCTATAGATTACGTGCAAATTTTGAAAGTGCAGCTGGTTCGCGAATCCAACAAACAAACTTTCAACGCTCTCGGCGACTTGGTTCGCGTTGGCCGATGTGCCCCGGAGCTGCTCCAGGCTATCGATGATGAGGACGACCTGGCGGTTTGGGTCGCCTTTGCGGAGCTGCGCGAGCACACCTTCCACATACAGCTGCGCTTCTTGGACGAGGGCGGTGATGTGGCCAGCCATCAACTGGTGGAACTTGCCCCGGAAGGTCGGGTCTGTGCGCAGGGCGACCTGCAGCTTTACACCTTCACCCAGCTCCAGCCCAGTCAAGTTCAGGCGCTGGAACAATCCCATCGCCTTCGTCCAAAACGACTCGGAGTAGCCACAGGCTTCGCCAAAAGCACCGGCCACAACAAGCATAAAGTCCGATACGTCGATCGGCGTGGTCGGGTTGATGAACTCAAGGGCATCAATAAGCAACACATACGCGTCTTGCGACTCAAGGCGCGCCTTTAGCTGCCGCAAGGCCGTCGACTTTCCAGTCCCCCGAAACCCTGAGAAGAGCTGAGCACTCTTGCGGCCATTCCAGTTGATTCCGCGCAGAAGCACGTCGACTGGTGACTCGGGGTACAGCTCGGGTGGGTAGAGATCAACGCTCACATCCAAGCCGATGGGCAGCTCCTCGACCTTGGGGGTGAGGTTCCGGTAGTACTGCGCGAGCACAGCTTCCGAGACTGCCGACATCTGACCTCCACCGCAACTACCGCGAAGCGGGTGCGTCGCTCGACTTCATAATCAGCTTGCTCACCCCGACATAGGCCGCCAAGCCAATCAGCGCCGAAGGGATGATGTAGACGCTGTTCTCGCTGATGGTCGCCTTACCTTGGTGCACCAGATCGGCGTAGCTCATGTCGGTGGCCTGCAGGCCAGCGGCGTAGCCCAGCGCGCTGAGGAAGATGACCCAGAGGCCCGCCCCGGCGCCGGTGGCGGCGGTAAAGGTCATCGGGTTCATGCCGGCGAGGCCAGCGGGGATGCTGATGAGCTGGCGGATGGCGGGCAGCAGGCGGCAGAAAAAGGTCGCGCCCACGCCATAGTCGCGGAAGAGCTGCTCGGCGCGGGCCAGCGCGGCCGGCGGCAAGAAGAAGTACTTGCCGTACTTGAGCAAGAAGGGCTGGCCGACCTTTTTGGCCAGGCTGTAGTTCACCCAAGCCCCGGCCAGCGAGCCAAGGATGCCCATCAGCACGCTGATCGTGAGGTCGACCTTCGGGCTGCCCGTGCTCAGCTCACCCCGGGCGGCGAGGAAGCCCGCCGGGATCATCACCACCTCGCTGGGGAAGGGGATGAAGCTGCTCTCGATGGTCATGAAGAAGAAGATGAGGAAGAAGCCCCAGACTGGGGCGAGCTCGGCCATCGCCTCAATGTGCCCGATCAGCAGCTCGGTCATCTCGGTCTCCGCGGGGTGGGTTTGGCGCCGCGGCTATTCCGCCGGGATCGACCGCGCCGCGCCGATCTGCTGGCCCCCGCGCCTCAGGGCCGGGCCAGCTCGAGCCGAAGCCCCACCGGCGCGCCCCCATAGCTGGCGTTGGTCGCCTCGAGCGTGAGCGTGTCGGGCACCTCTTCGTCGGCCTCGATGACGAAGCTGGCCGCGGCCCCGAAGTAGGTGAGATCGACGATGGGCTCGTCCTCGAGGTCCATCGAGCTGATCCCGCTGGTCTGCAGGGGCGGGTCGACGAGCAGCACAAAACGCCCGCGCTCGGCGAGGTACTGGCCCGAGAACATGTACTGGATGCGGCCCGAGCCGTCGTCTTCGGACTGAAAGAGCAGCCAGCCGGCGTCCTCGTCCTCGACCTCGACGCCGTCAGCGAGCGTCAGGCGGAGGAGGAGGATGTCCCAGCTGCCGCCGAGCTCGGCCCGGTTGACGCAGCCGCCGAGCGCCAGGGGGAGGAGCGGGAGGAGCGGCAGGAGGGCGCCGCGGCGCCGCGGCGGAAGAGCGGGCGCCGGCATCAGAGGTCTCCCCGCAGCGTCAGCTGGTAGGACAGCGCGCCGCGCGCGAAGGGGTAGAGCTGAAGCTGCTCAGGGTCGTTGTAGAGGAAGGCGAGGCGCACCAGGAAGTCGTCGGCCTCGCCGTTGAGCTCGACCCGGCCGCTGGGCAGGCGGGCCGCGGCTAGGCCCTGCGACCAGACCGCGGGGGTGCTCACGAAGCCGCCGCGGGCGAGGAGGCCCACGGGCACGTCATCCTCGTCGTCGTCGCGCACGCGCGGCTTGTGGTAGCCCGGGGTGTGCAGGCCCATCGCCAGCTCAGACAGCGAGGCCTCAGGCTCAATCCGGTAGCGCACCGCGAGATCAGCGACCCGCGCGATGTTCTGCTGCTGGGCGCCGGTCACCCGCAGCCGACCGATGACCGGCAGGGCCGCGCCCCCCGGCGCCGCGAGGCTGTAGGGCAGCTGCTGGTAGGCGAGGCTGGTCAGGCCGAGGGCCTCGCCGAGGTCGGCGGCGCCGAGCCCGCCCGGATCCAAGCGGTCGACGCCCGCCTGCCAGACCGCCGCTTCGCCGATGCTCTTGGCGACAAAAGCATAGCCACCGAAGGTCGGCTCGCTGAGCTGGGCGTAGCCGCCCTTGCTGCCCAGCCACGCCGCGGAGGCCTGGACCAGCTTGGCGTCGACCCGGGCCCCGAGCAGGTAGTCGAGCTTGATCGCGCCCAGATCGAGGTCGCCGGGGATGAGCAGGTCGAGCAAGGGCGCGGTGGCGGCGATGCCCACCACGTAGGCCGGGGCGACGAAGGAGTTCATGTTCACCCGGGTGAACTGGTCGCCGTAGGCGGGGAAGCCCGCGGTCAGGCTCGTCGCGAAGATGAGGCCCACCGGGCCCTTGTTGTAGGTCAGGCCGAAGTTGCCCGCCTGCATGTCGAGGCCGCGCATCGCCACGCGGTTCTTGGCCACGCAGTCGCCCACTTCCGACATGCCGTCGTCGACCGCGTCGCGGTGGAAGACCGGCATGCGGGTGGCGTTGTAGGTGGTGTTGAGGTCCATGACGACCAGCAGGCCATCTTCGGCGCCGACCCGCTCACGGTCGAGGTGCCGCGCGGCGAAGGCCGAGGCCGAGTAGGTGTTGGCCTGGCGCTGGATGGCGTCGGCGGCGTTGCGCACACCCGCGGTGCCCGCGATGAGCCCGACCTCTTCGCAGCTCGCGCCCTCGGGCGTAAAGGTCGAGGTCTGGCCGGCCGCCGCAGGCGCGCCCACCCCGAGCAGGGCCGCGGCCCAGAGCGCGCGCCTCATCGGCCACCCCCAGCCTTGCGCTCGGTCACCAGCGGGCAGGCGGGCGAGACCTGCAGGTATTGGCCGATGCGGCCGCCGAAGTCCTCGACCACCGCGCAGTCAAGCTGGCTGATCGCGTAGGCGCAGTCGTAGAGGTCTTCGGGGCCCGGCGCGGCCGTGTCAGCGGAGTTGACGCCAGGCACGCCATCTTCGGGCGGCGTCGACACACACTGGTATTGATCGCGGAAGTCCTCGTAGCGCTGGTTGCCCAGCTCGCGGTCGCCGGTGCAGGCCTCGGTGATGTAGGCGATGGCGTAGCCGGCCTCGAGGCAGGGCTGGGTGTCGGCCACGGGCTGAAAGCCGGCGCAGCCCACGAGCCCGAGCCCGAGGACCAGGAGGTGGTGGTGGAGGGGGTGGCGGCTCATGGCAGGCGCACCGCCCCGCCGCTGGTGCCCGCGACGATGGAGTACATCACCACACCGGTCGAGAGCTCCCGCACGATCAACGAGGCGCCCGCGCTGACGATGAGGGGCAGCGTGGCGCCCATGGGCAGGGTGCCCGCGCTGCCCAGCGCGCAGTCATCGCGCACGAACAGCACCTCAACCTCGTACCCAAGGGCGTTCTCAATCGAGAGCGAGACGGGCTGAAGCGGGTCGCCGTCGGCGCAGGGGTAGGTGCCGCCGCTGGGCACCGCGGTCACGCTGGTCTCGGCGGGCAGGCCGCCGTCGCCCCCGCCGTCTGCCCCATCGCCGCCCGGGTCGACGAAGGCGCCGACCTCGACCCAGGCGCCGCTGTCTTCGGGGTCCCAGGCGCGGCCGCTGCTGCCGAGCTCGGGTGTGTAGGTGGTCGGGAGCGTGCAGCTCATCAGAGCCAAGGCCCAAGGCAAGATGAGGACAGGCATGGGGGGCGCCTCCAGAGCGCTGACCAGACCACAGGCCCGACCTGCGTGCAAGCCCTCACCCGCCGCGGGCCCGCGCGGCCTCAGGTGTCGGTGATCTCGAGCACGCGCACGATGCGCCCGGCGGGGTCGGTGTCGCCGCGCAGATCGACCCGCCCGAGCACCGACCAGGCCGACTCTTCGCCTTCCTCGTCGGTGGGGGCGAGCAGGCGCTGGCGCACCCGCCACTGGTGGGGGCCGACCTTCTCGATGCGGGTCTGGGTGGCGAGGCGCCCGCGGTGGTCAAAAGCCGGCGGCGCGCCGTGTTCGTCGTAGAAGCGCAGGCAGGCGGCCTCGATCTCGGCCGCCTTGAGGCCCAGCTCTTCGCCGTCTTCGGACCAGGCGCAGAGGGCCTGGGCCTCGTCCCAGTCGCCCATGTGCAGGGCACGCAGCAGCTGGTGCAGCTCGGCGCGGATGCGGGCGGCGAAGGCGCGCGGGTCGGCTGAAATGTCAGCCTTGGGCCCGCTGACCACGACGGGAGCAGCGTCACCCTCGATCATCTCGCCCCAGGCCTGCACCAACGAGCTGTCGACCCGGGCGAGCATGGCCCGCAGCCAGGCCTCGATCTCGATGAGCTGGTCATCTTTGAACTGCTCGGGCACCGTCTGGGCCAGCGTGCGCCAGCAGCCGGCGAGGTAGCGCAACAAGAGCCCCTCCATCCGCTGCATGCTGTTGCTGTGCACGTACTCGACAAAGCCGGCCCAGCTCTCCAACATCTCGCGCAGCAGGCCCTTGGGGGCGATGTGCTCCTCTTTGACCCAGGGGTGCTGCAGGCCCCAGGTGTTGAAGTGCGCGTAGATCCAGTCGGCCAGGGGCTTGGGGTAGGTCACCGCTTCGATGGCCTCGGCCCGCTCTTCAAACGGCACGCCATTGGCCTTCAGCTCGTTGATCTTGACCCCGCGCAGCGTGCGCTCTTGGGCCTGCAGCAGGGCCCGCGGGCTGTCTTGAATGGCCTCGACCAAGCTGACCACGTCGAGCCCATAGCTCGGGCTCTCGGGGTTGAGCTCAGGCAGGGCCGCCACCAGCCAGAGCCCGAGGCTGCTGTGGATGGAGAAGTCGAGCTGCAGGTCGGGGTCGACGTCGACGCGGTGGCAGCGGCCGTCGAGGCGCTGGCGGATGAGGCCCACCCGCACCAGATCGCCCAGGCTGCGCCGGGCCGCCGCCCGCGCCTGGAGCTTGCCGTTGCGGGTCTGGTGGCTGCGCTCGATGAGCTCGAGCACCATGCGGTAGCCGCCGCCAAAAGGCAGGGCCGCCCCGCCACGTGAGAGGCGGGCCGCCCGCTGCAGCTGGGTGAGCACGACGCCGTGGTCGACCTTCAACACCGGCTGCAGGGGCTCGGGCGGTGAGCCGACCAGCTTCTCGAAGGTGGATTGATCCCAGTGCTTGTAGCCCTTCTCGGGCGGGGTGGCGCGCACGGCCTTCTTCTTGGCAAGGGCGCCGCTGGCGATCTTCTCGTCGATGCGCTTGTTGTCGATGACGTGCTCGGGGGCCTGCACATAGACGAAGCCCTCGGTGTCAAAGCCCGCCCGGCCGGCCCGCCCGGCGATCTGGTGGAACTCACGCGCCGAGAGGATGACCGTGGCCTTGCCGTCGAACTTGCAGAGCTTGGCGAAGAGCACCGAGCGGATGGGCACGTTGATGCCCACGCCCAGGGTGTCGGTGCCGACGATGACCTTGAGCAGGCCCTTCTGCGCGAGGCGCTCGACCGCGAGGCGGTAGCGGGGCAGCAGGCCGGCGTGGTGCAGGCCCACCCCGTGCTCGAGGATGCGGCGCAGGTCTTTGCCATAGGCGGTGTCAAAACGCACGCCGGCCAAGGCGTCGCGAATGGCCTTCTTCTCGTCTTTGTCGCAGTAGTTTTGGCTGAGCAGCGCGCCGGCCTGCTCGGCGCACTCGCGCTGGGTGAACATCACGAGGTAGACCGGCGCCTTGTTGCCTCGGGCGAGCTGGTCGATGGTCTCGTGCAGCGGGGTCTCGCGGTAGGCGAAGCGCAGGGGCACGGGCCGCTGGGCACCGCGCACCACCGCCACGCCCCGGCCGGTGCGCCGGGCGAGGTCTTCTTCGATGAAGCGGGTGTCGCCGAGTGTGGCGCTCATCAGCAGGAACTGGGCCCGCTGCAGCACGAGCAGGGGCAGCTGCCAGGCCATGCCCCGGGCGGCGTCGCCATAGTAGTGAAACTCGTCCATCACGACGAAGTCAGCGCGGGCGGCGTCCCAGTCGCCCAGGGCCACGCTGGCCAGCACCTCGGCCGTGCAACAGATGACCGGGGCGGTGGGGTTGACCGTGGCGTCGCCGGTCATCAGGCCCACGTTGTCGGCGCCGAGCTCACGGCAGAGCTCGAAGAACTTCTCGCTGACCAGGGCCTTGATCGGGGCGGTGAACCAAGAGCGCTTGGCCTGGGCCAAGGCGAGGAAGTGCACCGCCCGGGCCACCAGCGACTTGCCCGAGCCGGTCGGCGTCGCGAGGATGACGTGCTGGCCGCTATAGAACTCGAGCGCGGCCTCTTCTTGGTGGGGGTAGAGGCGCAGGCCCCGGCCCTCGTGCCAGCTGATGAAGTCGACCAGCGCGTCGTCGGCGCCGCCGGTGTAGCCCCGCTCGGGGATGATCTCGTCGAGGCGTGGCACTGCGGGTGCAGCGGGCGCGGCGGACGAAGAGGCGGGCGCAGAGGTGGTCCTGGCGGTGGTCGAAGACATGCCCCCAACCTATCCAGGCACCCCCGCGATGGCCAGCGCGATTGCGGTCAAGTTTTGACCTCTACCACCGCGGGCAGCCAGCGCCGCAGCGCCCGCTCCAGCTCGGCGGGCTGCACCGGCTTGCTGAGGTAGTCGTCCATGCCCGCGGCCTTGCAGCGCTCTACATCGCCAGGCAGGGCGTTTGCGGTCATCGCCACCACCGGCACCGCCGGGTTGAGCGCGCCCTCGCCTCCGGCCCGCAGGCGCCGGGTGGCCTCGAAGCCGTCGAGGTGGGGCATCTGGCAGTCCATCAGCACCAGATCGTAGTTGATGCGGGCCAGGGCCTCGAGGGCCTCGACCCCATCGCTGACCACGTCGACCGCCTGCTCAAAGCGCATCAGCAGGAATGAGGCGACCTGCTGGTTCACCACGTTGTCTTCGACGACCAGCACCCGCCCACGGGGCAGCGGGCCGCCCGGGGAGGGCGCGGGGCCCACCGCCGCCGCGGGGCCGCCGGCGACCTCCAGCGGCAGCAGCACGCTGAAGGTCGCGCCCGTGCCGAGCGCGCTCTGCAGGTGGATCTGCCCGCCCATCGCCTCGACCAGCTGCCGGCTGATCGAGAGGCCGAGGCCCGTGCCGCCGTAGCGGCGGGTGGTGCTCGAGTCGGCCTGCACAAAGGGGCTGAAGATGGCCGTGTGGCGCTCGGCGGCGACGCCGATGCCCGTGTCCTGCACCTCGAGGCGCAGCCTGCCCTGGTCGACCTGGGCGCTGAGGCGCACGCCCCCCTCGGCGGTGAACTTGACCGCGTTGCCGAGCAGGTTGACCAGCAGCTGGCGCAGGCGGCCCGCGTCGAGGCGCAGCCAGCGGGGCAGGCCCGGATCGACGACCAGGCGCAGGTTCAGGCCCTTCTTTAACGCGGCGGGCCGCAACATCTCGATGAGACCGGCGAGCAGCGGCTCGAGCTCCACATCGGACAGCTCGAGCGTGTGCTGGCCCGCCTCTCCCTTTGAGAAGTCGAGGATGTCGTTGATGAGCTGGAGCAGCAGCTCGCCCGAGCTGCGCGAGGTCTCGGCCCAGCGGCGCTGCGCGGGGCTCAGCGGGCTGTCGATGAGCAGGCCCATCATGCCGAGCACCCCGTTGAGCGGCGTGCGGATCTCGTGGCTCATCGTGGCGAGGAACTCACCCTTGGCTTGGTTCGCCGCCTCGGCCGCCGTCCGCAGGGCTTGGGCCTCGACCACCGCGGCCTCTAGCTCGGCTTTGCTGTCCAGCAGGGCCTGCTCGCTGGCCTTCTGCGCGCGCACGTCCTCGACGATGCTCCACACGAGGCGGCCGCCCTGCTCGTCCTCGACGGCCACCCCGCGCATGCGCACCGCGATCCAGCGCCCATCGCGGTGCACGAGGCGCTGCTCGTGGGGGCCAAAACTGCCCGCGGCCTCGACCTCGGCGAAGGTCTTGCGCTCCAGGTGCAGGTCGGGCGGCGCGGTCAGCCGGGGCGGCTTCCCGCTGGTCATCTCGGCCGCGGTGTAGCCCAAGAGCTCGCACAGGGCGGGGTTGACCGAGGTCATTCGGCCCGCCTGCAGGTCATAGAGGGCGAGGCCCATCGGCGAGCGCTCGAAAAGACTGCGGAAGCGGAGCTCGCTGCTGGCGAGGCGGCGCTGCGCCTCCATGCGCTCGCTGATGTCCCGCGCGAGGATGACGACCCGCGGCCGCTCCCCGGGCAGGGGCGCGCAGGCCGCCGAGCTGAGCTCAAAAGTCCGCCGCCGGCCGCCGACCTCGAGCTCATAGTGCTGCCCGCCGCTGTAGCCGTCAGAGAGGGCCTGCTCGACGCTGCGCATCACCGCCCCGACCACGGGCGCGGGCAGCAGGTCGCCGACCGCGCGCCCGACGAAGGCGGCGGGCGGCATCGCCAGCAGCTCGGCCCGCGGCGCCCGATAGTCGTGAACGACGCCCAGATCGTCCACCTCGAACAAGAGGTCGGGTAGCGCGGCCAGCGTGGCGCTCCAGCGTGAGTCGGCCGCCAGGGCGCGGGCGTCGGCGGCCTGCCGGGCCTCGTCGGCGTCCGCGCGCGCCGCCGCGCTGCGGTCCAGATCGTCGAGCAGGGCGTTGAGGCGGGCCGAGAGCGCGCCGAGCTCATCGCCGGCGCCGACCACCGCCCGCGCCCCCCGATCTCCGGCCGCCCGCGCGTCGACCACCCGGCGCAGCTCATCGACCGGGGCCAGCACCCGCCGGTCGAGGGCGTAGAGCGCGGCGGCGACCGCGCCGATGATGATGGCCGCCGCCCCGCCGAGCAGCACGAGGCGCTGGTGCAGCAGGGCCGCGTCGACGCCGCGCCGGTCGAGGTGCACCATCACGGCACCGCGCCCGCCGCCGAGCGCCGCCGGGGCGACGAAGCCCACGTTGGCGTCGACCAGGCCCTCGCCGTGGCGCAGGGCGACCTGGGCGCGGTCGCGGCTGACCGCCGGTCGCAGATCATCGGCGACGAGGCCAGGATCGGGGAGGGAGGCCAGCGGGCTGCCGATCCAGCTGCGCTCGCTCGACGCGACCACCCGCAGGGGGTCGCCCGCCACTACAACCACGAGCACCACGTCATCTTGGCTGGCCTCTTGGTCGACCCGCTGCTGCAGCGTGGGGGCTGCGCCGGCCGCCGCGGCGCCGAGCTGCTCGACCGCGACCGCGGCCCGTTTGCCGAGCACCTCGTCGACCACCGCCGCGGTGTGCCACTGGGTGAAGGCGCCGATCAGCGCGGCGACGAGGCCAGCCACCAGGAGGCTCGGGCCGATGACCCACGCGCGCAGGCCATGGGCACGGGAAGCCGGCGTCATGGTGGGCAAGCGGACCTCCTGAGGGGGGGGCTCATACTCCGGCGGCGGGCGGCGCTGCGCCGAGGCGCGCGGACAACCGGCTTGTCCCGGATGGGATCGGCCCTGCGCCGGCGCAGGGCGAGGGCCTTGCGGGCCGCCCGAGGGGCACGCACATTCGGGGTGGAGGCGCCCATGACCCACCAAAGCCCACCGCTCCGGGCTGCGCTCGCGCTCGCCGGCCTGCTGTTGACCACCGCTCCCCGGCCCGCCGCGGCCTGCGCGATGCTCACCCACCGCAGCGAGACCCTCGCCGAGTCTGACCACCAGCAGGCCATCTTCAGCGTCGGTGAAGAGGGGGGCTCGACCGTCGAGTACCGCGTGGCCTGGGAGGGCGACCCCGCGGCCTTCGGGTGGATCATCGCCGTGCCCGACAGCGTGACCGCGGTCGAAGACGGCGAGCTGGCGCGCTTTGTGGCCCTCACCGACCAGACCGCGCCCCGCGTCGAGCTGCAGGCCGACCCCTCCGAGGCCGACGCCGGCTGCAGCTGCAGCCGCAGCCTCGGCGCCGCCAAGGGCGACGCGGGCGGCGGTTTCGGCGACACCGGCGCCAACAGCGTCTCTCTCGTCGATCAGGGCTTTACCGGCACCTACACCTACAGCCTCGTGTCGGCCGACGACAGCGCCGCGCTCACCGCCTTCCTTGAGGCCGACGGCTTCGTGCTCGACCCGGGCGCCGCCGAGAACATCGCCGAGTACGTCGAAGACGGCGGCTGGGCCTTCGCGCTGCTCCGCGTGGAGCCCGAAGAGGCCGGCGGAAGCCTCCCGCCCATCCGCCTGCGGCTGTCCGACACGCGCCTCGTCTTCCCCGCCCGCATGGGCCAGATGGAGGGCGACCGCCTGCTCAAGACCACCTGGTGGGTCGAGGGCCCCTCGGCGGCCACGCTCACGGGCTGGTCGGCCGCCGACCTGGTGAGCCTCCAGATCGACGACCAGGACCCCGAAGAGGCCTTCCTCGACGCCCTGCTCGAGGTCGGCAGCCTGCAGACCGGGGCGATGCGCACCTACGTCGGGCCGGCCGAGGGCGGCGGCACCCTCACCCGCTTTGACGCGGCGGTCTCGGCCCGGGCCTCGTCGGCCGACGCCACCTTCACCTTCGCCGACCGCGCCGACTTTCAGGCCACCCTTGAGGGGCGGCTGCGGGCCGCCCGGGGCCTCGCCTTGCCCTTGGGCGGCCTGGGCCTCGGGCTGCTCTGGCGGGCCCGGCGGCGGCCGGCGGCCAGCTGAGCGGCGCGGTCTGATAGGCTGCCGCCAAGAGGCACCCGATGGACGCCCCGCTCTCGCACGACGCCCCGCTCCCGCACGACGCCCCCGCCGAGGCCCGCCGCGCCCGCTATGCCGAGCTGCGCGCGCGGGTCGAGGCCCTGATCGACGGCGAAGATGACCTCGTGGCGGCCCTCTCCACCGTGGTCTGTGAGCTGCACCACGCTTTTGCCGCCCAGAGTTGGACCGGCTTTTACCGGGTCGTCGCCCCGCGCACCCTCGCCGTCGGCCCCTACATGGGCGGGCACGGCTGCCTGCGCATCGACTTCGCCCGCGGGGTCTGCGGCGCGGCCGCCCGCAGCCGCCAGACCCAGCTCGTGCCCGACGTGAACACCTTCCCCGACCACATCGCCTGCAGCTCGACCACCCAGAGCGAGCTCGTGGTGCCCCTGCTCGACGCCCAGGGCGGGCTCATCGCCGTGCTCGACCTCGACAGCGACCTGCCCGCCGCTTTTGACGCGCTCGACCAGGCCGCGCTCGAGGGCCTGATGGCGGCGGTGGGCGCCCGCTTCACCGCGCCCCGCTTCGCCGAGGTCGACCATGCCTGAGCGCCTCTCCCCCGCCGCGCTCTTGCTCCTCCCGCTGCTCGGCCCGCTGCTCGGCTGCGGCGAGCCCGCGGTCATCCCCAACGAGCTGCAGCTCGACTCGGCCGCGGCGTCCGATGGCGCGGATGGCACCGGTGGTGCGGATGGCACCGACGGCGCCGGGGTCGACAACTGGCCCTGCTCGGCCAGCTCTCCGGGCAGCACGCACAGCCTGCACGTGCAAAACAACACCGCGGGCGCTGTTTCGGTCATCTGGGTCGACACCACCTGCGTTGAGGTGCCCTACGCCGAGCTGGCCCCCGGCGGCGCCCACGACCAGACCACCGGCCTCGGCCACGTCTGGCTGTTCCGCGACGTGGCCACCCAAGCACCCCTGGCTTGGATCGAGATGGTCGAGGCCTACGAAGAGGTCACGCTGCCATGAGCGCGCGCACCGCACCCCCACCGACCTTCGCCCTCTTCGCCGCCCTGACCGGCTGCACCCTCATCGAGCCGATGCCCGGCGACCAGCCTTGCAAAGAGGTGGGCTGGGCCATCGCCGCCCGCACCCATGCCTGCACCGGCGATGTGGCGCTGGCCAACGCCCGCTACGAAGACTTCACCGACCAGATCACCTGCGTCGAGTGGGCCGCCGACGACGAGCGCCTGGGCAATACACC
Organism: Deltaproteobacteria bacterium; assembly: GCA_016792625.1. GTDB lineage: Bacteria > Myxococcota_A > UBA796 > UBA796 > UBA2385 > JAEUKK01. The sequence goes on along the minus strand of JAEUKK010000048.1, from coordinate 7,898 downwards.
CCCCGAAGACCTGTTCTCTTGCGCCTTTACCATTCGCAACCTACCCTGCGAGACGGTGGCCGAGCTGGGCGATGACCTCGACGCTTGGCTCGCGCTCGACGAGGGCTGCGCCTATGTGATCGAAGCCGAGGGCGCGCAGGCCGGGGGTGCCGAATGAGCGCCGCCCTGCTGCTGCTCATTGGCTTCGCCCAGGCCAAAGACGACGGCTTTCTGCGGCCCGAGGGCACCGACTGTGACCTCAACGGCGGCAACCCCATCGCCGGCACCGCCGGCTTTGAGAACGCCCGCGACGCGCTGCAGACCAACCAAAATACCTGGAGCGCCACCGCCTTCGCCGAGCGCACGCTCTTCCCCGCCGCCCGCCGCAAAGGCGCCGAAGAAGAGGGCGGGGTCGCCGCATTTCGCTGGACCTTCACCTTCAACGCCGCATCTGTGGTCACCGCCGACCCAGGCGCCGAGGGCAATGGCAACTGCCCGAGCAACTACCGCGTGCAGGTGCGCCCCCTCGACATGCAGGCCGGGAACATCGGCGTGGCCGGCAATTGGGGCAAGTGGGGCCTGTTCTACAGCTCCTCGGTCACCTTCGGCCAGCTCGCCTACCCCAACCCCTTCTTGCGCGGCATGTTGTGGGTCGGCGCCGTGCCCATGTACGCGGGCAGCATCGCGGCCCTGGCGCCGATCTCGCGGGGCTGGGCCACCCAAGAGGGGGCCAGCGCCTTTGCGATGGACTGGATCGCCGGCGGTCGCTACGAGGGCCCCCACGGCTACGCCCGCCTGGGCTGGGCGGGCAGCCGCGGCCTCTACCTCGACGTGGGCGAAGACACCGTCGGGCTCGGCATCTCAGGCGTGGTCCGCCCCTCTGCGGCCGGCTGGCTGGGCCAGCTCTGGGCCGGCGGCCGGCGCATGCCGCTCAAGAAGCTCGCCGAGCCCTTGGGCATGTCGAGCGTATTTTTGCGCGACCTGAGCTTTGGCCCCCCGGTGGTCGAGAGCGTGGCCGCGTCGGCGGCCGACGGCGGCCTCGACGGGGTCTTGGGCGGGGTCGGGCGCCTGCGCACCCTGCACGTCGAACAAGAAGACATCGCCGACCTCGTCGATCTGCGCGTGGCCATGGCCACCCGCCCGGTCAGCCAGCTGCACCTCGCCGCGGCGGGCCTGCACAGCAAGGGCTTTCGGGCGACCCGCGACGGCCAGGCCGGCGAGGGCTTCCTCGGCCAGGTGGGCGTGGTCAACCTGCCCGCCCAGCCCATCCTCGGCGTGGATGGGGGCACCTACTTCTCGGCGCGGGTCGAGGGGCGGGCCCGCAGCAAAGACGGCAAGATGGGGGGCGGTGGCTCGGTGCTGTTCAACGACCCCGAGCTGCTGGCCCTCTACCCCTTCGCGACGAACGTCTCGTCCTGGTCGCTGCACTTTGAGGGGGCCTTTTGATGCGCCCGCACGCTAGACCTCTCCCCCTTGGGGCCCTCCCCCTGGGCGCGCTGCTGCTCGGCCTCCCCCTGCTCGGGGGCTGTCGCTTCGAGCCGCTCGGCTGGTGGGACATCACCGCCCTGCGCCTCGAGATCGAGGGCCAAGACACCATTGTGGTCGACGACGCCGGGTGGATGCAGGTCATCTCAGACGGCGGCGACTACACCGACGTGCTGCTGCGCTACGACCTCATCCCCACCACCTCGGGCACGGTCGAGGTCTACCCCAACCCCGACCCAGTCCTTTTTGAGGGCGACTGGGAGATGTCGGGCCGCGAAGACTTCACCACCCGGGTGGTCCTGGGCGAGTCAACGGTGATGATGGTCACCGACAACACGACCGGCGGCCAGCTCGAGCTGGTCAGCGAAGACGACGTGCAGCTCAGCGTCCCCGGCACTTGGCAAGGCGAGGGGGCGGGCAGCGGCGCGCTGGTCAGCTGCGCGGTCGAGATGACGCTGCTGCGCTGACAAGGCAGGGGCTGGGCGCCTCGCGGGCGGGCGCCCGCGACCGGGTGCCTGCGCGGGTCGCGGCGGGGCCGCTCCGTCGCCTTGGGGGCGACCCGCTGCGCGGCCGCTCCGGCCCCCTGGCGCTGCGCGGCTTTTAGTCTATTTCGTTTGTTTTTGGTTCTGTCTTGTTTGGATTGGTCTGGTCTGGTTTGGGCGGCGCCAGATGGCGGGTCGCCGGACCGGGCTGGTCCGCTTGACCAGGCTGTTCCCGCTCTGGCCGCTGTGCGTCATCGGGCTGACGAGGCTGTTCGCGCGGTCAACTCGCTGTTTTACCATGGATGCCGGGGGTCTCCGACCCCCAGGCCCCCGGCCAAGGGGCCGGCGGGCAGGCTTCGCGCGGCGCATGGCAGCGCCGCGCGCCAGCCCGCAATGGCCCCCTTTGGAAACCCCCAGATCGGCGCGGTCCGGTGCTTCGGTTTGGTCGAAGGTGTCGCCGCGAAGGCCTCGGCTGCTGCGGGTGGGCGGAGGCGGTTGCGCAGCGTTGGGCGGGGCGTTTCGCGTCTGATACACATATAACATAACGTAACCATCATGTTATGGATGTGCGATGAGGATCGCGGCGGGGGCGCGGGCGCGGATCACGTCGAGGCAGCGGGTCAGGGTGGCGGGGTCGAGCGCGCCCAAGCTCTCATCGAAGACGATGAGCTGGGCGCCAGAGAGCAGGCCGCGGGCCAGGAAGACGCGGCTCTGCTCGCCGTGCGAGAGGCGCCAGCCGGTCTCGCCGACGAGCTGCAGCAGGCCGCCGGGCATTCGGCGCAGCAGGGGCCCTAAGCCGAGGGCCTCGCAGAGCTCCTCGGCGGCGTCGAGGGCCTCGGGCGCGGGGGGCCAGTCTTGGCCGAGCAGCAGGTTGAAGGCCAAGGTGGTGGCGAAGACGTGGTTCTCGTGAAACTGGGGCACGAGGCCCACCGCGGCCCGCCAGCCCGCGGGGCCGAGCGCGCGGGGGTCTAGGCCGCCGGCCAGCAGCAGGCCGGCGTCGGGGGCGCGGGCGCCGGCGAGCACGGCTGCGAGGGTGCTTTTGCCCGCGCCTGAGGGGCCGAGCAGCAGCAGGTGATCCCCGCGCTGCAGGCGCAGATCGACGCCGTCGAGGGTCGGGCGGGCCCGGCCGCCATGCCGCAGGCGCAGGCCGCGGGCCTCGAGCGGGGCCTCGACCGGCGCCGCGGGCAGGGGGCGCGGGCGCGGCGGGCGCGCAGCCGCCGCCGCCGCCGACAGCAGCGGGCGCACCTGGGCGAAGGCCACCCCGGCGTCGATCAGCGCGGCGGCCCCCCAGCCGAGCTTGCGCAGCGCGCCCGCCCCGGCGATCACCCCGGCCAAGCCGAGGGCCAAGGTGGCCGGCGGGGCGCCCGAGAGCGCCGCCGGCCCTAAGGCGGCGAGGCCGAGCGCGGTCCAGCCGCCGGGGGCGAGAGCCGAGAGCAGGCCCGCGGCCCGATCCATCGGCGCGGCGGCCGCCTGGTGGGCGCGCAGCGCGTCATCTTCGCGCAGGTGCCAACGCCCGGGCAGCTCTTGGGCGAGCCGGGTGCGGTGGCCGACCAAGGACTCGACCAAGCGGTGGGTCAGGCGCAGGCGGCCGGCGCTCCAGGCGGCGCGGCGGCGGGCGAAGATCACGACCCCGACGCTGACCCCGAGGCTCCACGCCAGCAATGCGAGGGCGTGGGGCAGGCCCCCGACGCCGGCCAGCAGCAGGGCCAGCGCCGCGCCGAGCTCAAGCAGCGCGAAGAGGGCCAGCGCGCCGCCCGCCGGGCCCAGGGCGTCGAGGGCCTCGGCCTCGAGGGTGGTGCCGAGCAGCTGGCCCAAGCCGGCCCGCCGCACCTGATCGGCGGGCAGGTGCAGCGCCCCGACGAGCAGCCGCCGGCGCAGCAGGGCGCCGAGGCGCAGGGCCCAGGCCCCCTCGGCCCAGAGCACCGCGCCGCGCAGCAGGGCCGCCCCGAGCGCGAGCAGCGCCCAGCCCGCGAGCCAGCCGGCGGCGAGCTGCCCGACCAGGGCCCCGCGGGCGAGCAGGGCGGCCCCGCCCACCGCTGCGCCCACCTCCGCCGCGTGGCCAAGGCCGATGAGCAAGGCGCCCCGCAGCAGGCCGTTGTGGCGCAGCACCGCCCAGAGCGGGGCCGAAGGCGGCAGCCGCAGCAGCAGGCCCACCGCGAGCGCCTGATCGGCGCCGCGCAGGGCCAAGAGCCGGGCCCGGGCCTCCCTGGGGTCGCCTGCGGGGGGCGCGGCGGCGAGCAGCTGCTCGACCCCCGCGCGCAGCTGCGCCGGCAGGCGGGCGCGCAGGTGGGCCCCCACGGCCGCGACCGGCACACGCACCGGCCGCAGGTCGGGCCCGAGCAGCTCCACCGCGCCGCCCCGCGCGCCGATCAGCAGCAGCGCGCCATCCTGCGGCCGATCCCCCCACCAAAGCAGGGCCGGAGCGCCGCCCACCAGCAGCGCGTCGAGCCCCCCGGGCGGCGCGCTGACCGGCAGCGCCTCGGCCCCGCGCCAAGCGGCCAAGGCGCAGAGCCAAGCCTCCACCGCCGCGGCCGCCGCGCCAGGCGGCGGGCCCGGCGGCAGCGCGCCCTCGACCGCGACCGCGCCCACCGCCGTGGCCAGCGCCGCCACCGCGGCCGGCAGGGCCTCCGCCGGCCAGCGCGCGGCAGCCAGCGCCGGGTCAGCGGGGGCAGCTCTTCCTTCTGCGGGCACCGGATTGGCGCGCTGCACGTCATCTTCGTCGATACGTCGAGCGGCGCCAGGGCCTACGGCCCCAACACCCGAGAGCGCCGAGCCGGCAGCGCCAGCCCCTACCGCGGCGGGCACAGGATTGGCGCGCTGCCGGTCATCTTCGTCGGCACCGCGAACCGCCCCAGGGCCTGCGGCCCTGACGCCCGAGACCGCCGAGCCAGCGGCGCCAGCACCCCCACCGGACGGCGCCAGACCGGCGCGCTGCGCATCAATTTCGTCGACACGTCGCCCTGCGCCCGGGCCTACGGCCCCAGAACCCGAGACCGCCGAGCCAGCAGCGCCAGCCTCTCCGACCGCCGAACCAAGATCGGCGCGCTGCACGCCATCTTCGCCGATGCCCCGAGACTGGCCCAACGACCTCGAAGCGGGTTCCAATCCACCTGCAGCAGCCGAGGCTTTCGCGGCGACCTGTTCATCGCCCACAGCAGCAGCGGGTCGCGTCGCATTGGGGGGTTTCCAAAGGGGGGCCTTTGCGGGCTGGCGCGCGGCGCTGCCATGCGCCGCGCGAAGCCTGCCCGCCCGGTCTTTTGACCTGGGGCCCCTTGGCGGGGGAGCCAAGGGGCCACGCATGCCATGTTGCATCGCGGGCCCGGGGGCGGGGACCGCCCCCGGCATCACTGCACATGATCGTGCTGGTCGGCGCAATCGACGCGCGACGCGCACCCGCCCACCCGACCTGAGCGCCGGCCGGCGCAACAGAAGCCGACCTGATCCTGGGCCAGCGGCCAAAACCGCAACACCCGCCGGGTCAGAGGAGGCAACCCCTCCTTCTGCGGGCACCGGATTGGCGCGCTGCGCGTCATCCTCATCAAAACTTCGGAGTGTCCCCTCCCCTCTCTCGATGCGGCCATCGACCAGCCACAGCCGCCCCCAGCCAGCCCCCGGGGCGAGCGCAGCCCGGGCCGCCCGCTCGGCTTCCATCAACCTCGCGTACTCGCCCCCCATCGCGAGCAGCGCCTCTGGCGCGCCATCCTCGACCAGCCGGCCCCCTGCGAAGACCAGCACCCGGTCGAAGCCGGTCGTATCGAGCAGGTCGTGGCTGACGCAGAGCAGCGTCGCGCCGGCCCACCAGCGGCGCGCGGCGCCGAGCAGAGCCGCGCGCTGCGGGCGCGCGAGCCCGCGGAAGGGCTCGTCAAGCAGCACCAGATCGGCGTCTTGGCGGCGCAGGGCCCGGGCGAGGCGCAGGCGCTGGCCCTCTCCGCCGCTGAGCAGGGCCCCGCCCTCGCCGATGAGGGCGGCGAGGCCCTCGGGAAGGCCCTCGAGCACGCTGTGCAGGTCGGCGGCGGCGATGGCCGCGCCCACTGGGGCGGCGTCATCGGGGGCGCCATAGTCGAGGTTGTCGATCAGCGGCTCGTTCCAGAGCTGGACCGCCGGGTCGACCCAGGCCGTGCGCGCGCGCAGCGCGGCCAGCCCCGCCGCGTCGAGCGGCGCCCGATCGACGGTCAGCGCCCCGGCCGCCGGCGCGGTCCAGCCGAGGAGCAGGCCGAGCAGGGTGCTTTTGCCCGCGCCGCTCTCGCCGACCACCGCGACCTGGGCGCCTGGCGGCACCTCGAGGTCGACGCCCTCGAGCACGGTGTGGCCGGCGGCGATCACGTCCACGCCAAGGAGGCGGAGGGTGACCCCGCGGCGGGCGCCCTGATCCGCGCCCGTGGCGGCAGAGGTGCGGTGGGCGGCGTCCTCCGCAGCGGCCGCTCCGGCGGAGCTGGCCGCAGCGGCGGCTGGGTCAGGTCCGTCCTCCGCGAAAGCGACGCCAACGACAGCATCCGCAGCGGCGGCCGCGCCCGCTGGCGCCGCCCGCGGGTCCTCGACCGCGCCCAGGGGCTCGACCAAACGCCGCACCAAGTTGCTGATCCCCGGGGTTTGGCGGGCGAGCTGGCCGAGGTCTTGGCCGAGCGCGGGCAGCTGCAGGGCCCAGACCACCGCCAGCAGCAGGCCGCCGCCCGGGGCCTCGCCGACAAAACCAAGCAGCAGGGCCGCCGAGAGCAGCGCGCCGCAGAGGCCCATCAGCAGCTCGGCCCCGCTGGTGGCGGTCAGCGCCGCGCGCCCGGTGCGCACCCAGTGCACGAGCTGCTCTTCGTGCAGGCGGCGCAGGGCCCCGCCGGCGCCGTGGCTGCGCAGGGGGGCGCGGCCGGCGAGCGCGTCGAAGAGGTAGCGCGAGAGCGAGGCAGACTGCGCCTTCCAGCGGTGATCGAGCTCGGTGAGCGGGGCCTGGAGCAGCAAGGGCAGGCCCGCGGCCACCCCCACCGCGAGCAGCACCAGCGGGGCCGCCGCCGGGCGCAGCAGCAGCAGCCCGCCGGCCGCCGCGCCCAGGCTGGCCAGGGCCCGCACGAGCTGGGCGCCGAGCTCGGGCAGGGCCCGCACCGCGTGCAGGGCGTGGGCCCGCGCCGCCAGATCGCTGGCCGGGCGGCTGCTCAGGTAGCGGTCTTCGAGCCGGGGCAGCTTCTCGTGCAAGGCGACCCGCAGCCGCAGCTCGAGGGCCTGGCCGGCCCCCCGGGCGGCGAGCTGCACGGCGAGCTCGACGGCGAGCAGGCCGCCGGCGGCGAGGGCGAGGCCCGCCAAGCCCGCGCCGCGCTGGCCGAGGCCGGCGAGCAGGGGCCCGAGCTCGAGGGCCGCCCGCAAGGCGAGGGCCTGGGCGAGGCCGCCCGCCGCCAAGATGGCCGCCCCGCCGATGATCACGAGGGGGCGCTGCGGACCATCGGCGCGCAGCAGCCCGGCCAGCGCGCGGATCGCCGAGGGGTCGGGCGCGGCCACCGCGGCGGCCAGCTCGGGGCTGAGCGGGGGCGCGTCGGGCGGAGGCGGGGCCCGGCCCTCGACCCGGACCAGCACCGCGGCGCGCAGCTCGAGCATCGGCGCGCCGTCCTCGTCGGGATCAGCGGGCTGGACGCTCCAGTCGTCGATGGGGATGCGCTGGATGGGGTCGTCGAGCAGGTGGGCGAGGGCCGCGGCGGCGGGCGGGCCCGGCCGGAGCACACCCACGCGCAGCATCGCCTGGGTGGCCCGACACGCGGCGTCCAAAGAGGCGATCCCGCCGCAGCCGGGGTCGGCGAAGGCCCGGTCTAAGGTGGCGGCCACCGCCGCGGGGGCCAGGCCGAGGTCGGCGAGGCGGGCGGCCCAGGTGGCCCGGGGCGCGTCCTCGGCGGCCCAGGCGCGCCAAGCCGCGGCGGGGACGCGCTCGACGTGCCGGTAGAGCTCCCCCTCGAGGGCGGCGACCGAGAGCCAGCG
>JAEUKK010000045.1 GCA_016792625.1 Deltaproteobacteria bacterium | reverse complement strand
AGTTTGGGATCGGCGGGTTGCTCGCCGGCGGGGCCGGGCGCTCGGGCGGGCGGGGCGCGGGGCGCGGCGCCCGGGGCATGGCCGGCTCGGCGGCGGTCGGCGGGGCCACGGTCGGCGGGGCGGCGGTGGCGGGGCGCGAGGTCGGGGTCTCGCCCAGGCCCACGTCGCCAAACAGCGCCTGCTCGTCGTCCATGGTGGGAGCGACCGGGGTGGGCGCGGGGGCACCCCCTCCGTATCCGTAGCCGCGCCGGGGCGGCGCCCGCCGGGCGGCGGCCTCGACCTCTCCCGTGGCGCCCTCTCCCCCGAAGGCCGGCGGGCCGACGTAGTTGGCCGGCACGTCGTCGGGGGACTCCTCCATCACCTTCTCAGCGATGCGCTTCTGGGCGATGCGCTCGCGGATGCGCGCGGCGCGCTCTTGGCGCTCGCGGCGGCGGCGCTCAGCCGGGTCTTCGTTCGGGTCGCCTTCACTGACTGGCGCGCCATCTTCGCTGCTCGGCGGCGGGTCGTCGTCGAGGCTCAGCGTCTGGGTGGCCGCCTTGGCCTCGATCTCGACCAGCTGGCGGGTGCCGGCCTCCCAATAGGAGCGGGCCCAGGTCTCGGTGTCGCGCTTGACCTGGATGCGCAGCCCCACGAGGCTGACCGCCAGCGCGCCGAGGAAGGCGCCCAGCACGAGCGCCATCTCGGAGAGCGCAACGACGTCCATCCCGCCCCCTCGGCCGCGACCTGCGGACCGCTACTCGATCACCTGCAGCGGCCAAGCCTTGCGGAGCTCTTCGGGCAGCTTGTCGAGGCCATCGCTGCGGCTGGTGGTGAGCTGGCCCTCGGTGTGGAAGGCGTAGAAGCCCGGGGGCAGCGGCTCGCGGGTGGTCAGCAGGTAGTCGTCGCCGCTGTCGAGCTCGCGCAGCTCGAAGGGCACCGGCTCACCCGAGGCGATGAAGCGGTTGATCTTGACCGACTCTTCGCCGAGCACCGTGGGCACGGTCACGTCTTCGATGAAGTCGAGCTTGTGCAGCTGCAGGTCGAGGTGGGCCAGCTCGGCCCGGCTGCGCGCTGAGGAGAAGACGAAGCGCAGCCGATCTTTGCTGCGGACCTTGACCTCGCCGCCGGCCTTGATGCCCGTGTAGGCCTTGATCTCGGTGCCGGCCACGTCGACCGGGTGGGCCTCGAGCTGGCTGTAGGCCGTGTCATTGATCAGGAAGAAGCCCGGCTCGGGCGGATCGGGGAAGATCCGCAGGTCGATGTTCGTGATCTCGGACTCGAGGTCATCGGGCAGGCCCCAGCTCTCGAGCGCGCGGATGTAGCCCTCGCGGCCCACCTGGATGCGCCGCTTGCCCGTGACCCGGGGGAAGGTGAACGCGCCGGCGGCGTCGGTGGTGACCTGCTCGGTCACATCTTCGAGCTGGACGGTGGCGCCGGCCACCGGGGTGCCCCAAGGGTCCTTGACTGTGCCCGTCATCGTGGGCGGGTCGCTGCAGGCGGTGAGGGCGGCCACGAGGGCGAGGAGGGAGGGGAGGCGGCGCATGGGACCTCGGGGGCGGAGGAAGGGGCGAAGGGGCGAGGCGAAGACCGGACCGGGGCGGGCGCGGGGCCAAGCTGCGCAGAGCGGGCAGGGGGCTTGGCGGTGGGGCGCGGGCCGCGGGCGAGGTGGGGCCGGGGCTTGTCCTTCTGCGGCGCCCGCTATCCTGGGCCCCGCCGCGGCGGGGGCCTCAGCGGCGCGCGGCGAGCGCGTCTCGCAAGCTGCGCAGGTCGAGGGTGCCACCCTGGGCGAAGCGGGCGACCACGCTAGCGCCGAGGCGGGCCAGCCCGAGCAGCTGCTGGATGCGCGTGGCGAGAAAACGCTGGCGCAGCACCAGCTCGGGGCTGCTGCTGCGGGCCCCCTCGATGAGCCGCAGCGCGAGCTCGAGCCGGCGCACGACGTCTTCGATGAGGCGCAGCTCACGCTCACGAAAGACCCGCGTCACGAGGCTGAGGATGTCGGTCTCGGCCTCAAAGCGGCGCTTGCGGTCGACCGGCTCTTCAGCCCGGCGGATCACGCCCCAGGCCAGCAGCTCTTGGATGGTCATGCTGACCGAGCCCGCGCTGAGATCAGTGGCTGCCACGATCTCTTCGGCGCAGAGCGGGCTGCGGCTGAGGTAGAGCACCGACCACACCTTGCCCATGCTGGGCTTGAAGTTCCAAAAGCCCATCAGCTCGCCGATCGTGTCGCCGACGATCGAGATCGCCCGGCGGGTCGCCTCGTCGATGTCGGCTGGCCCTTGGGCCTCGGGCGCGCCCTCGGCGGTCGGCGGTGGGGAGTGCGTCGCTGTGGGCATCATCGTGGTGCGCCGCCTCTGCTGCGGGGGAGGGTGCGGGCGGCGCGCCCTTCTGGCCGCCCCGAGGACAGCACTATCACAATTCCTCACCGAGTTCAATGGCCATTGAAGTGAGCCTGCATTAGCATTCGGAGTAGACGGGGCCGCCCCGGCGCCCGCCCCAGCGGGCGCAGCCGCCCGCCCCCGCGCTCGACGCCCCGCCCGCCGAGCAGAGGTCCCCGCATGCAGCTCCTCGCCACCCGGCCCGCGCCCCAGGGTCTCCACCGCGACGGCGGCCCGCCCGCCCCGCGCAGCCGCCTGCCGGTCCCTCCGCCTGCCCCTGCGGCCCTGCCCGCCGTCTCGCCGGTCGCCCGCGCGATGGGGCTGGTGGCCGACGAGCTGGCCCTCGCTGAGCAGGTCTTGGTCGACGAGCTGCGGGGCGGCGAGGCCGCGGTCGCGGCGATCGGCGGCTACCTCGCCGAATCCGGCGGCAAGCGCCTGCGCCCCCTGATCACCGCGCTGGGCGCCCGGGCGGTGGGTTTTGCGGGCCCGCTGCCGCGGCTGATGGCGGTGGGCGAGGTGCTGCACCTCGGCTCGCTGCTGCACGACGACGTGGTCGACGAGGCCGACGAGCGCCGCGGCCGCCCGGCGGCCCAGCACGTCTTTGGCAACGCTGGCGTCATTTTGACCGGTGATGTCTGCCTCGCCCGGGCGGTGCTGCTAGCGGCCGAGGCGGGCGGCCTGCGCCCGGTCACCGAGCTCAGCCGCGTGGTGGTCGAGATGAGCGAGGGCGAGGTGCTCCAGCTGCGCCACCGCGGTGATCTCAGCCTGCCCCTGCCCGCCTACTGGGACATCATCGAGCGCAAGTCCGCCGCGCTGATCGCCTGGTGCGCCGCCGCGGGGGCCTGGGCCAGCGGGCAAGCCGCGGCGGCCGACGCGCTCGTCGCCTATGGCCGCGGCGTGGGCATCGCCTTTCAGGTGACCGACGACGTGCTCGACTACATCGGCGATCCGGCGGTCACCGGCAAGGCGCGCGGCCGCGACCTCATCGAGCGCAAGCTGACCCTCCCCCTGCTCTTCGCGATGGACCGTGACCCCGAGCTGCGCGCGCTCCTCGCCCGCCCGCCCGCGCCCGAGGTGGTCGACGCCCTGGTCGAGCGGGTCATCGCCACCGGCGGCCCAGCCGAGGCCCTCGCCGTCGCCCGCGCCCAAGTCGAGGGCGCGGTGGGCGCTCTTCTCGAGCAGCTGCCGGCCTCGCCCCACCGCGAGGGCCTGGTCGCGCTGGGCCACCACCTCGTCGAGCGGGTGCGCTGATGGGCGGCCTCGCTCCGGTGGCCGGCGCCGCCGACCGCGCGCCCCAGGTGCGCGAGATGTTCGACACGCTCGCCCCCAGCTACGACCGCGCCAACCGCATCATCAGCATGGGCCTCGACCAGGGCTGGCGCCGCCAGGCCATCGCCGCCCTGGGCCCCGCCGCCCAAGGCGAGGTGATGGACCTCTGCGCCGGCACCCTCGATCTGAGCGTGATGCTCTGCGCCGCGGGCGCCCGCCGCGTGCACGCGGTTGACTTCGCCGAGAAGATGCTGCAGGCCGGCGCCCACAAGATCCCCGCCGGGCGCGACGTGCAGCTCGTCACCGCCGACGCCCGGGCCCTGCCCTTTGAAGACAGCGCGGTCGACGGTGTGATCGCCGGTTTTGGCCTGCGCAACGTGCCCGAGGTGCACCGCGCCCTGGCCGAGTGCCACCGCGTGCTGCGGCCGGGCGGCCGCCTCGTGGTGCTCGAGTTTTTTGTGCCCGAGGGCCTGCTCGCCCGGCTGCTGCAGGGCTCGTACAACCGCTTCGTCATGCCAGCGATCGGCGGCTTGGTCAGCGGTTTTGGCCCGGCCTATCGCTACCTCGCCGGGTCGATCGACGCTTTTATGACCCGCGGTGAATTTGAGCGCACGCTGCGGGCCCAAGGTTTCGCCGCGGCCAGCGGCCGCGAGATGTTCCCCCCGGTCGCCAGCCTCGTGGTCGCCCAAAAGGCAGAGGTGTCCGATGCCTCCTGACGAAGACACAGCGCCCCCGGTCAGGCGACGGGTGGTGATCGGCGTGAGCGGGGCCAGCGGCGCGCCCTACGCCGAGCGCATGATGCGCTTCTTCGCCGGGCCGGGTCGGGCCGCGGGCATCGAGGCGCACGTCGTCTTCAGCAAATTTGGCCGGCTGAATTGGGCGGATGAGGTGGGCACCGACCCGGCCAGCTACGGCCTGCCGCTCTACAACCCCGGCGACATGACCGTGCCCTTCGCCTCGGGCAGCGCCCGCTTTGACGCGATGTGCGTGGTGCCCTGCTCGGCGGGCCAGGTCGGGCGCATCGCCACCGGGGTCAGCGCCGACCTCATCGGCCGGGCGGCCGACGTCTTCCTCAAAGAGCGCCGCCCGCTGGTGCTCGTGGTGCGCGAGACGCCCTACTCCCTGATCTTGCTGCGCAACATGGCGACGCTCACCGAGGCGGGCGCCACCGTCATGTCGGCCGCGCCCTCGTTCTACTCCCAGCCCAAGACCATCGAGGCGCTGCTCGACACCGTCGTCGCGCGGGCGCTCGACCGCATGGGCATCGACAACAGCCTGATGAAGCGCTGGGCGGGCCGCGACCCGTCCGCTGGAGGCCCCGCATGAGCCCCCGCACCGCCGCCGAGCTCTCTCCCTCGACCCTGCGCGGGCTGCGCGCCGCCGGCCTCGGCGAGGTGGCCGACAAGGTGCTGAGCGACACCCGCCTGTCTTTCGAAGATGGCGTGCTGCTCGCCCAGTCCACCGAGGTCGCGCTGATCGGCGCCTTGGCCAACCTCGTGCGCGAGCGCCGGCACGGCGACCGGGTCTACTTCAACCGCAACGTGCACATCAACGCCACCAACGTCTGTGAGGCCAGCTGCGTGTTCTGCAGCTTCGCCCGCCTCAAGACCGGCGACAAAGACGCCTGGACGATGGGGGTTGAGGATGCGCTCAAGCGGCTGCGTGTGCTCGACGACAGCGTGCTGACCGAGGTGCACATCGTCAACGGGCTGAACCCCGACCTTCCCTATGACTACTACACGACCCTGCTCTCGGCGATCAAGGCCCACCGGCCCGATCTGCACATCAAGGGCTTCACCGCGGTCGAGATCCACTACTACGCCCAAAAATATGGGATGACCTATGCGGAGGTGCTGCAGACCCTGGTCGCCGCGGGCCTCGACAGCATCCCCGGCGGAGGGGCGGAGATCTTCCACCCCCGGGCCCGCAAGAAGCTCTGCGACGACAAGGTCGACGCCGAGGGCTGGCTCGAGGTGCACCGGGTCGCTCACCGCCTGGGCCTCAAGTCGAACTGCACGATGCTCTTTGGGAGCATCGAGACCCTCGAGGAGCGTGTCGACCACCTGCTGCGCCTGCGCGCCCTGCAGGATGAGAGCCTCTCGGCCGCGGTCACCGACCCCCAGCACGGCGGCGGGCACTTTCAGGTCTTCATCCCCCTGCGCTTTCACAACGACAACAACCGCTTGGCGCGCCTCGCCAGCCCGACCGGCTACGACAGCCTGCGCACCATCGCGCTCAGCCGGCTGCTGCTCGACAATATCCCCCACGTCAAAGCCTACTGGCCGATGCTCGGCACCCACGAGGCCCAGGCGGCCCTGTGGTTCGGCGCCAGTGACCTCGACGGCACGGTGCGCGAAGAGCACATCTACCACATGGCCGGCGCAGAGACCCCCCAGGGCCTCAGCCGCGCAGACTTGGTCGATTTTATCGGGTCGGCCCGGCGCGTGCCCATCGAGCGCGACACCCTCTACGACGTCATCTTGCGCGAGGACCCGCCCGCGCCCCTCGCGCCCTGCCCCGTGCCCGCGCGGCTCGGCTGGGTCGGCTACACCAACGCCCTGCCCCTGATCCAGCACCTCGACCGCGACCAGCTCTCGCTGCGCGCCGGTCACCCCGCCGAGGTCGCCCAGTGGCTGCGCGACGGCGAGATCGACCTCGCGTTGTTGCCGGTCGGCGCGCTGCTGTCTGACAGCCCTGCCCGCCACGGCCGCGACCGCGCCGGCGGCGGCTGGTCGGTGGTGCCCGATGTGTGCATCGGCGCCGATGGCCCCGTCGACAGCGTGCTGCTGGTCGGTGATCTGCCGCCCGAGCAGTGGGAAGTGGTGCAGCTCGACGCCCTCAGCCGCAGCAGCGTGATGCTGGCCCGGCTGCTGCTCGAGCACGGCCCGCTCAAGGGCCGCCTGCGCGCCGATCTGCGCGTGGTCGAGGTGCCCAGCGGCCAGGGCTTGGTCGGCGTGTGCGGGGCGGTGGCCGGGCTGGTCATCGGCGACCGGGCGCTGGCGCTCGGCGAGGCCCACCCCCACCGCCTCGATCTGGCCGCGGAGTGGCGCGCCTGGACGGGCATGGCCGCGGTCTTCGCGGTCTGGGCCGGCCGCCCCGACCTCGACCCGGCGGTGGTCGAGCACGTGCGCGCCGCCGGCCTGCGCGGGGCTGCCGACGTGGCCGCTGGGCGCCTGCCCCCGGGCCTGAGCCCGGCGCACCAGCGTTACCTGCGCGAGAACATCCGCTACCAGCTCGATGACCGCGCGACCATGGGCCTGATGCGCTTCGCCGCCCTGGCCCAGCGCGCCGGCCTCGCGGTGCGGGGCAGCTACAGCCTCTATGCGCCCGCCCGCCCGCCCGTCGTCGATGACAGCGATGTGTACGCCGATCTGAACGACGCGGTCTTGGGCCTGCCCCTGCCGGCGGCCGCCCTGCAGCGCCTGCTGCTGCGCGCCCGCCTGCCCGAGCTGCTCGCGGCGGCCGACGCGCGCCGGGCGGCCCTGCACCCCCAGGGCGCGACCTATGCCCTGCGCGGTGAGACCCAGGCCGGGGGCCCGGTCGAGGTCGAGCGGGACCTCACCGATCCGCTGGACGGCATCCCTGCTGGCCCTGTGCGGCTGCGGCTGCGTCTGCCCGCCGAAGCGGGGGCCGAGGCGGTGGTCGCCGGCCTGCGCGCGCTCGACAGCCTCGGCGAGCGCCTGCTCGCGCTCACCCTGCTGCCGCCGGTGGCGGGGGCCCGCCCGGCCGCCGGGGCCGCGGTCGACGGCAGCGCGGTCGCTTACCTGCGGGTGCTCGCCCTGCTGCGCCTCGCCCTGCCCGGCCTGCCGCACGTGGTCGGCGCGCACGAGGCCTATGGCCGGGGCTTGGCCCAGGTGGCCTGCCGGGGCGGCGCCGATGACATTGGCGTGGTGATGGCCCACTCCGAAGCTCACCGCATGGAAGATGGGGTGTGGCCGATGACCGAGCGCGAGGCCGAGCGCTGCCTGCGCCAGGCGGGCCTCGAACCGGCGCGGCGCGACGCGGCCTTCCGCCGGGTGGGCGGCGCGCTGACCGGGGCCGAGGCCGCGGGCCCCCTGCGGCGCCTGGACGCGACCCGGTGAGGGCGGGCCGGGCGGCCGCGGCCGCGCTCTGGACGGGTGAGGCGCTGCTCCACCGCGCCGCGCTCCGCTGGGACGCGGACGGTCAGCTGCTGGAGATCACGCCGGCCGAGGCCGCTGACCCGCTGCTGCCCGGCCTGCTCAGCGTCGGCTTCGTCAACGCCCACGCCCACCTCGAGCTGAGCCACCCCGGCGGCCCGGTGCCCGGCGGGGCGGGCAGCGTCGCCTGGGTGCGGGCGCTCGGCGCGCGGGGGGCCGGTCCGCTGCCGCCGGGGGCCCTCGCCGGCGCGGCGGCGGCGGCGCGGGCGGCGGGCTGCGCTGCGCTCATCGATCACAGCAACAGCGCACTGGACGCTAGTCCCGAGGAGGCCGATCAAGTGGCCGCCGCGATGGCCGCCGCCGGCCTGCGCGGGGTGGTGCAGGCCGAGTGCATCGGGCTCGGGCCCGCCCGGGTCGAGGCCCAGCTGGCGGCAGCGGGGCCTCCGCGGCAGGTGGCCCACGGGGTCTGGGTGCGGCCGACCGCCCACAGCCCGGTGTCCTGCGCGCCGGGCCTGCTGCGGGCCGCGCTGGGCGCGGTGGGGCCGGGCCTGCCCGCGGCCACCGTGCACTGCGACGAGGACGAGGCCGATCTGGCCTTGCTCGCCGACCGCGCGGGCCCCTGGGCCCACTTTCACGCCGGACTCGCCGCCCTGCGGCCCGGCCACGACTGGGCGGCCCTGCTCGGCCAGGCGCCCTCCGGCGTGGCCCTGCTCGACACCTTGGGCCTGCTCGGGCCCAGGCTGGGGCTGGTGCACCTGACCGCGGCCCGCCCCGCCGACCTCGACAGGGTGGCCGCCGCCGGGGCCACCGCGGTGCTCTGCCCGCGCAGCAACCGCCACATCACCGGCCGCCTGCCGCCCGTTCGGGGCCTGCTGCAGCGCGGGGCGCGCCTCGCGCTGGGCACCGACAGCCTAGCCAGCGCGCCCGACCTCGACCTGCTCGCCGAGGCCGCGCTGCTCGCTGATGCCCTGCCCGACGTCGATCCCGCGGTGTGGCTGCGCGCGCTGACAACCGGCGGGGCCGCCCTGCTCGGCCCGGCCGCGGCGCCCCCGCTGGCGGTGGGCGCCCCCCTGCCGCCCCTGCTGCACCTGCCCGCGCCGGCCTTGGCCGACCCGCGCGATGGCCTGCGGGCCCTGCTCGACGGCAGCCCCTGGCCCCGGCGCTGGCTTCAGCGGACCGCGGGGGCGGCCGCTTGATCTTGCGCCACCCTACCCGCCCGATCCATCCGAGATCTGCGCCGCCCATCTTCACGCTGACCGTTCGGTGGGTGCCGGCGCGCCCGCCCGAGGGCTGCCCATGACCCAACCGCCCCAGGGCGCTGCGGCCAACGCCGCGGCCTTCGCCCGCGACATCAAGCTCAGCCACAGCATCTTCGCGCTGCCCTTCGCGCTGGCCGCCGCTTGGATCATCAGCCGGGGCCAGACCGTGCCCGCGGCCGACTGGGCGGCCATCGTGGTGGCCATGGTCGGGGCCCGCAGCAGCGCCATGGGCATCAACCGCATCGCCGACCGCCACATCGACAAGGCCAACCCCCGCACGGTGGGGCGCGAGCTGGCCGCCGGTCGCCTGTCGCTGGCCTGGGCCTGGGCGTTGACCTTGGGCAGCGGGGCTCTGTTCTGCGCGGCGGCGGGGGCGCTCTCACCCCTGGCCCTGGGCCTCTCGCCCCTGGTGCTGCTGTTTTTGTGGGGCTACAGCTTCACCAAGCGCTTCACCGCGCTCTGCCACCTGTACCTCGGCCTGGCCCTGGGCCTCTCGCCCATCTGCGTCTGGATCGCCCTGACCGGGGGCGTCGCTGCGCCGGCCCTGCTGCTCTCGGGCGTGATCGCCAGCTGGGTGGCCGGCTTTGACATGCTCTACGCTCTGCAAGACCGCGACTATGACCGCGGCGTGGGCCTGCACAGCGTGCCCGCGGCGATCGGCGAGAAGGCGACCCTCGTGGTCTCGGGCCTGCTGCACCTCTTGACCGTTGGCCTGCTGGCGGCCCTGCCGGCGGTGGTGCCGCTCGGCGGGGCCTATTGGCTGGGCGTGGTCGCCATCGGCGGCCTGCTCGGCTGGGAGCACGCCATCGTGCGGCCAGGCGACCTCTCGCGCATGAACGCGGCCTTCTTCACCGCGAACTCGTGGGTCAGCGTGATCTTCTTGGGGGCGGTGCTGCTGGCGGCCTGAGCGCGGGCGGCGCCCCGCGCGGCGGGTGGCTGCGTGCCGCGCGGGGGAGGTGGGCTGCGCTTCAGGGGGTAGGAGCGGGCGTGGCCGGGGCGGGCGTGGCCGGGGCGGGCGTGGCCGGGGCGGGCGGAGGGGTGGGGACCTTCTTCCAGACCGAACGGGAGGTGAACATAAGGGGGATGCTCACGACCGCTGCCGCTGCGCCGGCATAGGTCAGCTGCTTCCCGACCCTTGCTGATTTCTTGGAAAATGGGTCGACCATGATTGGCGCGCCGCCTGCGATTGCTCCTCCCGCGAGTACCAGCATCGAACTGCCGACGTATATCCCCAGCGGGCGTCGCAGCTTCACGTCGTAGGCGAGGTCATCGCCCTCTTTCAAGATGATCTCTTGGTGTTTGGGGTACCGCCCCTTGTAGCTGGCGACCATCGTGTATTTGCCCGGGCGGCTCGTGAGGTCGCAGGGTGCCTCGCAGACCGCTTCCATCTCGACGCGGCTGACCACCCCGGACTGACCACCGCTGCTCACCGTGAACTGCTCAACATGCGGGATGCCGATCTTTGCGCCCTCGACGTTCGCGGTGATGCGCAGCCGCGCGGTGGGGATGGTGGCCCGGGCTGAGCCCACGCCGATGGTGCCCGAGCCGGGGCCGAAGGTGCGGCGCACGACCTCGGCGGGCACGGCGAAGGCGATGCCCTCGGCGGCCTTGCCGGCGACCTTCCAGCTCACGATGCCCTGCACCTGGCCATCGGCGCCAAAGAGCGGCCCGCCGCTGTTGCCGGGGTTGAGCGCCGCGTCGGTCTGCAAGAAGCTGCCCCGCTCGAGCGCGGGGTAGCCGCTGATGATGCCCTTGCTGATGCTGAAGGCCAGCTCGGTGCCCAGCGGCGCGCCGATCGCGTAGACGTCGGCGCCGAGGGTGGCCGGGGTCTTGGCGACGCGGGCGCAGGGGTGGCCGCCACCAGCGATGTCGATGAGCGCGAGGTCTTTGGCCTCGTCGCGGGCGACGACCTTGGCCTCAAGCTCCATCCCGTGGCTCATGCGCACCATGACGGTGTCGTAGAGGCCGAGCACGTGGGCGGCGGTGACCGCGATGCCCTCGCTCGAGGTGACCACGGCTGTGCCGTTGCCATTGGGCGTGATCACCGTGACCACGGTCTTTTTCGCATCTTCGGTCTGGCCAGGCAGGCTGAGCGTGGGCGCCTGGCAGGCGTCGAAGTCGTGGCCGTCAGTGGGCTGCTGGGCGGCGGCCGGGCCAGCTGCCAGCGCGGTCAGCGCGGCGAGGGCCAGGGTCGCGCGCGAGGCGCGGGCGCGACGGGGCGGTGCGGAGGGGGTCAAGGGCGGCTCCTGGGCGGGTGGTCCGGGCACGAGCCTACCGCGCGCGGAGCGGCGCGGCGCAGAGCCCAGGGCGAGCCGGTGAGATTTTTTGCGTGGGGCGCCGGGCGGGGCGGGGTCATGGCGGGCGGGTGCGGCCGGAGCGCCGGGGGGCAGCCCGCGAGGTTGCGCTCACCACGGATGCCGCGCACCCCTCCCACCACCAAGATCAGGGTCGATCTCGGCAGATCAGTCGCTCAACCTCGGGCGCCTCCATGCCCAGCGCGCCCGCCACCCCTGCGGACACCGGGCGGTACTCCAGGCAGACCACGCGCGCCCCCGTGGGCCAAGGCGCCCGCAGCGCGCCGCCGGCGGGCAGGCTGCGGGGCTCGACCGCGTCGGCGTCGAGCGGCAGGTCGACGCTGTGGCCGTCGCGGCGCAGGCGGGGGCTCAGGCTGACCGTGGCGCCGGTGTCGAAGCGCAGGCGCAGCGTGCGGGCCCACGCGGCGCCGGTGGGCACGGCGTGGCCCATGTTGAGGTTGCTCAGCTCGACGCCATCTTCGTCGACCTCAAGGCGCAGGGTGCGGGCGATGAGCGCGCCGCCCTCGGCCTGCAGGCCCACGAGGCGGTGGTCGACGAAGTGGCAGCTCACGCAGCTCTGGCCCTGCGCGGCGGCTGGGCTCTCCTCCCACTCGCTGAAGGTGTGCTCGACGAAGCCCGGGGGCCCGTTTACCTCGTGGCAGGTGCCGCAGAGCTCGGCGTCGGTGAGAAAGGCGCTCTGGGCGTTGTCGTGGGGGCCGCCAGGCGCGCCGGTCGGGCCGCGCACGGGGCCGCGCAGGTCCAGCGCCACCGCGCCGGCCCCGACGCCCGCGTTCCCGACGGCGGCGTGGCAGGTGGTGCAGTCGAGGCCGGCGTGCTCTGCCGGCGCCCCGGGGGCCTCCGGCCGGTGGCAGGAGGCGCAGGCCGCCGCACCCGGGGCGTCTGCCTCAAGCGCCGAGAACAGCGCCGTGGGGGGCGCTCCGTGCGCTGAGGCCTCAAAGGCCGCCTGCTGGGCGCTGTGGCAGTCGCCGCAGGCCCCCGCGTGGGCGCCCACGCTGCGCGTGTCGAAGCAGCCGCCGGCCAGCGCGGCCAGGGCCAAGGCGGCCAGGGCGCTGGCGGCGGGGGGCCGGGTGCCAGCAGCCGGCGCTGGGGCACGAACCACCTCACCCATATCCATCAGCGCCACAGCGTCACCGTCGCCTGTACCTCACCAACGGGGTCGAGGCTTAGCCGGTTGCTGGTGGTGGCGCTCCACCCATCCAGGGCCGGCGCGTTGCCCGCGTAGACAAAGCCGGTCGCCCGCAGGCCGGCCGAGAGGTGGCGATTGATGCCCCGCTCGATGAAAACACCCGCGTGCGGCGCAAAGCGGAGGTCGACCACCGAGGGGCGGTCGTCGCGGAGCGGGCTCAGGGCCTCGGCCGCCACGCAGGCGCCCACCGTGGCGCCGAGCGCGGTGGCGCCGGGCGCGGGCCGGCCGCCGGTGGCGCCGGGCCGACCGTGCGGGAGCACCGGGATGAGCAGGTGAAAGCCGATGACGTGGGCGTGCCAGAGGGTATCGGCGCGCAGGTCGGGGCGGGCGGCGCTCTGCTCGAAGAGCTCGATGCCCACGCGTTCCCAGGGCTGGATGCGGAGGTGGCCGCCGAGGCTGGGTGCGCGGTGCTCGCCGCTCCACACCCCGCCGCGGGCGCCGATGCCCCAGCGCGGGCCCTCGTCGGTTGTGTCTCGGGTGTCGGCGGGCCGCGGCGCGGCCTCGGGTGTGGACACCCGGTCGGTTGGGTCGAGCGCGGTGGCCCCCAGGGCCGGGCCGAGCGCCAGCAGCAGCGTCGTGAACGTCATCATCGCCTCCTCTTGCGGCTCGACACCGCAGAGAGGGGGCGGGGACACTTTCAGCTCCTTTCACGGCGGCGCCGGCGCCCGCCTCGCGCGCGCCAGCCCGGCCAGAGCGCGGCCGCAGGCCGGTCGCGCGCCGCTGCCCAGGCTCAGTCCGCCCAGCGCAGCTCGGCTGTGCCGGGCGCCCGGCGGCCCCGCCTAGCCGTGGGCTC
Organism: Deltaproteobacteria bacterium; assembly: GCA_016792625.1. Classification (GTDB taxonomy): domain Bacteria; phylum Myxococcota_A; class UBA796; order UBA796; family UBA2385; genus JAEUKK01. Next base: position 13,626 of record JAEUKK010000045.1, on the reverse strand, counting down.
GATCAGGATGGGGCCCCCGTTCAGCGGGCCGGCGGGCGGGAGCCCCGGCCCGGCTGCGGTGAGCTGTTGGGCCGCGTGGAGCGCCGCGGCGCCCACCTCGTCGGCGCGGCGGCGCACCCGCGAGGCGCGCAGCTCGGGCAGGCCGATGCTGCGCAAGCCGAAGGTCTGCATCGAGACGCCCCGCTCCCCTTGGTCCTTGAGGTATACGCGGGCCCAGAGCTCGAGCGCGGGCGCCGCGCGGCTCGACTGGGCGCTGGCCGCGTGCACGACCCCACGGGGCTGCAGGACCCCTCGCCAGTCGTTGGCGATGGCGTTCTCGTCCATGACCGCGGCGATGAAGTGGGTCATGAGCAGGCGCCCTTCGATTGGGTCGGTCGGGCCCGCAACCAAAGACACGAAAATGTAGCCCTGGTGGGGCTTCACCGCGGCGCAGGCCTCTGGCCAGCTCCACGCGGCGTGGCAGGACCAGTCGAGCCACCGATCATCCATCGGACCAGCGTGGAGGCTGTAGGTCAGGGTGCCTTGGTTGGTGTAGATGAGGGCCACCTGGTGCGGTGCGGGACTGATCACCGCCGTAATCTGCAGGCTGGGCCCGACGCGGCGCTGCAGCTCGGCCTGGACTTGGGCGGGGTCGGGCAGCTGCGGCGCGGTGACCAGCACCCTGCTGGTGAAGAAGGTCGGCTCGGGCGCAGCCGCCGCGGCCGCCGCCGCGCCGCTCGGGGTCACGAAAACAACGACGAGCAAGGCGATCAGCGAAACGTAACGTACCCAGCGGCCAGCGCGTATGGGCCGGCCGCGGGGCGTGGCGGGGGCGTGGGGGGCGTGGGCCATGGGGGGCTCCCGTTTGAGGGGGGAGGGGCAGCGGTCGTCGTGGCACGAGCGAGCGGGCAGACCCGCCGGTGCAGCCCCATGACCATAACATCTGCGGTCGGTGGGGCCGGCGCGGCGGCCGGAGTGGGGGGGCCCTGCTGCGTGCCGGCGCTGGCCCGACCCGCGGACCGAGCCCGCGCCTTCGCCTCGCGCGCGCCAGCCCGGCCAGAGCGCGGCCGCAGGCCGGTCGCGCAGCGACCGAGGGCGCAGCCCGAGCGCGGCGGACGGGCGCCGGCGGCCGCAGGCCGGCGGGGCGCCCTGCTGATTTGGGTTGAGGACCTTGGCTTGGGCCCGACCCTACTCGGTGATGCGGGGGATGCGGACGCCCCGCTCTTTGGCCACCTCGACGGCGCGCTCGTAGCCGGCGTCGGCGTGGCGCAGCACGCCCATCGCGGGATCGCTGGTCAAGACGCGCTCGATGCGCCGGGCGGCCTCGTCTGTGCCGTCGGCGACGATGACCTGGCCCGCGTGCAGGCTGTAGCCCATGCCCACGCCGCCCCCGTGGTGGAAGCTGACCCAGCTCGCCCCGTTGACCGCGTTGACCAGCGCGTTGAGGATGGGCCAGTCGGCCACCGCGTCGCTGCCGTCGCGCATGGCCTCGGTCTCGCGGTTGGGCGAGGCCACGCTGCCGCAGTCGAGGTGGTCGCGGCCGATGACGATCGGCGCCTTGACCCGCCCCGTGCGGACCAGCTCGTTGAACGCGAGGCCGGCCTTGACCCGCTCGCCGTAGCCGAGCCAGCAGATGCGCGCGGGCAGACCCTGAAATTGCACCCGCTCACCGGCCAGCAGCAGCCAGCGCAGCAGGGACTCTTTTTCGGGGAAGAGCTCGCGCACGACCTGGTCGGTGACGTAGATGTCTTCGGGGTCGCCGCTGAGCGCCACCCAACGGAAGGGCCCCATGCCTTCGCAAAATAACGTACGGATGTAGGCTGGCACAAAGCCGGGGAAGCCAAAGGCGTTGTCGACGCCCGCTTTTTCGGCACCAGCCCGCAGGTTGTTGCCGTAGTCAAAGGTGTGGGCGCCGCGGGCCTGCAGGGCCAACATCAGGCGCACGTGCTGGCCCATGGTCTCGTAGGACCGGGTGATGTAGGCCGCCGGGTCGGCTTCGCGCAGCTCGGCCGCCTGCGCGAGGTCGAGCCCCGCGGGCACGTAGCCGATGAGCGGGTCGTGGGCGCTGGTCTGGTCGGTGAGCAGGTCGGGCGTGAGCTGCGCGTCGAGCAGGGCCTGAAGGCCGTCGACCACGTTGCAGACGACGCCGATGCTGCGCGGCAGCTTGAGCGCCATGCACTGGCGGGCCCGGGCGATGCCCTCGGCGAGGCTGGGGGCGACCTCGTCGAGGTAGGCGGTGTCGACCCGCCGCTGCGCCCGCACGGGGTCGATCTCAAAGCAGAGGCAGACGGCGTTGTTCATCGTCGCGGCGAGCGGCTGCGCGCCGCCCATGCCGCCGAGGCCCGCGGTCACGATGAGCCGGCCGCTGAGGTCTTCGGACTGGAAGTGCTGGCGCCCCGCCTCGGCGAAGGTCTCGTAGGTGCCCTGCAAAATGCCCTGGGTGCCGATGTAGATCCACGACCCGGCGGTCATCTGGCCGTACATCATCAGGCCCTTGGCCTCGAGCGCGCGGAAGTGCTCCCAGGTCGCCCACTTGCCCACGAGGTTGCTGTTCGCCAGCAGCACCCGCGGCGCGTCGCGGTGCGTGCGCAAGATCCCGACCGGCTTGCCGCTCTGGACCAGCAGCGTCTCGTCGTCTTCGAGGCGCTCGAGGCTCGCGAGGATGGCGTCGAGGCTGTCCCAGTCGCGGGCCGCCTTGCCGATCCCGCCGTAGACGACGAGGTCTTCGGGGCGCTCGGCCACCTCGGCGTCGAGGTTGTTGAGCAGCATGCGGTAGGCCGCCTCTTGCACCCAGCCCTTGCAGCGCAGGGTCGCGCCGCGGGGCGCGCGGAGGGGGCGAGGGCCCGTCGGGGTCGTGCTCATGGTCGCTCCATGCGGGGTCGGGCGCGGTCAGCGGGCGGCGCGGTCAGCGGGGCAGACGCAAAAGCCGCCGACCCTGGGGAGGGCGGGCGGCTCGCTGGGCAGCGGACCGGCGCGGGGCCGGGCCGGCGCGGAGGCTCAGGCCTCGTCCTGGCTCAGCGGCTCACCCTCGCCGTCGCGGTAGCCGTGGGTGTGCTGGACGGTGAGCTTGCTGATGTCAGCGTTGCTGGCGCAGTCTTCGAGGGCGGCCTGGAAGATGGCGACCTCGCCCTTGGTGATGAGGCCGCGGGAGAGGTTGCGCTCGCGCACGCGCAGGTCGAAGAGGGCCGAGAGGCGGTCTTTGTCGGTCGCGTTGTCGGCGAGCAGGTCGAGGACCTTCTGGCGCTGGGCGGTCCAGAACTCGCCGTCGAGCACGTTCTCGTTGAGCACCTTGGCCAGCGCGTCGGGGTCGTGGGGCGTGACGTTCAGCTCGTAGGCGACGCCGGCCTTCTCGCAGATCTCGGGCACGCTCAGGCCCGCCACCAGCAGCTCGACGATCGCGGCGAGGATGACCTGCCGGCGGATGTTGCGCAGGTGCACCGTGTGGTCGAGGTAGGCGAGCACGTCGTCGCGGGTGATCACACCCTTGGCGAGGTTGGCCTCAATCACGTCGAGCTCGAACAGCTTCGCGGACTTCTCAGCGGACATGCGGACCTCAATTCTGGGCTGCGGCCCCGCCAGCCCTCAGGTGGGGCGGCGGGCCGGTGCGGCGGGGGAGCGGCGGGCGATACGGCGAAGGGAGCGGCCGGGGCGCTGCGGAGGTGCTGCGGAGGAGCAGCCGAGCTGCTGCAGCGGCTGCGGAGGCAGCCGGCGGGGAGGCCAGCGGCCCCCGCGCGGGCGCGCTCAGGCCTCGGGCGGCAGGTCGTCGGCGGCCGGGGGCAGGTCGTCGTCGGCGGCCGGGGGCAGCTCATCTTCGGCGGAGGGGGGCAGGTCTTCGCGGTGGACCGGGCCGCCAGCGGTGCGGAGCACCTCGTTCTCGTCGAAGTGGGTGTAGTCGGCCTTGACCAGCCCGGCGGCGATCTCGCGCAGCGCGGTGACCGCCTCTTTGTTCGAGCGGTCGTCGGTCAGCAGCGTCTCGGCGCCCTTCATGAGCTGCTTGGTGCGCTCGGCGGCGACCAGCACGAGCGAGAAGCGGTTGGGCAGCTTCTCGAGGCAGTCCTCTACGGTGATGCGGGCCATATGGGGCGTCCTCTCGGAGATGGGGCGGACCCAGCGGGCTGGGGCCGGTCGGCCCGGGGCGCTGCGCCGCGGGCGGGGATGTGAGCGATGCGACCAGACGGCGGGGCGTCGGGCGGTCGACCGGCGGAGGACCGGCCCGGGGCGCCCCCGCGCTGCAGCGGCCGCTGGTCAGGCGTGGCGCGCTCCTCAGGCGTGGACCGACGATCACCCATGCATCCACCGGTCGGCGTGGTGCGATGGCGCGGGCTATTGCAAAAAGGGCCCTGCGTCAAGGCCCTTGATCTCGACGGCCTCACCACCCAGATCGCCGCCATCGGCGCGGGATCTGCGGCGCGGCGCGCCTTGTGGCTCCGCTCAGGCGGCGAGGCGCAGCCTCCGCATCTCGTGCATCCGGGCCGAGCCCGCCGCGCGGAAAAAGCGCCGTTGCTCGTCAATCCGGGCGCGATCATGGGGCAGGCGGTCGAGGTGGGCGCACCAGGCCTCGGCCAGGGCCCCCGCCTCGCGGTAGCGGTCGCGCTCATCGTCGTCAAGATCAACGCGCAGGTCGGCCTCGTGGAAGAGGCGGCGCCGCAGCTCGGCCCGCCGCTCGGGGTGGTGCAGGCGCGCGCACACGTACTTGTCGACCTCGGCCTGGGCCTCGAGCTCGAGCAGGCTGACCGGCTCGGCCCGCCGCGCCCGCTCGATCAGGAGCAGGGCGTGGCTGAGGCCCTCGACGCCGGCGCAGAAGGCCCGGAGCGCCCCGGCGGCGGCCTGGGCGGGGCTGCGGACCTCAGCGAGCTGGTGCAGCAGCGGGGCGGCGATCCAGATCGCGAGCTCGAGGCCATCCTCACCCTCGGCCACCAGCACCCACTCGTCGGCCCCGCGGGTTGGCTGCGCGCCGATGGCGGCCAGCCCGTCATCATCGACGAGGAAGTCGAGCAGGTCGGGCGCCTCGGCGCGGTAGAGCGCGCAGAGCTGGTCTTGCAGCGCCGAGAGCAGGGCCCGGGCCGCCGGCGGCACCCCCGCGGCCCCGGCGCTCACGCCAGCACCGGCGGGCGGCGGGCTTGGGGCGCGAGGCCGAGCGCGTGCAGCTTGCGCAGGGCGGTGCGGCTGCCGGTGGTCAGGTACTGCTCATAGAGCCGCAGCGCGCCAATGTCGTCGGTCGGGGTCTCCATCCCCTCGCGGACCTCGCGCAGCACCTCGACGCAGACGCCGAAGCTCTCGGCCAGCTCGGCGAAGACCTTGTCGAGCCCGCCGCCGCCGCGCCGGGGCCCAGACAGGATGTGGGCGAGGCGGTCATAGGCGGCTTGGCCCATCTGCACGTAATAGTCGACGCCGACCGTGCTGCGGCGCAGGCTCTCGGCGAAGAAGCCGCTGACGAAGAGCGCGCGGTCGCCCAGGTCTTTGTAGCAGCGGACCTGCTGGCCGCGGTCGGCCTGGGCCGCCTGGATGTGCAGCTCGACCAGGGTGGTCTTGCCGGCGGGCTCTTCGCTGTGGGAGCGCTCGACCAGCAGGGTGCTCAAGTAGACCACGCCGTCGCTGCTGACCGGAGCCTTTCGGTCAACCACCGCGGCTTCGACCTGCTCGTGGAAGAAGTCGAAGAGGTTGGGCTCACGGCAGATGCCGGCGGGGGCCGGCGGGCGGTCGGGGTGGCGCATCGCTCCTCCATTCTTGTGGGGCCGAGGCCCCGGTCGGGCCGCAACAGCGCGGCGGCTGGTCGTTTTGGTGCTCCTGGAGAAGGTTCCGGCGCAGGGTGGCGCGGGGCAGATCAAATTCGAGGGGCTGGGGTTGACGGGCCAGGGGCCGTGACTACGGGAGCGGCCGCCGGGGGGTAGCGGTGCGGGGTCGGTGAAGGGCGCCAGCCGCCCACCCGCTCGGTGCTCCTGCTCCCCATTTTACCCGAGGGTGGGCCGCTCGCCGGCCCGCTCAGGCCCGCCCCACCGCCTTGGCGGGGTGCGCGGCCCACCAGCGGCAGCGGCGTCGCCGGGCAAGCCCCGCCGGCCCGCTGCATGTTCCATCCCCTGTCTTCCACCCCCCCTTTCGGTGGGGATCTGCGGAGGTTGAGCCATGACGACGATCCGTCCCCTGTTCGACCGTGTCCTGGTCAAGCGCAGCGACGAGCCGACCAAGACCAAGAGCGGCCTGTTCCTCCCCGACACCGCGACCAAAGAGAAGCCCCTTGAGGGCGTCGTCCTCGCGGTCGGCAGCGGCCGCGTGGCCAAAGACGGCACCGTGAGCCCCCTCGCCGTCAAAGAAGGTGACCGCGTCATCTTCGCGAAGTACCGCGGCAACGAGATCAAGGTCGACGGCGAAGACCGCCTGCTCCTCACCGAGGACGACATCCTCGGCGTGATCGAGGGCTGAGCTGCCCCGCCGCCCGGCGCGCGCCGCTTGGCGCCCCGGGCGGGGCCCCGGCCTCGCCGCCCGCACAGGGCCGCCCGACCGCTTCGACCAACCCCACCTTTCCCTGAGAGCCGCCGGCGCGCCCCCACGAGCGGGCGCGGCGCGGCGCAGAACACCCACGCTGGAGAACGAACATGGCCGCCAAGGAGATTCTTTTCGACGTCGAGGCCCGCAACAAGGTGCTGCTCGGCGTGGACACCCTCGCCAACGCGGTGAAGGTCACGCTCGGCCCCAAGGGCCGCAACGTGGTCATCGACAAGTCCTGGGGCGCCCCTGTGGTGACCAAGGACGGCGTCACCGTCGCCAAGGAGATTGTCCTCGAGGACAAGTTCGTCAACATGGGCGCCCAGATGGTCAAAGAGGTGGCCAGCAAGACCGGTGACAACGCCGGTGACGGCACCACCACCGCCACCCTGCTCGCCCAGGCCATCTTCCGGCACGGCATCAAGCTGGTCGCCGCCGGCCACAACCCGATGGAGCTCAAGCGCGGCATCGACAAGGCCGTCGAGGCCGTCGTCGGCGAGCTCAAGGCCCTGTCCCGCCCCATCTCCGACAGCCGCGAGATCGAGCAGGTCGGCACCGTCTCGGCCAACGGCGACGAAGAGATCGGCAAGATGATCGCCCAGGCCATGGAGAAGGTCGGCAAAGAGGGCGTCATCACCGTCGAAGAGGCCAAGGGCCTGGGCACCGAGCTGCAGACCGTCGACGGCATGCAGTTCGACCGCGGCTACCTCTCGCCCTACTTCGCCACCGACGCCGAGCGGATGGAGGTCGTCCTCGAGGAGCCCTACATCCTCATCCACGAGAAGAAGCTCAGCAGCCTGCGTGACCTGCTCAAGCTCCTCGAGAAGGTGCTCGGCGCCCGCAAGCCCCTCCTGGTCATCGCCGAAGACGTCGACGGTGAGGCCCTGGCCGGCCTGGTCGTGAACAACGTCCGCGGCACCTTGAAGGTGGCGGCGGTCAAGGCCCCCGGCTTCGGCGACCGCCGCAAGCAGATGCTCGGCGACATCGCCACCCTCACCGGCGGCCGTCTGATCGCCGAAGAGCTCGGCATCAAGATCGAGGGCGTCGAGCTGGTCGACCTCGGCCGCGCCGCCAAGGTCATCATCACCAAGGACCACACCACCATCATCGACGGTGAGGGCTCCGAGGAGGATATCGCGGCCCGGATCAAGCAGATCCGCACCCAGGTCGACGAGACCACCAGCAGCTACGACAAGGAGAAGCTGCAGGAGCGCCTCGCGAAGCTGGCCGGCGGCGTCGCCCTGGTCAAGGTGGGCGCGGCGACCGAGGTCGAGATGAAGGAGAAGAAGGGCCGCGTCGAAGACGCCCTGCACGCCACCCGCGCCGCGGTCGAGGAGGGTGTGCTCCCCGGCGGTGGTGTGGCCCTGGTGCGCGCCGCCAAGGTGCTCGACGGACTGCAGCTCGAGGGTGAGCAGCGCTTCGGCCTCGAGATCGTCCGCAAGGCGATCTACGAGCCCCTCCGCCAGATCGTGCTCAACGCGGGCGGCGAGCCCAGCATCGTGCTCGAGAAGGTCCAGAATGGTGAGGGCGGCTTCGGCTTCAACGCCCGCACCGGCGTCTACGAGGACCTCGTCGCCGCCGGCGTCATCGACCCGACCAAGGTGACCCGCTCGGCCCTGCAGAACGCCTCGAGCGTGGCCGGCCTGCTGCTGACCACCGAGGCGATGATCGCCGACGCCGCCGATGATGACGCCGCCGACGGCGGTCACAACCACAACCACTGAGCCCGCTGGGGCCTGACCGCTCCGCCGGTCGGCGCCCCCGCGCCCTCGCCCCCGCCAGCCCCGCTGGTGGGGGCGCTGCTTTTCTCCTGAGGGCCCGATGTCTGCGCTGCGCCGCGAGGATCGCCTCCAGCTCCTGCTCCGCTTCGGCTACGACGGCGCCGACTTCTACGGCGTCCCCAACCAGCCCCACGGCGCCACCGTGCAGTCGGCCCTCACCGCCCGCCTGTGCGCGGCGGTCGGCCAGCGGCCCAAGGCGCTCTGCTTCGCCGCCCGCACCGACCAGGGTGTGCACGCGCTGGCCAACTACGCGACCTGCTGGTTCCCGCCGGGCACCGTCGAAGATGACGCGCTGCCCGCCCTGCTCGCGGCGATCGAGGCCGAGGGTGACGACGGCCTGGTCGGGGTCGAGGCCCGCCGGGCCGGCTTTCACACCCACGCCCGCGCGCTCGGCGTGGGCAAACGCTACCGCTACCGCCTCGCCGGCGACCGCCCCGACGAGGCCCTGGCCCTCTCGGCCCTGCCCCGCCCGCGCCCGGGTCGGCCGGCGCCCCGGCCCGCGCCGCCGGTCTGGCGCACCTGGCAGGTCGCGCCGCCGCTCGAGCTTGAGCCCATGCGCGCCGCCGCCGCCCTGCTGGTGGGCCGCCACGACTTCCGCGCCTTCGCCTCGGGGCCTTTTGGCGACCAGCCGACCACCCGCTGTGTGCACCAGCTCAGCATCAGGCCAGCCGAGGGCCCCCAGGGCCCGCACCTCGTCGTTGAGATCCTCGGCGACGGCTTTTTGCGCAATATGGTCCGCGTGATCGTGGGCAGCCTCGCCGAGGTCGGCGCCGGCCTGCGCCCGCCCGCGCAGCTGCTCGCGCCGCTGGCCAGCGGGCAACGTGACGACGCGGGCCTGACCGCCCCGGCCCGCGCGCTCACCTTGGTCGACCTGCTCGAGGTGGAGCCGCCCGAAGGCGGGGCGCCGTGGGCCCCGCGGATCGATCCGGCGGCTTGACGCTCGGGAGCGCCGCGCCTCGCCAAGCGCTGCTCGCTCTACACGCCGCCTTCCCCGCCCCGCGGGCGACCCGCGCGCCGCGGACCGGGCCTTAGAACACCAGCGTCGTGCCCGCCGAGAAGGCCGGCGTGATCGCTGAGGTCGACGAGGACACCTCGCCCAGCGCCTTGCCGCCCGAGAAGCCCAGCGCGAGGTTCAGGTTGAAGCCGAAGATGTCGGTCACCATGAAGTCCGAGCCGCCGCGGAAGCGGAAGCCGGTGGCCACGCCGCCCTCGCCCCGCACCAGCCCGGTGATCAGCTGCACGTCGCCGCCGATGTAGGGCCGGATGTTGTTCGGCGTGTACTTGTAAATGGCGCCGAAGTTGATCGGGACCACGCTCTGCCAGATCATCGGCGGGGCGCCGAGCTGCTCTTGCTCTTCGACGGTGGTGGCCCGCCGGGCGCTGTAGGCCTCGATGCCGCCGATGATGCCGAAGCTGCCCGTCGGCATGAAGGTCACCTCGGCGCCATAGGTGAGGAAGTTGTACTCGGCGAGCTTGGCGTAGCCGACCCGGCCGGTGATCCCCGCGCTGCGCTCGGGCTCGCCCTTCTTCTGGGCCACCGAGCGGCTGCTGCTCGAGGGCTTGTTGCCCGAAGACCTGTCGCTGCTCGACTTGCTGCTGCTCGACGACTTGCTGCGGCTCTGCGGCTCGTCGAGGTCGTCGTAGCGGCTCACCGGAGCGGGGCGCGGGCGCGGCTCATCCTCTTCGAAGTCGTCGACAGGGCGTGACTTCTGCGCGGGGGCGCGCGCGGCGGCGACGGGCTGGCGCTCGTCCTCCTCGTCCTCGTAGGTGCGGGCGGGCGGGCGGGCGGCGACCACGGGGCGCGCGTCCTCTTCGTCTTCGCTCGGGGCGACCACGCCGCCGCCGAAGCTGAGCTCCTCCTCTTCGGCCGGGGCGGGCTTGGGCTTGGGCTTGGCCGCGGCGGCCGCAGCGGCGCGGCGCTGCTCCTCCTCCCGTTGGCGCTGGGCGGCCGCGGCGGCGGCGGCCGCGGCGGCGCGCTGGCGCTCCTGCTCGGCGGCGCGGGCCTGCTCGGCGGCGCGGGCCTGCTCCTCACGCTTGCGGGCGGCGGCGGCAGCTGAGGCGGCCGCGGCGGCGCGCTCCCGCTCGGCCTCTTGGGCGGCGAGATCGTCCTCGTCCAGCTCATCCTCGAGACCCCGGCCCGCGGCCGCCCCGCCCGTGGGCACCCGGCGCGAGACGCCGACCACCTCGAAGTCGTCCTCGCTGTCGGCGAACTGGTCCTCAGAGGGGCCGGCGGCGGCCGCGGCGGCGGCGCTGGCGCTCTGGCCGGTCACCACCTCTTTGACCATGCCGGCCATGCCGTCAGCGATGACCGAGGGGACGTTGGCCACCGTGAACACCTTGCTGTTCACGATCTTGGTGCCCTCGGCGTAGACCAGCTGCAGGTCGACCTTGCTGCCCTTGGGCGTCACCTGGCCGCTGATCAGCGCGGTGGTGCCGTTGGCCTTCTGGATCGCGCCCATGCACGCGCCGCTGCTCAAACACTTGGCGTTCCAGCCGGCGGGCGGGGCCTTCAGCGACTTGCTGCCCTCGAACTGGCTCATAAAATCGAGCTCAGACGCGATCATCCCGGTGATGTTGCTCGCGACGATCGGGTCGACGCCGTTGCTGATCACCGGCGGCACCAGCACCTGCCCGGCCCACGCGGGGGTCGACAGCACGAGCAAGAGGGGGGCGAGGGCGCGGAGCGGGCGGGGGCAGGCGGTCACGGGGACCTCCGGGCGGGGAGCGCGGGGGGCGGCGCCGCGGCGGTCGCGCGGCGCGCGGCAGAGCGGCAAGGGCAGGCGGAGGGTCTGGCGCGGGTGGTGCGGACGTCGGGGGTCCGACGTCGGGGGCGCGGGAGAGCTGCGGGGCGCCAGGGGTCGAGGGGCGGCGGTGGCGGCGCGCCCCGCCGGCGGGGAGGGGCTGGACCCGCGCGGTGGAGGGACCGGTCGGCCGGCGCCATCCGCTGTGCGCCGAGCGGCGTCGATCAGCGGAAGATGGGCCTGTGGTCGGGCACCGCGCCGTCCCGCGGAGCGCGCGGGCGCGCCGTAGACACGGCCCGGGACTATATCATGCCGCGTCTGCGCCCCCGCCGGAGCGCGGCCCGCTGGCCCAGCCCCCCGCCGCGGCCCCCAGGAGCGCTTCGTGTCCGCTGATCCTGCGCCGCCGCCCGCCCCGTCCGCGATGGGCCTGGTCGCCCCCGCGGCGCTCGCCTGGGCGGCGCTCGCCGTGATCGGCCCGCTGCGCGCGCTCCACCCGGCGCCGGCCTGGGGCACGACCCTGGCCCTGGTCGGGGCCCACGCGGCGCTCGCGCTGGCCCTGGGCGCGGCGGCGGCGGCCCTGGCCAGCCGGGCGCCGGCGGATCGGCGGGCGGCCTGGGCGACCGGCGGCCTGGGCATCGGCCTCGGCGCCCTGCTCATCGGCGTCGAGCTCGGCGAAGGCGCGCTGCTGCCCGCCGGCCTGCGCGGGCTCGGCCTCGGGGCCCTCCTCGGGCTGGCATGGGCGGGGCGCGCGCGGCCCCGGTTGGCCTTGCTCCTGCTGCTCCCGGCGCTGAGCGGCGGGCTGGCCCTGCTCCGGCCCCCGGCGCCCGCGCCGACCTCGCTCGGCGCCTTGGCCGCGCTCGAGGGTGATCCCGGCCAGCCGGCCGGCGGCCTGCTGCTGGTCACGGTCGACGGCGCCCGGGCCGACGCGGTGGCCCAGCTCACCCGGCCGGCCGTGGCCGGGCAGCCCCAGGGGGCGCCGACCTTCGGCGCGCTCGGAACGGCCCGCACCGCGCTGGCCCCCGCGCCCTCCGCCGCCGACAGCGTGGCCGCCGTGCTCGGGGTGGGCGACCCCGCCGGCGCCTTGGCCGAGCGCTGGGCCGGCCAGGGCGCGGCGACCGCAGCTTTTACCAGCGGGGCCGTGCCCCAAGACGCCCTGCCGGTCGGCGCCTTGCGCGGTTTTGGCCTGCTCGACGAGGGCGGCAGCCCCCTGCTCGGCCTCTGGGCCACCCCGCTCGGCCGGGCGCTCGCCGCCTTGGGCCTGCGGGGCGGGCTGCGGGCCGACCCGCACACGGTCGACGCGGCGGCGGCCTGGCTCCGGCAGCAGCCGCCCGGGCCGACCCTGCTGTGGGTGCACCTCAGCGGGCCCTTGCCGCCCTTCGCGCCGGCCCCGCCCTTCGACACGGCCTTTTACGCGGGTGACCCGCGCGATCCGGCCCACCGCACCATCGAGCTCATCCCGGCTGATCAGCGGCCGGCCTGGGCCGCCGGGGTCACCGATCTGGCCTGGGTCGACGCCCAGTACCGCGGAGAGATCGCGCAGGTCGACCGCGCCGTCGCCCGCCTGCTCGAGCTGTGGCCCGAGGGCCCCCCGCCGGCGGTGGCGGTGGTCGGCACCCACGGCCTGACCTGGGCCGAGGACGGCTCCTGGTTCCAGTCCGCGGGGCGCTGGCTGCCGCCGGTGCTGCAGGTGCCGGTGCTCGCCCGGGGCGTGCCCTTGCCGCCGCCGCCCCTCTCGCTGGCTGGCGTGGGCCGCGCCCTGCGCGACCAGGGGGGTGAGGCCCCCGAGCCCGGCCCGGTGGTCGCGGTCGGCCCCGAGGGCCCGCTGCTCTGGGCCCAGGCGGGCGGGCTGTGGGTGCGCGACGGCCGCCGCTGGGACCGGGTGCGCTGGTCCGACCCAGGCCAGGCGCCCCCCGAGGTCGAGGCGGAGCTCTCCGCGCTCCCCTGAGCGCCCGCTGGGCCCCTCTGGGCGCCTGCGGCCCCCCTGCGGGCGCGCCCGGGGCCCCGGTCGGCGCTCCGCCCCGCGGCGGGGCCGCGGCGCGGGATCGCCGCCCGCCCGGGCTTGGCCGCTGCGCGGCCCGCCTGCGGCGGCCCTTCGGTCGGCCGGGCGCTTTTTTGCGCGCGGCCCTGCCCAGTGTGGGCGTTGGGCCGTCCTGGCGTGGGCACCGGGGTGCCGGGTGGCTGGGCTGGGCCGCCCCGGCGGGGTGGTCGGGGTGCCGGGTGTGGGCGTTGGCCCGTCCCAGGGTGGGCACCGGGGTGCCCGGTGTGTGGGTTGGGCCGTCCCGGCGGGGTGGTCGGGGTGCCGGGTGTCGGCGTTGGGACGCCGCAGGGTGGGCACCGGGGTGCCGGGTGGCTGGGTTGGCCCTTCTCGGCGGGGTGGTCGGGGTGCCGGGTGTTCGGGTTGGCCTGTCTCGACGGGATTTTCGGGGTGTTTGGCGCAGGCTTTTGGCCCGGTTGGGGCTGGCTGCGCGGCTCGGGTGCCATGGGCTTGGTCTGGTTTGAGGTCGGGTGCGTCTTGTCGGGCGTCTTCGCGCCGTGGATGCCGGGGGCCTCCGGCCCCCAGACCCCCGGCCAAGGGGCCCGCGGGGCCCCTTGGATCCCCCGCCAAGGGGGGCCAGCGGGCAGGCTTCGCGCGGCGCATGGCA
>JAEUKK010000150.1 GCA_016792625.1 Deltaproteobacteria bacterium | reverse complement strand
CGAGCGGGTTGCTCGTCTCCTTGATTTGGGAGTCGAGCAGGTCCTTCATCCAGCCGTGCTTGCCTTGGATGAGCGCGTAGCGCGCGCCGTCCATGCTGTTCTTGGCCAAGTAGAAGTTGATCGCGATGTTGCTGAGCGTGTTGCCCTGGCGCACGCCGCGGCCGTTGCGCTGCTCGATGGTCGCCGGCTCCCACGGCAGATCCATGTGGTGGATGGCGCAGGTCCGGGTTTGAAGGTCGATGCCTTCATAGGCGATGCTGTTGGCGATGACCACGTCAAAGTCGGGCTCGACGCCGCGGAGCGGGTCACCGTTGAAGCGCTCGGCGACCTCTTGGCGGACGGCGGTGTCTTTGGCCGTCGAGGCGTTGAGGATGGCGATGCGCCCCTCGGGGATGCCCGCTTGCACCAGCGCTTCTTTCATCCACCAGTGCGACGCGATGGGCTCGGCGAACACGATGTGGCCGCAGGTGCGCTGCTTGAGCACGTTGCTGACCATGGCCGCAATCTTGGGCGAGTAGGGCTCGATGTTGGCCTTCCGCACCCCCTTCCAGTCATAGGTGCCCATCAAGCCCGGGTGCAGCGTGATCATGGCGAGGCGCTGCAGCAGGCCCAAGATCTCGCCGGCGGCCTTCTTGCCCTCTGCGCTGCGCTGCTTGCTCTGGTCGAGAAGCTCCTCGATGCGGGCCACAATCTCGGCGTAGAGGGTGTTCTGCTGGGCGTCGAGCTCGACCCACACCGGGGTCGCGGTGACCTCGGGCAGCTTGAGGCCCACGTCCTCGGCGCTCTTGAAGTCGCCATAGCGGAAGACGACGTCGCGCAGGTCGTCGAGGTTGCGGAAGCCGGTCACCGCCGGCCGCTCCTCGGCCTTCATCTTGTCGGTGATGATGAGCTGGTTCTCGATGCGCAGGTAGTTCTCGATGAACTGCTCGGCGGTGTAGACGCCGCGGTTCGGCCACAGCCCCTCGTCAAGGTACTGCAGCAGGTTGTAGAACTCGAGCGGGCTGTTCTTGGCCGGCGTGGCCGACAACAGCACGACACCCCGACCTCCCGCCCGGCGGCGCACGCTGGCGCAGCGGAAGTCGAGCTGCCAGGCGCGGTTGCTGCCCTCGCCGCCGCCGCCCATGAACTTCGGGATCCCTCCGTCGCGCCGCTCCGGCGTGTACAGGTTCTTGAAGTTCTGCGCCTCGTCGATGATGAGCAGGTCCACGCCAATCTCGTCCCAGGTCAGGCCGGGGTCGTAGGCTTGGCCCTCGGGCAGCTCCATCTTCTCGGCGATCCAGGCCGCGGTGCCCTCTTCGAGGATGGCGGCTTGGCGTTCCGTCAGGCCCTTGGGCTTCTTGCCGCCGTCCTCTTCGCTCTCGTCGCCATCCTCGTCGGTGTCGTCGTCAGCCTCGGCCTTGAGCACGCGGTTCTGCACCTTGGTGGCGTTGCGCTTGTCCTGCTCGATCTGCCGCTTGATGCTCTGCTGACGGTCGGCGTAGATCCGCACCGCCTCGTCATCCATGCGCGTGCGGCCGAGCATCGAGTAGGTGAGCAGAACGGCGTCGTACTCGCCCGCTTGGAAGCGCCGCCACTTCTCGGCGCGCTCCTCGGGGCTGTCGGTGTCCGCGCCGGTGCGGGCCCGCGCCGGCTTGTGTTGGATCACGCCCGACGCGACCAGCTCGCGCAGGTGCCCGACCACCGCCACGTCACCCGCGGCGAGCTCGTCCACCGGCGTCCACGCGCCCTCGGGCAAGCGCCCGAGCAGCTCGACCTTGCGCCGGCTGCGCTTGTTCTGCGCGGCCCAGGCCACCGCGCCCGCCCCGGGGCGCACGGCGCCGGCGGCGAAGGGCGCTTCGACCCGCGCGGGCTTGCTGCCCACCACCGCCACGCGGAAGTCAGGCAGCACCCGCTGGAAGTCCTTGTACCACTTCCAGACGATGGAGTTGGGCACCACCACGACCGGCCGGCGACCCCAGCCCTCTTGGCGGGCCCGGGCGAGGATGCCGAGCCCGGTGTAGGTCTTGCCGACGCCGACGCCAAAGGCGAGCAGGCCGCCGCGGTTGGCCAGCACGCGGCGGGCGCCCCGCACCTGGTGGGGCTTGAGCCGCGGCGCGCCCTCGGCGTCGGTCCACCGGGCGATGTGCAGCGGCTCGTCGTCGAAAGCGGGCAGCACAAAGCCGCGGTTGAAGCGGTTGTAGGCCTCGGCGATGGCCACCTTGCGCGTTGGGTCGGCGCCGATGAACTGGTGGAACTGCTGGGTGATCTGCTCGACCCGGCGCTTGCGGCGCTCGGCCGCGCTCTCTTCCTCACCGCGCTGCTTCTTGACCTTAAACGTCTCGAGGTCGCCGTTGACGAAGCCGAGAAACTCCAGCCCGGCCGCGGGCAGCTCGCCGTGCTCGGCGTAGTTTTGGAAGGTGTAGCCGCGGGGGAGCACAAAGCCGTCGCGGCGCTCGAGCTCGATGCGCCAGCCGGCCGGGTGGCGCTCGCGCTCCCAATCGGGGACCATGCCGGTCACAAAATCGCTGAGGATGCTGACCGGGACCCAACCCAAGAGCGGCGAGACGTGCTCGAGCTCGTCGTAGGTGACCGGGCTAATCGCCTTGAGCAGCGCGGCCTGCTGCTGGTTGAGCTGGTCTTCGGTGAGCGCCTCGCCCCAGGCGTTGCGGCCGAGCGGCTGGCGGGCGCGGTCGTACTTGGGCCACAGCGCGCCCGAGAGGTAGTCGCGGCTGGGCACCACGAGCTTCCAGTCGTCGCCGCCCTCGTCGCAGTCCACAAACCAGCCGGCGCGCAGCAGGGTCGGCAGCTGCTCCCGCACCCAAGCCTGGGCATCGGGCGGGATGAACAGGTCGGCCACGTCCTCGCGCAGGCGCACGATGGCCTCGCGCCCCTCGCGCATCTGCGCGGCGGCGAGGTCGTAGAAGGTGCAGCGGCCCTTCGCCCGGTAGATCCAATCGGCCAGCGCGACCACGTCCTCACGCGCCGCGACCGGCACAGGCGGCTCGAAGGTCGGCGCGCGGCGCAGGCCGGGGATGAGGCGCCCACCTTTGGCATGGGACTGCTCAAAGGCGTGGAGGAAGGCCGGCAGGCCCCGCCGGCCCGGCAGGGTCGACTCGGTGTTGATGGTGGCGCGCAGCTCAAGGTGGAGCCAGGGGTTGCCGTTGGCGTTGCCCCAGGCGACCAGGTCCTCGTGCAGCTCAGGCCAGACCGCGCGGCGGTCCTCACCGGCGGCCACGGCGCTCAGGTAGGCGCCGACCCGCAGGCCCAGGTCGTGGGCGCGGCGCAGGGGGCCCTCCACCGCGGCTTGGGCGGGCGGGGCCTCCTCGAGCTCAGCCTCGGGGGGCAGCGCCTCGTCCAGCTCTTGCTGGGCGCGCAGGTGCGAGATGTCGCAGGCATCGCACCAGGGCCGGCGCACAATGGGCGGCAGGTGCGTGAACTCGCCCTGGACCTCGTAGCCCCAGCGCGGCTTGGCGGTCTGGTCGTCGTCGTCGCCGGGCGCGCCGACCTCTTTGCCGAGGATGAGCTGGGGGTGGTCCTTGAAGAAGCCGCCGCCGAGGATGCTCGCGTCGTCGG
>JAEUKK010000116.1 GCA_016792625.1 Deltaproteobacteria bacterium | reverse complement strand
GGGCGGGCGTGGGCGCGGGGCTGGGGGCCGGCGCCTCGGGCCGGGTGAACCACCACGCGCCCGCCGCGAGGAGGGCGAGCAGCGCGAAGGCGCCGAGGGCGGCCGGCGCACGGCTGGGCGCGGGCGGGGGCGCAGACCGGCCCGCGCTGGGCGCTGGCTTGGGGCCCGGCGGCGGACCGCCCGCGCCCTGCTTGCTGGGGCCCGCCGCCGCGGCCTTGGGTTTGCCCTCAGCGCGCTTCTTTTCGAAGGGGTCAACGAAGCGGGGCCCCTCGGGCTCACGGGGCGGGCGCTCGGCCCGGGACTCGGCCTCGACCGCCGCGGCGGCCAGCGCGTTGAGATCGGCGCCCGGGAGGATGCGCGCGGGCGCTGAGGCCTGAAACGAGGCCAGCGGAGAGGGCCCCGGCGCGGCGAGGTTCTTCACCACCTCGTCGTCCATGCCGGACATGCCCATGATGTTGGTGGGCTCGTCATCCTTGAAGGCCTCGGCGGTCGCGGCGGAGGCCTCGAGCTTGGCGGCGGCCGCAGCGGCCAGCGCGTCCTCGGCGTCTTGGTAAACCTTGACGAAGTGGGCCTCAAGGTCGCCCAGCGCGCCGATCTCGGTCCAGGTCTTGCCGTCGTGGCTCAGGCGGTCCGAGGGCGTCACGCGCCCATCGGCGATGTAGCGGCTCAACGTCTTGAAGTCGTTGAAGTCGAACACCAAGCCGATGCGCCCCTTCACCTTCCACGCCGGGATGCCCACCTTGCGGAAGTCGAGGGCGTGCACGTCGAGCGGGGCGCGGACCGGCGCAGGCGGCTGGGCCGGAGGAGCGGGCGGAGGAGCGCGCGGAGGAGCGGGCGGAGGAGCGGCAGGCTCGGCGGCCCGGGCCGGCGGCAGCGCAGGAGCAGGCGCGCGGGTCGGCGCGCTGAGGTCGGCGGGGCGCAGGCCGCCCGCGCCCGTGTGGAAGAAGGAGGTGGGGCCGTCCGGGTCGGCGGGGCGCTCGTCCTCTGCGGCCTCGACCAGTGAGGCGCTCGCCTGCGCCTTGGGCATGGGCTGGGCGGGCGCCTCTTTGTACACGACGAAGACGTGCTTGCACTTGGGGCAGGTGATGCGCACCCCGCGACCGGTGATGCGCGACTCGTCGAGCTTGTAGCCGGTGGAGCAACTGGGGCAGGAGACGATCATCGGTGGCACCAGCCTCGAGGTCAGGGGGGTCGACCCAGCCCCATTGGAGCCCAAGGCCGACCGCGCCGTCTGCACCAAGATGTAATCAGGGCGACACCACCACGACGGGCGCGACGGCTCGACTCCCCCGCGGACCTTAGCACCCGAGGACTTCGGCGAGCGGACCTCGGGCGGCGACCCGGAACTAACACGCTCAAAGGCACACTTTCCGGAGGCCCCTTGGCCTTGCCCGCCGCTGTTCGCGCGGAGCGGTCGGAGCGCGCCCGCCCGTCGGCGAGGACAACTCCCCCGCCGTCGGGCGCTCAGCGGCCGCCAAACTCGGGGTAGCAGAGGTTCACATGCTCCCCGACCCAACGGAGCGCCACGGCGCTGTCGCCCCGGCGGTGGGCGAAGCTGACCTCGACCGGGGTCTGGCCCAGCGGCAGGTCGAGGGTGATGGTGTCGCTGACCGCCTCGCCCTCACTGTGGGCCTGGGCGAGCACCTGGTCGCCGATGCGCACCCAGACGTCGGTGCTCGCGGTCAGGTACAGCGTCGCGGGGAGCTGCTCTTCCACGTAGGCCCAGGCGGTCCAGCGCACGGCGAAGAGCGCCGGGTCACCCTCGATCCCCTCGTCGACCGGCCAAAAGCCCGGCCCGATGTCGAGGCTCGCATCGTAGCGCTCAAAAGCGGCGTAGGTCTCGTCCCACCAGTCGACCAAGTCGGGCGCAAACGGCGGCTC
The DNA here is from genome assembly GCA_016792625.1 of Deltaproteobacteria bacterium. Lineage (GTDB taxonomy): Bacteria > Myxococcota_A > UBA796 > UBA796 > UBA2385 > JAEUKK01. The sequence continues at coordinate 308,231 of JAEUKK010000116.1, read as the reverse complement.
GGTCGGGCTGTCTTCACCGAAGTCGAGGTGGTCTGGGCGGTGGTTGAAGTACGCGCCCCGCCAGCCACGGCCGCAGTCGGCCCAGTCTGGCGCGTCATCGTCGAGCTCACCCGTGTCGGGCGTGGCGACGGGGACCTTGTCCTCTTCTTGCAGACCGACCCGGTAGTCGCGCTGACAGCCCACCACGGCGAGCAAGCCCAAGGCGCCCAGGGCGCGCAGGGCGCTCACCGCTGCTCCGCGAGGGCAGCCCGGTCGGCGGCCACCGCACACTGCAGCCACTCCTCAAGGCGGGCCCGCTCTTCGAGGTCAGGGCCGCCGCCGGGCGGCATCGTGGGCGTGTCGCCCAGCGAGCGCGCGCCGATGCGGTCGGAGAACTCCAGCACACCGGCGTAGGTGTTGAAGTCGACGCCCAAAGGGGCCCCTTTGCGGGCGTCGCGGTCCACGAGGCTGGAGTGACAGCCATTGCAGTGCTTGTCCATCAACCCTTTGCCGAAATTGTCCCAGTCCAGCGCAGGCTGGCGCCCGCACGGATCGGCGTCCGGGGCCGAGTCCTCCGCCTTGGCGCCGCAGCCCATGACCAAGGCGACGGCGAACCACCTCCACATGCGACCCCTCCTCCTCCCGATGCAGATCAGTCCGCCTGGCCCATGACAGGCGCGGCCCAGCCTGGGGCCGGGGATGCGCCGCGCAGGGATCAGCGCGCGCTGTCGCGGAGCAGCGCGTCGAAGCTCTGCACGCCGGGCAGAATGTCGGCCGGGTTGACCCCGCCCAACTTCAGCAGTGCCGCGCCGACGTGCTCGCTGCCCAGCACCTCACCCGTGTCGCTCGCCAAGCCGGTGCGGAAGTCGACCTTGCGGCCGACCAGCGCGCCGTCGGTGGCGCCGAGGCTGCGCCCGCCGCGCACGCCCGAGCCGATGACCAGGCTCGAGTTGTAGGGCCAGTGGTCCTTGCCCATCGAGCCGTTGAACTTCGGCGTGCGGCCGAACTCGGACAGCGCGACGATGACGACCTCGTCGATCATGAACGGCGCCGAAGTGCCGGGCGTGCTCGCGAGGTGCTCCATCAGGCTGTCGAGCGCCTCGAAGAAGTCGTTGAACTGAAGCTCTTGCGGGTCGTTGCCGCCGTGGGTGTCCCAGCCGCCGGGGATGGACACCATCGCCGTACGCGACAGGCCCAGGCGCATCAGCTCGGTGGCCTTGATGGCCTGGTCGAGCATCGAGTTCTCGAGCGCGCCCAGGCCGGCCTCAAAACGCCGGCCCTCGATCTCGACGGTGCGGTCGAAGTTGTCGAGCATCGCCGAGGTGCGCTGGCGGGTCAGGCCCGGGCGGACCGCGTGCTTGCCGCTGAACTTCGCCACCCGATCATAGACATAGGCGTCGAGCACACGCTCGCTGGGCTCGGCGAGGCGGGGGGCCGGGCGGTCGGCCGTGCCGACGATGCTGCCGTCGATGAGGTCGAGCAGCGTGCCGCCGCCGGCCCGCACGACCGCGCCCGAGAGGTGACCGCCATAGCTCGGGCCACCGAAAACAACGTGGGGGAGCGGATACTCACCACGGCCCTTCGAAGCGAGGACCGTCGGCCAGTCGGGGTAGTTGTCGGCCGAGGTGCCGGTCATGGTCATCTGCATGCCCGTGTCGTGGCCCACGGTGTGCGCGTCGATGCCGTTGACGATGGCGGCGCGGTTGCCCCAGCGGGTGAAGAAGCGGCCGACGGCCTCCATCTCGAGGTCGTTGGCGGTGTGCCGCAGGGCGCCCAGCTCGCGGGTGTAGCTGTCCTGCTGGTGGTCGACGCCATCCGAGCCGTGGTGCGGGTCGAAGACGGCGGCCGGATCCCAGGCGCCGCCGGCGTAGAAGAACAAGAACTTGCGCTCGCCTTGGGCGGCGCGGGCCATGGAGGGGCGCCAGCCGAAGCTGGCGAGGGCGGAGAGCGCCGCTCCATCGAGGAGCAGGCGGCGGCGGGAGAGGCTGCGCATGGGAGGCTCCAGGCCTAAGGGGTCGGCGTTCAGTAGTAGAGGACGGAAGGATCGCGGAGGACGACGTTCAGGACGCCCGCCCACGCGCGCTCGCCAGAGCCCTCGATGGCCCGCAGGTCACGCCAGACCTCACCGAGCGCGGCGATCTCCTCCGCGTCGGCGGGGAGCGGGACGCCGGTCACGCGGAGGTAGAGGAAGCGCACCTGCTCTTCAAAGGCCTCAGGCGCCTCATCGGGGCCCTGGTTGGCGTTGACGTAGCGAAGGAGGAGGCGGTCAGCGCCCGAGGGCTGGGCGAAGTCGCGCTGCACGACGTCCCAGGCGGCGTTCCAGGTGAGACGCTCGTGCACGAGCACCGCGCCCACCGAGGCCTGGTAGGTGCGGGCGCGGGCGCTGCGGCCGTCGATGCCGCCGAGCAGCACGGGCACGCCGCCCGCCTGGGCGGTGGTGAGGTCCTCGCCGGCGAAGTCCCACCGGTAGCCGGTGATGTCTTCGATGATCGCGCTGAGCTGGCTCGGCGACACCATCTTGGTGCCGGGGATGCGCTCTTGGAGCGACTCATCGACCACCGCAGCGGCGAGGTACTCGGGCGAGGTCACCACCGAGCGGACCAGCGGGCGCACCCGCAGCTCGCCGTCGATGAAGGCGGCGCGGTGGGGGGCCAGCTCTTCCCAGTCGAGGTCGGAGATGGTGCGCTGGGTCAGGCCCTGAAAGACGGTCTGGACGGCGCAGTCGTGGAAGCGGCTGTCGACGGCGATCGCCTCGGCCAGCTCGACCACATGGGCGGTGGGCAGGCCGTAGTAGCCCGGCGGCCGGTTGGCGTAGTCGCGCCAGCCCTGCTCGCGCTCGGGGCGGTAGACGAGCGGGTCCTCGGTGAACTCCTCGTCGTCGGGGATGAAGAAGCCGAAGAAGTGAGCGGAGAGCGGGTCGAGCGTGCTGTGGCAGCTCTGGCAGGAGGCGTTGGTCGAGATCGCCTCCTCTGGGCTGATCGTCAGCTGGTCGACCGCGGCGCGGTTCAGCACGATCGGCCGGGCGAGGTAGTCGTCGCAGAGCAGGGTGCGGCTGACCGCGTTGGCCCGGTGCCGGTTGGCGTTGCCACCCATTGAGGGGTAGCGCAGCCAGAAGCTGGTCATGGTCAACACGCCGGCGTGGGGCCGCCCGTCGGTGTAGCGGGCCTGCTCCCAGCCGGTCTGGCCGGCGGGGTAGTCGAGGTCGAGCGCGGCGGCGAGCACCGGGTTGGCCATCGTGTAGTCGGCCAGCACCAGCTCAGAGTAGGGCAGGTCGTCGGCGACGATGCGCTCGACCAACTTGACCGCCTCATCGCCCACCGCCCGCGCCACCTGCGCGCCCGAGGCCCCGTCGACCATGATGCCGTAGGTGTCGCCGGTGCGGGTGAGCAGGGTCTCGTTGAAAAGGTCACCCATGCGGGCCACAAAACGAGGGTCGGCCATGTAGCGGTCGACGAAGTCCTCGTAGAGCTCAGGGTTCTGCTCGATGGCGACCAGCTCGGCCTCAGACGGGTGCACGCCCCGCAGGTCGACCGAGAGGCGGATCAGGCGCTCACGCGGGGCGAGCAGCTGGACCCCATGGACCTCTTCAGCCTCGGGGGCCTCGGTGGCGCAGCTGGCGGCGAGCGCCAGCGAGAGAAGAAGGAGGGTCTTGCGCATGTGAGCCTCTGGGTTGCGGGCCACGGGGAGAGACAGAAGGGGCGAAGATCGGGAAGCGGAGGTCGATGACAGGGGGGCGGCTCAGCCGGCGGGGGGCAGGTCGTCGGGGTCGAGCTCGCGCACCACATAGATGAAGGTCTCGGGCGCCACCGGCTGCAGGAGCGGGTCGGCCCAGAGCGCGGAGAAGTCCGTGCAGACCTGACCCAGCTCGATGGTCTGGTCGAGGCCCCGCAAGTACAGCGTGCCGCAGCCGTCGCAGGCCGTGTAGGTGTCGTCGGGGTCGGCGGTGGACAGGTCGTCGTCTGCGGTGGGCTGGAAGACGACGTCGACCCACCAGGCGTTGGAGTCGCGCACGCCGATCCAGCCGCGGGGCTCGAGCGTGCAGTCCTCGGGGCCGGCGCTGAGCGGGCCGACCATCGACACGTCGAGCGAGACGCTGTCGAAGCGGTCCTGCAAGCGGCGCTCAAAGAAGTAGGCGTCGCCCCGCAGCTCGATGGTGCTCGCGTCGCCGCCCGCCGAGGCCATGTAGAGGTCGGCCCGCAGGCCGCCGGCCAGCGGGCTGCTCACCGGCTCAAAGATGTCGGAGCCGGTCGCGGTGCCCACCACGCTGCTCGACCAGCTCCACCGCTGGTAATCGCCCGCTTCAACGCGGTAGAGCGTGTCTTCGGCCGTGCCGCGGAACTCGAAGAAGGTGTCTTGGGAGTCGCCGACGGTGCCATCGCCGAGCAGCGTGCGCCGCGCGTCGCTCACCCGACCTGCGTCCGAGGCTGGGTCGCCCTGCAGCGAGGCCCCGCCCCGCCAGTGCTGGTAGCCCCGGTAGTAGAGGCCGCCCGAGGTCTCGCAGTAGTCGGACCAGGAGAGGCCATCACCCCGGGCCTCGTCATCCTCGTCGAGGTCGGCCTCAGGGGGCGCGCCCACATACAGATCGGGGCAGCCCTCAAAGCGGCGATCAAGCGCCCGGGTGCTGCCGGCCCAGATGTTCGTGCCCCGGGCGGCGAGCACGGCCTGCATCGCCTCCATCCACACGGCCTCGAGGTCGACGTCGGAGAGGTCGGGGAGCACCAGGTCGGGCGCCGGCGCGCCGAGATCGACCTCAGCCGCGTCTTTGCTGTCGTCGCCCGACTTGCCTGCGCACGCCGAGAACAGGAGGAGGCCGGCGGGAAGGAGCCTCGCGCGGAGGTCCGTGCGGAGGTCCGTGCGGAGGTCCGTGCGGAGGTCCGCGCGGAGGTCCGTGCGGAGGTCCGTGCGGAGGTCCGTGCGGAGGTCCGTGCGGAGCTTGACGCCGCGAAGATTGGAAGAGCGGGTGGGCATCACTCCTCCTCCTCCATCTCGGGGACGTCGAAGCCGTAGGTGCGCGACCAATCGAAGATGATCTCGTCGAAGTCGCGGTCGCCGGCGTACCAAGGGATCCACGTGCCGGTGTTGCCGTAGTCGATGTAGACGAGCTCATCGAGCTCAGACCAGCCCATGCGCCAGACGGTGCCGTCGGCGGGCAGGTCGGGCGAGCGGCACTCTTCGAGGCCGAAGACGGGCAGCAGGTCATCGGGGTCGTAGGTGCCGCCGGTGTCGAGCGGCTCGGCGTCGGACAGGGGGCGCTCGCCGCCGTCGATGGTCACGAAGAAGGTGACCTCGAAGGCATAGTCGCAGGTGAGGCAGCCCGCGTAATCTTCGACCGGAACGGACTCGCCGACCATCGAGTAGACCACCATGCACCAGGGCTGATCGACGTCGCCGTCGATGAACTCGAGCACCCGCAACAGGCCGGTGACCGCCGTGTAGGGGCCGCCGACCGGGCTCATCGACCACTCGCCGTGGTGCACGAGCCAGAGCACGTTCGCCGGCTCTTCGTCGAGGGCGCCGCTGGCGAAGGTGTCTTGCCCGATCACAAAGCCGGTGTCGCCGCCGCCGGACGGGCCGGCGCCGCCGCTGTCAACGGGCAGCGCGCCCCCGTCGGAGGCGCCCTCTTTCGGGGCGTCTTTGCACGCGGCGGCGCAGAGGAGCCAGAGGGGGAGCAAGAGGGCGTGCACGCGGGCGCTCGGCAGTGGGGAGGGTGGGCGCGCCCACGGCGCAGGGCCGGGGCAGATGGGCGGGCCGACCGCGATCAGCCCCGGCCGACTATCGCAAAGGTGCCGTCCAAGATCAAGCGCCACCGCCATAGATTACAATGTCACCATCGCTGTTGTGCGCGCCACGGGCCATCCGTGGCGCCGTCCGCCCATCCCGCTGACCGGCGCGGTGGGGCACAGCCGAAATCGAACAGATGCCATCCTCATCTCGCCGGTTCTTCCATCATTTCGGCGACACACCATCGGAGAGCCCCCGGATGTCTCCCCCCCCCTGCCGCCCGGCCCTCCTCCTCGCGCTGCTCTTCGCCGGCTGCGCCGCCGAGACGAAGGAGCCGGGCGCCCACCTGAGCATCGACACCGACGCGCTCTCCTTCGGCGCGATCGCCGTCGGTGAGCAAGAGCAGCAGCGGGCGACGGTCACCAATGACGGCGACGTGGCCCTCGAGGTGCTCAGCGCGAGCATCGTCGAGGGCAGCACGGCGGCCTTCTCGGCGGCGATCCAGGGCGAGCCCGCCCTCGATCCGGGCGCCACCGTCGACATCGTGCTCACGTTCACGCCCAACGAGGTCGGCGTGCAAGAGGGCCGGGTGCAGGTGCGCACGACCTGGGCCGACGAGCCGGCCTGGCTCATCCAGATCGACGGCGAGGGCACCGCCAGCGAAGAGGATCGCGACGAGGACGGCTTCTCCGAAGCCGACGGCGACTGCAACGACAGCGACCCGCTGATCAACCCCGCCGCGGTCGAGTCCTGTGACGGGGTCGACAATGACTGCGACGGCGTGGTCAGCATTGACGAAGCTGACGCTGACTACGACGGCTTCCGGGTCTGCGGCGGCGACTGCGACGACTTCGACCAGCGCGTGCACCCTGGCGCGCGCGAGATCTGCGATCTGAAAGACAGCGACTGCGACGGCGAGATCCCCGACGAGGCCGACGAGGACGGTGACTTCTACGCGATCTGCGACGGCGACTGTGACGACGCCGAGCCGCTGGTCTACCCCGACGCCGAAGAGGTCTGTGACCTGCTCGACAACGACTGCTCGGGGGGCGTCGACGACATCGACGCCGACTTCGACGGCCACTCCCCCTGTGATGGCGGGGGTGACTGCGATGACAACGACCCCGACGCCTACCCCGTGGTCGTCGACATCAACACCACGGCGGGTGTGCCCGACGGCACCTCTGAGGCGCCTTTTGAGCAGATCGCCGACGCCCTGCCCTTCCTCGACCCGATCTGCCGCACGATCGTCGTCGCCCCGGGCACCTACGTGGTCGACATCGAGTGGACCGACCGCGGCCTGCAGATCAACGGCGCGGGCACGCGCCCCGAAGACGTCGTCCTGACCACCGACGCCACCGAGCCCGACCGGCTCTTTTACGTCTACGACGGCGCTGCGCTCACCTTGGTGAACCTGACCCTGCTCGACGGCAACGGCACCGGCGACGGCGGGGCGGTCCGGGCCAACAACGCCGACCTGACCCTCGAGGGCGTGCTGCTGCGCGACAACCGCAGCTCGGGCGACGGCGGGGCGGTGGCGGTCTCGGGCGGCCGGCTCACCGTGCTCCGCTCGGTGTTCACGGGGAACATCGCCGAAGACGACGGCGGCGGCGCCTCGGTGTTCTCCGGCGAGCTGATCGACGAAGGCAATGTCTACACCCTGAACCAGGCCCAGCGCGGCGCGGGGCTGCTCGTCGAAAACTCGCAGGTTGACGTGCGCGGCAGCCGCTTCGAAGGGAACCAGGCCCAAGACGCCGGCGGCGGCCTCGCGGTGGTCGACGGCAGCGCCTTGTTCATCGAGGGCAACAGCTTCTGGCTCAACCAGGTGACCGCGGGCAACGGCGGCGGCATGCACATCAGCGAGGTTGACCTCGAGGACGGCGTCGTCCGCAACAACGTGCTGTCCTACAACCAAGCCAGCGGCCAGGGCGGCGGCATGCTCATCGGCGGGAACCGCGCCCAGCTCGTCGTCGCCAACAATACGCTGGTGGCGAACAACGGCGCCCGCGAGGCCGGCGGCATCGACATCGACGCCTTCGACGCCACCGGGCTCTACGTCTGGAGCAACCTGCTCGCCTGGACCACCGGCCCCTCGGCGGTGCGCGCGCGCGATGGCAGCGACGCGAACGTGGCCTACAACACGGCCTTTGCCACCTCGTCGGGCACGGGCTTCGACCTGCGCCGCGCCGAAGACGGCGGCAGCAACACCACCGACAACCCCGTCTTCAACGACTACTCCGACGACGACGACCCCTCGAACGATGACCTCGGCCTGCAGCTGACCTCGCCGGTGCGCGACAGCGGCCCCGCGGTCGGCGAGGGGCCGCCCGCCTACACCAACTGGCCCGACCTCGACGGCAGCCGCAACGACCGCGGCGTGACCGGCGGCCCGGGGGGTCGCTGATGATCAGCGCGCTGCTGCTGCTGTCGTCGGCCCAGGCCGGCGTCTACGAGGTCGGCCCGGGCGACGACCTCGCCAACCTGCTCTCGGGCCTCGTGCCGGGCGACGAGGTCATCTTCAGCGACGGCGTCTACGAGCTGGAGGGCGAGCTCAACATCGCCGACCACGCCGGTGACCTCGCCACGCCGACCAAGCTGCGGGCGGCCGAGGGGGCGACGCCGATCCTCCAGCTCCGCCAACTTGAGGACAGCTACCCCAGCGCCGTCCTCCGCCTCACCAACGTCAAGGGCGTCGAGCTCAGCGGCCTCGTGCTGCTCGGGGACACGAGCTTCGCCGACGAGGGTGACTACTACGGCCTCTACATCGGCGAGAGCACCGATGTGGTCATTGAAGACGTCGAGGTCGGCCAGACGGTGCGGGCCGCGCTGCGGGTCGATGGCCTGTCGTCGAACATCAGCGCGGTGGGGCTGCACTTGCACGACGTGCGCAGCGGGAGCGCCCTGCGCGTCGGCTGCTCGGACGGCAGCTGCTTCACCACCGGCCTGAGCGTCTCGCTCTCGCAGATCCACGACATCGGGCCCGACGGCTACGCGGTCGAGCTGTACCCGGGCAGCCAGGGCAGCGCGGTCACCGACACGGTCATCTACGACACCCAGGGCCGCGGGGTGTACCTGGGCTCGACCGCGCAGGGCGCGCAGAACGTCTTCGAGGGCAACGCCATCTGGAACAGCGTACAGCACGCCGTCCTCATCGAGGGCAGCGCCAGGGTGCGCAACAACGTCATCTTCAACGGCGGCGAGGGGGGCATCCTCACCCGCGACCCGGGCCTCGATACCTTCACCGACATCATCATCAGCCACAACACCGTGGTGAACACGCTCGGCTGGGCGGCGGATCTGCAGGGCTGGGTGGGCGCGACGGGCATGGTCCTGGCCAACAACGCGCTGTGCAACCCGCTCGGCTACGGCGTGAGCATCGACACGCTCTCGCCGACCGGCGATGACCTGCCCACGCCGGGTTTTGTCCGCAACAACATCGCCTGCGGGCTGGTCGAGGGGCCCGACCCGCTCGAGCCCGAGGTCCTGCCCGGCGGCGGCTACACCGACTTCCTCAACGCCGAGATCTGGGACTTCTACCCCACGGTCGAGAGCACCCTGGTCGACGCCGGCGACACCAGCGGCGATGCCTGGATCCCCGAGCTCGACTTCAACGGCGTGCAGCGCGACGGCGATGGCCCCGATGTCGGCGCCTACGAGTGGGACGGCGAGGTGAACCCCGGCTGGGCCATCCAAGAGGATTTTAAGGACCCGAGCCTTGACGCCCCCGAGAAGATCGACGGCGCGGTCAGCTCGGGCTGCTGCAGCGACGAGGGCAGCGAAGCGGGCCTGCTGTTCCTGCTGCCCGTGCTCGGCCTGTCGCGGCTCCGCCGCCGCCGGTAGCGCCGCGCGACCGCTCAGGCCGCCGCCGGCGCCCCGTCCACCGGAGCCGGCTGCGCGCCCTCGCGCAGGGCGAGCAGCCCCCGGCGCACGAAGACCCGGGCCATGTGGCGGCGCCAGGCGCTGTCGCCGTGGACCGAGCCCTGCGGCCGGGTGCTCTTGAAGGCCTGCTCGGCGATCGCGCTGACCACCTCGTCGCTCAGCGGCCCGCCCACGAAGGGGTCGAGCCCGGCCAGCGCCTTGGGCTGGGGGCTGACCGCGCCGATAACGACGCGCAGCGCGTCAATCTGGGCGGTCGGCCCCACACCCTGCAGGCGGCCCCAGATGGCGACCCCGAGCTGCGGGAAGTCGATCGCCCCGCGGGTGCGCAGCTTTTGGTAGCTGCCGCGGGCTTCGGCGGCGGGCACCGGCACGATGACGTGGGTGAGCAGCTCGCCGGCGCTGAGCTTGAGGTGATCCATCCCGTTGAACTTGAACAGGTCGTTCAGGTCGAGCTCGCGGGCGCCGCCGGGGCCGAGCAGGCGGATACGGGCGCCGAGCGCCATCAAGGCGGGCACCGTGTCGCTGGACTGCGTCGCCACGCAGGTCTTGGGGCCGCCGACCACGTGGCACCAGGTGCCCTCGGCCTTGAGGCAGTAGCCGAGGCTCTTTCGCCAGAACTCGGTCTGGTTGTAGAAGAGGCAGCGCGTGTCGAGCAGCACATTGCCGCCGATCGTGCCCATGTTGCGCAGCTGGGGCCCCGCCACCGCGCCGGCGGCGGTGGCCAACAAAGGCAGCTCACCCATCGCCGCCAGCGCAGCCAAGGTGGTGCCCGCGCCGATCTCGTAGGCCTCGCCCACCCGCGCCCAGCCCTTGGCCAGCGCGTCGCCCACCCCGACCAGGGTGCGCGCCTGGACGATGCGGTGCTTGAGGTTGGGCAGCAGGTCGGTGCCCCCGGCGATGTAGGCGCTGTCGGGCTGCGCGTGCCAGAGCGCGACGGCCTCAGCTGGGTCTGACGCCCGCACGAAATCGAAACCGTCCATCCGCAGCATCAGGACCCCCTTGCCGGCGCCGATGCTAACCTGACCGACCCGCCCGCGGCCGCAGCCGCGCCCTCCGCCCCCGCGAGCACCGCATGTCCCCTCCCCTCCCGGCCCCCTACGCGGCCACGCACTCCGGCCCCTTCCACGCCGATGACGTCCTGGCCTGGGGCCTGCTCCGCGCTTTTGCTCCCTTCTCCCTGCCCTTGGTGCGCACCCGCGACGAGGCCGTGATCGCCGCCGCTGCCGTCGTCTTCGACGTGGGCGCGGTCTACGACCCCGCCGCCCTTCGCTTTGACCACCACCAGCACAGCTACACCGGGCCCTGGTCCTCGGCGGGCATGGTGCTCGACTGGCTGCGCGCGGCCGGCCATATCTCCGCGCCCCTCGCGGCGTTGCTGCGCGAGAATATCGTCGATTACGTTGATGACGTCGACAACGGCCGGCGCGAGACCGATCCCGCCGTGCCCTGCTTCGCCCGCATCGTCGACGCCCTGAACCGGGGCCACCGCGCCGCCGAAGACTACGACCAGGCCTTTGATGCGGCGGCAGGCATGGCCTTGCAGATCGTGCGCGGGGTCGCCGCCGACCACGCCGAGCGCGAGGCGGCCCGGGCGGTGGTCGAGGCCGCGATGGACGCCGCCGCCGCGTCCGGCGCCAACTATGTGCTGCTGCGCGAGTACGTCCGGTGGAAGCCCGCCTACTACGCCCATGGCGGCGAGGCGCACTCCACCGTTTGGCTGCTGCACCCGGGCATGGACGGCTCCTGGCGGGCCCTGGCCATCCCCCCGCACGAGGCCAGCTTCGCCCAGAAGCGCAGCTTCCCGGCCGCGTGGGCCGGCCTGACCGACGAGGCTCTCGCCGCGGTCACGGGCGTGCCCGGCAGCCGCTTCTGCCACAAGAACCTGTTCATCGCCGTCTTCGACAACTTTGACGCGATGGTCGCCGCGATGGGCCGGGCCGGCCTGTTCGAGGGCCCCGCGCCCACGCGCCCCGCTTAGGCCGGGGCGGCCGCGGCGCCCTGGGCGCGAATGGCCGCCAGCACGCGATCCGGTGTGAAGGGCAAGGTGCGCAGGCGCACGCCGACCGCGTCCCAGATGGCGTTGGCGATGGCCGGGATGATCGGGTGCAGCGGGCCCTCGCCGGCCTCTTTGGCGCCGTAGGGGCCGCCGGGATCGATGGTCTCGATGATCTTGGTGAAGATCGCCGGGGTCTCGATGCTGGTGGGGATGCGGTAGTCGAGCAGGTTCGGGCCGCTGTGCAGGCCGCGCTCGTCGAAGGTCTGCGCCTCCATCAGGGCTTCGGCGTAGCCCATGTACACGCTGCCCTCGACCTGCCCCTCGACCAGCACGGGGTTGATCGCGCGGCCGCAGTCGTGGGCGACCCAGACGTTGAGCACCTTGACAATGCCCGTCTCGACGTCAACCTCGACCTCCACGACGTGGGCGGTGGTGCTGTAGGCCGGCGAGGCGCCGATGGTGCCGCCCCGGTAGGCGCCGCCGACCTTGCGGGTGCGGTAGCCGCCGCTGGCCGCGAGCGGCGTGCCGGCGCGGGCCTCGGCGAGCTGAAGCACGGCCTTGGTGTCCATCTGGCGGCCGCTCTCGGCCTTGTCGAACCAGAAGCCCAGGCTCTTGCCGACCTGATCGGCCGGGATCTCCCAGTGGGCGGCGAGGGCGGCCCGCATCTCGGCCCCCATCGCCCGGGCGGCCTCCTGCGCGGCGGTGCCGACCATGTAGGTCACGCGGCTGGAGTAGGCGCCCAGATCGACCGGGGTGAGCTCGGTGTCGGCGGAGTGCACCGCCACATCATCAGGCAAGATGCCGGTCTCTTCGGCGACCACGTAGGCGAGCATGCCGTCGCTGCCTTGGCCGATGTCGCTCGCGCCGCAGAGCACGGTGATCCGACCGGAGCGGTCCGCGAGCAGCTGCACACCGCTCTGCGGCATCTCGTTCGGATAGATCGGGTAGGCCGTGCCCGAGATGTACATCGAGCAGGCCACGCCGAGGCCGCGGCCCCGGGGCTGCTGGCCCCACCGCCCCTTCCAGCCGCTGGCCTTCTCGACCGCGTCGAGGCAGGCGGCGAGGCCGGTGCTCGGCACGAGCTGGCCGTTGACCGTGCGCTCCCCGCTCCCCATCGCGTTCTTGCGGCGAATGTCCATCGGATCCATGCCGAGCTTCTCGGCCAGCTCGTCGAGCCCGCACTCAAACGCGAAGCGCGGCTGCACCGAGCCGTGCCCCCGCTTGGGCCCGCAGCAGGGCTTGTTCGTGTAGAAGCGCCGCGCCCGGAAGTGGTAGTGGTCCATGCGGACCGGCCCGGTCAAGATCTGACCCGCGTAGTAGCTCGTGATCATGCCGAAGCTGTGGTAGCCGCCGCCATCGATGCGGATGTCGTTGTCCACAGCCAGCAGCCGCCCATCGGCGGCCGCGCCCATGCGCAGCTTCATCTCCATGGGGTGCCGGCCGCGGTGGCTGTAAAAGACCTCTTCACGCGTGTAGAGGATCTTCACGGGCCGACCGGCCTTGCGCGACAGCCAGGCCGCGCAGAACTCGAGGTCAAAGGGCTCGGACTTGCCGCCGAAGGCCCCGCCCAGGGCCGGCTGGATGACGCGGATCTCGCTGGTGGGCACGCCCAACACCTTGCCGAGCTCGCGGTGCAGGTAGTGGGGCACCTGGGTGCTGCTCCACACGGTGAGCTTGCCGTCGGGCGACCAGCGGGCCACCGCGCAGTGCGGCTCGATCGCCGCGTGGGTGTTGCCCTCGTAGAAGTAGGTCGCGCCGTGGGTGACCGCGGCGCCCTCCAGCGCCGGCTCGACCTCACCAAAGGCGAGATCGACGTCCTTGCAGAGGTTGTCGACCCGGGGGCGCCCCTTCCAGTCGCGCTCGTGCACCAGCGCGGTCGCCGCCTCGGCCGCGTCGAGATCGAGCACCGGCGGCAAGATCTCGTAGTCGACCTCGATGAGATCACAGGCGCGGATGGCGGTCTCTTCGTCGATCGCCGCCACCGCGGCGACGCCGTCGCCGACATAGCGCACCTTGTCGATGCACAGCACGTTCTCGTCGGGCGTCCAGGGGATGACACAGAAGGTCTCGGGCAGCTCGGCCCCGGTCATCACCGCGAAGACGCCGGGGAGGGCCGCGGCCGCCCGGGTGTCGATGCGGCGGATGCGGGCGTGGGGGTGCGGCGAGCGGAGGATGCGGCCGTGCGCCATGCGGGGGAGGCTGATGTCGTCGGCGTAGATCGCGGCGCCGGTGGCCTTGTGGATGGAGTCGGCCTTGCGCCCGCGCGCGCCGAGCACCAAGAAGCCCTCAGCGGGCGGGCCATAGGCCACCGGAGTGCGCAGCTCGGACGTGCTGAGATCAGCGTGCCCGCCCAGGTCTTTGGCGGCGAGCTGCACGGCCTCGATGATCTTCGTGTAGCCGGTGCAACGGCAGAGGTTGCCCGAGAGCGCCGCCCGGATCTCAGACACCGAGGGGTCGGGCTTGTGCGAGAGCAGCGCGTGGGCCGAGCAGATCATCCCGGGCTGGCAGAAGCCGCACTGCAACGCGCCGGCGATGTCAAAAGCACGCCCCACCCGGATGGGCAGCCCTTCAATCGTGGTGACCGCCTTGTCCCCCACCGTGGCCGCGAGGGTGCAGCAGCTCAGCACCGGCTGGCCGTCGACGAGCACGGTGCAGGCCCCGCAGTCGCCCTTGTCGCAGCCCTGCTTGGTGCCGGTGAGGCCCAGCTTGTAGCGCAGCACCTCGAGCAAGGTCCAAGTGGACGGCGCGGCCACCTCGACCGGCTCGCCGTTGACCTGCAGGGTGAGCACGCGCTGCGGGCGACGGGCCGGGGCAGAGGTGGGGGCGGCGGGCTGGGTCACGGGGCCTCCGGAGCGGGCCCTCCGGCTAACGCGCCCGGCCGGCCGGCTCCCCGCCGCGCCGTTAGGTCCCGCCCTGAGCGGCGGCCGCCTCCCTGGTGCGGCGGCCCTCGGAGAGCCATGCGCGCCCCCCACACCCTCCTCCTGGGGCTGCTCCTCGGGCTCGGAGCAACGCCCGCCGCGGCAAAGAAGAAGCCCGAGGCCAGGGCCGCGCCCTCCGCCGCCACGCCGCTGTTCTTAGAGCCGCAGCCCACCATCACCGGGACCATCCGGGTGGTCGGCCCCGAGGGCGCTGCCCGCAGCGCGCCGGCCCGGGTCAAGCTGCTGCAGCAGGCGCCCCTGCGCCTCGAATTCGAGGACTTCGACAAGGCCGAGGTCTTCGAGATCTGCGTGCAGGAGGGCAACCCCGCCACCTTCTGCCCCGCCGCCGACTCGGTGGGCGACACAGGCAGCTTCAGCCGCGAGGGCGACCGCCTGCGCGCCGCGCTGCGCCGCCAGCGCCCCGATGGCACGACCCAAGACCTGCAGGTGCTGGTCCAGACCGCGCCGAGCCCCGCGCCCCGGCCGGCCGGCTGGCTCGGGCCGGGCACGACCCTCTTCTTCGGGCGGGCCTATGACGACAAGCCCGTGACCAAGGTCGTCCCCATGGCCCTGACCGTGCGGATGGCCGAGGCCTCGGACGGCAGCCGGGTCTTCTCCTGGACCGCCGACGTCGACCCGCAGCGCGAGACTGAGATCTTGCAGCAGCGCAGCGTCTCGGGCCGCCGCATTGTCAAGCCCCAGGTGGCCGCGGCGGGTGAGCGCCACTCCGACGCGTTCAGCCTCGGCGCCGACGTGCCCGAGGACGCGGGCTCACTCTTCTTGTCCAAGGCGGTCTTCGCCAACCTCAAGAAGTACAGCGGCGCGACCTTCGCTGACGCCGATGTCCCGGGCGGCAGCGTGCTGGTCAAGACCGGCGAGGTTGACGTCGTGGTGCAGGTCGACGACGAGCTGTGGACGATTCACGCCCTCGTGGCCAGCCTCGCCAACGGCGCGGGGGTCTACGTCATCGCGGATGATCCCGAAGCCCCGCTCATCCTCTCGGCCACGCGGCCCGGTCAGCGTGTGCGCCTGATGGCGATGGCCCGACCGGCGCGCTGAGGGCCGGCGGCGCGGCGCCCGGCAAACCGGCTCAGTGCGCGCCGATGATGCCGCGCCAGAGCTGCCGGCGGGCGAGCAGCTCGACCGCCTCGACCTCGACCCGGCCGCGCGCGCCCTCGTCGCGCAAGATCTCGATCGCCCGCTCCGGCGACATCCCCGGCTTGTAGGGGCGGTCCCCCGCGGTCAAGGCGTCGAAGATGTCGGCGATGGTCATCAGGCGGGCGCCGAGCGGGATCTCCGAAGCGGCCAGCCCGCGGGGATAGCCCGTGCCGTCGAGCTTCTCGTGGTGGCAGTAGGCGAGGTCGGGCACGCGGGCGAGCTCGCGCGTCCACGGGATCGCGCGGAGGAACTCGTAGGTGTGCGTGACGTGCTGCTCGATCTCGCGGCGCTCCTCGGCGTCAAGACTGCCCAGCGGGATGCACAGGCGCTGCAGCTCGCGGGGGTGCAGCAGGGCCTGACCCTCGAGCGTGGCCTCCCACCGCGCGCCGATGGCCTGGAGCCGCTCCAGCTCGTCGGCGGTGGGCCGCACGCTCGGCTGGTTGAGGCGCCGCACCAGCGCCAGATCCTCGACGAGGTGGCGGAGGCGCAGCTCGGCCTCGTCGCCCGGGCCGCCGGCGCGCGCCTGCTCCAACAACACCTGCAGGCGGGCCACCCGAAAACGCCCCTCGATGCTCTCCATCTCCCAGGTGTAGAGCTTGTGGGACTTCAGCAACACCTGCTCGCGCACGCCGACCTTGCCAAAGTCGTGGAGCATGGCCGCGTAGTGAATCTCGGTCAGCTCGCGCTCGCTGAACCGGATCGCGCGGTAGGGCCCGGTGCTCGCCGTGTCGACCGCGCGGGCGAGCTCGGTGGTCAAGGCGGCGACCCGGTGCGAGTGGCCGCCGGTGGTCGGGTCCCGGGCCTCGATCGCCGTCACCGCCGCGTCGACAAAACCCTCAAAAAGGTTGCGGATCTCACGGTAGAGCCGGTAGTTCTCGAGCGCCACCGCCGCTTGGCTGGCGATGCTGCCGGCCAGCGCGCAGTCGAGCTCGGAGAAGGCCTCGACCGCGTCAAAGCTGGCCAACGGCACGCCCGGGTCGGCCTTGCGGTTCACGAGGCCGATGACCCCCATGACCTCGCCGCTGCGGTCTTTCATGGGGACCACGAGCATGCTGCGGGTGCGGTAGCCGGTCTCGTCGTCGAACTGCCGGTTGGGTTGGTAGGGCAGCCCCGGCTCGAGGTCGTAGACGTCGGGCAGGTTCAGGGCCTCGCCCCGGGCGGCGACAAAACCCGCCAAGCTCGACTCATTGAGGGGGAGCTCGAGCCGATTCGCCCGGAAGGGGATCGTGTCGTTCTGGCTGCAAACGAAGCGGAGCTTGGCCCCCTCGACCAAGTAGATGCTGCCGCCATCGGCGCCCAGCACGCGGCGCATCCGGGTCAAAAGAGTGTCGAGCAGGGTGCTCTGGCTCGTTTGCGCCGAGAGCGCGTAGCCGATCTCGTTGAGCACGCGGATGGTGTCGCGCTCGACGTCCAGCCGCCGGCTGAGGCGCTCGACCTCGACGAGGTTGCGCAGCGCGCGGCGCATGCGCCACCGGACCTCGTGCGGGGGGATCACCTCCCAGCACTCCAGATCGAGGCGCGGGCAGATGGCGATGACCCGCGGGCCGAGCCGCGAGGTGGCCGCGTTCGCGCTCAGATCGACGACCACGAGCCGCTGCATCAGCTCGGCCGGGTCGGGGTTGCTGCTGGCCCGCACGAACTCGGCGCCCGCCGCACGAGCCGCGTCGCGCACCGCGCTGAGGTGCGGGCTGTCGGGCGGGAGCAGGGTCACCTCGACGCGCTCGGCCCGGGCGCCGGGCGCGGCGGGGGTCGGGGCGAGGTCTGCGGGGCTCATGAGGCTCCTGCCTGCGAACGGGGCGATGGCGCATCCCGCGCCCCTTCCGCACCTAAACCAGCCGCGCGGGCCCTCGCCAGCGGGGCCACGCCGCCGAGGCCCCGGCCACCCCGGGAGGGGTCTAGGCGGTCCGCCCGGGGGCCGGCCGGATTAGCGGCGCCCACCACCTCTCCCTGGAGCTGCGATGGCCAGCGACCCCACCTCCGCCCCCGCCCGGCCCTCCTTCGCGCTGCTGCTCGCGGCCGGGCTGGGCACCCGCATGCGCTCACCCCTGGCCAAGGTGCTGCACCCCGCGCTGGGCCGGCCCTTGGTGGCCTGGGCCGTGGACGCGGCCCGCGCCGCCGCGCTGGTGCCCGTGGTGGTGGTCAATCACCAAGAAGACGCCGTGCGCGCCGCCCTCGCCGACCGCGGCTGCCGTTTTGCCCGCCAAGAGGCCCCGCGGGGGACCGGCGACGCCGTGGCCAGCGGCCTGCAGGCCATCGACGAAGACGGCGTGGTGGTCGTGCTCTGCGGCGATGGCCCCTTGATTCGGGCCGAGACCTTGCGGGCGCTCTGCGCGGCCCACGCCGCCGGCGGGCGCCCGGTGACCGTGCTCACCATGCACCTCGAGGCGCCGGGCGCCTACGGCCGCATCGTGCGCGACGAATCCGGTCGGGTGCTGCGCATCGTCGAGGCGGGTGAGGCGCGCCCCGAAGAGCTCGCGCTCACCGAGGTCAACACCGGGATCTACGCGCTGGACATCGTTTGGCTGCGCGCGCGCTTGCCCCAGCTCCAGCCCCATCCGCCCAAGGGCGAGCTCTACTTGACCGACGTGGTCGAGCTCGCCGCGGCCGAGGGCGGCGCCCAGGGCGTGGTGCTCGCTGATGCGCGCGAGGCGATGGGGGTCAACGACCGCGCCCAGCTCGCCGAGGCCGAGGGCATTTTGCAGGAGCGGGTCCTGCGGAGGTGGATGGAAGCGGGGGTCGGCATCGAGGCGCCCGCCAGCGTCACGGTCGAGGCCGCGGTCGAGCTCGACCCCGACGCCGCGATCGAGCGGGGCGCGGTGCTCCGCGGGCGCACCCGGGTCGGCGCGGGGGCGCGGGTCGGCGCCTACAGCGTGCTGGTCGACGCAGAGCTCGAGCCCGGGGCCCAGGTCCTGCCCCACTGCGCGCTCGAGTCCTGCACCGTGGCCTCGGGGGCCAGCGTCGGGCCCTTCGCCCGGCTGCGGCCCGAGGCCCGCGTCGAAGAGGGTGCCAAGGTCGGCAACTTCGTCGAGATTAAAAAGGCGCGCATCGCGCCCGGGGCCAAGGTGCCCCACCTCTCCTACGTGGGCGACGCCACGGTCGGCGCGGGCGCCAACATCGGCGCGGGCACCATCACCTGCAACTACGACGGCGTGTTCAAGCACCACACCGAGATCGGCCCGGGCGCCTTCATCGGCAGCAACAGCGCGCTGGTCGCGCCGGTGCGGGTGGGCGCGGGCGCGCTGGTCGGGGCCGGCTCGGTGATCACCAAGGACGTGCCCGACGAGGCCGTGGCCCTGACCCGCGCCAAGCAGGAGCACTGGCCCGAGGCCGCGCGGCGCCTGCGCGAGCGCAAGCTGGCCGAGAAGGCCCGCCGCGGCACCCGGAGCTGAGCCTGAGCACTGAACAACACTGGACGCCCGCCGCCTACAAACTGAGCGCCGCCCCTCATTTTGTCCTGGTCAGCGCAAGACCCCCTGGATAGCTGACCGCCTCGGAGGTGCCGGTGTCCACCCTGCTCGACGGCCTCAACCCCATGCAGCGGGCCGCCGCCGCCGTGATCGACGGCGCGGTGCTGGTCCTCGCCGGCGCGGGCTCGGGCAAGACCCGGGTGCTCACCCGCCGCATCGCCCACCTCGTCGAGCGCGGTGTGCCGCCCTGGCGCATCCTCAGCGTGACCTTCACCAACAAGGCCGCCGCCGAGATGAAAGAGCGGGTGGCCCACCTCATCCCCGACCCTGAGAGGGCGCGGCGGGTGATGGTGAGCACCTTCCACAGCTCCTGTGTGCGCTTTCTGCGCGAAGACATCGACAAGCTGGGCTACACCAAGCAGTTCACCATCTTCGACGACGACGACCAGCGCTCGTTGATGAAGCAGCTCGCCGAAGAGCAGGGCGTGGCCAAGTCGGTGAACCTCTACGAGGTGCGCTCCGCGATTGATCGCGCCAAGAACAGCATGATCAGCCCCGAGCAGATGGCCGCAGACGAGAGCCGCAACCCGGGCGACCCGACGCCCAAGCTGTACGCGGCCTACCAGCAGCGCCTGCGCGCGGCGAACGCGGTCGACTTCAACGATATCATCAACCTCGTGGTGCAGCTCTGGGAAGAGCACCCCGATGTGCTCGCCAAGTACCGCCAGCGCTTCCAGTACCTGCTGGTCGACGAGTACCAAGACACCAACCGCGCGCAGTACCGGCTAATCGAGCTGCTGACCGGCCCACCGGGTGGCACGGGCAACGTGATGGTCGTCGGCGACGATGATCAGAGCATCTACGGCTTCCGTGGCGCCGATATCCGCAACGTCCTCGACTTCAAGGCGACCTTCCCCGAGGCGCAGATCATCCGCCTTGAGCAGAACTACCGCTCCCGCGGCAACATCCTGCGGGCGGCCAACGCCGTGGTGAAGAACAACCGCGAGCGCATGGACAAGACCCTGTGGACCGAGCAAGACCCCGGCGAGCCGATCGCCCTGCTGGTCGGCCAAGACGAGGCAGAAGAGGCCGAGCTGATCAAAGAGCGCATGCAGCGCTTCGCCCGAGACGGCCGGCGCTGGGGCGAAATGGCGGTGATCTACCGCACCAACGCCGCGTCCCGCGCCTTTGAGCAGGCCCTCACCCTCGCCCGCATCCCGCATGTGCTGGTCGGGGCCAAGAAGTTCTACGAGCGCAAAGAGGTCAAAGACCTCATCGCCTACCTCAAGCTGCTGCTCAACCCCGCCGACCCGATGGCTTTTGAGCGGGTGGTCAACACCCCCCGGCGGGGGGTCGGCCCCAAATTGATGGAGGATCTCCGCGCCCAAGCCGAGCGCGATGGCGTGCCCCTGCTCGAGGCCGCGCGGCGCCTCTCGCTGGGCAGCGGCCGCGGCACCGCCGGGCTGCGCGCCTTCATCGAGCTGATGGACAATATGCGCGACGCGATGCTGCTGGTGCAGCCGAGCGCGCTGGTCCAGATGGTGCTGCGCGAGGGCGGCTATGCGGCCTACCTGCGCGACGACGAGCCTGACCGCGCCGAAGATCGCCTGCGCAACGTCGATGAGCTCATGTCAGCCATCGCCACCGAGGCCGACGCGGCCTTCGTGCCGGGCAGCCAAGACCCGATCGAGCGGCTGCAGGCCTTCCTCGACCAGGCCTCGCTGGCCGGTCAAGCCGACGAGCTGCCCGACGAAGATGGCCGTGGCAAGGTCACCTTGCTCACCGCCCACCTCGCCAAGGGCCTCGAGTACCCGATCGTCTTCGTGGTCGGCATGCAAGAGGGCGGCTTTCCGCACTACCGCGCCCGAGAGTCCGAGAAAGACATCGAAGAGGAGCGCCGCCTCGTCTACGTCGCCTTCACCCGCGCGATGGAGCACCTCACGCTGAGCCGCGCCCGCCGCCGGCTGGTCATGGGCCGCGGCTACGAGGCGGTCGAGCCCTCGCGCTTCCTGCACGAGGTGCCGCGCGAGCTGCTCCGCCTCGCTGGCGACCTCGGGCTCGCCCGGCCCGCCCCGCCGACCGAAGACCGCGCCGCGCGCGCCGCCCGCCTCGGCTTTGGCGCGCCCACCTCGGCGGCGCCCAGTTTTGGCGCGGCCGCCCCGCCGAGCCCGACGACCATCCGGCGCCCCGCCCTGCCGGCAGCGCCTGGGGCCGATGCCACGCTCACCCGTGCGGCGCCGCCCAGCGGGGCGCACCGCACCCGCAGCCCCGAGCGCGCCGAGGACTTCGCCGTGGGCGCGCGGGTGCTGCACCCGAGCTTCGGCGCCGGCACCATCAAGAAGCGCGAGGGCAGCGCCAGCAACCTCAAGCTCAACGTGCAATTTGACGGCGCGGGGCCCAAGGTCCTGTTCGCGCTGCGCGCCAACCTCGAGCTGCTGCTCGACTGAGCCGCCGCACGGCGCGGGTCGGCCCCGCCCGGCGCGGCCCCGCGTCTGCCACGCTCCCGACCTCCGCCCGCTCCCACCGCTCCCACCGCGCCCCCTGACCGCGCCCCGCGGACGCCACACCCGGCCCATCGGGTCTCCGCGCGGCCCCGCACCCAGAGGCCTCCATGCACCGCGCCCACCTCCCCGCGTTCGCCGCCTGTGCCCTGCTCTTCGGCTGGGGCTCGCCCGCCGCAGCCCAACAGGGCCAAGACCTCGACAAGCTCCTCAACAGCATCCCCACGGTCCAGACCCAGCCCGACCCCGCTGCGGCCGCCGCGGCCGAAGAAGAGGCCCGCCGCAAGGCCGACGAAGAGGGCTCGCTGCCCGCCTACGTGTCCGCCTGCCAGACGCTCGCCTTTGATGCCTGGGCGCCGAGCAAGGGGCTGCTGAAGAAGCACCCGGCCACCAAGACCTCCTTCTTGGTCTCGGTCGGCGCCGACGGCAGCATCCTCGGGGTCAAAGCCGGGGTGCTCTCCGGCGACAAGAAGCTCGATCAGAGCGCGCTCGACGCCATCGCCGCCGTGCCCAAGTTCCCCGTGCCCGCGCCTTCGCTGGCCTACGAGGTCGAGCGCGGCGTGGTGATCGAGCTGTCCACCAAGGCGGCGAACAAGCGCGCCGCCGGCAAGTAGGCCGCCCGCGGCTCAGCGCAGCGCGAAGCGGTCGACGACGAAGCTCTGGCCGTCCGCCCGCACCGCGATGATGTGCCGCTCGGCGCCCGGCCCGGGCCCGCCCCGCTCGGCGCCCCAGGCCATGTAGACGAAGTCACCCTTGCGGAAGGCGAAGGGCAGGTCGAGGCGCATGCCGCCCGCCCGGGTGACCGGCTCTTCGAAGAGGAAGACCCGCGCCGTCTCGACCGTGGCGGCCTCGGTGCCCTCGATGGGGTCCACGATGAGCACCACGCCGACCTGATCGATGGTCGCGCGGATCACCGCCTCGGGCACGCGGTCGTTGTCGACGTCGACCCGCCAGCCGTCGATCGGCTGCACCCGGCCCCGTTTGACGCCCAGCCCGGCGAGGATGCCCAGCGCCGTCTCGACCCCCACCTCGTCGAGCGGGGCGATGCCCGCCACGTCGGCGCCGAGCGGCTGGGTGCGCTGCAGGCTGCCGTCCGCGTTGCGCACCCAGCCACCGCCCGCGTCGAGGGCGGGCGCGACGGGCCGGCGGGGCTGGGCGTCCTGGGCGAGCAGCCCGAAGGTGCCGCGCAGGTGCACCGGGAGCACCCGAACATCCCCCGCAGGCAGGGCCCAGCGCTGCATCGCCGGCGGCATCCGGGCCAGCGCGGCAGAGCGCGCGACCATCCGCCCCTCTTCGCCGCTCAGCGTCCAATCAGACGGCAGCGGCGCCCCCCGCAGCGCCCCGCCCAAGGGCAGGCCCGGGCGCCCCGGCGCCGCGCCGGTCGCCCACGGCGCGCCGCCCGCGACCGGCGTCACCAGCCAGGCCGCCGGCGTGCGCTGCCAGACGAGGCCGTCGGCGAGCTCCGGCTCACCACCCGGCGGGGGCAAGAAGGCCCGCACCGTGCGGCCCCCCGGCGCCACGGGCGGCGGGCTCAGCTCGACGAGGTGGTTGGGGCGCAGGCTCAGCGCGCTCGCCTGACCACCGTTGAGCACCAAAAAGCCGGGCCACGCGGCCTCGCCGCAGCCCTCATCAAAGCCGACCGGCACGGTGAGCACCCCGCCCGCCACCTCGACCTCGACGGCCGGCGCGGTGCCCGGGGCGGCCCCCGGCACGGCGCAGAGGGGAAAGCGCGGCCCCTCGGCGGGCGTCGCGCCGCCCGTCGCCAGCCCGTCCGGCGTGCCCCAAGCGACCAAAGCGGCCCGCATATGCTCGTCCCAGGGGGTGGTCGCCCCCGAGGGCGCCCGCGCCACCCAGCGGACCACCGGGGCCTGCGCCCCGCTCAGCGGCACGGGCGGGTCCACCGTGACCGAGACCGCGCGGCCCTTGACCCGCACCTGCACGAAAGCGGCGGGGAAACGCGCGACCAGCTCGGGCAGCTCGGCGGCCTTCGGGTAGCGGCGGGCCACGGCCTTCGCCTCGTCGCCGTCGCGGGCGTCCCGCACCGCTGCCGCCGCCGCCCGCTCCCGCAGCAGGGCCTCAGAGGGCGTCCCTGCGTATCGATCCGCGAGGATGAGCAAGTTGGGCTCCCGCTCTTGGGGGCCCGCCTCGCGCAGGGCGGCGGCGGCCTCGGCGGCCCGGGCCCGGGGGCCCAGGGTGCTCTGCTCCCACGCCGAGCGAAAACTGCGCCATCCAGCCACGGTGTCGGTGGCCTTGGCCTGCTCCCAGTAGGCGCGGGCGCAGGCCTCGCGCAGGGCCTCCTCGGCGTCGGGCGCCTGGGCCGCCCACTTCTCGCAGCGCTCGCGGGCCTGGTCGGGCTTGCC
Source organism: Deltaproteobacteria bacterium (assembly GCA_016792625.1). Taxonomy (GTDB): domain Bacteria; phylum Myxococcota_A; class UBA796; order UBA796; family UBA2385; genus JAEUKK01. The sequence continues at coordinate 284,312 of JAEUKK010000116.1, read as the reverse complement.
CCCCTCGAGCAGCTTGCCGACGGCCTCGGCCTTGTCGGCGCGCGCGACGGCAGGGGCGAGCAGGGCCGCCAGCCCGAGGGCGAAGACCGGGGGGCGCGCGCCCGCGCGGCGGAGGGGGCCTGGGAGCATGCGGCGCCTCGAGGCAGGGCTCCGCTGGCTCCACGCCGCGCCCCTGCCGCCGGCCGGCCTATTCCAGCCACCCCCGCCGCGCCCCCTCCACGGGGCCGGGAGCGTTCACGCGAAGGTCACGCGCAGCCCGCCCACGGGCCCGGCCAGGCACCGTCGAAAATCACGTCAGCAACGCCCTCGGCCCAAGGGCGCGCGCCGGGCGCGGGACCCCCATCGCCCTGTGGAACGCTTGCCGCGCAGGGGGGTGCACGATACCCGCGCGCCCCGCAAAGGCCCTCGCCGAGGACCAAAGCTGCGTGCCACGCGAGAGTCGCGCGGCCACGGGTGGCCCCGCCGCCCGGCGCGCAGCCCCGACCTCGCCTGGGGCGGCGGCGACCTTCGCGTCGCCCGCCGCACCCCCCTTCATCGCCAACGGCGCCCGGCTCCTCCGGTCGCCCTCCTCGTTCCGCCAATGGCTGGAGCCCGCCGTGATCACCGACCTCCACCGCGTTCGCAACATCGGGATCAGCGCTCACATCGACTCGGGGAAGACCACCCTGACCGAGCGCATCCTCTACTACACGGGCCGGATCCACGCGATCCACGACGTCCGCGGCAAGGACGGCGTCGGCGCCAAGATGGACTCGATGGATCTCGAGCGCGAGCGCGGCATCACCATCCAGTCGGCGGCCACGCACTGCTCCTGGGGTGACGAGGCCAACCGCCACCACATCAACATCATCGACACCCCCGGGCACGTCGACTTCACCATCGAGGTCGAGCGCTCGCTGCGCGTGCTCGACGGCGCGGTGCTGGTCCTCTGCTCGGTCGCTGGCGTCCAGAGCCAGTCGATCACCGTCGACCGCCAGATGCGCCGATACAGCGTCCCCCGGCTCGCCTTCGTCAACAAGTGCGACCGCCAGGGCGCGAACCCCTACCGCGTCTGTGACCAGCTCCGCGAGAAGCTGAACCACAACTCGGTCATGATCCAGATCCCGCTCGGCCTCGAAGAGAAGCACGAGGGCGTCATCGATCTCGTCAAGATGAAGGCCTACACCTTCCACGGCGACAACGGCGACGAGATCCGCGAGTCCGAGATCCCCGCCGAGTACATCGACCGCGCCAACGAGCGCCGCGAGATCATGCTCGACGCGGTCAGCATGTACAGCGACGCCCTGATGGAGGCCATGCTCGAGGAGAACGTGACCGAGGAGCTCATCAACGAGGCGATCCGCAAGGCCACCATCTCGATGCAGCTGACCCCCGTGCTCCTGGGCAGCGCCTACAAGAACAAGGCCGTCCAGAAGCTGCTCGACGCCGTCGTCGCCTACCTGCCCGCCCCGCCCGACGTGCCGAACTACGGCATCGACCTCGACAAGGACGGCACCGACGACGAGCGCAAGTACATCATCCCGAGCGATCCGAAGGGCCCGATGCTCGGGCTGGCCTTCAAGCTTGAGGACGGCCGCTACGGCCAGCTGACCTACCTGCGCATCTACAGCGGCACGCTCAAGCGCCAGGACACCATCGAGAACGTCCGCAGCCGCAAGAAGGTCAAGGTCGGCCGCCTCGTGCGCATGCACTCCGACGAGATGGAAGACATCGAGGACGCCTGCGCCGGCGACATCGTCGCCATCTTCGGCGTCGACTGCTTCTCGGGCGACACCTTCACCGACGGCTCGGTCAACACCGCCATGTCGTCGATCCACGTCCCCGCGGCGGTCATCCACCTGACCATCACCCCGAAGGACACCAAGGCCCAGCAGAACGTGTCCAAGGCCATCGCCCGCTTCACCAAGGAAGACCCCACCTTCCGCGTGGCGGCCGACCCCGAGACCGGCGAGACCATCATCTCGGGCATGGGTGAGCTCCACCTCGACGTCTACATCGAGCGCATGAAGCGCGAGTACAAGGCCGAGGTCATCACCTCGCCCCCCCGCGTCGCCTACCGCGAGACCGTGACCCAGCGCGGCGAGTTCGCCTACACCCACAAGAAGCAGACCGGCGGCTCCGGCCAGTACGGTCGCGTCGTGGGCTGGATGGAGCCCTGCGAGACCGCCGACTACGAGTTCGCCGATGAGATCAAGGGCGGCGCCATCCCCCGCGAGTTCATCAGCTCGATCGACAAGGGCTTCAAGCAGATGCTCGACAAGGGCCAGCTCATCGAGGCCCCCATCGTCGGCATCCGCTGCCTCATCAACGACGGTCAGTACCACGCGGTCGACTCGTCCGACATGGCCTTCCAGGCTGCGGCCCGCGGCGCCTTCCGCGAGGCCTACATGCTGGCCAAGCCGGTCATCCTCGAGCCGATCATGAAGGTCAGCGTCGAGGGCCCGACCGAGTTCCAGGGCAACATCATCGGCACCCTGAACCAGCGCCGCGGCGTCATCCTGGGCATCAACGAGTCCGACAACTACTGCCAGGTCGACGCCGAGGTCCCCCTGGCCGAGATGTTCGGCTACTCCACCGTCATCCGCAGCTCGACCCAGGGCAAGGCGGAGTTCTCGATGGAGTTCGCCCGCTACTCCCAGGTCCCCCAGAGCGTGCAGGCCGAGGTCATCAAGGCCCACAACGAGAAGAAGGCCGCCCAGGGCTGATCCGGGTAACTTCCGGCCCGGATCGCGCCCCGCGCGCGGTCCGGGCCTACTTCGTTTTGGTGCCCCCCTCGTGAACCAAAGGGCCGGAGGATCCATGCGCAACGACGCCCTGCTCGACCGCAGCCCCCTGCGGGCGCTCTCCACCCAGGCCCGCGGGGCCCTCGACCCGGGGCAGGTCGGGGCCATCTTTGGCGGGGCCGGCGTCGGCAAGTCGGCCCTGCTCGTCCAGATCGGCCTCAGCCACGCCCTGCGCGGGGTGCCGGTGCTGCACCTCTGCGTGCACGACCCCGCCGCCCGCGTCCGCAGCGCCTACGACGAGCTGTACGCCGAGCTCAGCCGCGGCGGCCGCCCCGGCGAGCGCAGCGGCGCCCCGCTCGAGCTCGAGCGCCACCGCCTCATCTCCTCGCGCCCCGGCGGGGTCGACCCCGACGGCCTCGACGCGCTGCTCGACACCCTCGAGGCCGCGCTGGCCCACCGCCCCGCGGTCGTGCTCATCGACGACCTGCCCAGCGGCGCCGATCCCGCGCCGTGGCGGGCGCTGGCCGCGCGCCGGGGCCTGCGCCTCTGGGCCGCGCTGGTCACCGCCCCCGCCGAGGCCCGCGCCGCCGCCCCCGCCTGGGACAGCGCCGCCGTCCTCGAAGCCGGGGCCGAGGCCGCCACGCTGACCCCCCTGCGTGAGGCGGGCGCGCCGGCCACCGGCGGGCCGATCACCCTCGACCCGATCAGCCTGCTGCTCGCCGCTCCCCCGGCGGGCGCGCCGGCGCTGCCCCCGCCGTCCCCGCCGCCCGCCGCCTGCACGCTCTACTCGGGCGGCGCGACCGGGGCCGAGGCCGCCTTCGGCGAGGTGGCCGAGCAGTACGGCCTGCGCGAGGTCAATTTCAGCTTCGAGGGCCACAACCAGGCCCGCACGGCCGGCCGCGAGGTGCTCAGCGCCCGCGCGCTCAGCGCCGGCGACGTCAGCCTCGTCTACGTCGCCCACCGCCTGCACCGGCACTGGGACCAGACCGAGTCCCTGCGCCGCGTGCTCCAGTGCCAATGGCATATGGTCAGCCACGCCGACCAGCTCTTCGTCGTCGGCAGCATCCAGCCCGACGGCACCGTGCACGGCGGCACCGGCTGGTCGGTCGAGCTGGCCCGCCGTTGGCACAAGCGCGTCTGGGTCTTCGATCAGAACCACGAGGCCTGGTTCTGCTGGACGGGCGCGGCCTGGGCCCGCGGCGAGCCGGTGATCGAGAGCCCGGCGCTGGCCGCCACCGGCACGCGCTTCCTCAACGAGGCCGGCCGCCGCGCGATCAGCGCGCTGTTCGAGGCCAGCTTCGGCCCGCGCCCCGCCCGCTGAGGGCGCCGCGGCCAGACACCCAGCGGCGAGCACACCAACGGCGAGGACAACGATGGGCGGGGGGCTCCGCCCCCCGCAACGCCCCCCGGCGCGCGGGCCGGGCTGCGCCGGCCCCCCACCTTCAGCGGCCGGCGGCCGGGGCCGGCGGGTCGGGCAGGTCCTCGGCGCCCGCCGGGTAGAGCGCCCGCGCATCGCCGTTGACCAGCTCGACCGCGGCGAGCTTGTTGCCGTAGTGGGCGCTGATCCCGGTGTCGATCGCCAGCAGCCGCCCACCGCAGCGCGGCAGCACCCGCCCCGAGGCCTGGGTGGTGTGGCCGACCACCATGCGGGTCGCGCCCATGGCCGCGAGCGCCGCGTCGAGCTGCGGGCAGGCCTCGGCCTCGGGCAGCAGCACCAGATCCCGCAGCCACAGGGGGCCGTCCGGGCCGAGCACCGGGGCGCCCGGGTCGGTCCACAAGGCGGCCCGCACATCCGCCGAGAGGCCGGCGGCCCCCCGCGGCGCGAAGGCCGGCCCGACGCCGCCGTGCGCGAAGACGACCCCGCCGAGCTGCAGCACCGCGTCACGCTGGCCCAGCCAGGCGCCGATCGGGCCAGTGCGGGCGAAGGTCGCGCGACGCGCCGCCTCGCCGCCAAAACTGGCGATGTCGGGGGCGGAGACGTAGCGCCAGTCGCCGTGCAGGTTCATCACCTCGTGATTGCCGAGCAGCGGCACCACGAGGCCGCCCGCGGCCGGCGCCTCGGCCTGCAGGTGCATGAACAAGGCGACCACGGCCTCGCCGTCGGGGCCGCGGTCGGTGATGTCGCCGGTCTGCACGAGGATGGTGTCGCCGCCGCTCCAGGCGCCCGCGCCGTCGACCAGCCCGCAGAGCCGCAGCGCGGCGAGCGAGGCCCCCAGGTCGGCGTGCAGATCACCCAAAGCGACGATCCGCCGCCCCGCCGCCACGGTGATCGACTCGGGCGCGGGCGCTGCGGCCGGCCCAGGCGCCGCCACCGGCGCGGGCGCCACCACCGGCGGAGCGGCCACCACCGGCGCCGCCCGCTCCCCCCGCCCGCAGGCCAGGCCGAGGCCCACCACCAGCGCCCAGGCGCCCCGCCCGGCGCGGCCCCGCGCACCGCGCCGCGCCCAGCCCCCGCGCGCGCCCGCGCCCGTCCTCGCCTCGCCCATCTGCGCCCCCGCCGCGGCGTCGTCCTCCGCGCCGCGGTCCCCCCGCGGCGGCGCCCGCCACGCCGCGCGGTGTAGCCTGTCCCTGCCCGGCGCTGCGGGGGACTCCGCCCCGACCGCCGGCGGGAGAGCACGTGGACGATCTGCGCAAGCTGGCCCTCGAAGCCGGGAGGGTCGCCCGAAAGCGCGCGCCGGGCGGTTTTGAGGTGCTCTACACCCGCACCGACAGCGCCTCGCGCGACAACGCCGGCGGGCGGGGCAGCGCCCAGCAGGCCACCCTCGGCGTGCGGATCTACGACGGCCGCGGTCAGGTCGGCCTGGCCGAGGGCGCCTGGGCCGGTCCGGCCGACACGGCCCGGCTGGTCGACCAAGCCGCGGCGAAGGTGGGCCCCGCTCCCGAGGGTGAGGACCGCCCCTCCCCCAAGCTCGACATCGTCGAGCGCGGCCTGGGCATCGACGACCCCCGCCTGCCCCTGCTCGACGATGGGGCGCGGGCCGAGGTCATCGACACCAACCTCGAGTCCTTGGCGGGCCTCGACGGCGTGCGGGTCGGCCGCTTCCTCTACACCGAAGAGCGCGTGCAGCGCGCCTTCGCGTCGAGCCGTGACTACGAGCTCAGCGAGTGCAGCACCCGGTTCTCCTTGGCCGGCGCGGTCAGCGCCGCCGTCGATCCGAGCTTGAGCTGCAGCGATGTGCTGGTCTCGCGCAACTTCGCCGAGGTCGGCAGCAAGCCGCTGGGCGTCGACCTGGGCCGCCGCGTGCTCGCGCTCACCCGCCGGGCCGCCCTGCCCAGCGCGCCCACCCCAGTGGTGCTCGAGCAGCGGGTGGTCGGCGCCCTGCTCCCGCTGCTCGCGGTCGGCTTCTCGCTCGAGCGCATGCAGGCCGGCGAGAGCTACGTGGCCAACCGCATCGGCCGCCGCGTCGGCAGCGGCCCGCTGCACGTCATCGACGACGCCATGCGCCCCGGCGGCCTCGCCTCGCGCCGCTTCGACGCCCGCGGCGTGGGCACCCTGCCGGTGACCCTGCTCAAAGAGGGCGTGGTGGCGGGCTGGTACCAGGGCGCGGCCGCGGCGGGCAAGTCCGACAGCCGGCCCAGCGGCCACGAGGGCCCGGGCGGCGCGCTGTGGATCGGCAACCTCATCTGCCGGGCCGGCACGCGCAGCCGCAACATGCTCTTCCCCGACATGGCCCGTTTTGTGGTCATCGACGAGGTGCTCGGCGTCGAGCCAGTCGACCTCAAGTCGGGGCGGCTGCGGGCGCGGGTCCGGTGCTCGACCTGGGAGCGCAACGCCTGCGTCGGCTCGGCGGGTGAGCAGCTGCTCGACACCACCGCCGACCAGCTGTTCATGGGGGTGCTGCACCTGTGCAATGACCAGGAGCGGCACGGTGTGGTCGATACGCCGACCTGGATCGTCGACGGCCCGTGGTTCGCCGGCTGAGCGCGCGCCCGCGCCAGCCGCCCCTCCACGCAGGCCCGCTCACTCCCCCGGGTTCGCCTCAACCTTCGGGCGCCAGGCCCGGCGCGGGCGGGCCCGCCAGCCCACGCGCGGGGTCAGCGCGGGGCCCGGCGGGGTGAGGTCCTCGGCCTTGCGGTAGTGGGCCTGCAGGCCCCAGCCGCCCAGGTCTTGGTCGGGGCGGGTCTCGTGGCCGACGATGAGCGCCCAGCGGTGCGCGGCCAGGGCCTCCTTCACCGGCTTGATGCCGCTGGCCAAGGCGCCGCCCTTGTGGTTGACGTCCCACAGGGCGATGAGGTGGGTGCCCGGCTCCTTTCCCGCCTGCACGGCGAGCCAGGGGCTGGCCGGCGCCCAGACCGCGCCCGGCTCTGCTTTGAGGCGGGCGACCAGGGCCTCGCCCGCCGCGCGGTCCTCGGGCCGCGGCGCCTTGTCCGCCGGATCCCACAGGTCGGCGCCGAGCTGCCCCGCCAAGGCCAGCGCCCCGACCAGCGGCGCCCAGCGCGGCCCGCCCGCCGCCCGCATGCGGTGCAGGGCCAGCGCGCCGCCGACAGCCAGCGCCCACATGCCCGGCATGAGCACGTTGAGGAAGCCGCCGTGGTGGCCGCGCATCAGCGCGCTCAGCGCCACGGCCAGCGCGCCGGCCCACAGCCAGTACCGGTCCCCCGCCGCCGGGGCCCGCGGCGCCCCGGCCCGGCTCAGGTTCAGCAGCGCGAGCACCACGAGGCCAGCCAGCACGACCCCGCCGCCCGCGACCGCCGGCAGGGCGGCGCCCAGCGGGGTCTGGATGCCCATGGTCTTGACCCCGACCACAGCGCCCAGCGCGCCGATCCCGAGCAGGGCCGCGCCCCAGGGCCGCAGGTCGGCCGGCCGGGCCCAGCCCCCGGCCCGCGCCCGCAGCGCCACCGCCGCGAGCAGCAGCCCGCCGCTCAGCGGCAGGGCCGAGAGCAGCTCGACGAAGGTGCCCGGGAAGACCCGGTCGCCGACGATGGGGTGCGCGGCGGGCACAGCCAGCAGGTAGGTCAAGAACAGGCCGTCGCCCTCGGCCATCATCAGGCCCAAGAACAGCAAGGCCGGCAGCACGCTGGCCGCGGCGAAGCGTTGGGCCTCGGCCCGCCCGCGCTCGAGCCAGAGCCAGACCAAGATCGGCAGGCCAAAAGCCGCGCCGTTGTGCTTGGCCATGAACGCGGCGGCGAGCAGCAGGCCCGCCGAGACCGGGCCGCCGCTCCGCGCACGCACCAAGGCCCAGCTGAGCAGGCCGATGAACAGGCCGTCGGTGCGCACCAGATCGAAGAAGGTGCCCACGTCCTCATAGGTGCTGAGGAACAGCCCGCCCGCGGCCAAGGCGAGGCCCCAGCGCGCCCCCTCTTGGCGCAGCGCGGCCACCGCGGCCCCGGCGGCGGCGAGGCTGCCAAGCAAGCTCAGCAGCCGGCCCCAGAGGTAGTCCACGCCGGCGAGCTTGCCCCACAGGCCGAGCAGCCAGTGGGTGAGCGGCGGGTAGATGAAGGGCACGAAGTCGGCCGAGGGCGCGACATAGAGCGGCAGGCCGCGGCGCACACGCTCGGCGTGCACGAGCATGCCGCCCTCCATCCACTCCAGATCGAAGGGGTGGGCCACGCGCTGGGCAGCGGTGAACAGCAGCAGCCCGAGCACGCCGAGGGCGGCGACCGCGGCGAGCAGGTCGGGGTCGAGGCCCCGCTCCTCCGCGGCCCCGCTCACCTCCGCCCCAGGGCCGCGAGCACCTCACGGGCCAGGGCGTCGACCAGGGCGCCCTCATCGACCGGAGCCGTGACCGGCGCCTTGGCCGGCGCAGGCACCGCCCGGGCGCTCGGCCCGCCCGCGGCCGGCGCGGCAGAGAGCGCGGCGGCGACCAGGCCCGCCGTGCGCGCGCCCCCCTCGACCGCGGCCGGCGCGGCCCCGCCATCGCAGGTGCAGCTCGGGGGCAGGTCGGCGCCCGGCGCGTCTTTGCGGGCCACCGCCTCGGGCGGGCCGCCGTAGCGCCCAAGGCCCAGGCTGCGCAGCTTGACCGCCTCGTCGGCGGGCAGGGCCTTGGCCCCCCCCAGATCGCGGGCCGCCTTGATGATCTTGGCCGTGTGCTCCAAGGTCTCGAGGTTGCAGAAGGCCCGCAGCAGGTCGCCGCCCACGCAGACCGCGCCGTGGCGGTCCATCAGCACGCAGTCGTGCTGGCGCAGGTACGGCCGCAGGGCCTCGGCCAAGGTCTCGGTGCCTGTGGTCGCGTAGCGCACGGTGGGCACCACCCCGAGCGTGAGCACCACCTCGGGCAGCACACAAGAGGCCAGCGAGACGTCGGCGAGCGTAAAGGCCACGGCGATCGGCGGGTGCGCGTGCACCACGGCCCGCACGTCGGGCCGCTCGTCGTAAGCGGCGAGGTGCATGCGCAGCTCGCTGGTCGGCTCCCCCTCGCCGCGCAGCTTTTTTCCGCGCCGGTCGCAGACGATGAGGTCGTCCTCGGTCAGCAGGCCCTTGTGGCAGCCCGCGCGGGTGCAGAGCACCTCACCGCCGGGCAGCAGGGCGCTGAGGTTGCCGTCCATCGCCACGAGCAGGCCGCGGTCGTAGCAGAGCCGGGCGATCTGAACCATCTGTGCGCGGAGCTGGCGCTCGTGCATACCCCCTCCCTCAGCCGCGCTCGGCCTTGCGCTCGCGGCCGAGCAGCGACTTGAGCGCCTCGGCGGCGGGCTTGTCCTCATACAGCATCCGGTAGATCTCCTCGACGATGGGCATGGCCACCCCCTCCTTCTCAGCCAGGGCGCGGGCCGAGCGGGTGGTGATGACCCCCTCGGCCACCTGCCCGAGCTCGGCGAGGATGTCGTCGAGGCGCCGGCCCTGGCCCAAGGCCAAGCCCACCCGCCGGTTGCGCGACAGATCCCCCGTGGCGGTCAGCACCAGATCGCCCATGCCGGCGAGGCCGGCGAGCGTCAGCGGGTTGCCGCCCTTGGCGATGGCCAGGCGCGTGATCTCGGCGAGGCCCCGGGTGAGCAAGGCCGCGCGGGCGTTGAGCCCCGCGCCCACCCCGTCGGCGACGCCCGCGGCGATGGCGATGATGTTCTTGAGCGCGCCCCCGAGCTCGGCGCCGTCGACGTCCTCGGTGGTGTAGGCCCGAAAGGCCCCGGCGTGCAGGGCCTCAGAGATGGCGTCGCCGGTGGCGGCGCGCTTGCTCGCCACCACCACCGCCGTGGGCAGGCCGCGGGCCACCTCGGCGGCAAAGGACGGCCCGGCCAAGAAGCCGAGCCCCGGGTGCAGGCGCGCCGGCAGCACCTCGTGGAGCACCTCGGCCATGGTCAGCAGGCTGCCTTGCTCGATGCCCTTGGACGCGCAGCAGATGAGCGCGCCGTCCTCGATCCGCGGCCCGACCTCGGCCATCACGGCGCGCACCGCCTGGCTCGGCACCACCTCGACCACCAAGGCGGCCCCGCGCAGGGCCGCGTCGAGATCGCCGCTGACGGTCAGCGCGTCGGGCAGCCGCAGGCCGGGCAGGTACTGGCGGTTCTCGCGGGCCGCCTGCGCCAAGGCCGCCCGGTCGGCGCGGTGGTCCCACTGGTGGACCGCGTGGCCGGCCCGGCAGAGCTGGATGGCCAAGGCCGTGCCCCAAGAGCCCGCGCCGATGACGGCTGCCCGCATCACCCCTCCTCGTGGCCGCCCACGCGGCCGGCGCGCGCCCCTATCCCCGCGCAGGCCGGGCGGTCCGCTCCGCCGGAGCCCGCAGGCACCCCGCCGCGGGCCGCGAGGCGCTAAGCTCCGGCCCGCCGCGGCCGGCAGCGGCGCGCAGGAGAGCCCATGAGCAGCACGCCGCCGAGCACGCCGACCCCCACCGCGCCCCCCGCCGAGGCCGAGGCCCCCAAGGCCGGCGCCCGGCCCCTGCCCCGGCGCTTCAACCTCATCCGCTCCTTCGTGCTGGCCGACTTCATCACGCTGGCCAACGCCACCTGCGGCATGGCCAGCGTGCTGCTCTGCATCCACTACTTAGAGGCCGGCCACTACGACCCCTACTTGGCCTGGGCCTTCGCCCTGCTGCCCCTGGCCTTCGTCTTCGACACGGCCGACGGCGCGGTGGCCCGCTGGCGGCGCCGGTCCTCACCCTATGGGGCCGACCTCGACAGCTTGGCCGACATCGTGTCCTTCGGCGTGGCCCCGGCGGTGGTCGGCTTCACGCTCGGCCTGCGCGGCGTGTGGGACACGCTCATCCTCATCTACTTCGTGTGCTGCGGCATCAGCCGCCTCGCCCGCTTCAACGTGACCGCCGCCACGCTCACCGACGACGCGACGGGCAAGGTGCGCTACTTCGAGGGCACGCCCATCCCGACCAGCCTTTTTGTCGTGCTGGTCTACTTCATCGCCTGGAAGATGGGCCGCACCGGCGAAGACGAGCTGCTCGGCGGCACCTGGACGCTGGCCGGCGGCGACCTGCACCCGCTCGGCCTGCTCTACCTGGTGAGCGGCTCGGCGATGATCAGCGAGCGCCTGCGCATCCCCAAGCTCTGAGGCGGGCCCGTCCCCGGGCTTCCCAGGGCGCCCCGCCGCCCTGCGGTCGGCGGCGGCCCCCCTCCCGGCGCGGCGCTGCGCGCCTTGGTCGGCTGCGCCGACCGGGCCTGCGGCCCGCCGTCCGGTCGGCCTGGCGCGCGCGCGGCGTCCGGCGACGCCCCGGCCGCCCGCCCGGGCGGTCAGGATAGGCCGCCGCGCGCCGGAGGCCCGATGTACCTGCAGTCCATCCACCTGACGAACATCAAGTCCTTTCGGGACGCGACGCTCGAGCTGCCCAGCGAAGGCGGCTTCGCGGGGTGGAACGTCATCCTCGGGGGCAATGCGTCCGGAAAGACGACGCTGCTGCAGGCCATCGCGCTGTGCTTGTTGGGGCCGGGCCAGGTGGAGCGGCTGCTCGACGCCGCCACGTGGCCGACGGCGGGCGAGGCTGTGGGGACTTGTTCCGCTGACGTGCGGAGCGGCACTGACGACTACTTTTTCGGAGTGGCTAGCGGGGAGGCCTATCTTTCCACCACGATCACCCTGATCGCCGCCGCCAGTGAGGTCGAGGGTCGCAAGTGGGCGCCAGGAGAGGTCGTATTCACCGGCGACGAAGATGCGGTGATTTTCGCGACTTTCGGGATCTATTCAACCCACCGAGGCTGGTTCTCTGCTGGCTACGGCGCATTCCGCCGCCTGAGCGGGGCCAGCGGCGACATCGTCGACCCTAAGAGCCGCGCCGCGCGCCACCTCACCCTTTTCCGCGAGGATGCGGCGCTCACCGACTGTGAGGCCTGGCTCACCTCGCTCTACGGCCAGAGCATTGACCCGGAGAACCCGGACCGGGACGAGGCCGCCCGCCAACTCACTGGGGCCCGCGCCGCGCTCAACCGGCTGCTGCCCGCCGAGGTGCAGCTGGTCAAGCTGACCAGCCAGGGCGCCATCTTCGGGCAGGCCCGCACCAGCCTGAGCGTCAGCCTGCGCCAGCTCAGCGACGGCTACCGCAGCTTCTTGGCCATGGTGATCGACCTGCTGCGCCACACGCTGCGGGCCGGGGCCGCGGTCGACGCAGACGGCGTGGTCGACTGCCAGGGCGTGGTGCTCATCGACGAGGTCGACGCCCACCTGCACCCCCGCTGGCAGCGCGAGATCGGCCCGCAGCTCTGTGCGGCCTTCCCCAAGCTGCAGTTCATCGTCAGCACCCACAGCCCGTTTGTCGCCCAGACCGCCCGCGAGGGCGGCCTCTTCCGGCTGGTGCAGAGCGAGGCCGGGGCGACCATCGAGCCCTTCCCCGAGCGGGTGCTGGGGCGGCGGGTCGAGCAGCTCCTGACCAGCTCCCTGTTCGGCCTCGACTCCAGCCTGGACGCCGAGACCGAGGCGCTGGTGGCCCGGCGCGCCGCGCTCGAGGCCCGCCGCCCGCGCAGCGCCGAGGACGAGGCAGAGCTTGAGTCGGTCATCCACAAGCTCGAGGACCGCGACGGCGCGCCCGGCCCCACCTGGGCCGAGATGAAGCGCCAAGAGCAGCTCGAGGCTGAGCTCGAGGCGCTGCTGCGCCACGGGGACGGCCGGTGATCCCCTTGCGCCGGCCGCCGGCCGCCGCGCTGAGCCCGGAGACCATTGCCGCCCTCGAGGCCCGGGCCCAGGCGGTGGCCGCAGCGGGCACCTCCGCGGTGCCGGAGTGGAAGGCGTTCACACGCTCCCCAGCGTACCGAGAGTTGCGCGACACACTGGCCGCTGGGGCGCACCACAAGTGCGCATACTGCGAGTCCCGCGCGCCCAAGCCCCAGCTCGATCACGTGCAGCCCAAGCTGACGCACCCCGAGCTGGCCTTCGCTTGGGACAACCTGTTGCCCGCCTGCGCCGACTGCAACTCGGCCAAGGGGACCCAAGGCGGCCACGGCCCCGACGGCACCCCGCGCCTGATCGACCCCAGCGCCGAGGACCCCGGCGCTTCGCTGGTGTGGGACACCCGTGGCTTCGTCAGCCCCCGCGACCTGCCCGACGACCAGGCACACGCCCGCGCGGCGGACACCATCGCAGCGCTGGACCTCATCCGCCAAGACTTGAGAGACGGCCAGCGCATCGCGCGCAACGAGGCACTGTACGCGCTGGTCGAGGCCGAGGCTGCGGCAGCGGCGCTGCGCGCCGCCACCCCCGCGGACCGGCCCGCGGCCGAGCACGCGCTGGTCAAGGCGAGGGCAGCCCTCCTGACCGCGCTCGACCTGGCCCGACCGCACCGCGCGCTGCTCCGCCAGTGGCTGCGCGCGCCCCTCGTGGCCGCCAAGCTCGCCGCCCTCTCCCCCGACGTGCCTCTGCTCAGCGCGCTGCTTGACCGCTGGGCGGCGCTCGACACCATGCACCCGACGCGCTGACGGGGCGGACGGCCGCAGCGCGGTCCCGCGCGCCCCTGCGGTTCATTGCACCGCGCGCAGCTCGCTCCCATGAGCCCCAGCGGTCCATCGAACCGCCCGCAGCTCGCGCCCGCGATGCACAGCAGACCACCGCACTGTGCGCAGCCCATCCCCGCGACTCACGGCAGCCCGCTGCACTCGGCGCAAGACCGCCCCGCGACCCACGGCGGTCCATTGCACGGCGCGCAACCCGCCCCCGTGATCCACGGCGGCCCCCTGCACCAGCTGCAACGCGCCCCCGCTGCCGCCAAGTACGTACTTCACCTGATCACAAGCCACCCCCGTGACCCACGGCGGGCCGTTGCGTGACACGCAACGCGCCTCCGTGACCCACGGCGGTCCATTGCGCCTCAGGCAGCGCGCCCCCGCTGGCCCCAAGTCCGCAATCACCACATCCTCACCCACACCCGCACCCCGCGGAGGTCCGCCAATCCCCTGTCCGCCCCTCCGCCCCGACCCACGCTGCTCCCCCGCGCCCCGCGCGCCCCGGGTCAGCGCGCGCCGGCGAAGGGGTCTCCGCCAGCGCGGATGCGGCCCGTGCGCGCTGGCGGTCGGGCACCTCGCCGCGGAACGCCCCCCGTCCTGGCTCCGCGGGCCCCGCCTGTGGCAGGATCAGGGCGCGCGCCGCCCCAACGCTCTGGGGCGCGCCCGCAGAGGAGCCCATGCCGTCCTACGCCCGCCTCAGCCGCCAGCTCCTGCTGGCCTACGCGAGCCCGCTCATCGCCGCGGCCGCCCGCCAGTTCTCCGACAGCGTCGTGAAGGAGGCCTGCGAGGCCGCCGCCGACGCCGCCGACGCCCTGGCCCTCGCCACCAAGGACCGGCAGGTCATCAGCACCCGGCTCAGCGGCCGGGTCAGCGCGGTGGCCGCTGAAGAGGCCAGCCTCGACCGCCGGGTGCACGCCCTGGCCCGGGTGCTCGACGGCTTCGCCGAGCTGGGGCTGCGGGCGGCCGACGAGCTCGGCCTGCACCTCTTCCCCGAGGGCCCCGCCGCGGTGACCCGCCCCCAGGGCCGGGCCCAGGCGCCGGCCTACCTGCGCCTCGCCGCCCTGCTCGACGAGGTCCACGCCTTGGCCGAAGAGGCCCGCGTGGGCCCCGAGTGCGCGACGCTGTCGGCCGACCTGCGCGCCTGGTGCGCCGCGGCGCTGGACAAGGACGAGGCCCACGAGCGGGTCAGCTCCGGCGCCCAGCAGGCCGCCGCCGCGGCCGACGCCCTGCGCCAGGCGCTCGGCCACCTCGACCGCGCGGTCGAGCTGGTGGCCGGCGGCCCGCAGAGCCCGCGCTACCAAGAGTGGGCGCGGGTGGTGCAGCACCTGGGCTGAGGCGGCGCGGGGGGCGCGCGCGGGTGTACCCTCCGCCCAACCTTGGAGGTCCCATGCGCGCCGCTCCCCTCAGCCTCCGCCTGCTCCCGCTGCTCGGCCTCGCCGCGGCCTGCGCCGGCGGCGAGCCCTCCGCGAAAGGCAGCGGCGGCGCCCCCGAGGACAGCGCGGCCGACACGGGCACCATGCCGGTCGACCCGCTGGCCTGGCCGCTCGACGCCGACGGGCCCTACAACGTGGGGCACGCGACCATCGAGGTGCGCTACACGACCCCGCTCGGCGCCGACCGCACGATCCCGGTGCAGGTCTTCTACCCGACCACCGCGACGACCGGCGCAGAGGTGCGCTACGACGCGCTCTTCCTCGACCCGCGGGCCTTGGGCGGGGCGGCGGCGGCGCCGCCGGTCGAGGCGGCCGGCTACCCGCTGCTGGTGCACAGCCACGGGCACTTCGGCGTGGCCGGCGCGGTCGACTTCTGGGCCGCGCGCCTCGTGAGCCAGGGCTGGGTGGTCGCCGCGGTCGAGCACGTGGGCAACCGCTTCCAAGACGGCTTTCCGAGCTTCGACCTGCCCTCGCCCACCGCGCACTACATCGAACGGCCGGCCGACATGAGCGCCAGCCTCGACGCGCTGCTGGCCGGCGCCGCGCCGCTGGCGGGCTCCGTCGATCCAGAGCGGGTGGCCACCTCGGGCCACAGCCGCGGGGCCTACACGGTCTGGGCCACCGCCGGGGCCACCTTCGATCCGGCGGCGATCGCCGCGGGCTGCGCGGGGGAGACCGACGCTTTTGAGCTGCGCACCTGCACGCCCGAGGAGGAGGCCGTCTTCCTCAGCGGAGCGCTGGCCGACCCGCGCTTCCGGGCGTCGATCTTGCTCGACGGGGGCATCCGCCGCGAGCTGGTGGGCGCCGAAGGGCACCGCTCGGCCACCACGCCGTTGCTGGCCCTGACCCAAGTCAACGAGGGCTCGCAGCAGCAGTTCGACTCGATCGACCAGCTCGACTTCAGCTGGGTGCCCGTCGAGGGCTCCTGCCACGAGACCTTCAACCTCGGGGTCGAGGCGGCCACGCTCCAGCCCTGCGCCACGATGGAGGTCGACCGCGGCTGGCAGATCACCGCCACCTACAGCTTCGCCTTCCTGCGCCACCACCTGATGGGCGACACGAGCACCGCCACGATGGGCGTGCTCAGCGGCGATGTGGTGGTGGACGCGGCGGCGGCGGTGCAGCACAAGGGGCCTTGAGGGCGCCCCTTTGTTGAGCCCTACTGCCCCGCCGGCCCCGGCACCCAGGCCCACTCCGCCGCCTCGCCCACCGCGGGCAGCGGGCCGGTCGTGTAGCCGAGGCCGCCCCAGCCCACGAGGCCCGCGCCGAGCTCCTCAAAAGGCTGGTCGGCCTCGACCCGCAGGGCGGTGACCCCGCCGGTGGCCGGGTCGACCTCGAGCGCGGTGATGGTGAGCGGTCCACGGCGGGCCTGATGGCCGACCGCCAGACCCCCGCGCCGGAAGGCCTGGTCGACCGGGCGCACGCCGATCGGGCCGCCGAGCGGGCGCAGCTCGAGGGTGGCCGGGCCGGTGCGCTGGACGGCGTGGGCGCCTTGGCTGGCCGAGAGCAGGTGCCAGCGGCCGGCGGGCGCGTCGCCCATGACCCGCGCCGCGCCGCGCATGTACATGACCAGGGCCGGGTCCGAGACGCCGACCAGCAGCTGGTCGCCGCCGGCCGCGCCGGGCAGGCCCTCGGCCTGGGCCGCGCGGGCCACGCGCTCGGTCCACCGCACGCCCATGGTGAAGAGCGGCCAGGCCAGCGCCGCCCAGCCCACGTGCACGGCCACGATGGGCAGCAGCAGCAGGCCGCGCAGGCGCACCAGCGCCGGCTGCGGGGCGGGCAGGGCGAGCTGGCCGCGGCACCAGCGGGCGATGACCGCCACGAGAACGTTCGCGCCGAAGCCCGCGGTCATCAGCAGGCGGTTCTGGGGCAGGGTGCTGAGGCTCGGCAGCAGGCAGAGCAGGTAGGCCAGGGCGCCGAAGGTGGTGGCCCGGCGCTCGAGGGCGCTGAGCTGCGGCCACGCCCGGCGGGTGAAGACGGCGACCACCACGAGCTGCAGGGCCCCGGTCAACGCCAGTGCGCCGGCCCGGTCGGGCCGCACCATCACCGCGTCGCCCGAGATGAGGCCGAAGCCGTTGCTGGCGAGGATGGGCAGGGCCTCGGCCGCCCCGCGCAGCCAGGCCAGCGGCTCGTGCAGCGGGTCGCGGTACCAGCCGGTGTGGGCCACCGCCGCGCCCGAGCCGAGCCAGAGCGGCGCCCAGAGCGCGCCGGCCGCCGCCGCGGGGGCCACGGTCCAGAGGCGGGGGGCCCAGCCGCGCCGCAGGCTCAGGGCCAGGGCGAGGATCAGCAGCAGGCCGGCCGCTCCGCCCTCGCCGAAGAAGAGGCCGAGCAGCAGCAGCAGGCCCGCGCCGACAGCGGCGGCGGGGCTGGGCGGCGCGGCCGCGGGGTCGGGCTGGGCGGCATCGGCGGCGGGCAGGCCGGGCAGCAGCAGCAGGGCCGCGCCCAGCGCGCAGCAGGCCGACCACAGCGCGTTGCGGGAGGCCGACCAGAGCACCGGCACCACGTGCAGGTCGTCGATGGCGAAGAGCGCCGCGATGACGAGGCCCAGGCGGCCCAGCCCGAGCCGGCGCATGAGCTGGGCGACCAGCAGCACGAGCAGGCCGTACCAGAGCAGGGTGTGGGCGTGCATGGCCACGGCGCGGGCGGCCAGATCGAGGCCCAGGGCGTCGAGCAGGCCGCGCTCGGCCATGGCGAGGCCGGTGGACAGCGGGCGCCAAAAGCAGAGGGAGACGCCAGGGTCGCTGAACCAGGGGAGCAGGCCCTCGGCCTCCATCGCCGCGCGGGCCGCCGGCTCACCCGGGATGAAGCAGAAGAGCGTGGGCAGGCCCCAGCCGTCGCGCAGGGCGCCGTTGATCGCCGGGCCGGGCGCGCCGCCGAGCACGTTGAGCGCGTCTTGGTGCAGCCAGTCGTCGAGCATCCAGGGGGCGGAGAGGGTGGGGCTGGCGACGAGCAGCCCGAGAACCAGGGGGAGGAGCAGCGCGCGCAGGGCGGAGGTGGCGGGCGCCGCCGCGCCTGCAGGCGGAGGGCCGGCGGGGCCCGCTGCGCTCACCGCTCCACCGTGAAGGTGGCCTCGGCGGCGGCGGGCGGGAAGCTGCCCGCGGCCGCGTCCACGCCGCGCAGCTCGTCGAGGAAGCCGTCGACGGCCTCGTTGGTGACGGCGTGGGCCACCGCCGGCTCGAGGTAGGGCGCAAAGCAGTCATCGTAGGTCGGCGCCCAACCGCAGAGGTCGGAGAAGGTGTAGTGGCCGGCGTCGGCGAGCAGGCCCAGCGCCTTGGGCCGGCCGCCGACCGCGGCGTAGAGCGGCTCGACCTGGCGCTCGATCGTGGTGAGCGTGTCGCGCCCGCCGCCGATGACCAGGGTGGGCACGACCGCGCGGGCCAGGGCCGGCTCGAGCACGTCGCGGCCGGCCGGGGTCATCGGCACGCTGGCCCAGACCCGGCGGTCGGCCACCTCGGCCTGACCGCCGCGGGCCTCGAGGCCGGCCAAGGTCTGGTCGCAGAGCCAGCGGTCGCGGCCCGGCGCGCCGCAGCTCGCGGCGATGGCCTCGGCCTCCCAGGCGCCGCCGGTCAGGGCCAGGGCGGTGAAGCCGCCAAAACTGTGGCCGAGGACGGCGTAGCCAGCGACCGGGTCGACGCAGCCGGCCAGTGGGCCCGCGCTGCCGGCCTCGATGTCGAACAGCCAGTCGGCGGCGTCGGCGATGTCGGCGGGCCGACGGAAGATGAGCTCTTCGAGGCGGTCGTCGTCGAGGTCAAAGAGCGTGTTGCCCACGTGGTCGGGCGCGACGACGATCCAGCCGCGCGACGCGAGGTGCTCGGTCAAGAACACGCTCTGGAAGCGCACCCCGCCGTTGCCGTGCGAGAAGAGCGCGACCGGGCGCAGGCCGTCGCAGCGCGGGGTGGCGTCGTTGAGCGCCGCCCCGGTGACTAGGCCGTCGTACTCGTGCAGGAAGCCTTGGTCTTCGGGGTCGACCGGGTACCAGATCTGCACGGGCAGCTCGAGGCCGTCGCGGCTGGTGAAGGCCGAGGCGTAGGTGCCCACGAGGTAGGGGCCGGCGGCGCCGGGCGGCTGGTAGGCCGGGCCTGGGTCGAGCGGGGCGCCGGTGTCCTCACCGCCGGAGCCCGCCTTGTCGGGCGCGTCGTCGGCCGCGCAGGCGGTCATCAGCGCGCAGATGGCGGCGGTCAGCGCGAAGGTCAGGGCAGGCGATCTGGAGCGCACGGGCACCTCGGGCGGCGACCTTAGCGCACGCGCCCGGGGGGCAGGCGGCGCCGGCGCGGGCTTGACCGACCGCGCACCGCGCGCAGGTGGAGGCGGGCAGGGCCGCGCTCGGGGTTAGACTGATCCCCGGGGGAGCCAACCGCGCCGCCCCGGCAGGAGGCCGCATGGACCACCACACCCCGCGCCGCGCCCCGGCCCTCGCCGCCGCGGCGGCCCTGCTCACGCTCGGCTTGGCCAGCGGCGCGCGCGCCCAAGACAGCGGCGGCACCGTCGTCGACGAGGGCGCCGACCCCCGCGGCCGCTGGCGCCTCGACATGACCGTGGTGACCGACGCGCACATCCCCGTGCTGGGCACGACCACCGCCAAGGCGCGCACGACCTTCATCCTCGACATCAGCGGCCAGCCGGGCGCCTATGTGGCGACCACCGACCCCTGCCGCTTGCGGGTGTGGAGCAACCGCTCCTTCGCCGTGACCCGCATCCCGCCGGCTTTTGAGGCCGCGCTCAAGAGCCGCAGCGCCCCGCTCGAGAGCAGCGGGGTCGAGGTCGGCGCCCCGCTCAAGATCGACCTGCGGCCGCAGTACATGGGTTTTGACCCGGCCAAGTCGAACCGCGCGGTGCCCGAGGACAAAGAGCACCCCGCGGTGCTCGACTTTGAGCCCGATGGTGACCCGGGCGGCACCATCCTGCTCGACGCACCGGTCTTTGGCGAGGTCGAGGTCTACATCATCCAGCGGGCCCACTCGGTGCTCGAGGGCAGCTGGACGAGCCCGACCAGCGCCGGCGGGCGCGCGACCATCCTCGACTACGCCCAGCGCAACATCGGCGCGAGCAACCGCCTCTTCGTCAGCAACCCGACGATCAAGCCCGACTCGGCGCGCTCGACCTGGAGCATGGTGCGGGTCGACGCAGGCACCACCTGCGCCCAGCTCTCCGGCGGTCACAAGGCCCCGGCCGACGACAAGCAGTACGGCCCCTGAGCCGGCGGAGCGCCCATGAGCAACCCCATCGAGGCCCTCATCCCGCTGGTGGCCATCCTCGCCGTCTTCGGCAGCCCGGTGGCCATCGTCTGGCTGGGCCTGCGCCACCGCCAGCAGATGGCCCGCCTCAAGGTCGAGCAGCTCGAGGCCGAGCGCCGCCTCGCCGAGGCCAAGCAGCTGGGCGCCCTGCCCGAGTACATCGACCGCGATGACCCGGTGGCCGTGCGGGCCTACCAAGAGGCGCAGGCCGAGCTGGCCCGCACCGCGGGCCGGGCCGCGGCCCTGACCGCCGCCCGCGCGCGGGGCTGAGCGTGGGCACGACGGCGCCGACCGCGAGCACGACCACCACGGGCTTGGCCACCGCGGGCCTCGGCCGGGCGTGGAGCCCCTTTGTGCTCATCCCCGGCCGCGGGGGCGCGCCGTACAAGGCCGAGAGCCGCCGCGATGGGGTCGAGCCGGGCACGCTCGAGCGCTTCACCGTCTGGATCGCCGACGACCCGCGCCCCGAGCCCCACGACCACCCCTGGCCGTTTACCAGCACGCTGTTGACCGGGGGCTACAGCGAGCGGCGCTTCCGGCGCGGCGCGGACGGGGCCTGGGCCGAGGTCGGCGTCTTCGTCTGGCGGGCGGGGCAGACCCTTGAGCTGCCCGCCGGTGACGCGCACGTCGTCTTTGACGTGCTGCCCGGCACCACCACCCACATGCACATGGGCCGGCTCAGCGCCGGCCCGCGGGACTGGGGCCACCTGCTGCCCGGCCCCGACGGCGCCCTGGTCTGGACGCAAGCGGCGGCCAGCCCCGCGTTCTTGGCCCAGCTCGGCGCGCTGAACAACCGCCCGGCCTAAGGGGCGGTGATCTCCTCCCAGGCCTCGAACCAGTCGGCGCGGCGCCGGTCTTGGCTGGCCGGTCGGGCCCGCGGCCGCGCCCACTCCCGCAGGGCCTTGAGGTGGTCGTCCATGGTGACCGCCAGCGGGATGGTCTCGCGCAGGCAGTCGAGCAGGTGCTCCGTCCGCATCGCGCTGCCCTCGGCGTAGGCGGCGAAGAGCGCGCTGACCACGAGCTGCTCCAGCTCCGCCCCCGAGAAGCGCTCAGTCTCTTCGGCCACGCGGACCAGATCGAAGGCCATCGGGTCGCGGCCCCGCCGCCGCAGGTGGATCTCGAGCACGGCGAGGCGCTCGTGCACGCCGGGCAGGTCGACGAAGAAGATCTCGTCAAAGCGGCCCTTTCGCAGCAGCTCGGGCGGCAGGTGGCGCACGTCGTTGGCGGTGGAGACCACGAAGACCGGCTTCTGCTTCTCCTGCATCCAGGTGAGGAAGGTGCCGAAGGCCTCGCCGCCGCTGCTGTCCCGCGCGAATCCTTTCTCGATCTCGTCGATCCAGAGCACCGCTGGCGCCAGCGACTCGGCGATCTTGATCGTCTCGCGCAGGCTCTGGCCCTCGACCACCGCGCCGCCGCCGAAGACCGCCGCCACGTCGAGGCGCAGCAGCGGAAGCCGCCAGAGGTCTGCGACCGCCTTGGCCATCAAGGACTTGCCGCAGCCCTGCACGCCGAGCAAGAAGACCCCCCGGGGCTCGGGCAGGCCGAAGGCGCGGGCGGCGGGGGTGAAGCCGGCGGCGCGCTGCTCGAGCCAGCGCTTGAGGTTGTCCATGCCGCCGACGTCGCCGACGCCGAGCCCGCCCTCCCAGAGCTCGAGGTAGCGCGAGTGGCGGATGATGCGCCGCTTCTCCTCGATCAAGGTCCGCAGGTCCTCGTCGCCGAAGCGGCCGCCGCCGAGCAGCACCCGGGCGAAGAGGCGCTTGATCTCCTCTTCGGTCAGGCCGAGCGCGCCGCGCACGAAGCGGGCGGCCTGCTCGGGCGCCAGGGGGCGGTCTTGGTGCTTGAGCAGCTGGCTGAGCAGGCGCTGGACCTCGTCGGCGTCGGGCAGCGGCAGGTCGATGGTGACCAGGTCTTTGGCCAGCTCGGTGGGCTGCAGCGGCACCGGCCCGAGCAGGACCACGAGCTGGCGGCGGCCGCCGGCGACCCGGGCCAGGTCACGCAGCAGGCGGACCACGCCCGGCGCGCCCACGTGGGGGTGCAGGTCGCGCAGCAAGAAGAGGCCGGGCTCTTTGTGCTGGAGCAGCCGCACCAAGGCGGCCTCGGGCGCGGTGGTCTGGGGCTGCGGGCCGGGCGGGCCGAGCAGGCCGTCGCTCAGGCTCCAGCTCCACAGCGGGGCGCCGAGCTGCTGGGCCGCCCGCTCGATCAGGCGCTCGGCGCGCAGCTCCTCCCAGCTGAGCAGCTGGACCAGGGGGTAGCGCGAGCGCGCGAGCAGCGCGACCAGCTGGGGGACGTCCATCGGGCCTCCGCCGGCGCGCCGGCTAGACGTGGTCGGCGAACTGGTCCTGGTGGTGGTGGAAGACCGAGTAGCCAACCAACAGCGAGAACACCGCCATCACGGTCACCACCACGAAGTTGTGGGGGTGCGGCAGGGTGTGGTCGAGCACCAGCTCACGAAAGACGCCGACGAGGTGGGCCAGCGGGTTGAGCTGGAGCAGCAGGCCAAAACGCCGCGGATAGGCGTCGGGCGCGTAGAAGACCGGCGTGACGAACATCCAGAGCAGCAGGCCGGCTTTGACGATGTGCACGGTGTCTTTGAAGTAGACGTTGACCGTGGCCAGCAGCAGGCCGGCGCCCAAGACGAAGATGGCCTGCACGAGCAGCATGGGCGGGACGAGCACCATGTGCCAGCTCAGGCCCTCGCCGGTGAACAGCAGCACCGCCGAGGCCAGCACCCCCATGCGGATGACCTGGTTGAGGACGGCGGCGCAGACGACGTAGCCGGGCAGGGCGACCGCGTGGAAGTTCACCTTCTTGATGAGGTGGCCGTGGTCGGTGATCGCGGTGGTGGCGCGGGTCAGGCCCTCTTGCACCCCAAACCAGGTGACCATGCCTGAGAACAAGAACAGCGCGTAGTGGGAGAGGCCGCCGTCGGTCGAGCTGAGGTCGCGGTCGGTGCGCAGGCCGAGCACCACATGAAAGACGAAGGTGTAGGTCGCGAGCTCGAGCAGCGGGGTGACCACGGTCCAAAAGAAGCCGATGCTCGAGCCGAGGTACTTCTGCTTCAGATCGTTGAGCACGAAGGCCCAGACGAGCTGGCGGTGCCGCCAGAGCGCGCCGAGGCCCCCCGTGGCGTGGCCCGGCTCCGGCTCGGGCCCGATCTGCCGCAGGGGCAGGGCGGGCGGCGGTGCGGCGGCGGGCGTGGGCGACACAGGCAGTCCGCGGTGCAGGGGGAGGGCCGGGGCCGCGCGGGCGCAGCCGGGGGAGCGGGCGCAGCCGGGCCCGCAGCTCAGGGCAAGAAGCGGGCGCGCTCTTCGGGCCGGGGCAGGCGGCAGGCCTCACGCGTGCCGAAGACACGGTAGCGCACCGCCGCGACAAAGCGGTAGCCGAGGTCGGTCAGCGCCGCGGGCAGCAGGCCGAGGTGCCGCGCCCAGCCCCACACCCCGCCGATGTGCCCGGCGAGGCGGAAGACCGCCGCCGAGCGCCACCAGAGGCGCTCACCCGCGCCGAGCTGCTCGACGAGGATGACGCTGTCGAGGTCATGGGGCAGCTCGGGGTGCCGCGCGCGGACCGCCGCGGCGGTCTCGCCCTGCAGCGCGGCGAAGCTCAGGCGGCCCGCCGGGTCGTGGTCGAGCAGCCACTGCACGGTGTGGTCGCAGAGCCCGCAGACCCCGTCGTAGAGGACCAGCCGGGGCGGCAGGGGCGCGCTCACGCCGCCACCTCACCCGCCGGGGCGTCAGGTAGGGCGCGCAGGGTGCGGCACATCTCTTGGACGAAGGGCATGTGCGGCTCGAGCTCGTCGTGGGTCCAGCGCATCGCCCGCACCACGTCGTGCACGGTGGGCACGAGGTTGACCGGGCTCAGCCGCTTCTCGAGGGCGAAGTAGAAGTGGGCATAGGGCAGGTTGGCCTTCACGTTCGGGCGCACCACCTGCTGCACGGCCATCCAGCCGAGGCTGCTCGGCTGCGGGGCGAAGCAGTCCAGCGCCAGCACGAAGGGGTTGCGGCGCCCGAGGCGGCCCGACATCGCCGCCGTCCACAGCGGGCGGGCGGGCAGGTTGTTGACCAAGCCGCCCTCGGTGAGCCGGGTGATGCCCCACTCCCCATAGAGCCGGTCGAGCAGCTGCTTGGCCCGCGCGTCGTCGCGGATGACGTCGTAGTGGATGACCCCGGTGACCGCCGAGGAGAAGCCGGCCGCGTCGAGCACATCGGCGTCCATGGTCAGCTCGTCGGCGCCGAAGACACACTCCCGCAGGGCATCGGGGCGCACGAGCAGCTCACGCCAGACGTTGGCCAGCCGGGTCAGGCGCCGCAGCTGGGTGTAGCGGAAGACGGCGCCGGGGCTCACGGCGTCGTCCATAAAGTGCTCGTAGTAGCTGAGATCGTGGCGCAGCGCGTCCATGGTGATGCCGGTGGTCACGACCAGCAGCGGGATCTCCATGTCGCGGAAGGTGGTGACCCGGCCATCTTCGCGCTGGAACAGGTTGCCCAGGGCCGAGCGCAGGTAGAGCCGCAGCGTGGCGGGGATGCCGTAGCGGCTCTCCATCTCAAGCACGCGGAAGATGTTGTTCCAGCTGAGCTGGCGGGCCGCGGCCACCAGGGTCGCGCCGTCGAAGACCTTGTGCCGCGCCCGGAACATCGAGATCAGCGACCCCATGGACGTTCCGGAGAGCATGGCCGGCTGCAGGCCCCGCCGGTGCAGCAGGCGGAAGGCCCCCGCATAGCCGTAGCCGCTGCCCCCGCCGCCGCCCGAGGCCACGCAGAGCTGCCGCTCGGTGACCTCGGCCTCGAGCGCGGCCCGGTCGAGCGCGGTGGTGCGCAGCAGCCGGTCGCGCCAGCCGCGGGTCTCGCGCACCAGCGTGGGCAGCTCGCGCACCGCGCCCCACAGCGTCGGGTCGCTGCCCTGCAGGTGGGGCTCGAGCGCCGAGACCACCCGCCAGCGCAGCCCCGCCAGCGCCTCGCCCACCGCGACGTCTTGCCCGTCGCTGGCCCGCACCAGCCCGAGCTTGGCGAAGTTCAGCACATAGCGCAGGGCGTCGAGCAGCCCGGAGCTCAGCTCATCGGGGCGGGCGAGGTGGCGGCGCACGACCTCGGCCTCGAGGTCTTCGAGCGGCTTGCGGGTGGCGAGGGTGGCGGCGGCGTCCAATCGTTCCCCAAGGTGGGCGGCGACCCATGGGCCGACCGGCAGAGGGGGCGCCCTAACGCGCCAGGCCCGGCTCGCTCCGCGCGGGGGTCGCCTCGGGCTCGGGCGCCGGCTCCCCAAGGTCCGGCGGCAGCGGGGGCAGGGCCAGCCCGGCGAGCGGATCGGGGGCCCCCTCGATCGAGAACAGACCGGCGGTCAGCGATCCGGGCCGCCCGCCGCGGAGCAAGGTCCAGGTCGGGGGCAGCAGCGCCCGCAGCTCGTCGCGCAGAAAGCGCTGGCAGAGCAGGAAGACGACGCCCCGGTCCTCTGGGCCGCGGATGACCCGGCCGGCGGCCTGCACGACCCGGGTGAGGCCCGGCACGAGGTAGGCGTACCGCCGGCCCGCGCCGAAGCGCTCCTCGTACCAGTCGGCGAGCAGGCGCCGCTCGGGGCTGGGCGGCGGCAGGCCCGGGCTGACGATGACCGCGCCGAGCAGGGCGTCCCCGGGCAGATCCACGCCCTCGGCGAGGCCCCCGCCGAGCACGGCGAGCAGCGCGTGGCGGCCTGGGCCGCGCAGGGCCTCGAGCAGGGCGGCGCGCTCCCCATCCCGCTGATCAGCGCGCTGGACGAGCAAGACCGCCGGGCCGGGCCGGAGGAGGGGGGCGAGGTCCTCGAGCATGGCGAAGCTCGGGAAGAAGACCGCGACGTTGCCGGGCACCGCCGCGATGGCCTCGGAGATGAGCGCCGCGGTGGCGAGGCGGTCCCGCGCGCGGCGCCGCGCCTCGGTGGAGACCTGGGGCAGCACGGCCACCCGCAGGTGCTCGGGCGGAAAGGGTGAAGGCAAGGAGAGCGCGCGGTGGGTCGGGGGAAGGCCGAGCAGGTCAGCGAAGAAGCGCGCCGGCCGCAAGGTGGCGGAGAGGCAGACCGCCCCGCCCAGGGCGGCGAAGGCCGGCCCGAGCAGGGCGCTCGGGTCACGGCACAGCAAGGCGAGCCCGGCGGGGCCATCCTCGTCAGCCTCGGCCCGGGCCAGCAGCAGGGTCTCCGGCCCGGCCCGGTCGGCGGCGGCCCGCAGCCGCAGCAGCGCCCGGGCCAGCTCGACCCAGGGGTCGGTGGGCGGCAGGGCCGCCTCGGGAGGGGCCTCGTCGGGCCCGGCCTCGTCCACCTGCGCAGGCGCGGCAACGACAGGATCAGCGGCCAGCGGGGCGCTCCAGACCAAGGCCCGGTCGAGCGCGAGGCCCTCGGCGCGGTCGGCCAGGGCCCGCAGCTCCCGGCGGTCGAGGCCCTCGGTGAGCGGAGCGGACACCAACCCGCCGCCCGCCGCCCGCTCGAGCAGGCCGTCGACAAAGGCCTCCACCTCGTCGACGAAGGCCTGAAAGGGCGCGTGGGCCGAGCTGCCTGCGGGGTCGGCGGCCCGCGCCGCCGCGATCAGGCCCCGCGGCAGGCGCGGCGAGCCCCAGTCCATCGCCCGCTCGGGCAGGTGGTGGGCCTCGTCGATGATCACGAGCCAGGACTCTGGCTCGGCCCAGATCGCCGCCGAGCGGCTCATCGGGTCGAAGACGTGGTTGACATCACCGATGACCACGTCGACTTGGTCGAGCAGCTCTTGGCCGAGGCCGTGCGGGCAGACCATGTGGGCGCGGCCCAGCGCGCCGAGCCAAGCTCCGCCGACCTGCCCGGGCTGCCCGGGCGGCCCGACCAGCGCCGCGGCCCGCAGGCCCCCGGCCTCGACCTTGTCAAAGAAGCCGGCGGCATAGGGGCAGGCATCGGGCCGGCACCGCAGGACCGGCTGCAGGCAGGCCTTCTCTCGCGCGCGCAGCGTGAGCGCCCGCAGGGGCAGGCCGCCCGCGGCGAGGCGCTGGGCGGTCTCCTCGGCCATGCGCTGCTGGGTGGTGCGCATCGTGGCGAAAAAGACGCGCTGACCGGTCTCCACCGCCCGCCGGACCGCCGCGGTCAGCGCGGCGGCGGTCTTGCCGTGGCCGGTGGGCGCCTCGGCCAGCAGGGTCTGGCCAGTGACAAAAGCAGCGGTGCAGGCGTCAATCAGCTCCTCTTGGCCCGGCCGCGGCATGGGGTGCGGCAGGGGGACGGGGCGCCCACGCAGGCGCGCGCGGTGGGCCAGCCGCTCCTCATGATCGGCGATCCGGCCGGCGATGAGGCGCTCGAGCCAAGGCCCCATTCCCGGATCGGGCGGCACCGGCAGCACCCGCTGGCTGCCGTCGAGCAAGGACCGCAGCACCAGCCGGCCGACCACCCGGTCGCGGTCCAAGGCGAGCCCCACGTCCGCGCCGGCGCTGATCAGGTGCAGGTAGAGCTGCACTTGGCGGGCCGCGGCGGGCAGATCGCTGAGCCGGGCGCCGCCGAGCGCCGCCGCGGGCAGGGTGGTGGACTTGAGCTCCTCGACCACCCACCAGCCGCCCTCGGCGCTCAGGCCGTCCAGCCGCCCGCGGATGCGCACCTCCCAGCCGTGGATGATCAGCCGGTGCGTGAGGCTGCGCTCGGCGAGGAAGTCCTCCTGCGCGTCGGTCCGGGCGGCGGCCCAGCGCTGGTGCAGCTCTTGGCCCGCGGCGAGCCGGGCCCGGGCGCCCCAGGCCACGCTGAGGCGCAGATCACCCTCCACCGGGCGCAGGTCGAGCAGCTCGTGCACGCCGAGCTCGAGGCGCCGCTCGGCGTCGTCAAACCGCAGCCGCCGCCCGCGCCCGCCCGGGCTCACGCGCCCCCGCCGGGCACCTCTGCGCGCACGTAGAGGGCATAGTCGCCGTCGCGGAGCATCACGCTGGCCCCCGGCGCGAGGCGACGCGGCGCAGCGCCCGCGGCCAGCTCAATCGTCTGGCCGTCGACGAAGGTGGCTGAGCCCGACAGGCCCGGGCCCGGATCGACGGTCAGCACACCATCTTCACCGTAACGAACCCAGCCGCCCCGGGCGACGGCGCGCTGGCCCGGCGCGAGCTTGCCGCCCGCCCGCCACTCGGACTGCCGGCGCACCCAGACCTCGGCCGGCGCGACCCGGGGGGCGGAGAGGTCCTCTCCGAGGTCAAAGTCATCGACGCCGAGCGGGCCCGGCCCCGGCGTGGTCGCCGGCCCAGCGTCCGCGTCGACCCGCCCGGCCGCGTCAGCCAGCGCGCGGGCCGCGGCGAAGCCCGCCGCCGCGGTGAAGCTGTCCTCTTCGTCAGCGGCGGCGGCGCGGGGCGCGGGGCGCGAAGCCGAGGCCCCGGGATCGACCACCGGCGCGGGCGCGGGGCGCGCGGGCGGGGCGGGCGGAGGCGCCGGGCGCGGAGGCGCAGACCGCGGCGGCGCCGGCAGCGGCCCCGGGCGCGGGCGCGGGCGCGCCGAGGCGGCGGAGGCCGCGGCGGGTGTGGGCCCAGCGCCAGGCCGCGGCGCCGCCGGCGCGGGGGCCAGCGGCCGCGCGGGCGGCGGGCCGGCGGGCGCGGGCATGGGAAGGCTGAGCTCGTCCTCGTCCTCGTCGCCATCCGGCAGGGGCAAGCTCAGCTCGCGGGCGCCGGTGGGCTCGGGCGCCGGCAAGGTCAGCTCTTTGGGCTCAAAGAGCCGGGGGCCGGCCGGCGGCGTGCCCAGCGGCGGCCGGGCGAGGTTGGGCGCGGGGCGCGGCCCTGGGCGCACCGGCGCCTCTTCGGTCGGCGGCGCGCCGCCGGTGGTCTCGGTCGGCTCGGGCAGGGGGAGGGTCAGGTCGTCGCCGTCGCCGCGATCCAAGCCCGCCGGGCGCGGCTCATCGACCCGCAGGCCCGCACGGGGCTCGATGGTGCCACGGCGCGGGGCCGACTCAACAGCGGGCTGCGGTGCGGGCGCCGGGCGCCGCACGGGCGGCGCGGGCAGCAGCCAGCGGCAGAGCACCCCCTCGCCGTCGACCAGCACCACTTCAACTGGATCAGCGTCCAGCGCGAAGCTCCCGAGCAGCGCACCGCCACGCTCGACCCGCAGCACCCGGTTGGCCATGCGTCCTCCGCCGGCGGAGCCACGGGCCGCGCCGCGCCGGGGTTATGCGCCCCGCGCCGGGCTGGCGAGCGCTCCCGCGGCCGGCCGTCGGTCCCCGCGCCGCCGCCAAGGTTTGGAGGCGCGGTGGATCACGGCGGTGCGCAGCAGGCGCAGCTCGAGCAGGTGCGGGGGGCCTTGGCCGCCCTCGAGACCCTCGAAGGCATCTCGGGCCTGCTCGAGTGGGACCAGCAGACCATGATGCCCGCCGGCGGCGGCGAGGTGCGCGGCGCGCAGCTCGCGTTGATGGCGCGGCTCCAGCACGAGCGGCTCGCCGATCCGGCGCTGGGCGGGGCGCTTGAGGCGCTGGCCGACCAGCTCGGCCCACCGCCCGCCGCGCCGTCGATGGCCGATGTGGACGCGGTGATGGTCGCCCGCGCCTTGCACAAGCACCACCGGGCGGTGCGCGTGCCCACCGCGCTGGTCGGCGCGCTGGCCGAGGCCAAGAACGCCGGCTTCCGGGCCTGGGTGGCCGCGCGTGAGGCGCGCGACTTCTCCATGTTCGCCCCGGCCCTGCGGCGCCTGGTCGACCTCAGCCGCGAGCGGGCGGCGGCGCTGGGCGGCGGCGCCCACCCCTATGACGCCCTGCTCGAGGACTTCGACGCCGGCGCCACCGTCGCGCAGCTCCAGCCGCTGCTGGTGGGCCTGGGCGACCAGCTCGCCCCGCGGGTGGCCGCGGCGGCCCAAGCGGGCCCGGGGCCCCGCCTCCACCTGCCGGCGCCGGCCCTCGCCCGGCTGCACGCGCAGGTGCTCGAGGCCATGGGCTGGGATGGGGAGCGCGGTCGCCTCGACCAGTCGATCCACCCCTTCTCCCTGGGCATCCACCCCGGCGACGTGCGGATTACCACCCACACCGACCCCGACGACCCGCTCGGCTGCCTCAGCAGCACCATGCACGAGGCCGGTCACGGCCTCTACGAGCAGGGCCTGCCGCTCAGGCTCAGCGGCACCGGCCTGCGCGCGGCCGCGGGCACGGCGCTGCACGAGTCCCAGTCGCGCTTCTGGGAGAACGTGATCGGCCGCAGCGAGGCCTTTTTCGAGTGGCTGGCCCCGCGTTGGGCCGCCGAGCACGCCGCCGCGGGCGCGCCTGGGCCGGCCCCCTCCGCCGCCGCCCTCTACGCGGCGGCGAACCGGGTCAGCCCCTCGCTCATCCGCGTGCACGCCGACGAGACCACCTACAACCTCCACATCATCGTGCGCTTCGAGCTTGAGCTCGGTTTGTTCTCGGGCGCGCTCCCCATCGAGGCGCTGCCCGAGGCCTGGGACGCGGCCTACCAGGCCCGCCTCGGCCTGCGCCCGGCGCACGCCACCGAGGGCGTGCTGCAAGACGTGCACTGGTGCAGCGGATATTTCGGCTACTTCCCCAGCTACACCCTGGGCAACCTCATGGCCGCCGGCTTCCGCGCGGCGCTCGAAGCGGCGCGCCCGGCGCTCTGGGCCGAGGTGGGCCGCGGCGAGCTGCAGCCGACCTTGGCTTGGCTTCGCGAGAACGTCCACCAACACGGCAACCTGCTCACGACCCAACAGGTCCTCGACCGGGCGATCGGCCCGCGCGACCTCGTCGCCGACCTGCTCGCCCACCTCGACGGTCGGGGCCTCGCCGCCGCCCGGGCCCAGGCATGAGCCACCGCTGGAGCCTGACCGTACCCCCGGGCCTCGAGGCGGTCGCCCAGGCCGAGCTCAGCCAGCTCGGCGTCGACGGCCGGCCGAGCCCGGGCGCCGTCCTGCTCTCGGCCACCCTCGAGGAGGGCGCGGCGCTGGCCCGCCGCCTGCGCACGGCCAACCGGCTGATGTGCGAGGTGGTCGCCGGCAAGGCCCACAGCCTCGAGGGCTTGGCCGCGCTGGTGCGCAGCGCCGACTGGCGGCCCTTCCTGCGCCTGCGCGACCCGATGGAGCTCGCCGTGCACGTCGAAGAGTCGCGGCTCGGGCGCAAAGACGTCATCGAGAAGAAGGTGCTGCACGCCATCCACGACCAGCTGCGCGCCGCACCCGCGCTGAGCGTGCCCAGCAGCCGACCACACCGCGCCCAGCACCTGCAGCTGCGCGTGGTCGGCGACGCGGTCAGCCTCAGCATCGACGCGGGCGGCGAGCGGCTGGGCGTGCGGGGCTGGCGCCAAGCCCAGGGCAAGGCCCCCCTGCGCGAGAACTTAGCCGCATCCTTGCTCCTGCTCGCCGGCTGGGCCGGGGATGAGCCGCTGCTCGACCCCTTCTGCGGCGCGGGCACCATCCCCATCGAGGCCGCCCTGCTCGCCGCGGGTGAGCCCCCGGGCGGCGGGCGCCCCTACGCGATGGAGTCCTGGCCGGCGCTGCAAGGGGTCACGCCCAGCCGGCGGCGCGCGCCGAGCGGCCTCCGCCCGCTGATCACCGGCAGCGACAACTACGCCCCAGCCCTAGCTGATGCCGCTGAGAACGCCGAGCGGGCCGGCGCCTCCGTCGAGTGGTTGCGCGCCGACATCGCTGACCCGCCCACGCCCGCGGCCACCGGCCTCGTGGTGACCAACCCGCCCTACGGCCTGCGGCTGGGCCACAGCGTCGACGGAGTCTACCGGGCCTTCGGCCGCGCGCTCAGCGGCCCGCTGCGGGGCTGGCGGGCGCTGTTCCTCTGCCCCGACCAGCGGCTGGCGCGGCTCGTGCACCCGCGGGCCTTCGCCCTGACCGGCTTTAGCAACGGCGGGGTGCGGGTCAGCGCCTGGGCGGTCGACCCCCAGGGCTGAGGCGCCCGCTCAGCGCGGCGGGGCCTCGATCGACGGCCGGACCAGCGCCCGCAGGCTGAGGCCCTCAGCGAAGAGCCCGACCCCGCCGATGCACAGCGTGAAGGCGAGCTGCCCGAGGTGCAGCACGAGGCCGAAGCTCTGCGCCGCGGCGCTCTCGACCCCCCACAGCTGCAGGGCCGAGGAGCAGGCCAGCTCATACGGCCCAAAAAAGCCCGGCGTCGGCACCAGGGTCATGCCGAGCAGGGTGAAGGTCCACGTGGTGAGCACCGCCGCCGGCGCCGTCGGCAGGCCGGGAAAGCCGCCCAGCAGGGCGCGGACCGCGGCGAGGGTGAAGCCCCAGGTCCCCGCGCTGAGCAGGCCGACCAAGGCGGCCCGGCGGGGGTCACGCAGCAGGCCGACCAGCCCCGTGCGGAAGCGGCGGGCCAGCGGCGCGAGGCGGCCCGCGACGGGGACGCGCTCCAGCAGGCCGATCAGGGGCTCGCCGATGAACACCGCCCCGGCCAGCCCCGCCGCCCCGGCCAGCGCGGCCACGCCGAGCGCGCGCTGCCCGGCCGAGACCAGCTCCAAACCCGCGACGACGACCCCGCCCGGGGGCAGCTCGACGACCAAGCCCACGGTCAAGAGCATGGCCAGCAGCATGATCACGTCGACCAGCCGCTCCAACAAGATGGCGGCCAGCGCGTCGCCGAGCGCCACGCCCTCGCGCTCGACCAGCAGGTAGGGGCGCACGGCCTCGCCGAGGCGCAGCGGCAGCACGTTGATCGCGAGAAACCCAACACTGCTGATCAAGAACAGACGGTGGAAGCGGAGGCGGGGGCGCCCCTCGGCGGCGAGCAGCAGGCCCAGCCGCAGCGAGCGGAGGCTGTGCACCATGACGTAGGCGCCCATCATCGGCGCCACAGCCCGCCACTCGACGGCGCGGAGCGTGGCCAGCGCGGCGTCCAGCTCGAGCCCGCGCAGGGCGAGGGCCAAAAACACGCCGGTGAGGACGAGGACGATGGCGAGGCGGAGCTTCACGCCGGCCGCGTCGGGCGCAGCAGCTGCCAGCCGATGGGATCTTCGCGCAGGCCCTGGTCGGCGGCCACGCCAAAGGCCCGGGGCAGCGCCGGCCGGGTCACGTCCGAGCCGAAGAGGCGGTCCCAGATGGTGAGCGTATTGCCGTAGTTGCCGTCAATCTCGGCGCCGTCGACCGTGTGGTGCCAGGCGTGGAAGTGCGGGTTGTTCAGCACCGCCGACCAAGCCCGCACCACCGGGCTCGACCAGGGCAGGCGGAGGTTGGCGTGCTGGAAGCCATCGAAGAGCGCGCCCACGCCGAGCACCGCGGTCAGCACCCAGGGGCTCCAGGTTGTGGTGTCGAGCAGCACGCCGAACAACACGATGGGGAGGGCCGAGAGCTGCAAGAAGTCCACGGCGTGCATGCGCAGGCCGGTGGTCGAGTCCAAGCGCCGGGCAGAGTGGTGCACGCGGTGGAAGGTCCACAGCCAGGGCACGCGGTGGGCCGCGCGGTGCAGCCAGTACCGCCCGAGATCGAGCAGCAGGAAGGCGACCAGCCCCTGCGCCCAAGGCCGCGGCAGCGCCTCGGTGGGCAGCAGGCCGACGCGGAGGGCGCCGGCCGCCCAGGCGACCACCGTGAGGCGCAGCGGGTAGAGCACCGCGCCGTTGAGCAAGTTCATCCACAGGTCGCGGTGGAGGAGGGGCTGCGCCGGGTCGCGGGGGAAGAGGCGGCCGAGCAGCGCGAAGCCGATGATCGCAGCGAGCTGGAGGGCGGCGCCCACCAGGGGGGGCGTCCAGAGGGCGGCGAGCGGGGAGTCGGGGCTCAGGTCCACAGCCGCCTCCGGGCGGGGGTGGGGCGGCGCCGCGGGGCGCTGCCCGCAGCGCTCACTCGATGAGGGTCAGGCCCTCGATCAAGGGCGAGGGGTCAAAGTAGGCCTCGATGCGCACGCAGTAGCGGCCGCCATCGGGGCAGTCCTCGCAGGAGAAGCCGAAGCCGGCCGCCAGATCGCACACCGCGTTCGGGTCGGAGCCCAGGCCGACCAGCGGGCCCATGTTCCGCGAGTCGCCGATGCCCTCGGCCGAGGCAAAACCGATGCTCGAGCCGTCGGCGGCGAAGGTGCCGGCGAGCCGGAAGTCGTACATCGGGATCTCAGCGCCGCTGTAGATGATGGCGATGTCGGTGGGCTCGCTCTCGAAGTAGGGGGAGTCGGCGAAGCTCGCTACGCCAAAGTCCCAGATGTCGAAGTCCGAGCGCCGGGTGATCTCGCCGGTGTCCTCGTCGATCCGACCCTGGGTGCCCAAGATCTGAATCGAGGTGCTGTCGACCACGCCCACGCCGATGAGCAGCGGGTCGGTCAAGAAGGTGGAGAGCACTGCGCCGAGGCCCTCGGGCTGCACGTAGTCCGCGTCACCGAGGTTGAAGTAGTAGGTCAGGCCGGTCAGGTCGGTGCTGTCGACGGCCAGCGACTCGCCGTAGGCCGAGGTGGTGAACTGCGCCTGCAGCTGGTTGTCGCAGACCGCGGCGCTGAGCGTGTGCTGGGTGTTGGGGGCCAGCGCGCCCGAGGCGGGCACCGCGACCACCTGCAGACCGGTGTCGTCAAAGGTGTAGTTGACCGGGATGTTCGCGCCGCTGGCGTCGACCAGCGAGATCACCGGCGAGAGCTCGCGCACGTCGGCGTCAAAGACGATGACCATCTCGCCGCGGTTGTAGACGTCGACCGAGCCGGTCTCGGGGCTGATGTTCGTCGGCGTGACCTCACAGGGCGTGCCCCCGTCACCGCCGTCGCTGGCGCCGTCCCCACCATCGCCGCCCGTGTCCTCGGGCAGCTCCTCGTCGATGGTGCCGGGCTTGGTCGGCTCTTCACCTTTGCAGGCGGCGAGCACGCCGGTGGTGAGGAAGAGGGCAGCCAAGCGGCGCAGGCTCTGGGGGTTCATCGCGCGTCTCCTCGCCCGAAGCCGGGCGTCTCTGCGGGGGGATGGCGGACGGGGATCAGCCAAGCGGCCGACCCCGGCGCGCTACTCGGCGGGGGGCTCTTCCGGCGCGACCGTGTCGATGGTCGCCTCGATGCCGTACCAGCCCGCGAGGGTGAACCCGCGGGGGTTGTTGGCCTCGACGCGCAGCACCCACTCGCCCGCATCGGTCGTGGCGTACTCAATCTCGGGGTCGCGGACGAGGTCGGCGGCCTCGACGGTGCGCCGGGCTTCGCCAGCGGGGTCGATGAGGACCAGCGTGGTGTCCATCGCCGAGCCGAGCTGCCAGGCCAGGGTGCGGATGCGCAGGGTGGTGCTGCCCTCGGGCACGGTCAGCACGTAATGGTCGCGCAGGTCGACGCCGCTCGTGTCGCCGCAGAGGATGACCCCGCTCTCGAGCGGTTGGGCGGCGCGGCTGACCACGTCGTTGTCTTCGCCGCCGGCGGTCTCGTCCTCTTCGGCGGCGCAGACGATGGGCGCCTCTTTCTCAGAGGTGGCCAGGAACTCCCACACGTAGGCGGGGCCCTCGCCGCCGCGGCGGTCCTTGATGCTGACCCGGACGGTGTCGCCCGCCTCAACCGGGAAGTTCATGCGCGGGTCTGTGCTGCCCGGCGAGGCGTCGGGGAGGAAGAGCTCGTCGTAGTCCTCGGCGCCCTCGGGGGTCACCCAGACGGTCATATCGAGGTCGGAGAAGCTGCCGATGTCTTCGCCGCGGGCCCACAGCGAGATCCAGCCGGTGTCGTTGACCGTGAACTCGACCATGTCGTTGTCGGTGCCCGTCGTGCCCCCTTCGTCGAGCAGCGTGCCGCAGGCCCAGGCCTCCATCGTGATGGGCATCGCGTCGCCGGCCAGGTTGTTCGGCTCGACCTCGGGGAAGGAGCAGGGCGGCGGCGCGGGCAGCGGGCCCGTGTCGTCTTTGGGGTCGCCCGTGTCAATCGGTTCGGGATCGTCGGGCTTGTCGTCGTCGTTGTTGTCGTCGGTCGGCAAGGCCGGATCGAAGCAGTTCTGAAAGCAGGCCCCACAAGAGAGCAGGAGCAGGAGCAGGCTCGGCGTCATGGGTCCCTCGATGGGCTGGTCGGCGGTCAGAGCGACAGACACGGCGGCGGGAGCATTCCGGCGGGAGCCGCGCAAGGAGCCCGGTCACCGCGCAGGCGGCGGCCGGCTGGACGACCGCCTCTGGGAGGGCGCAGCATCCACCGGCGGCGCAGCACCCGCAACCCCGCGCCGCGGCTATCCCGGCCCTGCCCCGCCGTCCGCACGCGACGGGCGCGTCGACGGCCCTGGGGCCGCCGGCTACCATGCGGTCGGCGCGCCAAGCTGCAGCGCGCCCTGGAGCCGCCTTGCACCGCCACCGCGCCGCCCTCCCCTTCGCCCCGCTCGCCTCCGTCGCCGTGCTGGTCGCGCTGACCGCCTGCGGTGACCAGGTCGAGCAGAAGTTCACCACCATCGACCCCGACATCGTCGCGTTTACGCCCACGGTCGACTTTGGGGGCGTGGTGGTGCTCTACGACGGCGAGGCGACCGCGACGGTGGGCAACGTGTCGCGCGCGCCGCTCACCATCACGAGCATCGACTTCGGTGATGACGCCGATGGCGTGTACACGCTGTCCTACGACGGTACGCTGCCGCTTGAGCTGGCCGAAGAAGAGACACTGGACGTCGATCTGCGCTTTGTGCCGGCCACCTACATCGACTACAACCGCAACCTCATCATCGGCAGCGACGACCCCGACACGCCCCAGCTGTTCATCCCCATCTCGGGCAGCGGGGTCGACGGCCCCATCCCCGACATCGCGCTGAGCCCGGGCTCGGTCGACTTCGGCCTCATCACCGCCGGCACCAGCAGCCAGAAGTTCTTCACGGTGACCAACGAGGGCGAGGGCCCCTTGACCATCAACCGCATGGTGATCGAGGGGGCCGGCAGCTTCACCTTCCCCTCGGCGAGCGCGGTCCCCTTTGATATCGGCCCCGGCGCCACCACCACGGTCATCGTGCAGTACGCGCCCGAGGGCGTGAGCGGCGACAACGCCCGCGTCGTCATCGAGAGCAACGACCCCGACGAGGAGCGCAGCGAGGTCGTGCTGCTGGGCAACGGCGGCGGTGACTTCCAGTACCCCATCGCCCAGATCGAGTGCCCGAGCGGCACGGTCGCCCCGCCCATCACGGTCCCCCTCGACGGCCGGCGCAGCAGCGACCCCCTCGGCGGCGAGCTCACCTACGACTGGCAGGTGGTCGAGCGGCCGGATGGCTCGCGCGGCGACGTGCTGAGCCCCAATGACCCCTACACCGAGGTCTTCGCCGACATCGCCGGCGAGTGGACGGTGGCGCTCCAGGTCACCAACGAGATCGGCCTGGCGAGCGAACCGGCGACCTGCACCTTCATCGCCGTGCCCGAAGACAACGTGCACGTCGAGATGAGCTGGGACAGCGGCAGCACCGACCTCGACCTGCACCTCATCCAGGCCGGCTTCGACCCCTTCGATATCCGCGGCGACTGCCACTACTGCAACCCGAACCCCGAGTGGGGCGAGTCGGGCGGCTTCGACGACCCGGTGCTGGCGCTCGACGACACCACAGGCTTTGGGCCTGAGAACATCCAGCTCGATTCGCCCTACCCGGGCGACTACGAGGTCTTCGTGCACTTCTGGTCGGACTCCCGCTCAGACCGCACCATCCCCGTCATCGCGACGGTCAAGGTGTGGATCAACGGGCTGCTCGAGCACGAGGAGAGCAAGACCATCGCCCGTGGCCAGATGTGGGAGGTCGGCTTCGTCCGCTACACCGACGACGAGCAGGGTTTCGGCCCCTATGGCACCGACCCCGCCCGGTTCACGCTGCCCGATGACATCTGCGGTCGGGACTGAGCGGTCGGGACTGAGCGGGCTGCCGTCCGGGGGTGACCTCGGTCCGAGCCCCGCGCTGTGCTCTCCGCCCGCCCTCCGTCCGCCCTCCGCGTCCTCCCCAGGCCCTGCCCGGAGCCCCGCATGCGCGCTCGCCTCACCGCCGTCCTCCTCCCGCTGGTCCTGCCGCTGGCCGCCTGCTCGGGGGGCCCCGAGACCAACGTCAACAAAATTGAGCCCCAGATGGCCGTGGCGCCTGCGGCGCTCGACTTTGGGGTGGTGGTCCAGGGCGAGACGGTCGAGCAGACCCTGCAGATCGTCAACGCCGGCCGCGTCGAGCTGAACATCAGCGAGATCGTCGTGGTTGACGACGATGACGGCTCGTTCGTGGTCACGCCGACGACCGCGGTGGTGGGCAGCGAGCTCGATGAGTCGAACAACCTGACCATCGGGGTGGCCTTCACGCCGACGAACATCGCCGACTACGCCCGCACCCTGGTCATCCGCAGCGATGACGCCGAGGGCCCCGAGCTTGAGGTGCCGATCAGCGCCGCGGGCCGCGCGGTGCCCGTGCCCGACATCGAGCTCGGCTCGAGCTCGGTCGACTTTGGCAGCGTGCTCCCCGGCGACACGACCCAGGGCTTCCTCGACCTGCGCAACGTCGGCGAGGCCACCTTGCGGGTCGAATCGCTGGCCCTGTCTGGCTCGGGCGCCTTCACCATCGTCAGCCCGCCGAGCGCGGCCGGCGGCTTCGACACCAGCGCGGGCGGCAGCAACCCGATGGTCTTCGAGTACGCGCCCACCGGCATCGACGGCGACACGACGACCCTGACGCTGTTCACCAACGACCCCGACGAGCCCGAGGTCACCGTCGAGCTCATCGGCAACGGCGGCGCCGACTTCGAGTACCCGATCGCCGAGATCGACTGCCCGACCGGCGTCGAGCCGCTGACCGTGCACGAGATCAGCGGCGAGGCCAGCTCTGACCCCATGGGCGGCAGCCTCAGCTACGCCTGGAGCCTCAGCGAGCGCCCCGACGCCTCGGCGGCCACCCTGCTGCGCACCGCCGAGCCCATCTCCAGCCTGACCGTCGACGTGGCCGGCGACTACGAGGTCCAGCTGCGGGTCACCAATGACGTGGGCCTGACCAGCGCGCCGGCGATCTGCCGCTTCGAGTCCATTCCGGCGAACCAGGTGCACATCGAGCTGTACTGGGACGAGGCCGACGCCGACCTCGACCTGCACCTCGTGCAGCGCGGCTACACCTTCCTGCAGACGCCGGGTGACTGCTCCTTCTGCAACGAGCAACCCGACTGGGGCGAGAGCGGCGAGACCGCCGACGACCCCCTGCTCGCGCTCGACGTCGGCGCCGAGGGCTTCGGCCCCGAGAACATCTACATCCCGAGCCCGGCCAACGGCGACTATGACGTGATGGTGCACTACTACACCGACGCTGGCGCCGGCGAGGTCACCGCCACCGCGGTGATCTGGCTCGAGGGCCGCAAGGTGAAAGAGCTCGACATCCGCCTGGCCCACAACCAGGTCTGGAACGTCGGCTACGTGCGCTGGCCCGAGAAGGTCTTCGTCGAGGGCAGCGAGGCCCCCGCCGCCGCCGCCCGCCGCACCTGCAGCACGAGCCCCTGAGCGGACGGGGCGCCGCCGGCCCGCTCAGCGCTGCAGGCCGCCGATCAGCGCGAGGTAGGCCTCATCCAGCGGCAGCGCCACCAGGTGCCGCCGGGTGAGGGCCGCGCAGCCGGCGAGCGCTTCGACCCCGGCCATGGCGGCCCGCATCACATAGGTGGCCAGCCGGTCGGCCAGCGGGCGGAAGCCCAGCTCGCGGAGCGGCGCCGGGGCCAGCAGCAGCCGCTGGATAGCCTCGCGGTCGGCCGCCAGCAGCGCCCAGTCCTCGGGCGGGAGCGCGCCGGCGAGCACCGCGAAGAAGCCCTCGTGCACGCCATAGCGCTCGCAGTCGCGCAGCACTTGGGCCCGCAGCACGTTGTGCGTGCCCTCCCAGTTCTCGTAGACCACATTGTCGCGCAGCAGCCGCGGCAGCACGCTGAAGCTCTCGATGGCGCCGTTTCCGCCGAGCACCTCGATGCCGCGGTTCACCGCCTCGTGCGCGAGCTGGGCCGTGCGCAGCTTGTGCAGGTTCACCGCGACGCGGAAGAAAGCGGCCTCGGGCGGCTGTAGGGCGCCCGCGTCCTGCCGCTCGGCCAGGGCGGCGAGCCAGAGGCTGCCGGCGAGCATGGCCGCGGCGTCCGCCCGCATCCAGGCCAGGGTCTCTTGCACGGTGGCGAAGGCGCCGATCGGCCGCCCGAAGGCGGCCCGGTGCTGGGCATAGGTGCTGGCCACCACCCAGGCCCGCCGGGCGTGCGCAGCGCAGCCGGTCGCGTTGTAGAGACGGGAGGTGGTGATCACGTGCTGGATGACGTTCTTGAAGCCGTCATCGACCGGGCCGATCGCCTCGGCTTCGGCGTCGAGCAGGTCAAGCTCACCCGAGGCCATCGACCGCGTGCCGAGCTTGTCTTTCAGGCGCCGGATGTGGACCCGGTTCGGCCGGCCATCCGCCCGCAGCGCGGGCACCAAGAACAGTCCGAGCCCCGCCGTGCCCCGCGCGGGATCGGCGACCCTGGCGGTGATCACATAGACGTCCGCGTCGACGTTCGAGCAGAACCACTTCTCGCCGCGCAAGGTCCACCGGCTGCCGGCCCCGCGCCCACGCTCCACCGGGGTGGCGATGAGCGCGTTGGCGCCCACGTCCGAGCCGCCCTGGACCTCCGTCAAAAACTGGCTCGCGGTGAAATTCTGATCGAAGTCAGGGTTGAGCAGGGGGCTGAGGTACCGGGCTTGCTGCGCGGGGGTGCCCAGCTCCTGCAGCACCCGGATGGCGCCCGCGGCGCAGGCCAACGGGCAGTTGTGGCCGGCCTCTCCCGCCTGGGCGGTCAGGTAGAACAGCGAGAGCACGTAGCGGTGCGGGCGGCGCGCCTCTCCATACGCCGCCATGATCCCCGTGCCGTAGATGATCCGCCCGGCTTCGCGCCAGCTCGGGTGGTGCGAGACCCGCGGGCGGTAATTGCCGACCGCGTCGTAGTCGTCGAGCACCGGTAGATTGCGGTGGAGGTTGTTCTCGCGCACCGCGGCGTCGAGGGGCCCGGCCACCGCGCGCCCGGCGGCGGAGAGCCCCGGTGCCCGGTCTTCGAAGCCGTAGGCCTCGACCAGCGCGCGCAGCTCAGCGTCATCGGCGAAAAGGTCGGTCGGCTGTGCCGCCAGCCACGCGGTGAGCGCGGCGCGGCCGCGCGCGGCGGCGTCGTCGGGCGGGCTGTCGGTCCAGGGCTGCGGGCTCATCCTCGGCTCCTCCTGCGGCCGGTCAGCCTATCGCTGGCGCCGCAGGCCGGGCCGTGGGGTGGCCCTCCCGCCTCCCATTGAAACCGATTATCAAAACCTCAGGAGGCCCTCATGCCCATCGCGCCCACCAACCTCGACGCGGTCGAGACCGGAGCAGAGGTCGAGGTCGCGCGCGTCGGCGGCGAGCGCTCCTTCCGCCGCCGGCTGATGGAGCTCGGCTTGTTGCCTGGCACCCCCCTGCGCAAGCGGCGGGTGGCGCCGATGGGCGACCCCATCGAGATTGACGTGCGAGGCGCGCGCCTCAGCATCCGTCGGGCCGAGGCCGAGCTCATCCTGGTGTGCGCGCCGGCCGCCGCCAAATGAGCGCCGCGCCGCTGGTGGCCCTGCTGGGCAACCCCAACACCGGCAAGACCAGCCTGTTCAACGCCTTGACCGGGCAGCTCGGCCGGGTGGGCAACTACCCCGGGGTCACCGTTGATCGGCGCGAGGCCCCGCTGCGCGGCGGGGGCGCCCGCCTGCTCGACGTGCCCGGCTGCTACAGCCTCGCCGCCCGCAGCGCCGAAGAGCAGATCGCGCTCAGCGCGCTGCTCGGCCTGCGCGGCGAGGAGCGGCCAGCCCTTTGCGTGCTGGTCGCCGACGCGAGCCAGCTCCCCCGAACGCTGTACCTGGGCCTGCAGCTGCGCGAGCTCGGCCTGCGCTGCGTGGTCGCGCTGAACATGGCCGACGAGCTGACCGGCCCGCCGCCCGACACGGCCGCGGTCGGGGCGGTGCTCGGCTGCCCCGCGGTGCTGGTCAGCGCGCGCACGGGCCAGGGCCTCGACGCGCTGCGAAAGGCCATCCAGGCCACGCTGGGCGCGCCGCCCGCCCCGCCGCTGCAGCTGGTCTGGCCGGCGCCGGTTGAGGCCGCGGTGGCCCAGATCGCGCCCCATGTGCCCGCGGAGTGGGCAGCCGAGCCCGCCGAGCGCGCCGCGCTGGCCCGGTGGGCCCTGCTCAGCGTCGACCCCAATGACGAGCTCGAGGGCGTCCCCGCCGCGCTGCGGGCGGCGGTCGACACCACCCGCGCCGCCGCCGGTGCGGTGGACCTCGACCAGCTGCTGATCAGCGCCCGCTACGCCGCCCTCGACCCGATCAGCCGCGCCGCGCCCGCGGGCCAGACCTGGACCGAGCGCATCGACGCGGTCCTGCTCCACCCGGTGTGGGGCTTCTTGGTCTTCCTCGGCGTGATGGCGACGGTCTTCCAAGCGCTGTTCTCGTGGGCCGACCCGATGATCGGCCTGCTCGAAGACGCCATCGGCGCGCTGGGCGGCCTCGTGGCCGGGCAGCTCCCTTCGGGTCTGCTCACCGACCTGCTGGTCGAAGGGGTCATCGGCGGCGCGGGCAATGTGGTGGTCTTCCTCCCCCAGATCATCCTGCTGTTCACCTTCATCGGCCTCCTGGAGGGCAGCGGCTACCTCGCGCGGGTCGCCCTCCTCATGGACCGCCTGATGCGCGCCGCCGGCCTGCACGGGCGGGCCTTCGTCCCGATGTTGTCGGGCTTCGCCTGCGCCATCCCCGCGGTGATGGCGACGCGCACGATGGAGCGCAAACGCGACCGCCTGCTCACCATGATGGTGGTGCCGCTGATGACCTGCTCGGCGCGCCTGCCGGTCTACACCC
The DNA here is from genome assembly GCA_016792625.1 of Deltaproteobacteria bacterium. Lineage (GTDB taxonomy): Bacteria > Myxococcota_A > UBA796 > UBA796 > UBA2385 > JAEUKK01. Next base: position 241,498 of record JAEUKK010000116.1, on the reverse strand, counting down.
TGATCATCGGCGCGCTGTTCCCCACCACCGAGGACGCCGGCTGGCCGGTCCAGAGCGCGCTCATGGTCGGCATGTACCTCTTCTCGGTGCTGATCAGCCTCGTCGCCGCCGCGGTGCTCGGGCGCACCGTGCTGCGCGGGCCGAGCGTGCCCTTCCTGCTCGAGCTGCCGCCCTACCGCTGGCCCCAGCCGCGCGGCCTCGCGCGCATGGTGCGCCTGCGGGCCCAGACCTTCGTCAAAGACGCCGGTGGCGTCATTTTGGTGCTGTCGATCTGCATGTGGGCGCTGCTGCGCTTCCCCGAGCTGCCCGAAGGCGCCGCGGCGCCCGCAGCGGTGCCCGCGCAGGTCGAGGGGGCCGCCGCCGCTGCGCCCGCTCTGCCCGATGCGGCGACCCAGCGGGCCGCGGCGCTCGAGCACAGCGCCGCCGGGCGCCTGGGCAAGCTCATCGAGCCGGCCATCGCGCCGCTCGGTTTTGATTGGCGCATCGGCATCGGGCTCATCGGCTCCTTCGCCGCCCGCGAGGTCTTCGTCTCGACCATGGGCCTGGTCTACGGCATCGGCGAAGAGGTCGACGAGGAGTCCGACGCCCTGCGCGACCGCATCCGCGCCGAGCGCCGGCCCGACGGCCGACCGGTCTACAGCCCGCTGGCCGGCATGTCGCTGCTGGTCTTCTTCGCCTTGGCCTGCCAGTGCATGAGCACGCTGGCCGTGGTGAAGCGCGAGACCCGGGGCTACCGCTGGCCGGCCTTCCTCTTCGCCTACATGACCGCGCTGGCGTGGATCTGCAGCTTCTGCCTCTACCAGGGCGGCCGCCTGCTCGGGCTCGACGGGTGAGCGCCGGTGCGCGGCCCGCGCGGCACGAGGTGCAGATCGAGGTGCCCCGCGGCGGCTTCGTGAAGCGCGGCCCTGACGGTGTCGTGCAGCTGCGCTCTCCCCTCCCCTGCCCCTTCGCCTATGGCTCGGTGGTCGGCACCCGGGCCGCCGACGGCGACGCGGTGGACGCGGTCCTGCTCGGCCGGGCCCTGCCCGCCGGGGCCCGCTGCAGCGCGCTGCTGGTCGGCAAGGTGGAGTTCATCGACAATGGTGTGCCTGACGACAAATACGTCTTCTGGGCCGGAGAGGGCGCCGGCCCTAACCAGGCCGAGCAGCGCTTGGTCGAGGCCTTCTTCGCCCTCTATGCGCTGGTGAAGGGCACCCGCGCGCGCCTGCGCGGGCGCCGCGGCCCCACCCGCGCGGGCCCGAGCTGCTGGTCCGGCGTGCAGCTGCCCGCGCGCTGAGCCACGCCGACCCGCGCGAGACCCTTCCGTATACGGAAGAGTGGGCTATGGACGGGGGAGAAGGTCGGCGCCTGCAGCCCCAGGCAACCGCGGCGGCCCGTTCCCCGACCATGTGGAGGTTTTGATGGCGATCTTCGGCTTGCGGTCCATGGTGAAGGACGGCGTGCGGCGCCTGCTCGGCCGCGAGCAGGGCGAGGCCCCGGCCCCCGCGCCCACCCCGATCCGCGCGGCAGCCCCGGCCGCAGCGCCCCCGCCGGTGGCCACGGCGCCCACGAGCGACGACAGGTCGACGCCCAGCCCCGCCCCTGCGGCGCCGGTAGAGCCCCCTGCCCCGACAGCGACCGCCGCCGCGGTCGAGCCCGCGCCGGTGGCCGCGGCCACGCCCGCGCGGGTGCCCGCCGAGGACGATGACACCGCGGGCCCGCCGATCCTCTTTGACGACGTGCAGGCCCTGCTCGACGATATGGTGCGCCCGGCCCTGCAAGGTGACGGCGGCGACATCACCCTCATCAAGGTCGAGCAGCGCAAGATCTTCGTGCGGCTGGTCGGGGCCTGCAGCACCTGCCCGAGCTCGATCATGACCATGAAGATGGGCGTCGAGGCGCTGCTCAAGGAAGAGTTCCCCCAGATGGAGGAGCTGGTGCAGGTCGAGGCTTGAGCGCTGGGGCCCGGCGCGCGGCGGTCAGCTCCAGGCGGTGGGCGGCAGCCAGAGCGCGGGCACCGGCATCGGCTGCACCCAGCCCTGGGCCACCCACTCGCCCACCGGGTGGTCCAGCCCGACCTTGCCCACGTAGAGCTGCTCGAGCGCGCCGCCCGCGTCGAGCCAGGCGCGCACCTGCAGCGCCCCGAGCAGGTAGACCGAGTCCTTCGCGTAGACCCCCGGCGCAGCGGGGTCGGCCAGCCCACGCTTGATGCGGGCGCAGATGCTCCACGAAAGGGGGGCGCCGAGCTCGGGAAGCAGCGCCTCGTAGACCTCACGAAAGCCGTGCTCACGCGCGAGGTGAATGGCGCGCAGCACGTCAACCTGACGGGCCAGCCCCGCGGTGCTGCCGCCCTCGACCTGCTGCTCAGCGAGCATGGCCAGGCCCTCTTCGGCGGCCAACGAGCGGGGGAGCCCGGTCTGAAAACAGCGCAGCGGCTGGCGCGCACCATTGCGGGCGCGCAGCACGTGCACGTCGACCTCGTGGGCCACGAGGCGCTGCAGGTCGTGGGCGCGGAAATTGGCCCGTGCGTTGACCCGAATCACGTTCTTCGCGCTGTCGACCAGGATGCGCGCCGACATGACCGGGTCACGCTCGATGCGCCAGCCGGTCAGGCCCCGCGCGTCGAGCGCGGCCTCCAGGCCGCTGATCAGCGCGTCGACCGAGAGCGGGGGCGTGCTCGGCTCCTCCCCCTCGGGCACCACGATGCGCAGCTGCTCCGCGGTCGGGTACCAGCCCGCCTCGAGGTTCATCTCGTGAAAGGCGGCCGCCGAGCGGTCGCGCAGCGCGCGCAGCAGCAGCCGGGTGCCGTCGAGGCAGGCCCCGATGAGCGCGCCCGCCGGGTGGTCGCGCCGCGGCTCGACGGCGTCGAGGCGCCGCAGCAGCACGTCGGCTTCGTCGAGCGGCTGGTACACAAAGGGCGGGCTGCGCTCGCCGCGCAAGAAGCGCTGGCGCGCCTCGGCCATGTTCGCGGGGTTGAGGTGCCGCGAGAAGTGCACGCGCTCCAAGATCTCGTGATGGACACGGTCCGCGCGCAGCACGTCGTCAGGGAGGCGGGGGTGCATGGTCCGAGACCATAGCACCACGCCGCGCCGCGCCGCCGCGGGGCCGGGTTAGGCTCCCGGCCCCCTCGGCGCCCGCGCCCACGGCCATGGTCACTGGGGGGAGCGTCCGGAGCCCGCCGCCGCGCCACGTCATGCCGCCCGCGGGTCCCACCCCCCAACAGCGAGTTCAGGCACATGCAGAACACGGCCTACGCCCAGAAGATGCTCGACCAGCTCCAAGAGGGGGCCGGCGCCGCTGGCACCGGCGGGGACCTCTTCCGCAGCTTCGTCGAGGCCCTGGGCAAGCAGCTCCGCGCGCCGTTCACGTCGACGCGCTCCCCGGCCGAGGCGCTCGCCGCCGCCGCTGCGCTCTGGCCCGCCCTGCAGCGCCGCGCCGACCCGGCCCCGGTCGTGCTCGACAGCGGCGAAGGTGCGCTGACCACCTGGATGCCTGACCAGGCCTTCATCGTCGACACCGGCCGGCTCGCGCTGCACCAGCGGGGCCATGTCTACGAGGGCGGCTTCAACGTCATCATCCCCATGGGGCGCGACGCCGATGGCCAGCTCATTCGGGTCGGCGACCCGAACGACAACGCCGAGAGCATCGTGCGCATCGAGCTGTCCGGCGGTGAGGCCGAGGCGAAGGCCGCGCTCATCACCGACCTCGCCGGCCGGCTCGCCTTGGCCCAGCATGTCGCCAACGACTTCACCAAGATGACCGCGCTGGTCGATGGCTTCGCAAAGCAGATGGCCCGCCGCGCCGACGCGCCGGCCGACGCCGACCTGCACGAGGCCGCAGAGCTGCTCGGCTGGCTGCTGTCCGACAACTTCGTGTTCATGGGCGCGATCAGCGGCGACGAGCGGCTGGGCGTGGCCCACCCCGAGCTCGCTGGCCGCTGGAGCAGCGCCGGCCTCGATCGCTGGGCCGACGCCAACGCGCTGATCAACGTGCGCAAGGGCCAAGACGAGTCGCCCATCCACCGCTCGGGGCGCCTCGACGAGATCCGCGCGGTGCTCCCCGGCGCCGCCGGCGAGCCGGCCCGCACCCTGACCCTGCAGGGCCTGTTCACCTACCGGGCCATCACCCGCCCGAGCCGCCACGTCCCGATCCTGCGCCGGATGTTCTCGACCATCCTGCAGCGCAGCGAGCTGCGCACGGGCAGCTTCCGCTACAAGGGCCTCGGCAACGCCTTTGACGCCCTGCCCACCGAGTTCTTGTTCACCGCCGACGCCGACCAGGTCTCGGCCTTGCTCGACCAGGTGCTCGAGGCCGAGTCCGAGCAGGACGTGCGCGCCCACCTCGTGCCCGGCCGCGACGGCACCTCGATGTTCGCGCTGATCGCGTTGCCGCGCGAGCGCTGGTCCGACGGGCTGCGCGCCCGCATTCACGAGCGCCTCGTCGCCACGACCGGCGCCACCAGCGTCGACCAAGGCGACTACAGCGGCCGCTTCCAGACCCTGCTGGCCCACTACTACCTGACCGGCACCCGCCCCCTCTCGCCCGCCGAGGCCACCGAGCTGCAGAGCGCGCTGGAGGAGCTCAGCTCCTCGTGGCAAGACCGCGTCTGGCGCGCGCTCAAGGCCCGCGTCGGGGAGCAAGAGGCCGACCGCCTCGTGCTCGAGTACGGCAGCGCGTTCAGCGAGCTGACCGTGGCGCGCACCTCGCCCGAGCGCGCCGCCGCCGACATCACCCACATCGAGAAGCTCCGGGCTGGCAGCCGCATCGAGCTCGAGCTCTACACCGAGGGCGCCTCCCGCCCGCGCCTGCGCATTTACCAAGCCCACGACATCATCCTGTCCGACATCCTGCCCGTGCTCGATCAGTTCGGTGTGCGGGTGGTCGACCAGGACGCCGACGTGGTGCGCCCGGCCGGCGGTACGCACTACACCGTCGACACCTTCCGCCTCGCCGAGACCGCCGGGCTCACCGACGCCCAGGTCATCGAGCGCGCGCCCCTGCTCACCGAGGGTCTGCGCGCGGTTTTTGAGGACAAGATGGGCCGCGACGGCCTCAACGCCGTCCTGCTGCGCGCCGGCATCCCCTGGCAGGCGGTCGACCTGCTCCGCGCCTACAACGGCTACGCCCGGCAGCTCGGCCTGCGGATGTTGGTCAGCCGCGTCCAAGAGCTGCTGCTGGCCCAGCCCGAGCTGGTGCGGCGCCTGTGGTCGACCTTCGAGGCGCGCTTCAACCCCGACCGCGAGGGCGAGCCCGCCACCCGCGGCCTGGCCGAGGCCGAGGCCTGCAACGAGCTCATCGTCCAGCTCACCGATCACGACCAGGACCGGCTCTTCCGCACCCTGTTCAACCTGATCGAGTCGACCATCCGCACCAACTTCTACCGGACGGATCGCACCGAGCACTACATCTCCTTCAAGGTCCTCGCCTCGAAGGTCAAGATGATGCCCGAGCCCCGGCTCAAGTACGAGATCTACGTCCACCACCGCGAGGTCGAGGGCATCCACCTCCGCGGCGCCGACATCGCCCGCGGCGGCATCCGCTGGTCGGACCGCGAGGACTACCGCCGCGAGATCCTCGACCTGGCCACCACGCAGATGGTGAAGAACGTCATCATCGTGCCCGAGGGCGCGAAGGGCGGCTTCTACATCCGCCACAACCCGGGGGATGGGCGCGAGCAGCGCCAGCGCGCCGACCGCCTCTACACGGTGCTGGTCCGCGGCATGCTCGACGTGACCGACAACTACACCCCGGACGGAATCGCGCGCCCGCCCCGGGTGGTCGCCCACGACAAGACCGACCCATACCTAGTGGTCGCCGCCGACAAGGGCACGGCCCACCTGTCCGACACCGCGAACCGCATCTCGCGGGGCTACGGCTTCTGGCTCGACGACGCCTTCGCGAGCGGCGGGAGCAACGGCTACGACCACAAGAAGGTGGGCATCACCGCCCGTGGCGGCTGGATGACCGTGCGTCGGCTGCTGGCCGAGGTGGGCATCGACCCGCGCCACCAGACCTTCACCTGCGTCGGCGTGGGTGACCCGAGCGGCGACGTGCTCGGCAACGGCGTGATCGAGCACGACACCATGCGCCTGCTCGGCTGCTTCAACCACGTGCACATCTTCATCGACCCCGACCCGGATCCCAAGGCCAGCTTCGCCGAGCGGCGCCGCCTCTTTGACGAGGTCAAGGGCTGGGACCACTACGACCCGAGCAAGATCAGCGCCGGGGGCGGTGTTTTCTCCCGCCGGGCCAAGTCGATCCCCCTGAGCCCGCAGATCAAGGTGATGCTCGGCGTGCTGGCCGATGAGCTGCCGCCCGAGGTGGTCATCCGCATGCTGCTGCGGCTCAACGTCGACCTGCTCTGGAACGGCGGCATCGGCACCTATGTGAAGTCGAGCGCCGAGAGCCACTCTGACGCCGGCGACCCGAACAACGACGAGCTGCGGGTCAGCGCCAACGAGCTGCGGTGCAAGGTGGTCGGCGAGGGCGGCAACCTCGGCTTCACCCAGCGGGCCCGCATCGAGTACGCCCTCTGCGGGGGTAGGATCAACACCGACTTCATCGACAACAGCGGCGGCGTCGACATGTCGGATCATGAGGTCAACCTCAAGATCCTGCTCAACCCGATGGTGACCCGCGGCGCGCTCAGCCTCGACGCCCGCAACACCCTGCTCGAGTCGCTCACCGACCAGGTCGCCCAGGACGTGCTGGCCAACAACGACCGGCACGGCCGCCAGCTCTCGCTCGACCAGGTCCGCTCGGTGCGCGACCCGATGCAGTTCTCGCGCACCATCGACTGGGTCTGCCGCATGGGCGGGGTCAGCCGCGAGGCGCTGCGCCTGCCCAGCGACGAGGTGCTGCGCCGCCGCGCCGCCGCCGGTCAGGGCCTCACCCGCCCCGAGCTCGCGGTCATCCAAGCCCACGTCAAGATGCACGTGTTCAAAGAGCTGCGTGACGCCGACCCGAGCCGGGTGCCGGGCTTCGGCGACAAGGTGCGCGGCTACTTCCCGGCGGCGGTGCGCGAGCGCTTCCCCGCCGAGGTCGACGCCCACATGCTGCACACCAGCATCGGCATGACCGTCGTGACCAACGAGATCATCGGCGAGAGCGGCGCGCTGTTCTTCCCCATGTTGTCCGAGCTGACCGGCGCGCCCCTGGTCGAGATCGCCCGCACTTGGTACCGCGCGATGGACCTCGCCGGCGCGAAGGGCCGCTTCGACGCCGTGTTTGCCCTTCCGCCCCAGGCCGCCTACGCCGCTTGGGTCGAGCTGACCGACGCGGTCGAGCTGCTCTGCACCGTCTGGCTCGGGGCCGGCGAGCCCGGGGCCGACGCGGAGCAGGGCGGGCCGATCCTCGAGGCCCTCGCCTCCCTGCAGGTCTTGGCCGGCACCGCCCACCAGGCGCGCCTCGACGCCCGGATCGAGGCGCTCGAGCGCGCCGGCGTGCCCGAGGCCCTCGCCCGGGCCCTCGCCGGGCTGTCGAAGCTGACCACCGCCCGCGAGGTGGCCCGCACCGCCGGCGGCCGCGCGCTGAACGACGCCGCGCTGCGCTACCTCGCGGTCGGCGAGGCCAGCAAGCTGCTGCCCGCGATCCGAGCGCTCGAGAGCCGCAAGGCTGAGGGCGGCTGGGATCCGATCGCGATCGGCATCCTGCGCGGGCGCTACATCCGCCTGCTGCGGGATCTGGCCGCCGCGACCGACGTCGACGCCGAGCTCTCGCTCGGGGTGGACCGCGTCGCCCAGCGCCTCGTGCTGCACCGGCTCGGCGACCTGCGCGCCATGGTCGACCACATCGTCGGCGACCAGCCGAGCATCCCCGCGCTGCTGGTCGGCGAGGAGCGGGTGCGCGGCTGGCTGGCCCGGCAGAGCTGAGCGCCGTGTGGTCCCCCCGCCCAGGCCCGGTCCGCGCTGCGGGCTCGGCAGGCCCCGTGGCGGGGGGCGCCCTGTGAGCGCCGACGCGCGCTGGATCTTCCTTCGGCACGCAGAGACCGAAGACAACGTGCTGGAGCGTCTCTCCGACGACCCGGACGCCCCATTGAGCGCGGAGGGCGAGGCGCAGGCCGCGGCGCTGGCCGACCTGCTCGGCGACTGCGGCGCGCAGGCCCTGCTGTGCAGCCCGAGCCTGCGGGCCCGGCGCACCGCGGCGCCGCTCGCTCACCGCCTGGGGCTCGACCCGACGCTGCTGCCCGCGCTCGCCGAGCGCCGCTTGGGCGCCCTCGCCGGCCAGACCCGCGCGGCGGTGCGGGCCGGCCCGCTGGCCGACCGCCTCACCTCCTGGGAGCTCGCCCCGCCGGATGGCGAGAGCCTGCGCGAGGTGGCCGCCCGCGCGCTGCGCGCCCTGGCGGAGCAGCCCCCGCTGCCAGTCCGGGTGGTGGTCACCCACAGCGGCGTGCTGCGGGCCATCCTCGGCGTGATTGACGACACGCCCGAGGCGCGCCGGGGTGAGCTGCGGGTGCCCCACGCCACCCCGCTCCTGCGCAGCCTCGCGCCGGGCGCGCTCGAGGCGCTGGGCGGGGCGGTGCTCAGGACCACCCACCCAGGGTCGGCCCCGCGCCCGCCCTCCGCCGGCGGCCCGCGATAGGCGCCCCGCATGCGCCTCCCGCTGATCCTCGCCAGCGCCTCCCCCCGCCGCCGCGGCCTGCTCGCCGCCTTGGGGGTCGAGGTCGACGCCGTCCATCCCGCCGACATCGACGAGCGGCTGCCGCCCGGCCGGGCGCCGCTGGCCCACGCCCAGGCCCTGGCCGCCGAGAAGGCCGCCGCGGTGGCGCTGGCCCTCGGCCAGCCGGCCTTGGTGCTCGCCGCCGACACGGTGGTCCACCGAGATGGCGTGCTCTACGACAAGCCCGCCGACCGGGCCGCCGCGCGGGCCGCGCTCGAGGCGCTGGCCGGCGGCTGGCACGAGGTCAGCACCGCGTGGGAGCTGCGCCGCGCCGGCCCCGGCCCGGCCTGGCGGCGCGCGGGCGTGGTGACCACCCGGGTGCGCTTTCGCCCCCTCAGCGCCGCGGCCATCGAGGCCTACCTTCATACGGGCGAGGGCCTCGACAAAGCCGGCGCATACGCCATTCAGGGCATGGGCGCCGCCCTGGTCGCCGAGCTCGACGGCGACCTGAGCGCGGTGGTCGGCCTGCCCCTCGACCCCGTCCTCGCCGCCCTGGCCGAGCATCACCATGACTGAGCCGCGCCCCGCGCTCCCCATCGACCCCGCCGAGGCCGCCGCCCTGTCCGCCGCCGTGGCGGCGCTGCGCGGTCAGCTCCAGGCCGAGGCCGTCGCCGCGGGGCGCTCACCCGAGGCCGTCCGCCTGCTGCTCGCCACCAAGACCCAGCCCGCCGCGCGCATCGCCGCGGCGCTGTCGGGCGGCCACCGGCTCATCGGCGAGAACCGGGCCCAAGAGCTGCGCGACAAGGCGCCGGCCCTCGCCGGCCTCGCCCCCGAGTGGCACTTCATCGGGCCGCTCCAGAAGAACAAGATCAAGTACGTGGTAGGCACGGCCACGCTCATCCACAGCGTCGACAGCCTTGAGCTCGGCGCGGCCATCGCCGCCGAGGCGCAGCGCCGGGCGCCGGGCGGGGTCCAAGACGTGCTGCTGCAGGTCAACATCGGCCGCGAGCCGACCAAGGCCGGCGCCCCGCCCGAGGCTTGCCTCGCGCTCGCCGCGGCCCTCTCCGCGCTCCCTGGCCTGCGCCTGCGGGGGCTGATGGCCATCCCGCCCGAAGAAGCCGCACCCGCCGCGGCCCGGGCCTGGTTCGACGCCGTGGCCGCGCTGGCCGCCGCCGGCCGGGCCCAGGGGCTGGCGCTCACCGAGCTGAGCATGGGGATGAGCGGCGACCACGCCCAGGCCATCGCCGCGGGGGCCACCCTGGTGCGCGTCGGGACGGCGATCTTCGGCGCACGCGCGCCGTTTCCGGCTGTCGCCGACGGGGCCGCGCGGCGTTAGTCGACCATCCAGCGAGGTTGTGGATGATTGACATGCACTGGCGGGGCCTGCACCTGGGCGCTGAGGGGGCCCCTGCGCTGCCCGCCGAGGCCCCTGCCCCGGGCTTTGCGACGCCCGAGGCGCGCGCGGCCTACGCCCCCGACCTCAGCTTTGAGCCGACCCACCTCGCGCTGCGCGTCGAGCTCGACGAGCTCCGCCCCCGCCTGCAGGTCGAGGTGGTGCACCACCTGCGGGTGCGCCGACCCGGCGCCCGGGTGCTCCGCCTCGACGGCGTGCAGCTCGAGGGCCTCGAGGTCGACAGCCCTGACGGCGCCGCGCTGCGCCACAGCTACGACGGCGAGCAGGTCTGCGTGACCTTCGCCGAGGCCCCTGCGCCGGGCGCCGCGCTTCGCCTGCGCCTGCGCTACGCGGTCGAGCGCCCGTTGACCGGCGTGCTGTTCAGCCTGCCCCGCGCGGGCGACCCGGCCGCCCCCGTCTTCGTGGCCACCGACCACGAGACCGAGCGCGCCCGCCACTGGCTCGCCTGCGTCGACCACCCGAGCGTGCGCACCACCCTCGACCTGCGCCTCGTCGGCCCCGCCCACTGGACGCTCATCGCCAACGGCGCCCAGGTCAGCGACACCCCCGCCGCCGCGGGCAAACACGAGGTCCACTGGCAGCTCACCCAGCCCTGCCCGAGCTACCTCATCTGTTTTGTGGCCGGCGAGCTGGTCGAGGCCAAAGACGGCGAGGTGGACGGTGTTCCCATCGCCTACTACGCGCCGGCGCCGATCATCGATGAAGACCTCTGGCGCAGCTTCGGCCGCACCGGCAGCATGCTCCGGTGGATCACCCGCTGGCTCGACCGCCCCTACCCCTACCCGAAGTACTTCCAGTTCGCGGTCCCCAGCATCGGCGGCGCGATGGAGAACATCTCGCTGGTGAGCTGGGACGACTCCCTGGTCACCGACCAGCGCCTCAGCGAAGAGATCGGCTGGATCGTGGACGTCGTCAACCTGCACGAGATGGCGCATACGTGGTTCGGCGACGCGGTGGTCTGCCGCGACTTTGCCCACTCCTGGCTCAAAGAGGGCTGGGCGACCTACATGGAGTCCGTCTGGCTCGGCGACACCGTCGACGCAGAGGCCGCCCAGATCCACCTCTTCGAGGCGCGGCGCACCTACGTCGACGAGTGTGAGGGGCGCTATGTCCGCCCCATCGTCACCCGGCGCTTCGACAGCTCCTGGGACCTCTTCGACGCCCACCTCTACCCGGGCGCGGCGTGGCGCCTGCACATGCTCCGCGGCCTGCTCGGCGAGGGCCCCTTTTGGGCCGCCGTGCGCGACTACCTCCGCCGCTACGAGCACCGCTTCGCCGAGACCGACGACTTCCGGCGCGTGCTCGAAGAGCACAGCGGCCTCAGCCTCGCGCCCTTCTTCGACCAATGGCTGCACCGGGCCGGCTACCCCAAGCTCGAGGGCAGCTGGGCCTGGGACGGTGACCGCCGCCTGGGCCGGCTCGAGCTGCGCCAGACCCAGGTGCGGCCCGAGGTTGGCGTCGGCCTGTTCGAAATCGACCTCACGGTCGCGATTCAGCGCAGCTGCGGCCGGTGGGAGCGCCTGCCCCTCTCCGTCCGGGGCGAGCGCGCCACCCTTGAGTTCAGCGCCAACTTCGAGCCGCTGCAGATCATCGTCGACCCCGACGGGGCGGTCCTGCAGGTCACTGACCTGAAGCTCGGCGTCGAGAAGTGGGCCCGCACGCTGCGCGAGGGCCCGAGCGCCTGGTCCCGCCTCGAAGCGGCGACCGCGCTGGGCCGCATCGGCACCAAAGCCGCGGTGGCGGCGCTGCAGGCCGCCGGCGTCGACGAGCCGCGCTGGGGGGTGCGCCGGGCCATCGCCAGCGCGCTGGGCGCGGCGGGCAGCGTCGAGGCCGGCCGCGCGCTCATCGCGCTGCTCGCGCTCGAAGCCGATCCAAAGGTGCTCGCCCACCTCGCCGAGGCCACCGGCAAGATCCGCCACAGCGTCGTGACCGACGGGCTGATGAGCTGGATCACCGGCGGCGCCCAGCCCTACCGGGCCACCGCGGCGGCCCTCGTCGCCCTGGGCAAGCAGCGCGACCCGCACACCGAGGCCCTCTTGCTCAGCGTGTCCGACGACAGCGGCTGGTGGGGCTGGGTGCAGCGGGGCGCCATCCAGGCCCTCGGCGAGCTGCGCACCCCCGCCGCGATCGCCCGCCTGCGGCAGGCCTCCGCCTCCCCCGAGGTGCGCCGCCCCGGCCGGCTCGCCGCGGCCGAGGCCCTGGGCGCCGCCGCGCGCTGGTCCGAGCCGCCCGAGCGTGAGCGGGTGCGCGAGCAGCTCGAAAACCTGACCTTGGACGCCGACTATGGCATGCGCCTCGCCGCCAACCGTGGCCTCGCCGCGCTCGGCGACCCCGCCGCCGCCCCGGCCATGCGCCGCAGCCTGCGCAGCTTCGCCGGCCAAGACCAGCCCCGTGTGCTCAAGATGACCCAGGGCCTGCGCCCCGCGGGCGCGGCCGACGCGGGCCTCAGCCGGGCGCTCGAGCAGCTCGAGCGCAAGGTGCGCCTGCTCGAAGACAAGCTCGACCGGCGCCCTCCGCCCGAGACCCCTGCCTGAGTAAACAAGCCTCCGCGCAGCGGGCGCTCCCGCCTCCGCGCCCGCCCGGCCCTCAGCCCCCGGCCCGGGCCTCCCAATCGGCGCGGATGATGGCGCCGACGTCATCCCAAGAGCGGAAGCCGACGTTGCCCTCGATGACCCGCATGTCGGGGCCGATGACCACCCAGGCGGGGTAGCCCATGTCCTCGCCGGTGCTCTCCTCGAGGTAGGTCGGGAAGAGGGCGTAGGTCCAGCCCTTGTCGGCGAGCACGGGCTCGGTGAGGTCGAAGTCGCTGATCCAGCGGTCGACCGTCGCCTCGGACGGCGTGCCCAGCACATCGCCGAGGCCATTGCCGAGCACGTTGACCAGCCGCACGGGGATGCCCTCGCCGCGCAGCTCGGCTTTGAACGCCTCGCTCGTGTCGGCCATCGAGCGGCAGGGCCCGCAGTCGCTCTGGCTCGCGTCAAGAACAACGTAGCTGCCGTAGAAGTCCCACAGCGAGACGTCCTCGCCGCAGGCGTCGGCGAGGCGCAGGTCGGGGCTGACCTCGCCGGTGGTCATCGGCCAAGTGGCGACCAAGTCGCCGGGGTCATTGCACTCCCAGCCACAGGCGTAGGGCTCGGCCCGGGGCCCGAAGGGGTCGACCAGCACGGTGTCTTCATCGAGATCCCAGCGCAGGGTGCCCGTCGCCGCGAGGTGCATGGTGCCGCCGCTGGTCAGCTCGCTGTCGCTCTCCCAGGCCACCGGCTGGTCGACGCCCGCCGCCGCATCCGACAGCGTGGCCAGCGGGCCGGGGCTGAGCTGCGCCGCGCCCGAGCGCAGCAGCTCGAGCCCGCGCAGGGCCCAGGTCTCGGTGCGGTCGGCCGGCGCCCCGCCGGAGATCTGGGCGTAGCAGTCGGCGCCCTCGGTCATGACCGCCTCGCCCTCGACGATGAAGTCGCAGTCGTGGCAGAGGTGCGGCACGTCAAGGCGCTGCAGGCCGCTGTAGTCGCGGGTGTAGCTGCAGTCGCTGAGGCCGGTGGCCTCGGCGGTCGCGTCAAAGTCCAGCGTCCAGGTCACCAAGGCCTCGACCCGCGTGGGGGCGACCTCACGGGGCCCGCCCTCCTCACCCGTGGTGCAGGCGGCCTGGATGCTGTCCACGTAGGCCGCGCCCTCCCCGTCGCCGCCGCCGTCCGCCCCATCGGAGCCGTCGGTGCCATCGGCGCCATCGCTCCCCTCTCCGCCGCCGTCGGCGGCGCCCTCTCCGCCGTCGCCGCTGCTGGCCCCGTCATCGGCGGCGCCTTCACCGTCATCAGCGGGCTTCTCGACCTCACACGCGGCGAGGCCAAGGGTGAGCAACGAGAGCAACAGGTTGGCGCGGGTCGGGATCATGGGCAGCTCCGGGTGGGTGGCCCGAGTCTACCCGAGCGCGCGCCGGCCGCGGCGCTGCAGGCTACCTGGGCGGCCCTCGCGCCAGGAGCCGACCCCGATGCGCACGCCGCCCCCGCTGCCTCCCCTGCCCAGCTTCGCCCACGACGCGGTGGTCGAGTGTGTCCCCAACTTCAGCGAAGGCCGCGACAAGGCCGTCATCGACGCCATCGTCGACGCGATGCGCGCGGTGGCCGGCGTCTCGGTGCTCGACGTCGACCCCGGCGCCGCGACCAACCGCACCGTGGTCACCTTGGTCGGCCACCCGCTGCCCCTGCTCGAGGCCGCCTTCGCCGGGATCGCCGCCGCCCAGGCCCGCATCGACATGCGGCGGCACAGCGGTGCGCACCCCCGCATCGGCGCCACCGACGTCTGCCCCTTCGTGCCGGTGCGCGGTATGTCGATGGATGACTGCGCCGCGCTGGCGGCCCACCTCGGCGCGCGCGTCGGGGCCGCGCTCGGCATCCCCGTCTACCTCTACGAGCGGGCGGCCCGCGCTCCCGAGCGGGTCAACCTCGCCGACATCCGCGCCGGCGAGTGGGAGGGGCTGGCCGACAAGCTGCGTGACCCCGCCTGGCTCCCCGATTTTGGCCCGGCCGAGCCCACCGACGGCGTGCTGGCCAGCGGCGCCACGGTCATCGGCGCGCGCCCCTTCCTCATCGCGCTCAACGTCAACCTCAACACGAAGAACGTCCGCAAGGCGAACAAAATTGGCGCGCTCGTCCGAGAGAAGGGCATCTACCGCAAGGATGAGCAGCTCAACATCATCCGCGACGCCGAAGGCAAGGGCATCCGCGACCCTGGCATGTTCCCCTGCGTCAAGGCGATCGGCTGGTTCATCGAGGAGTATGACCGCTGCCAGGTGAGCATCAACTTCACCGACCACACAGTCAGCCCGGTGCACGAGGTGGTCGACGCCATCCGCCGGGTGGCCGACGCCGAGGGCGTGGTGGTCACCGGCTGCGAGCTGGTCGGGCTGATCCCGCTCGACGCGATGCGGGCCGCCGGCCGGCACTACCTGCGGCGCCAGGGCGGCAACCCTGGCGCGCCCGACGCCGAGCTCATCGAGGTGGCCATCCGCTCGTTGGGCCTGCGCGACGTGCGGCCCTTCGACCCAAACCAAGCGATCATCGAGCGGCGCGTGGCCGGCGACGGGCGGCTGGTCGGCGCGACGGTGCGCGCTTTTGTCGACCAGCTCAGCTCGGTCTCGCCGGCGCCCGGCGGCGGCTCGGTGGCGGCCCTCTGCGGCGCGCTCAGCGCGAGCCTCGCCGCGATGGTCGCGCAGCTCACCAGCGGAAAGAAGGGCCACGAGCACCAAGGCGCCGAGATGGACGCGCTGGCCGTCGAGGGCCAGCAGCTCAAAGAGGCCTTCCTCGCCGACGTGGACGCCGACACCGCGGCCTTCGACGCGATCATGACCGCCTTCGCCCTGCCCAAAGATACGCCGGCCCAAAAAGAGGCCCGCCGGGCGGCGGTCGAGGCGGCGACCCACGGGGCGGCCGCCGTGCCCGCCCGGGTGCTCACCCGCACGCGCCGCGCCGCCGCGCTGGCCACCCTCGCCGCGACGGGCAACCGCAACGCCCGCTCGGACGCCGGGGTGGCTGGCCTCTGCGCTCGGGCCTGCGCCGAGGGCGCCTACTACAACGTGCTGATCAACGTCTCGGGCCTCAAAGACCAGGCGGCGGCGGCCCACTTCCGCGCCGCCGCCCAAGCCGACTGGGAGGCCGTGGTCGCCGAGACCGAGGCCCTCGCTGCCCAGATCCGGGGTGAGCTGCAGGTCAACCCGGCCTGAGCCCCCAACCACAGCCGCTGAGAAGCGGTGGGCGGGGGGCTCCGCCCCCCGCAACGCCCCCCGAGGTGGTGACCGAGCCAAAGAGGCCCGCCCCGCCTCAGGCCGCGGGCCCGTCCGGGGCCTCGACCACCGGCCGGGCGCCCGCGCCCACCGCGGCCGCGTCGAGGGCATCAGGCGCCTCGCCGTCGAGATCGACGGTCAGCAGGCCGTGCTCAGGCCAGGTGTGCAAGACGAGCGCGCGATCGGTGGCGAGGCCCGCCCAGGTGAGGCCGTGGGGCGCGAAGCGGTGCGCGCGCTGGTCGGTCGCAGCGAAGCCGCCCCGCAGCAGCTCCAGCAGCGCGTCGGGGTCGGGGTGGGCCCAGCACGACCGCCAGCCGGTGAGCGTGGGCCGCCAGGACGGTCCGGCGCCCCCGACCGGCCCGCGGGGCGCCCAGCGCCAGACCCCAGGGCCGAGGAGCGCGGCGCCGCCCCGCTCGAGTGCACCCGCCCGGTGACCGGCGCAGGAGAACACCGTAAAACACGACCACCCCGGCCCTGTGGCCCAGGCGCAGTGCGAGGCCGACAGCAGGCTGAGGCCACGCGCCCCGCCCGGGGTCGGCCCGGCCAGCGGCGCGCCCAGCCGGAGCAGCCCGAGCGCGTCGGCCAGCGCGCAGAGCGCCGCGCCGCGGCCCTCCGCGTCGAGCGCAACCGCGGGGGGTGCCGCCCAAAACCAACCTTGAAGGCCGAGCTGTGGGCCCATCGGCGGCGTGGCCATGCCCCCGGTCATTCGCCTCCCCGCCCCGCGCCGCCGCGGGCCCGCCGCAATAACTGCCCGCCCGCCGCCCACGCCCCCCGGAGCCCCGATGACCGCGCCCGTCGACCTGCCCGCGCGCCCCGCCGCCCGCCTGCCCGTCGCCATCCTCGGGGCGACGGGAATGGTCGGCCAGCGCATGATCGAGCAGCTCCGCGACCACCCGTGGGTCGAGCTGGTCGCGGTGGCGGCGAGCAGCCGCAGCGCCGGGCGCAGCTACGCCGAAGCGACGAGCTGGCGCCTGCCCGGCAGCATGCCGCCCGCGGTGGCCGCGATGCCCGTGCGGGTCTGCGCGCCTGAGGCGATGCCGCCGGGCGTGCGGGTGGTGCTCAGCGCGCTCGACGCCGAGGTCGCCCGCGAGATCGAAGGTGCCTTCCGGGCGGCCGGCTTCGGCGTGATCACCAACGCCAGCGCCTTTCGCGCCGACCCAGACGTGCCGCTGGTCGTGCCCGAGGTCAACCCCGAGCACCTGAGCCTGCTCGATGGCCAAGGTCCGGGCTTCATCCTGGCCAACCCCAACTGCTGCGCGGTGCCGCTGGCCATCGCGCTGGCCCCGCTGCACACGCGCTGGGGGGTCGAGGCCGCGGTGGTGGCGACCTGGCAGGCGGTCTCGGGCGCCGGGTACCCGGGCGAATCTGCGTGGGACATGGTGGGCAACGTCCACCCCCACGCCGGCAATGAAGAGCAGAAGCTCAACATCGAGCCACAGAAGCTGCTCGGCGCCCCCGGCGCGCCCGCCGACTTCCCGGTGTCGGCGCGCTGCGTGCGGGTGCCGGTCGCCGACGGCCACCTGCTGAGCGTCAACCTGCGCTTGCGGGGCGCGCCGGCCCTCGACGCGGTGCGCGAGGCGCTGCTCGGCTTCGGCGGCCGGTGCCCACCCCTGCCGAGCAGCCCCCAGCCGCTGATCGTGCACCAGCCGGGCCGTGACCGCCCGAGCCCCCGCTTTGACGCCGGCGCGGGGGCGGGCATGGCGATCACCGTCGGCCGCATCGAGCCCTGCCCGGTCATGGGGGTCAAGTTCTTCGTGCTCGGCCACAACACCGTGCGGGGCGCTGCAGGCGCGGCGATCGCCAACCTTGAGCTGCTGCTGCGCCTCGGCCGCCTGCGCCTGCCCGCCGGGGCCTGAGGCGCCCGCATCGGGGCCCGCACTGAACGTCACCTGCGCAGCCCTGCCCCACACTCCGCACATACACTCAGATTCTGACCCCATTTCGCTTGAATCTGAACACCTGAACGGGTAAGCTCGGTCGAGCCCCCGACCGCGAGCGACGCACCCGCATGGCCCAGCCACCCGACATCCAGCCTGTCGCCCTGCACGACGCCACCCGGCGCCGGTACCTGAACTACGCCCTCTCGGTCATCACCTCGCGGGCGCTGCCCGACGTGCGCGACGGCCTCAAGCCGGTGCAGCGGCGCATCCTCTACGCCATGTTTGTCAACCTCGGCCTGCGGCCCGACGCGCGCTACCGCAAAAGCGCCGCCGTGGTCGGCGAGGTCATGGCCAAGTACCACCCGCACGGCGACACCAGCATCTATGACGCGCTGGTGCGCATGGCCCAGCCCTTCTCGCTCCGCCACACGCTGGTCGACGGGCAGGGCAACTTCGGCTCGCTCGACGGCGACTCCGCCGCGGCCATGCGCTACACCGAGTGCAAGCTGCGCCCGCTGGCGGTCGACCTGCTGTCCGAGATCCGCAGCCAGACCGTCGATTTTCGGCCCAACTACGACGGCCAGCACTTCGAGCCCGAGGTCCTGCCGGCCCAGTTCCCCCAGCTGCTGGTCAACGGCAGCGAGGGCATCGCGGTGGGCATGGCCACCCGCATCCCGCCGCACAACCTGCGCGAGGTGATCGACGCCACCGTTGCGTTGATCGACGACCCCGAGGCCAGCGTCGACCAGCTCTGCCGCAAGCTGCGCGCGCCCGACTTCCCCACCGGCGGGGTGATCCTCAACAGCGCCGACGAGCTGCTTGACGTCTACCGCACGGGCTCGGGCACCGTGCGGGTGCGCGGCCGGTGGGCCGTCGAGCGCTCCGGCCGCAAGGCGCTGGCGGTCATCCACGAGATCCCCTACGGCATCAACAAGGCCACCCTGGTCGAGAAGATCGGGCAGCTCGTCGCCGAGCGCAAGATCCCGCAGATCACCGACGTGCGCGACGAGAGCACCGAGGTCGTCCGCGTGGTGCTCGAGCTGCGCGCCCCCGAAGACGCTCCGGCCGCCCTGGCCTACCTGTTCAAGCACACCGCGCTGCAGTCGGGCTTCCCGGTCAACCTCACTTGCCTCATCCCGCCGGCCGGCGGCGGGCTGCCCGCGCCCACCCGCGCCGACCTGCGCACCATCCTCACGGCCTGGCTGGCCTTCCGCTTCCGCACCGTCGAGCGGCGCTTCGACTTCGAGCTGCAGCAGCTGCGGGCCCGCATTCACATCCTGCTCGCCTTCGCCGCCGTCTTTGACGCGCTCGACGAGGCGATCCGCCTCATCCGCACCGCCGAGGGCCGGCGCGAGGCGCACGAGCGCTTGGTCGAGCGCTTCGACTTCGACGACACCCAGGCCCAGGCGGTCCTCGAGCTGCAGCTGTACAAGCTCGCCAAGCTCGAGATCAATGAGATCCGCGCCGAGCTGGCCGAAAAGTTGGCCCGCGCCGAAGAGATCGAGCGCATCCTCGGCGACGAAGCTGCGCTGTGGGCGGTCTGCCGCAAAGAGCTGCTCGACATTCGGGCCCAGTACGGCGAGCCGCGGCGCACCCGCGTCGGCCCCCAAGATGACGAGCCCGAGGTCACCTACGACGAAGACAACTACATCGTGGCCGAAGACGCCTACGTCATCGTCACCCGCGACGGGTGGATCAAGCGCCTCGCCAGCTTCGGCGGGCTCGAGAAGCTGCGGGTGCGCGAGGGCGACAGCGTGGGTTGGGTGCTGCTCGCCGCCACCACCGCCACGGTCTGCTTCTTCACCGACCAGGGCTCGGCCTACACCCTGCGGGTCGACGCGGTGCCCGCCACCACCGGCTACGGCGAGCCGGTCCAGAAGCACTTCAAGTTCGCCGACGGCGAGCGGGTGGTCGGCGTGGCCACCTCTGACCCGCGCGGTCGCCCGCCGACTGGCGAGGGCGAAGAGGGCGAGCTTGGCCCCTTTGGCGTCGCGGTCGCCCGCAACGGCAAAGGTTCGCGCTTCCCGCTCAGCGGGGTGCTCGAGCCGAGCACCCGCAACGGCCGCCGCTACGTCAAGGTCGACGACCCGACCGAGGCTGTGGTCGGCGTGCAGCTCTGCGAGGGCGGCGAGCTGCTGCTCGTGGTCAGCCGGGCTGGTCAGGCGCTGGCGCTGCCGGTCGGCGAGGTGAACCTCGTGCGCGGGGCCGGCAAGGGCGTCACCTTGCTCAAAATCGACGAAGACGACGCGCTGATCGCGGTCGCGGTCAAGCGGGGCCCCGGGGCGACCGCCTCGATCCAGCCCGCGAAGGGCCCCGAGCTCGTGCTCGACGCCGAGGCGCTGGTCGGCAAGCGCGGCGCCGCAGGCAAGGCGGTGGCGAAGAAGCTCGCCCCCTGCGCCTGGGTGCCCGCGCCCGAGCGGCTTGACCTGCTGTTCGTGATCCCCGACGAGGGCGCGACGACCGAGGCGCCCCGGCCATGACCAGCACCCGCACCCCGCCGCGAGAGGGCACGATGAGCGCCTACACCGCCCAAGACATCACCGTGCTCGACCAGATGGAGCACATTCGGCGCCGCCCGGCGATGTACATCGGCTCGGTCGACAGCGATGGCCTGCACCACCTCGTGCGCGAGATCGTCGACAACGCCGTCGACGAGGTCATGAACGGCCACGCCTCGAAGATCGAGGTCACGCTTGGCCCCGACGGCCGCACGGTCGAGGTCAGCGACAACGGCCGGGGTATCCCCGTCGACGAGCACAAAGAGTACCGGAAGTCCGCGCTCGAGATCGTGTTCACCATGCCGAACTCAGGCGGCAAGTTCGACCGCCGCAGCTACAAAACCTCGGGCGGCCTGCACGGCGTGGGCGCGAGCGTGGTGAACGTGCTGTCCGAGAACCTCGACGCGGTGGTGCGCCGCGACGGCTTTGAGTGGGCCCAGGGCTACCGCCGGGGCCGGCCGCGCGGGCCAGTGGTCAAGGGCAAGGTGACCAAGCAGACCGGCACCACGGTGCGGTTCACACCCGACCCCGAGATCTTCGGCGACACCGCCTTTGAGGCCGAGGTCATCCGCGCCCACCTCGAGACGAGCACCTTCCTCAACAAGGGGCTGCGCATCACCTTCGTCGACCAGGTGGCGGGCACCCGTGACGAGCTGCACCACCCGGGCGGCCTGCACGAGTTCAACCTCGCGCTGATCCGCGAGGCGGGGGCGGCGCCGACCACCGACCGCATGTTCACGCTCGAGCGGGCCGACGACCCGCGCATGGACCTCTGCCTCTGCTGGACCGACGCGCCCCGCGAGCGCCTGCGCACCTTCGTCAACGGCATCCACACCCGCGGGGGCGGAACGCACGAACAGGGCGTCAAAGACGCCATTGTCAAAGCCGTCCGCAACTACATCGACACCCACGACGCCCAGCTTCCCCGCGGGCTCAAGCCCACCGCCGAAGACGTGCGCGAGGGCATCATCGGCGTGGCCTCGGTCTACATCGCCGAGCCCCAGTTTCAGAGCCAGACCAAAGAGCGGCTGAACAACCCCGAGGTCAAGGCCCTGGTCGAGGGGGCCGTCCGACCCAGCATCGAGCGCTGGCTGCAAGACAACAGCAGCATCGCTGACGCGATCCTCGCGCGGGTGGTCCTCGCGGCCCGGGCGCGCGAGGCCAGCCGCGAGGCCACCGCCCAGGTGCGGCGCAAGGGCCCGGTGCAGCGCAAGCTGAACCTGCCTGGCAAGCTGGCCGACTGCTCGAGCTCCGACCCGGCCCGCTGCGAGCTGTTCCTGGTCGAGGGCGACAGCGCCGGTGGCTCGGCCAAGCAGGGCCGCGATCGCATGGTGCAGGCCATCCTGCCGCTGCGCGGCAAGGTGCTCAACTCCGAGCAAGCCAACCTGAACAAGGTGCTCTCCAACAGCGAGCTCAACGACATCGTGAGCGCGCTGGGCTGCGGCATCGGCAAAGACCTCGACCGCAGCCGGCTCCGCTACAACAAGGTCATCCTCCTGATGGACGCCGACAGCGATGGGCACCACATCGCGACCCTGCTCCTGACCTTCTTTTTCCGGTACCTGCGCCCGCTAATTGACAACGGGCACGTCTTTTTGGCCCAGCCGCCCCTCTACCGCATCGACGCGGGCAAGAAGACCTGGTGGGCCGCCGACGAGCGCGAGCGCGAGCGCATCATCAAGCGGCTGCCCCCCCGCACCAAGCCCGAGATCAGCCGCTTCAAGGGCTTGGGCGAGATGATGCCCAAAACCCTCTACGAGACCACGCTCGACCCCCAGCGGCGGCGGCTGCTCCAAGTGGCCATCCCCGAGGGCGCGGCGCTCGAGACCGAGCAGGTGGTGATGGATCTGTTGGGCAAAGATCCCCAGACGCGCTTCCGAGAGATCACCCGGTGGATGAGCCTGGTCGAAGAGGTTGACGCCTAAGAGGGGCTTTGCGCGGTGGTGGGGCAGCCCCCGAGGCGATACGACGCCGGCTCCACCGATACAGGGTGTGTCTCGATGTTTCAGTGGCTGATGCGCCTTTTGGGGCTGGCCCAGACGCCTCCACCGCGCCCGGCGCCTCCCCCCCCTGCGGCGCCCGACGAGGGGCGGGCAGCGGTCGTCCTGCCGCTCGCGCCCACAGACACGGCGGCCGAGGCGCCGCGGCCCGCCGCCGTTCCCCCGCGCCCCGCGGTCGCCCAGGCGCCCTGGCGGCGGGGCGCGCCGGCGCCCTCCCTCGATCTGGCCGCGGTGCGGGGCCACCTGCGCTTCACGCTCGACGAGCTGGCCGGGCGCGCGTCGAACAACGCCGACCGGGCGCTGCCTGAGCAGCTCAACCGCCTGATCTCCACCGACCAGCTCGACCTGCCGCCCTTCCCCGACGTCGCCCGCGAGCTCGACGAGCTGCTCAAGCAGACGACCACCGACATCCTGCAGATCGCCCGCGTGGTCGAGCGCGACCCCGGCTTGGTCCGCCGGGTGTGGACGCACGCCCGCAGCGCCGCCTACTCGGCCGCGCCCCGCAGCTTGCACCACGCGGTCGCGCGGGTCGGCCTCGACGCCCTCTGGCGCATCGGCATGAGCGTCTGCCTCAACGAAGCGACCTTCAAGCTCGACGGCATGCAAGAGCAAGCAGACCGGGTGCGCCAGCACGGCATCGTGGCCGCCGAGGTCGCCGCGCTGCTCGGCGGCGAGCGCCGCGGGGCGCTGTACCTGTCCGGCCTGCTGCACGGGGCGGGTGAGCTCATCGTGCTCCGCGCCGCCGCGAGCCTCCCGCATCCCCGGCCGAGCCCGCTGATGCTCCAGCAGGTGATCGAGGCCACGCGCGCGCCGCTGGGCGTGCTGGTCGCGACGAGCTGGAACCTCGGCCCCACGGCCGCCGCGGGCATCGGGTTCTTCCCCGCGCCCGACCTCGCGCCCGCCGGTGACCGGGCCACCGCGCGCATCGTGCGGGCCGCGAGCATCGCCGCCACCGCCGCCGCGCCCGCCGCGCCGGGTGTGCCCGCCGTCGACGCCGAGCTGGCCACCGCCGACATCCGCGACCTCGGCCTCGACGCCGCGGCAGCGCTGCGCCGGGCCGATGAGGTGTGGCGCAGCCTCGCTGAAGGCGCCGACGCGCAGGCTTGAACAGCCGCGAGGGCCCCGCGGGCGTGCGCGCTCAGCCTCGCTTCACCCGCCGCAGGCCGCGCCGCCCGCCCTGGGGCCCCGCGACCTCAGCCACGGCGAGGCGCACCTCATCGAGCGACACGATGTAGTAGTCCTCCGAGGGGTCCATCGTGTTGAGCCAGTCGCGATCAGCGCTGGGCCGTGCCATCACGGTGGGCCGGCGGTTCCGCCAGGCGAAGCCGCCCTCTACGATGTACATCGCATCACCGTTGACGAGATCACCCTCGGGGCCGATAAAGGCGACGATGGTGTAGCCGGTGACCGAGACCGGGCGCTCTCCGGCCCGGCCGCCCGAGGCCGCGGCCCGGGGGATCGCGAACTCGGCGATGTCGCCCGGCCGGGCGGCGCCCCGCAGGCCCTCGCGCACGAGCACCGAGACCACGTCCGAGAAGCCGCGCGCGCCGTAGTCATCCCGCGAGGTCAGCACCTCGCCGATGATCACGCTGTAGGCGCCCTTGGCCTGCTCTCGGACCCGCCCGCGAGACTCGGCCCAGCCCTTGTCCGCGCGCTGCGGATCGCGGACATCGAGCTCAAGCGCCTCACCCCAGGGGCCGCGCATCGGGCCGGCGTCGGTCGTCGCGGCGTGGCGGGCCGCGGCAGCGTCAGCCGGGACAGGGTTGGCGAGAGCCGACCCACCCGTCAGGGCGAGGCCGGCGAAGACGAGGACGGGGAGCGTGTTTGGTTTCATACCGGTGCAGACGGATCGGCCCGCTTCGCCCATGAGCCCCGCCGGCGCCCCGCGCAGTGCAAGCTACGCGCCGCGCACCCGAGCAAGGTCCAGCCGCATGCAGAACATCCCCTCCGCCCACGATCTCCCCGAGCGCGGGCGGCTGCTGGCCGCGCTGCGCGCCGAGCTGCAGACTTTTGGGGGCCTCCCGCCCCGCCCGATCTGGTGCCTGAGCACCGGCGCGGCCCTGCAACCGCAGGTGGTCGACGAAGAGGTGCTGCTGGAGGAGATCGCCGACCCAGGCCCCATCGGCTGGATCCCGCCGATCGGCGGGCCTGAGCGCAGCCCCGACGCGCGGATCGGCCTGGTCCTCGCCCGCCTCGGGCAGCAGCTCGGCGCCCGCCCCCGCTGGTGGCGGCGCAGCCCGCTCAGCGGGGCGCTCCACCCGGCCGACACGCCCGAAGAGCACGCCCCGCTCGGTGATCTGCCCCATGCCTCGCTGGCCGCGGGGGCGCCCGTCTGGGAGGAGCGCGGCGCGGCGATCCGCTGCGCCTGGCCGTACACCCACGGCGAGACGGCCGGCGTGCTCGACGTCCTGCTGCCCGCGCCCGCCGACCCGACCCGCTGGGAGGAGCTGCGGCGCGCGGCCGAGCGACTCGGGGCCGAAGAGCACCGACGGGCCGCCGAGGCGGTCGCCGCCCGGGACCGCCGCTACCTCGACGCCGTGCTGCATGTCAGCCATGACGGCGTGCTGGGCGGCACCCCCGACGGCAGGGTGATCATCTACTCGGCCCGCCTCGAGGCGATGGTCGGGTGGACCCACGCCGAGGTCGATCAGGGCGCCTGGCCCCACCGGGTCTACCCCGACCCCGAGGTCAGATCGAAGATGATCGCGAATATTCGCGCGCACTTTGATGACACCCAGTTCGAGGGGCATGAGGTCGAGCTGAACACCCGCGCGGGCGCCGCCGTGCCCTGCCGGCTGCGCACCGTGCAGAGCACCGATGAGCACGGCCAAGTCGTCGTGATCGGCGCCTTTCAAGACATCACCCGCGCGCGGGCCGCCGCTGTCCGCGCCCAGCAGCAGGCCAATATCAACGCGCTGGGCCACCTCGCCGCGACCATCGCCCATGACTTCCGCAACCTGCTCGCCTTGGTCGCCGGCCACGCCGCGGTGCTCGGGTCGGGCGCCGACGGTGAGCTCGCCCGGCGCGCGGGCCGCATCCGGGCCACCGCCGAGCGGGGCGGCGCGCTGGCCCGCCGCCTGCTGACCTTCGGCAGCGCGCGCCCGGTCGACCTGCAGCCGGTGGACCTCGTGACCGAGCTCGAGCGGGCCCTCGAGCCCCACCGTGGGGTCGAGGCGCCCGCCACCCTCGCCGCGCCGCCCGGGCCCGCCTGGGTCCGCGCTGACCTGAACCTGCTGCACGAGGTCCTCGACAACCTGCTCGACAACGCGATCACCGCGCAAGGCGGGCAGGCCGAAGGCATCCAGCTGCAGGTGGACCAGGCGCCTCCCCCCGCGCAGCCCAGCTTCTCCGCGCTCGAGCCCGGCCGGCCCGTGATCCACCTCGGCGTGCTCGACCAGGGGCCCGGCTTCTCCGACGCGGCCCGCGCCCACCTTTTTCAGCCCTTCTTCTCTACCCACCGGCAGGGGCACGGCCTGGGGCTCGCCAGCGTTCGGCAGCTGGTCAGCCTGATGTCCGGGGCGATCGACGTGCCAGCCGACGTTCCCCACGGGCGCATCGACCTCTGGCTGCCCCAGTCGAGCCCGCCCACCACCGCGGTGCCCGCCGCGCCCGCCCGCCCGCCGCGGGGGCAGGAGCAGGTCTGGGTGCTCGACGACGAAGAGGACATCGGCGAGATCGTGAGCAGCATGCTCACCGAGCTCGGCTACGGGGTGCGCGCCTTCACCGACGCTGACGCCTTCCTCCGCGCGATCGACCAGGATCGCCCGCTGCCCGATGCGCTCATGCTCGACCTGCACATCGGTCGCCACAGCGGCCTGCGCCTGCTCGAAGAGCTGCGGGCCCGGGGCTTGCGCCAGCCGGTGCTGCTCTGCACCGGCGGCGTCCCGCCCACCCTGACCGACCCGCGGGCGCGCCTGCTCGAGAAGCCCTTCGATCAGCTCCGGCTCGCCGTGGGCTTGCGCACGCTCATCGATCACATGGTCTTCGGGGGCAGCGCCAAGCGGCCCACGACCGCGCCCTGAGCGGCGAGGCCCCAGCCCCCGGGCTCAGCGCTGGCACCCGGGGCAAAAGTAGGTCGGGCGGCCCGCGTCGACGCGGCGCGAGATCGACCCCGCACAGCGCCGGCAGGCCCCGCCCTCTCGGCCATAGACGCAGAAGGGGTTGTCACCGCCGCCGTGGAGCAAGATCAGCGGCCCTGCGCCAATGTCGTCGAGGGCAGCCTGGGCCCAGGCGCAGAGGCCCTCGGCGAGCGCGGCCCACTCTTCCGCCCCCAGGCTCGCGAGCGCCCGGCCCGGGTCGAGGCCGGCGCGCCAGCAGCCCTCTGCCGCGCCGATGTTGCCCACGCCGCCGAGGCGATGTGGGTCCATCAGCGCGGTCTTCAGCGAGCCGCGGCCCCCGCCCAGCGCGGCACAGAGCGCCGCCCCGCTGAGGGGCGCGGGCCAGGGCTCGGGCCGCGGGGGGCAGCGCAGGTCCAGCGCGTCAGCAGAGGTGAGCTCGACCGTCCCCAGCCGGCGAGGATCGTCGAAGACAAGCCACAGCAGGTCATCCTCACCACCGAAACCAAGGCGCAGGCGGAGGTGGCGTGCGCCAAGGCCACCCACCAGCAGCCGACCGGTCATGCGCGGGGCGAGCAGGAGCCGCAGCGGGCCCAGGCTGAGGATCAGGCACTTGCCGCGGCGGTCCACCGCCTGCAGGGGCAGCCCCCGCGCCGCGTCGAGCCCGCCGAGCCCGCCGAGCCCGCCCAGCCGAGCGCAGGGCAGGTCCACCACGACGAGCGGGCGCCCCACCGCAGCCGCGGCGCACCTGCGCATCCACTCGACCTCGGGCAGCTCTGGCATCGCCGTCGCCTAACGCCGCCGGTGGAGGAGCCCCGCCCCTCCATAAAGATCGGCCCCCGCCGCGCCGAACCCACCGGAGCGCGCCCGGCCGGCGCGCGCCCCTGGGGAGAACGGCATGAGCGCGCCACGCACCGTCAGGTTCTTGGAGACCATCGGCACCGGCGGCTTCGGCTCGGTCTTCCTCGCCGAGGTGCACGCCCGCGGCGGCTTCGTGCAGCGCCTCGCGGTCAAGGTGCTGTCGGCCGAGCTGGCGGCGTCGAGTGACGTGGCCGCCCGGCACCGCGACGAGGCCCGGCTCCTCGCGCTCCTCAACCACGACAACATCGTCAAGGTCGTGGACATGGTCGAGATCGACGGCCGACCCGCGCTGCTGATGGAGGTGGTGGACGGCGTGGACTGCGGCGCGCTGCTGCGCCACGCCCCGCTGCCCGCCCGGGCCGCCATCGAGGTCGGCCAAGCCGTGGCCAGCGCCCTGCGCTTCGCCAGCGAGACGCCCGAGCCAGGCACCGGGCGCCCCCTCGCCGTGGTGCACCGGGACATCAAGCCCGCGAACATCCTCATCTCCCGCCATGGCGGCGTCAAAGTGCTTGACTTTGGCATCGCGCGGGGTGATTTTGATCGAGAGGGCCGGACGGAGTCTGTCCAGTTTGGCACCGCCCGCTATATGGCCCCTGAACAGTTCCTCACCAACGAGAGCACCGACAAGGTCGACATCTACGCCCTGGGCGTCACCTTGCTCGAGCTGCTCGCCGGCCGCCAGCTCGCCCGCGCCCCGCTGCAGCCCGAGGCCTTTACGGCCCACGTGCGGGCCGCCCTCGACGCCGTGCTCGCCCGCTGGTCACCGGCCCCGCGGGCCGCCGCCGCCGGACTGCTGCGCGGCATGTGCGCCTGGGAGCCCGCGGATCGCCCGAAGGCCAGCGAGGTGCACGCGGCCTGCCTGGGCCTCGCCGAGCAGCTGCCCGGCCCCGGGCTCGCCCGCTACGCGCCCGAGGTGGTGCCCGCCCTGGTCGAGGCCCGTCGGGCCAAACACCAGACGAGCCCGCGACCGGCCGACGCGACGGTGCAGCCGGCGCCCTCCCGCCCACGGGAGGCCCGGCTGCCCACGCGGCCCGACCTGACCCTGCCGACCCCGCGCCCCACCCTGCTCGACGCGCAGGCGGTGGGCGGCGCGCCGGGCCTGCTCGGCGGCGACCCGCGGGCCTTGACCGGCCCGGTCCACCCCGCCCCGCGGCGCCCGGCGGCCGAGCCCCCGGTGATCGATGACACGGCCGCGCTGGGCCGCGCCCTGGCCGCCCCGCCGGCCCACTCGACCCCCACGCCCCGCCCGCACCTGCAGCCGCCCCCCCAGGTGGAGGCCCCGACCCACAGCACCGCCGCCGCGCCGCGCCCGGGCCCCGCCGAGGCCCCCACCGCGGACACCTTGGATCGACCGGCGCCGGCCGCCCCTCCGCCGCTGCGCGCGCCGCCCGCGGCGGCCGCAGCCCCAGCGCTCTCCACCGCCGCGCGGCCGCCGACCCCCCGCGTGCACGCCCCGACGGTCTACGCGGAGCTCGCCGCCGCCGACACCTCGGCTCCGCAGCGCGGCCCCACCGGCGCGCCGCCGGTCGGGCCCGCCCAGCCCCCGCAGCCCGCGCCCGCGGCCCGCGCCCCCCGCGCGCTGATCGGCGCGGCCGTCGTCTCTCTCGCCGCCGCCGCGGCCTTCGCGCTCCGCCCGCGCACGGCCGAGACCATCGCCCACGCCGGCGCCTCCGCCGAGGGCCCTGCCCCGCAAGCCGCAGTGGAGCGCGAGGCCGAGCTCCCCCCGACCGCGCCGCCCCCGCCGGCCGCCGCGCCCGATCAGGCCCCCGAGCCTGCGCTCGAGCCGAGCGCCGCGCCCGACGAAGCGCCCGCCGCGACCGCCGCGCGGCGCCCGTCGCGCGGGCCGGCCAGCCCCACGCCGGCGCCCACGCCCACCGCGCGCACCCCGGTCGAGGAGCCGCAGCCGGTCGAGGCCGCGCCCCCGCCGCCGGCCCCGGGGCCCTCCCCCGACGCAGCCCCGGTCACCGTCCCCGTCCGCTTCACCTCGACCCCGCCCGGCGCGCTCGTCGCGGTCGATGACGCCGGGATCGGCGCAGCGCCGACCAGCGCGCTGCCGCTCGCGCCGGGGCGCCACCGCGTCCGCATGGTGCTCGACGGCCAAGCCTGCTCCGGAGACGTCAAGATCAGCGCGCTGGGCGCTGCGACCGTGCACTGCGACCTCCCCACCGGGACGCTGTCCCGCGGCCGCTGAGCCGACCACCCGAGGTGTCCATGTCCACGCCTGCCCGCGCGCTCCTCCTGTGTGCCTTGCTCGGCCCCGCCTCGGCCGCCGCGGCGCCTTGCCCCGCCCTGGGTGAGGCGGCCGCGGCCCTGCACGCCGCCGCGGTCCAGGCGCCGGCCGCCGCCGCCGCCCCGCTGGCTGCCGCCGAGGCCGCGCTCGCCTGCGCGCCGCGCATCGACGCCGGGCCCCTGGCCGCCCTCTTCGACGCCCAGGCGGCCTACTTCACCGCCCTCGACGCCCCGGAAGAGGCCGAGCTCGCCCGCAGCAGCGCGGCCCGGCTCCGCGACGGGGGGCCCGAAGCGCCGGCCGAGGGCCCGCCCCCGGGCGCCCTGCGCCTCAGCCCGGGCGGGCCCCTGGTCCAGCTCAACGGCGAAGCGGTGGTGGCTGATCAGCCCTTGCAGGCCGGCTTCTACGCGGTGGTCATCGACGGACCGGCCGGGCGGACCGCCCAGCTGCACGCGCTCTGGCCGGGCGAGGACCTCCACATCACCGCCGCCGGGGCCGTCGAGGCGCGGGCCACCCCCGCTCCGGTGGCACCCGCCTCCCCGACCCCCCTCGCCGCCCTGCCCGCGCCGCCGCCGCCCCGCGTGGAGCCGGCGCCCGCCCCGCTGCCGCCGGCCCCCCTCGCACGGCGGCCCGCGCCCGCCCGCCCCTGGTTCATCGCCGCCGGGGGCGCCGCCGCCGCCGCCGCGGTGACCGCCTCGATCGCCCGGGCCCAGATCGGGGCCGCCGCCGGCGCCACCGCCCAGGCCGACATCGACCGGGCGCGGCAGGTGCAGCTCGCGACGGGGATCAGCAGCTACGCGCTGATGGCGACGACCGGCGGTCTGGTGGTGGTCGGCCTGCGGCGCTGAGCCGGGCGCCGCGGCGGGTGGATAGGCGCCCCGCCCAGGGAGCCGCCCATGTCCGACCCCTCCACCGCCCCGGCGGCCCGCCTCCCGGCCCTCACGCTCAGCATGTTCTTGCTCAGCTTCGGCCTCGTCCTCTTCGAGCTGCTGCTGACCCGCCTCTTCGGTGTGGTGCTCTTCGCCCAGTTCGCCCACCTCGCCCTGGCCCTGGCCCTGCTCGGGATCAGCGTCGGGGCCATCGCCCAGCACCTGTGGCCGCGCCTCGTGCCGGCCGAGGGCCTTGAGCGGCGCATGGCCGTGATCACCCTGCTGCAGGGCATCGCCACGCTGCTCGCCGTGCTGGCCACGCTTTGGTTCCCGGTCACCGACCAGTTCGCCGAGCCGCCGAGCACCTACCAAGAGCGGTCGACGATCAAGGACGACCTGCTCGACCCGGCCTGGTTCGCCGCGCTCCTGCCGGTGCTCGCCGCCCCCTTCGCGTTGGCGGGCTTGGGCTTCGCCGGCGTCTTCTCCCGGTGCAAGCAGCACATCGGCCGCCTCTACGGCGCCGACCTCATCGGCGGGGCGGCGGGCGCGGTGGCCTTCCTCCCCCTGCTCGCGGTCTGGTCGGCGCCCGACGCGGTCTTCGTGGTCAGCCTCGGCGCCGCCGCGGCGGGCGCGGCCCTCGCCGGCCCCGGGCGGCTGCGCCTCGGCGCCCTGGCCCTCGGCCTCGGCTCGGTCGCTGCGCTCTCGGTCGGCCCGCTGGGCCTCGGCGGCCGGTCCGAGCTGCTCGAGGTGCGCTACGCCGCCGGCTACGACGAGCGGAACATCACCTACACCGAGTGGACGCCGCTCACCCGGGTCAGCGTGCACGAGGGTGATCGCGGCGTGCACATGCTGCTCGACAACACGAGCGCGAGCCAGGTGTTTCGCACGGCCGCCGAGCGTGAAGAGCTCGCCCGCCAAGCGAACCGCAGCCTCGTCTACCGCCTGCACGCCGGCGAGGAGGGCTGCCGGGTCGCCGTGCTCGCCGCCAGCGCCGGCCCCGAGGTCAGCATCGCCCAGGCGCTCGGCTGGTCGCAGATCGACGCGATCGACATCGCCGGCGGGGTGATGCAGACCGTCGCCGAGCGCTTCGCTGACCTGCCGACCAACCCCTACACCCAACCCGGGGTGCGGATGGTCGAGAGTGACGGCCGCGCCGCCATCCTGCACGCGACCGCGCCCTACTGCATCATCCAGATGGTCCACGCGAACCTGTGGAGCAGCGCCGGCCTAGTGAGCAACGCCTGGTCCCCCTCGCTGCTCGAGACCCAAGAGGCCTGGGAGACCTACCTCGACCGCCTCAGCCCGGACGGCACCATCTCGTTCGGGCGGGGCAGCGAGACGCCGGCCATCGCGCGGGCCGCCGCCGCCGCGCTGCGGGCCCGGGGCGCGGCCGAGCCCGCGCAGCACATGGTCTACCTCACCGGCGCGAACACCGTGCTGCTCGTTAAAGCCAGGCCCTGGACCACCGAGGAGGTCGCACGCGTGCGCGCGCTGGCCCGCGACTACAACAAAGCAGAGCTGCGCCTCGACCCGACGGTCCCGCCCGACAAGGCCACGAGCCGCGCCCTGCTGAGCGGCGCGGTGATGACCGACGACCGGCCCTACCTCGACGACCCCGGCCTCATCTTCGACGAGCTGCGGGCCGCCGCGCGCACCGTCGGCGACGAGCGCGCCCCGCTGGCCGCCGTCTACACCTCGATCGTCATCCAGTTTGGCTTCGCGCTCTTGGCTGGCCTCGGGTTCATCGGCCTGCCGCTGCTGCGCCGGGGCGAGACCGCCCGCCTCGAGCGCGCCGGGGTCGGGGTGCTCTACGTCGCCGGCCTCGGCTACGGCTACCTCGCGGTCGAGACCGTGCTCATCCACGAGCTGGTGCTCTTCGTCGGCCACCCGACCTATGCCGTCACCATCGTCATCCTCGCGATGTTGTTGATGAGCGGCATCGGCAGCGAGCTGGCCGGGCGCGTCGCCGACCGGCACCCCGAGGGGGTCGTGCTCCGCCTGCGCCTCGTGTTGGCCGGCGTGATCGGCCTCGGCCTCGTGCAGGCCACGGTGGTGCCACCCCTGCTGACCGCGGTCGCCCAGGGCCTGCCCCTGCCGTGGCGCCTCGGCTTGACCGGCCTCGCGCTGGCCCCCCTCGGCCTGCTCATGGGCGCGCCCTTCCCGCTCGCGCTGCGGGCCCTGCGGGCGGACGCGGCGCCCCTGGTGCCCTGGGCCTGGGCCATCAACGGCTGGATGAGCGTCATCGCCAGCCTCGCCACGGTCACCATCAGCCGGATGTACGGCTACTCGGCGGCTTTTGGGGTGGCGATGCTCGCCTACCTGCTCGCCTTGCTGACCGCGGGCGCCCTGCCGACCATCCGCCCGCGGGGCCAGGGCTGAGGCTCAGCGCGCGGCCAGCGCGTGCTCCTGCGCGGCGGCCCGGGCGGCGGCCAGGCGGTCGGCGAGCGGGCCCTCGGTGCGCCCGCTGACCCCCGCGGCGATCTGCAGACGCAGCCCCCCGCGGCGGGTGGGGACGAGCAGGGCCGCCACGTCGCGCTGCAGGGCCAAAAGACGGGCAGGCAGGCCGCTCGCCGCGCCCGGCGGCAGCACCGCGCAGAGGGCTTGGTCCCGCGGGCGGGCGAGCGCGGCCTCGGGCAGGTGGGCCCCGAGCCGCTGGCCGAGGGCCACCATCGCGGCGTCCAGGCCGTCATCTCCGTAGCGATCGAGCACCGCGTCACCACCCAGGAGCTCGACCCAGACCACCGCCCCGCTGCTCGGGTGGGCCTGGACCTCAAGCGCCCGGCGGTTGAGCAAGCGGGTCACCGGATCGATCCGGGCGGCCTCCTGCGCCCGCCGCAAAAGCTCTTGGTGGGCCATCGCCCGCCCCACGCGGCTGGTGAAGGCCTCGACCTCAAAGGGCTTGGGCAAGAAGTCATCGGCCCCGGCCTTGAGCAGCCGGGCGAGCATATGCGCCTCATCAGCGGTGGAGAGGCCGATCACCACGAGCTCGGCCGGCCCACGCTGCCGCCGCACCGCGCGGGTCAGCGCCGCGCCGTCCACACCCGGCATGTAGAAGTCGGTCAACATCAGGCAGATCTCGGGGTGGGCGGCGAGGACCTGCAGGGCCTCCTCGCCGCTGCCCACCTCGTGCACCGGGTGCCCCAGCCGCCGCAGCAGCCCGCTGATCTTGCGCCGCAGCGGGGCAGAGTCATCGACCACCAGCGCCGGCTGCCGCGCCGCCGCCTCGATGCGCCGCACCACGGCGATGATCTGGCCGATGTCTTCGGGCCCCTCTTTGACGATGTAGTCGACGATCGCGAGGTTGATCAGCCGGCTGCGTATGCGTTCATCGAGGCTGCTGGTGAACACCACGGTGGGCACCCCCGCCGCGAGCAGCGCGTCGACCGCGGCGCCCTCCTCGGCGTCGCCGAGCCTGAGGTTGCTCACCGCGAGGCGGTAGCGCCCCGGCGAAGCGAGGGCCTCATCGAGGGCCGCCCGATCCGCCACGAGCTCGACGTCAGCGTTGAGCTCGTCTTGGAGCCGCTGCTTCAGGATGCGCAGCAGCGCGCGGCTGTTGTCGATGAGGAGGATGCTGTTGCCCACGGTGCCCTCGGGTTCGGGGAGTCCCGCGGACATCGGCTCCGGGGCCCTCCGCCTAAACCCGGAGGGCGAGAGCCTCGGGCCGCTCCGTGCTGCGCAAGAACCCGCGAATCCAGGGGATGCCCGGTCGGGGGCGGTCGGGCCGCGGGCTGTGGTCGGTCTCGACGAAGAGCACCAGCGCGTCTGGGTGCCGCTCGGCGAAGAGGTTGACGTTGGCGGGCTCATTGTCGAAGAAGAGCACCGGGGGGCCCACCAGCTCGACCTCACGCAGGGCCTCGCCTTTGAACGCCGTGTCCTCGGTCTGCATGTCGGGCTTCATCAGCAGCCGCGTGCCCGGCCGGCCGAAGGGGAAGCCTGCCCGCAGGAGCGCAGCCTCGGTGCCCGCCCGCATCTCTTCGTGGCGGCCGGTCAGGTAGACCACCGACATGCCCGCCCGGAACATCGCCCAGACCAGCTGCGGCGCGCCGGGCAAGGCGTGGTCGTGCAGCGCGCACTCGCCGGTGAAGAAGCGGCGCGAGAACCAGGCCTGGGCCTCGGGCAGCAAAGCGGCGGCCCGGGCCGGCGAAATGCCCGCGCGGCGGAGGGTGGCGCCCAGGTCCCAGTCGAGCAGGTGCTCGTCGCGCACGGCATAGAGCTCGAGGAAGCCCTCGCGGCCGGCCAGCTCGCGCAGAAGGTGAATGATGCGCGGCCGGCTGTCGAAGAGGCAGCCGTCGAGGTCGAAGACGCCCACCACACCGGGGCGGGCCCGGGCGAATGCAGCGTCCAGCGCGCGATCTTGCTCGTCGCTCACGCTGAGGGGGGCGTAGCCGCGGCTGGCCGCGGGGCGAGGCTGGCGCACGGCGGGTACCTCAGCGGGCCGGCGGCGCGGCGCAGCGCGGGTCATCGGCGACCGCGGCCAACGCGGCCTTGATGATGAAGTCGGGCAGCGGCTTGCAGCCGTGATCGGCCATGCAGACGTGATCGTAGGCCTTCGCGCCCACATGGCAGCCCGCGCAGCTGCCCGCGAGGTTGCGCAGCTCGGCGCCGCCGCGCTCGACGATGCGGGTCTCGCCGCGCTTGACCTTGATCTTGAGGAACTCCCAGTCATCGGTCGCCGGCGAGGCCCCGGGCGCCAGCTTCACCATCGCCTCGGTGGGCATGAGCTGCACCACGGTCCCCGGCGGGTAGCGCAGGCCCGGCCCGCCCTGGGCGACGGCGACGGCGGCGTCGACCTGACCGGTCAGGCTGCCGATGCGGGTGCGGCCGACCTGGGCCCAGCCCTGCAAGCAGCCGAGGTCGGCGGCCTCGAGCGCGCGGAGCGGCGCGGCGGGGGCCACGGAGGGGGGAGCGGCGGACGGGGGAGCGGCGGAGGGCGGAGGCCCAGCCGGAGGGGCTGCCGGAGGGGCTGCAGGCGGGTCCTCGGCCAAGGCGGGACCGCAGAGGAGGAGCAGGGCGACGAAGATGGTGCGCTTCACGGGATCCCCAAGAGCTTGTGGGTCTGCAGCGACAGGCGCCAGCGCGGGTGGCGGCGGCAGTAGTCGACCGCCGCGGCGGTGTTCACCTCGCGCGCGGGCCCGTCCATGGGCTGCAGAAAGTGGTGGGTGAAGGAGAGCTCCGCGAAGTCCTCGGGGCGCAGCTCATCCTGCGGAAAGACCAGCTTGAGCTCGTCCCCGGCCTGCAAGAGCAGCGTGCTGCGCGGCTTGGGGCTCACGCAGAGCCAGTCGACGCCCGCGGGGCGCGGCCGGGTGCCGTTGGTCTCGACCGCGACGGTGAAGCCCCGCGCCCGGCAGGCCGCGGTGAGCGCGGCGTCGAGCTGCAGCAGCGGCTCGCCGCCGGTGAAGACGACGTAGGGCGCGCCACCCTCACACTCCGCGGCCCAGGTGGCGGCGATGTGGTCGGCCAGCGCATCGGCGGCGGGGAAGCGCCCGCCGCCCACCCCGTCGGTGCCCCGAAAGTCGGTGTCGCAGAAGCGGCAAGCGGCGGTGGCGCGGTCCTTCTCGAGGCCAGACCAGAGGTTGCAGCCGGTGAAGCGGCAGAAGACCGCCGCCCGCCCCGCGTGCGCGCCCTCGCCTTGCAGCGTGAGGAAGACCTCTTTGACGGTGTAGGCCAAGCCCCCTCCGCGGCGCCGGGCGCCCGCCGCGCATTAGCGCAGCCCCCTGGGCGCGTCGACGGCGAGCGCAGGGCGGGCCAGCCACATCGCCGCGCGGCTGGCGCCCAGCCCGGGCCGCCCACCGCCACGCTCAGACCGCTCCGCCTGCCCCCGCGGACCGCAGCGCCGCCCGCAGCGCGGCGACGACCGCCGGGCTCCCCCGCTCCTCGGGGGCAAGCGCCCGGTCCAGGCGCAATTGCGCGGGTGCGCCGCCGAGCACGACCACCCGATCAGCCAACGCTGCGGCCTCATGCACGTCGTGGCTGACCAGCACCATGCCCAGCCCCGGGCCCAGCAGCCCGCGGAGGTGCGCGCCGAGGGCTTCGCGGCGCAGCGGGTCGAGGGCGGCGAAGGGCTCATCCAGGAGGAGGAGATCCGGCTCGACGCAGAGGGCCCGGGCGAGCGCCGCACGCTGAGCCATGCCGCCGGACAGCGTGTGGGGCGCCGCCGCGGCGTGGCCCTGCAGGCCGACCCGGGCGAGCGCCGCCTCGATGCGGGCGGGCCGGGCGCTGCGCGGCAGGCCGGCGGCTTCGAGCGCGAAGTCGAGGTTTCCGGCCACGCTTCGCCAGGGGAGCAGGCGCGGCTCCTGAAAAACCATGGCGACCCGCAGGCGCGGGTATCGCTCCACCGCGCCGGCGGTCGGCGCCACCAAGCCGCCGAGCAGGCGCAGCAGGGTGGACTTGCCGCAGCCCGAGGGGCCCAAAAGCACGAGCAGCGCGCCCGCCCGCACCTCCAGATCGAAGGCCTCGAGCAGGGGCGCCTGCCCGGGGTGCGCGAAAGAGAGCGCCTGGGCGCGCAGCAGGGCGCTCACGCGGCCCCCGCCGGCCACCGCAGCAGCCGCGCCTCGGCTACGGCCACCGCGCGGTCCATCAGGGCGCCGACCGCGCCGATGACCAACATGTGCGCGATCACGCCAGGGACGTCGAGCCCGAGCCGCAGGGCGCCGATGCGGTAGCCGAGGCCGCTCTGGGCGCCGAGCAGCTCGGCGGCGATGACGCTGGTCCAGGCCACGCCGAGCCCGGTGCGCAGCCCGGCGCTGAGCGCGGGCAGGGCCGCGGGCAGCCGCAGCCCCAGCAGCACCTGGCGGCGCCCTGCGCCGACCGCGTGGGCCATCTCCAGCAGCTGCGGGGGGCAGCGGGCCAAGCCCCAGCTCGCCTGGGCGAAGATCGGCGCAGAGGCGCCGATCGCGACGATGAAGGTCGCGCCGTGATCGCCGAGACCGAGCCAGAGGATGGCCAGCGGCACCCAGGCGATCGGCGGCACCGGGCGGAGGGCCCCGGCCACCAGCCGCAGGCCGCCGAAGAGCGGCCCGCCCAGCGCGGCGGCGGCGCCCAGCGGCAGGCCCACCGCCGCGGCGAGGGCCCAGCCGCGCCCGACCCGGCTGAGCGAGGCGCCGAGATCAGCCCACAGCGGGCCGTTCAGCGCGGCCTCGGCCAAGGCAATGGCGACGGCGAGGGGCCCCGGCAGGCGCGGAGAGGACCAGACCGCGGCGAGCAGCGCCCAGAGCGCGAGGGCGGCGATCGGGGCGACCAAGGCGGCCCCGCGCGCGGGGAGGCGCCCCGCCGCGGCGCTCACGGCGCGCGGCCCTCGGGGGCCCAGGGCTGGGCGCCGTCCGCGGGCGGCGCCTCTGCGGCGGGACTGGGCGAGGCGGCCCCGCCGGCCGCGGGGCGGGCGGTGGGCCGCAGCGCCCCCTCCACGTCCACCGCGGGCACGATGCCGGCGCGCACGAGGAAGTCGCCGGCCGCGCGCAGCCGGTCGAGCTCCGCCGCGTCGAGGGTCAGGCGCGGCGGGCCGGAGGCGGGCCCGAGGTTGGGCTCCACCGCCGCGGCCCGGCGCAGGGCGGGGGCCGAGGCCCGCAGCCCCGCCTGGATGGCCGCGGCGTGCGCCGCCTCGGGGTCGGCTTGCATCGCCCGGATGGCGCCACCCAAGGCCGTCATGAAGCGGGCGGGCGCGTCAGGCTGCGCGGCCACGTAGCGGTCGTCCATCACCACGAGGCCGACCGCGAGGTCTTGGGCGATGAGCCGGCCATGCCCCCGCTCCTCGATCTCGGCGAAGGTCGGGTCCCAGACGGCCACCGCGTCGAGCTCACCCCAGCGGCCGCCGGGCGCGCCGGCTTGGGTCAGGGCGTCGATCTCCTCCACCCCGAGGTTGACGAGCTCGACGTCATTCCCGGGCTGTAGCCCCGCGGCGCCCACCGCGGCCAGCGCGTGGCGGTGGGCCGCGGCGCCGAAGGGCACGGCCAGCCGGCGGCCGCGCAGGTCGGCGGGGGCCGCGACCGGGCCCCCCGGCGGGCTGAGCAGCCCGACCCGGTTGACCATCAGGCGGCCGATGACGCCCCAGCTCGGGTCTTTGCTGTGCAGGACCAGCGCGGGCTGGTCGGCGGTGAACAGCACGTCGACCGCCCGACCCAGCGCCGCCTCGTTGAGCGGCGCCCCGTAGGTAAAGGGCACGAAGGTGGGCGCAAAGCCTTGATCTTGAAGAAAGCTGCCGGTGGCCAAGAGGGTGGCGAGCTGGGCCTCGGTGGCCCAGGTGGTCTGCCAGCCGACCCGCAGCGGCGCGCCAGCAGCCGCGGGCGGGGCCCCCTCCGCCGCGGTCGGCGCGGCCGGCGCCGGGGCGCTCACCGGGGTCGGCGCCCCTCCGCAGCCCGCGGCGAAGGCCAGGGCCGCCCATCCCCGGGCGCGGCTCACAGCAGGCCCCGCGCGGCGAGCAGCTGCTCGGCCCGCTCGACCACCGCCTGGGTCAGGGCGTCGACCTCGAGGTTCAGCGCGTCGCCCACGCGCTTGTCGCCGAGCGTGGTGAGCCGCAGCGTCTCGGGGATGAGGTGCACCGAGAAGCTGCCGTCGGTTTGCACCGCGCCGATGGTCAGGCTGCACCCGTCGATGCCGATGTAGCCCTTGCTCATCACGAAGCGGCGGGCCTCGGCAGGCGGGGCGAGGCGCAGCTCGAGGTTGTGGGCCGAGGGCAGGCGCTCGACCAGCTGCGCGCAGCCGAGCACGTGGCCGCTGAGCAGGTGGCCGCCGATCTCATCGCCGAACCGCGCCGCGCGCTCGACGTTGACGGGGTCACCAACCCCCAGCGCGCCGAGGCTGGTGCGGCGCAGCGTCTCGTCGATGAGGTCAAAGCGCGCGGCGTCGCCCTCGACCTCGACCGCGGTGAGGCAGACGCCGGCCACGGAGACGCTGGCGCCCGGCACCAGGCCCGCCCCGCGCCCTGGGGGCAGGGCCAGCCAGAGCCGCCGCAAGCCGGCGAGGTCCTCCACCGCGGTCACTGTGGCCCGCCCCTGCACGATCCCGGTGAACATGGCACCTCCGCCGGGGAGCTTAGCGCCCCCAGGCGTGCCGCCCCAGCCCGCACACCCGGGCCAGCGCGCCCGCGGCGCGGCTCAGAACCAGTAGTGCACGCGCACGCCGAGCCCGATGAGGCCGATGTTCGGGTCGGGCAGCACGGCGACCAGCGGCCGATACTCGATGTTGATGTCGAGCGGGATCTCGAGCACGTCGACCTGCAGCCCCGCGCCGGGCAGCAGCCCGAGGATCGGGCCGTCGTCGTCGCTGCCGCCCAGCGAGGCCCCACCGCCGAAGTAGGCGCTCAGCGCCACATCGCCGTTGTTCTTGAGCTCCTTGGTGCGGAGCATGTAGTCGAAGGTCAAGCCCGGCCCGCGGGCGTCGGGCGTGGCGACGGTGCCGATCGAGCCCTGCACAAACTGACTGTCCGACAGGTTGTAGCGGCCGGCCACCCCGCCGCCCCACCAGCTGCCGCCAAGGCCGAGGCCGAATTGGGCGACCTGGCGCTGCTGCGGCGCCGCGACCGCGGCGGTCGAGGCGAAGGCAAAGACGAGGGCGAAGGCGGCGCAGATCGTGCGGGACAAGCAAGCTCCGGGTGGCGGTGGGTCATGCGGCCGGACCTCCGGCCGCCGCGCGCCTACGCAGCACCCGGCCGGTCTCGGTCGTGCCCCTGTCAAAAGATGGTGATCGGCTCCTGCCGGATCCCCAGGTAGTGCTGCGGGTTGGTGCCGTGCTCGGTCATCCAGCGCTTGAGCGACTGCTCGAGCTCGTAGGTGCGGCGCGGCTCTCCGCTGCTGATGTCGCGCTGCTCCAGCGGATCCGCCTCGAGGTCAAAGAGCCGCCGCTCCCCATCTTGAAGGTCGAGCACCAGCTTGTAGCGCCCCTCCCGAATGGCCCGGCGGTGCACGAAGAGGCGGTAGTCGGTCTCGGCGAAGGCGAGGCGACCCGGCTCCTCTCCGCGGATCATGGGCAGCAGGCTCTGGCCGTCGAGGCCGGCGGGCACCGGCTGCTCAAGCAGCGCGAGCAGGGTGGGGAAGAGGTCGACCGTGCGCGCGACGCCGTCGACCTCGTGCTTGCGGGCAAAACCCGGCACGCGCATCACGAAGACGGTGTGGAGCTGCTCCTCGTAGAGCGTGTGGCCGTGGTCGAGGCCGCCGTGCTCCAAAAACTCGTCGCCGTGGTCGGAGACAACGACCACCAGGGTGTTGTCGAGCAGGCCGAGGCGCTTGACCCCGTCGAGGAAGGCGCCCAGCCGCTCATCGGCCTGCTGCACCTTTTTGCCGTAGATCCCACGGAGGAAGGCCGCGTCCTCGGGGCCGACCTTGCCCACGAGGCTGGCGTCCTGACCCGGGGCCTGGATGGCGGCGAGGCCCTCCTCGCGCAGGCGGGCCTGCTCCTCAATGCCGCCGTCGAGGCTGCCCGCGTAGGGGATCCCCTTGATGATGCTCTCGGGCAGGGGGTGCTGACCGTGGCTGTCGTAGCCGTGCAGAAATAGGAAGAAGCGCTCGTCTTTGTGCTGCTGAAGCCACTCCAGCGCCAGCGGGGCCGAGTAGTCGAGGCCGGCGAAGGCCCGGTCATCGACGTAGGTGCCAAAACCGCGGTTGAAGCCAAAGCGCCCCGAGACCCCCGCGCCGCCGGTAAACGCCGCGCAGACAAAACCCGCCTGGCAGAGCAGGTTCGGCAGGGTCTCGATGCCCGGCGACAGCGTCGTGTCGGCCATCTGCCCCTGCCCGAGCAGGCTGAGCTTGTTGGTCACCCGGTGCACCGAAGGCCAGCGGGCCGTCCACATCGACATATGCGAAGGCAGCGTCCAGCTCGCCGCGCTGACCGCGTTTGTGAACACCACCGCCTCGTCGCCAAAGCGGTCGAGGTTCGGGGTCAGCCCGCCGGTATGACCGCCCAGGCCGGTGTGGTCCATGCGCAGGGCGTCCATGCTGATGACGATGAGGTTGGTCTTGGCCGCCGCCTCGCCCAGCGTGTAGCGGGCGCTGGCCATGGTCGCGTCCTCGACCAGGGGCTCAAGGGCGGCGCCCAGGCCCGCGTCTGCGCCCTCGGGCGCCGGATCGCGCGCGAGCAAAAACAGCAGCACGAGGGCGTTGAGCAGGGCCCCGAGGATGAGCAGTGTGCGCAGGTGCTTCACGGGGCGCTCCGGCCGGCGGCGGGCGGCGGGAGCTCGAGCACCGCGCCCGCGGGCAAGCTCTGCACCCGGGTCTGCCCCCGCAGGCGGCCGAGGCTATCCACCCACAGGCGGTTGCGGGTCGCCCCGGGGGCGGCGGCGTGCGCGGCGCGCAGGGCCTCAAAACGCGCCACGTCGCCGCGGGCCTGGGCCACCCGGGCAGCGGCAGTGGCCTGGGCGGCGCTGCGCTGGGTCGCGGCCAGGCCCCGGGCCGCGGGAAGGGCCTGGCTGACGTAACCATCGGCCCCGAGCGCCAGCGTCTCGCGGTCACCCCGGGCGCTGGACACGTCGGTGAACGCGTCGCGCACCGGCGCCGGCGGGCTCAGGTCTTTGACCTCGACGCCGCCCACGCGCACCCCGAGCTGCAAGGCGGCGGCCGCCGCCCCGACCCGCTCCGCGACGTGGCGCTCGAGCTCGGCCCGCCCGGTGGTGAGCAGCTCGTCGACGACCTGCTGGCCCACCGCGGCGGTCGCCTCGGCCATGAGCAGCCCGCGGAGGGCGGCGTCGGGGTCCGCCGCGCCGACCAGCCACGCGGCCGGGTCCTGCACGGTGTACTGCAGCACCAGCTCGAGCTCGATGAGGTTCGTGTCGGCGGTGAGCAGGCGCTGCCGGCCGCCCTCGACCCGCCGCACCTCGTTGATCGCGACTTGGGTGTGGGCCTCGATCGGCCAGGGCGCGCGCAGGTGCAGGCCGCTGCGCTCCACCGCCCGGGCCGCGCCGAAGCGGTAGACCACCGCCGCCTCACCCGCCTCGACCCGGTAGAGGCCGCTGGCCAACCAGAGCGCCGGCAGCGCGGCGAGCAGCGCGCCGACCCGGCGCCGGGCCGGGCTCAGGGGCCCTCCCGGAGCACGCGCAGCGCGGCGCTCTCGGCGGGCAGCACGACCAGATCGTCCTCCCCCAAGGCGGCCTCGTAGGCCTCGAGCTGCCGCATCAGCGAGAACAGCGCCGGGTCGCGGGCCCAGGCCTCGGCGTAGAGCCGGGCGGCCTCGGCCTCGCCGGCGGCCTCGATGCGGGCGGCGTCCTCCTCGGCTTGGGCCCGCAGCTCGGCGGCTTGGCGGTCGGCCTCGGCGCGGAGGCCGGCGGCCCGCTCCTCCCCCTCGGAGCGGTAGGCGTTGGCGATGCGGCCGCGCTCGGCCCGCATGCGCTCGTAGATGGACTGCTCGTTTTGCAGGGGGAGGCCGAGCTGCCGCAGCCGGAGCTCGAGCACCCGCACCCCGAGCCGCTGCAGGGCGACCTCGTCGAGCGCCGCGCGGAGCTCGGGGCTGAGCAGGGCGGCGTCGGTCTTGCCCACCGCGATGAGCTCGCTGAACTCGCGCTGCCCGAGGCTGCTGGCGATGCGGCTGAGCACGAGGTCGGCGAGCTGGGTCTCGGCCGCCTCGGCGCTGCCCACGGCCTCGGTAAAACGCTCCGGGTCCTCGACCCGCCAGACGAGGAAAGGTTCGACCACGAGGTTCTTCTTGTCCTTCGTCAGCACATCCGAGGCGGGCACGCTGAGCAGGCGCGCGCGCCGGTCGATGCGCTGGACCTCGTGCAGCGGCCAGGGCGCCCGCAGGTAGAGGCCGGGCGCGGTCACCGTGCGCACGGTGGCGCCGAACATGGTGACCAGCGCGACCTCGCGGGCGTCGACCGTGTACAGGCTGCCGCCCAGGGTCCAAGCGAGGCCCGCCACGAGCAGGCCCACCTGCGCCGCCGGGCCAAAGCCTGGGCGGCCCGCAGCGGGTGTGGCCCCCGCAGCGCTCGGCTGCGGAGGGGCCCCGCCCGCCGGATCAGCCGGCAGGTCCGCGTTTTGGTCGTTGTCTGCGCTCATCGGCGCTCCCAAAAGCAGGGGGTCATCGTGGAGGCGCCGGCGGGGCGGGCAGCGCCCCCTCGAGCTGCACACCGGCGGGCAGGACCAGCAGGCGGTGGCCGGTCCACGCGCGCTCCAGGCCCTCGAGGCGCAGGCGCTGCAGGGTCAGCGCGGCGGCGCCCGCGCCCCCGGTCGACCAGGCCTCGAGCAGGGCCGCGTCGGCCCGGGCCTGGGCGAGGCGCCCGCGGGCGTGGGCGTGGGCCGCGGCGGTGCGGGTGAGGGCCGCGCCGCCCGCCGCCGGGAGCAGCCCCGCCGCATAGGCCTCGGCTTGGTTGATCGCGGTCTCTCGGGCCTCGGCCGCGCTGATCACCTCGAGGAAGGCGCCCAGCGCCGGCGCAGGCACCCGCACCGCGCCGAGCTGGACCCCGCGCACCCGCACGCCCAGGCCCACCTGCGCGCTGGCCGCCCGCAG
The DNA here is from genome assembly GCA_016792625.1 of Deltaproteobacteria bacterium. Classification (GTDB taxonomy): domain Bacteria; phylum Myxococcota_A; class UBA796; order UBA796; family UBA2385; genus JAEUKK01. The sequence continues at coordinate 197,919 of JAEUKK010000116.1, read as the reverse complement.
ATCGGCGAGCACGTCGGCCTCGACCGCCGCCCGGCCGGTGGTGAGCAGGTCCTCGTGGCTGCGGCCCGCCACCCGCTCGAGCACCGCGGCGCGGCCAAGCTCGACCAGCACCGCCTCTGGATCGTCGACCCCGTAGAGGAAGGCCTTGGGGTCGTCGATCTCGTAGTGCAGATTGGCGTCGAGGCTCAGCAAGGACTGGTCGCCGCAGAGCACCAAGCCGCCGCCCTCGAGCAGCGCGGCCCGGCGCGCCCGCCCGACCTCGACCCGCCGCAGCTGGTCAATGGGCGGCGGGGCGTGCACCGCCAGACCGGGCGCGCGCACCGCGCCCTGGGGCGCGCCAAAACGTTCGACCACCGCGCGCTCACCCGGCTGCACGGCGCTCAGGCCGCCGCTCAGCCACAGGGCCAGGGCCGCCGGCACCAGCGCCCGGGGGCGAAGGAGCGGGGCCAGCGCCGCCTCGCGCTCCACCGCGGGCCCGCGGGGCGGGCCACCCCCCGCCGCTGCCGCGGCGATCGGCGCCGCCGCGGCGAGGACAATGCACAGCGCGCCCAAGGCGGCGGCCACATCGGCCCGCGGGTGGCCGGCGAGGGCCAAGGCCTGCGCCGCGGCGAGGCCCAGCGCGCCGAGGCGCAGGGGCAGGAGGGGGTCGCGCTCGGCCGCGGGCTCACGCCCGGCGAGGGCCACATCAACGGCGAGGGCGCTGATCACGAGGATCAGGGTGGGCCAAGAGGGCGCGCTGACCATCACCCCGCGGCTGACCAAGCCGACCACCGCCGCGGCGGCGACCACCGCGGCGCCCCCGCCCACCACCCGCTGGAGGGCGGGGCCCGCGCCGAGGCGGGCGAGGCTGGGGCCCAGCCGGGCCAGCGCGAGCGCGGCGGCCACGGCGAGCAGGTGCGCGCCGCTGCCCGGATCGGTGAGGGCGAGCACCGCCGCGGCGTTGAGGCAGAGCAGCGCGCCGCCGAGGCGCCAGGCCCGGGCCGACCGCAGCGCCGGGCTCGGGCCGGCTTCGACCGCCGCGCCATCCGCAGGGCCCTCACCGCCCAGCGCGTAGAGCACCCCCGCGGCGACCAGCGCGCCGCCCAGCCAGCCCAGGGGCGAGAGCGCCTCGCCGAAGAAGAGCACCCCCTGCGCGGTGGCGAAGAGCACCTCGGCCAGCGAGAGCACGCTGACCGTGCCCGCGCCGAGCCGCCCGAGGCCGTGGTTGAGCAAGGCGAAGGGCAGCGTGGTGCTGAGCAGGGCGAGGCCCAGCGTCCAGCCCAGGGCGGGCCCGCCGATCCACAGATCACCGGCCAGCAGGGCGATCAGGCCGAGCACCACCGCCGCCACCGCCCAGGCGATGGCCAGGGTGGTGAACAGCGGGGCCCCCGCCCTGCGGCTGGCCCGCGTGATCACGAGCACGCCGGCGTAGCCAAGGCCCGAGAGCAGCGCGAGGCCGTCGCCCAGCAAGAAGCGGGCGCTGGCGAAGTGCGCGACCTGGAAGAGGCTCAGGCCCGAGAGCAGGCCGACCCCCAGCACAGCGACCGCGACGCCGGCGATGGCCGCGGGTCGGGGCCGCTCGCCAAAGCTAAACCACGCCAGCGGGAAGACGGCCAGCGGGGCGAGGTTGTGCAAGAACACCGTGTTGGCCACGGTGGTCAGCGCATAGCCGCCCACAAAAGTCGCCGAGGCGAGGGCCTGGGCGCCGCCGAGCAGCAGGCCAAGGCGGAGGGCCTCGGGCGTCGGCCGGCGCAGGGCCTCGCGCTCGCGCAGAGCCGCCGCCACCACAAAGGAGAGGCAGACGAAGAGGGCCCGCCACGCGCTGACCCCGAGCACGGGCGCCGCCGCCGCCCGCGTGAACGCGGGCATGAAGCTAAACGCCAACATCGCCAGGACGACCACGCCGGCGGCCCGGCGGTCGATGGGGGCGTGGGCCCCCTCCGGCGCGGCGGACGGGGGCGGATCGGCGGGGTGAGGCTGTGACACGGCGATCCCGAACCATATCGAAGGCGGGGCGCCCTGTGCCTGACCGAGAGGGAGCGGGGGCGCCAGGGGCGGGTCAAGCTCCGGTTATTCCCTGGTGCAGCCCGCGGCGCGGGGCCTCTTGGGCGCCCCGGCCCGGTCCGACCCCTGTGCGCGGCGGCGCGCGCCTGCCCGCCCGCGACTGAGGCCCGATGCCAAAGCCACCCTCCATATCACCGACCTACACGTTGTTCTGCCCTGGCCGGCCTGACTCGCTGGTCGAGGCGGTCTACCGCTGGGTGCTCGACGATCCGCGGATCGTGATCGAGCCGGTCGGCGGGCACGAGGCCGTGCTCGCGCGCTTCACCGGCGCGCACCCCGACGGCCGGGCAAGGTCGGGGCGGGCCGCGGGCGTGGTCGACCGGGACGCCTACCCAGACGCCATCCTCGCGCGCCAAGCCGAGGTGGTGCACGTGCTGCCCTACTTCGAGACCGAGTCCTACCTCTGCCACCCGGCCCTGCTGGGGCCCACCCTGGCCCAGCTCGGCCGCCCCCGCGCCACCGACGCGCTCTGGGCCGAGCTCGTGTCCAGCGCCCGCGCCACCTACGTGCCGGCGGTGAACGCCCACCTCTCCAACTCGCCCAAGCCGACCGGTCGGGCGCGCCTCGAGGCGATGGCGGCCCAGTACGCCGAGCAGCTCGCCGCCGCCGACGCGGTGCTCGAAGGCGACGACGTCGACGCCCTGCTGCGCTACTTCCCCGGGCGGCGGCTCGCCGACCGCCTCGCCCGCCAGCTCGACTTCCTGAGCCCCCAGCACCTGCTGGAGTGTGCGCGCGCGGCGGTGCGGCCCGCCGAGGTGGTCCCGCTGGCCCAGCTCCGTGCTGAGCTGCGCGGGCGCCTCCACCTCGGCTGAAGCGTCGGGGCTCCCCCAAAACGGCGACGGGGTGAGCGAAGCCGCCCACCCCATGCCGGTGCCCGAAGGCGCGGGCCTACCAGACCTCGCAGGTCTTGGCCGGGGCCATCGCCGCGCCCGCCGGGCAGGAGAAGGCCGCGGCGAACTCGGGCAGCTGGGTGGCCGTGCCGATCACGCGGTACTGGCCCGGGCTGTGCGGGTCGGACAGCAGCTGCTCTTTGGTCGCCTCGGCGGTGGACAAGGTGCACCAGCCCTGGGCGAAGGCGACGAAGAAGAGCTGGTCTTCGGTGAGGCCGGGCACGCTCGGGGCTTGGTTGGGCTCCTGGGCGCGGCGGGACTTCCACGCGCGGTAGGCCACGCGCAGGCCGCCGATGTCGGCGATGTTCTCACCCAGCGTCAGGTCGCCGTTGATCTTGGTGCCGGGCACCGGCTCGTACTGCCCATAGGCCGAGGACACGCAGGCGGTGCGCTCTTCGAAGCGCTTGCGGGCGTCGGCGCTCCACCAGTCGGAGAGCTTGCCTTGGGGGTCGAACTGGCTGCCCTGGTCGTCAAAGCCGTGGGTCAGCTCGTGGCCGATGACCATGCCGATGGCGCCATAGTTCATCGCCGAGGGGTAGCTGGCGTCGAAGAAGGGCGGCTGCAGAATGCCGGCCGGGAAGGCCATCTCGTTGAGCAGCGGGTGGTAGTAGGCGTTGACCAGCTGCGGGGGCATGAACCAGCGGCTGCGGTCGGTCGGCTTGCTGGCCAGGGCGATCTGGTCGTCGTGGGCAAACGCGTTGGCGGCCAGCAGGTTCGCGAGGTGGTCACCGCGCTGGATGCTGAGGCTGCTGTAGTCCTCCCACTTGTCGGGGTAGCCGATCTTGAAGACCAGGGTGTTCTTCTTGTCGATGGCCCGCTGGCGGGTGGTCTCGTCCATCCAGACCAGCGAGGGCAGGCCCTGCTCAAAAGCGACCTGGATGTCGCCGATCATGGTGCGGGCGACGTCCTTGCTCGCGCCGCCAAAACGCTCCTGCACGTAGAAGCGACCGACGACCTCGCCGAGCTTGCTGTTGGTGGCGCGCACACAGCGCTTCCACCGGGGGCTGAGCTCGGCCTGGCCCTGCAGCTGCTTGCCGAAGAAGGCGAAGTCGGCCTCGACGATGGTGTTGGGCAGGTGGCTGGCCGTGTCGCGCAGCACCGCCCACTTCATGTAGGCCTTGAGCTCGTCGAGCTTGGCCTTTTTCATGTATTGGCCGAGCGCGTCGTAGACCTCGGGCACCTCGACGTTGATGTCTTGCACGTGGGCGCCGTGGCTGGCGGCCAGCCATCCGTCCCAGTCGATCTCGGGCGCGAGCTTCTTGAGGCCGACGCGGTCGAGCTTGTTGTAGGTCTTGGTGGGGTCGCGCAGCTCGGCCCGCGGCTTGTGAAGCTTGGCGAGCTCCATCTCGACCTTCAGCGCCTTGTCGGCGTCGGCCTTGCCGCCCTTGCCGGCCAGCTCAAAAACCTTCTGCATGTGCAGCGGGTAGGCGGCGAGCAGCTCTTTGCCCTTGGTGTCTTCGGGCTTGGGCATGTAGTAGTCGCGGTCGGGCAGGCCGAGCCCGGTCTGGGTCAGGTGCAGCACCTGCAGGCCCGGGTCGGCGAAGTCGCCGTCCACGCTGCCGCCCCAGAAGACGTCGACCCCGTGCCGCTGCAGCTGGCCGATGACCTTCACCAGCTCGGGCAGGGTCTTGGCGCCGTCAATGGCCGCGAACAGCGGGTCGAGGGCCTTGGTGCCCGCCGCCTCGACCGCGGCTTCGTCCATACAGGCGCCGTAGGCGTCGCCCATGCGCTTCCAATCGGCGTCGCCGCCGCCGGGGTTGGCCGCGGCCTTCTCGAGCAGAGCCTTGATGAAGTTGTCGTTCTCTTCGGTGATCGTCGAGAAGCTGCGCGTCCACCGCGACTTGTCGCCGGGCAGCTTGGTGTTCGCCGTCCAGCCGCCGCAGGCGTACTGGTAGAAGTCGGCGCAGGGGTCGGCCTTCGCGTCCATGTCGCGCAGCACCGCCTGGGCGTAGGCCGGCAGCTCGACCGGCTTGGCCGGCTCGGGCACCGGCGCGGGCGGCGGGGCCGGCTTGCAGGCCAACGCCAGCGCGGCCACGAGCGGGAGGAGGGCCAGACGGCCAGGGGCGGCCGAGGCCGCAGGGACGTGCGCGAAGGGAGGGGTGTGCATCGGCGGGAAGTAGCCCGCGGGGGGCACCTTCGGCAAGCGCCGCGCCTCAGCCGGCCTCGCGCAGCAGGGTCGCGGTCATGCAGGCCATCGCCCCGGCCGCGGCGAGGCAGCCGCCCATCTCGGCCGTCCAGACGCTGATCCCCGCCTGCTCGAGCTGACGCTGCACGACCGGGTTCCCCGCCGGCATCACCAGCGCGCGTGGGCCGACGACCACCGCGTTGTTCGCGCGGCCCAGGCGCAGCTCGGCGCTGGGCGGCAGCTCGACCAGGGCCACGCCCCGCTCCTGCAGGGCGCGGCGCAGGGCCGCGGGGCAGCGCTCCGCATCGATGACGGCGAGGTCTCGGTCCACGCGCAGGCAGACGCCAAGCAGGTGCTGCGCCTGCGCCGGAGCGGGCACGGCGTGCACCTCAACGCCCTGCGCGCCCAGGGCCGCGCGGAGCCAAGCCAAGCCGGCGGCGTTGGTGCGGTTGCCGACCCCGACCACCACCGTGCCTGGGTCGAGCCAGAGCGCGTCGGCCCCCTCGAAGGTGGCCCCGCCGATGGGCAGGCCGAGGATCGGCGCGCCCCGCTCGGCGAGGGCGGCGGCAAAAAACGCGACCTCCCCCGCCCGGATCGGCGCCGCGGGCCGGCCCAGCAGCACACCCGCCGGGGTCGTAAGCCCCAGATCGCGCAAGAACAGCAGGTTGGGCGGCGCCTCGCCCAGCGCGGGGCGCGCGGCGGGTACGGTCCAAACCTCGACCCCCAGCTCATCGAAGATGGCGCCCAGCGCGTCAAGCTCGCGCTGGATCTGCGCCCGGTCGGGCCGCCGGAGCATCCAGGCCGCCTCGGGGTCGGTGACCACGTCCAGCGAGGCGGGCGCCGCGGGCAGGGCGCAGCGCCGCAGCCGCCCCCACTCGTTGTGTTGGCCCACCGTCGCCCAGATCAGCCCCTGCTGGACGTCGTCCTCGTGCGTTTGCGAGCGGTGGACTGCGCCGGGGCCCCCATAGGTGGCCGGCAGCGCCGGCGTGGACTCGTGGGGCATGCTCACCTCCACCCTTCGGGATCACCGAGCTGCAGTCGATCCACGACGGATCGCACCCCAGAGGTGGCCAGCGCGTCCTCGAGCGCGGTCGCGCGGGAGAACCACCGCCGGGCGCGCGGCGCGGCGGTGGCCATGACCACGGGGAGGGCCCCCCGCGCCTGGCGGAGCAACGGCCCCGGTTCGGGCAGGCCGAGGAAGTCGGCCACCGCGGTCAAGGCGGCGGTCTGCTCGTCAGCCTCGCCCACCACCTGCTCAAAACGCACGGTCAGCCGGGGCACCGCAGGGTGGGCCTCGAGCCAGAGCAGCGCCGCGTCATGGGCCGAAGCCCACTGGTGGGCCGCGACCAGGGCCAGCGGGGCGCGGCGCAGCGCGGCCCAGCCAGGCGGCAGGTCGTACTTCCAGTGCCCGCGGTCGCCGGGGCGCAGGGCCGCCCCCAGGGCGCCAGCCAGGGGGGCCGCGAGCGCGTGGCTATGAAAGCCCCGGAACAACCAGCCATCCACGAGGCCGTTGATCGCCGCGGCCGGGTTGCGCACCAAGTGGAGCACGCGCAGGCGGGCCCGGGGAAAACGCGCGGCCAACCAGTCGAGGCGGTGGCAGTTGGACGGGGTCTTGATGACCAGCGGGCCAAAGAGGCCCCGCCGCCACGGGCCCACGGTGACGAAGGGGGGCTCCTCGATGGGGACAGGGCCCGGCGGCACCGCCGGAGGCGGGCCTGCGTCGCGGAGCAGCGCCGGGTCGAGGTCGTAGAACCAGGGATCGAGGCCCGGCCACCGCGAACCGAGCCTGGAGAGCAGGGCGCGGTGCAGCGGCCCGGCCGGCGGCAGCCGACCCCCACCGGCAGCGGCGAGCGCCCCGAGGGCCGCACGGAGCGCCGCCCACAGCTCACCCGGCGGGAGGCCAAGGTCGGGCCACTGCAGGACCAGGCGCGCCGCGATCGCGCCGGCGAGGGCGTCCAGGTCCTCGGCGGGGTCGGCGCCGACCACCGCGGCCGGCGCGCCCACGTCGAGGCCCACCTCGCGGGCCCAGAGCTCCTCGTCCACCGGATCACCGCCGCTGAGGTGATCATCGCCGTGCCCCGACTCGTAGGGCCCGGCCCCTGCGAGCAGCACAAAGGGGTTCAGCTCGGCCTGCAGGTGGCTGAGGCCGGGCACCCCCCGCAGCAGCTCGGCGAAGACCGAGCTCCCGCCGCGGCTGCTGCTCGCGATGACCACCACGTCACGCACTTCATCGAGGTCAACGGGCGCGCCCCGCAGGGCGGCGAGGGCGGCGAGCGCCGACCGGGCGCGGTCCAGGGTGGGCCGCGGGTCGGCGAGGGCCGCCCTCACCCCCGGCCCCGCACCGCGGCCTGCTGCCAGAGCCAGGCCCGCCGCCGCCAGCGCCGCCAGTGGTTCTGGTCGGTGCGCAGCGCGCGGAGCTCGACCCGCAGCCGCCCGCGCAGCTCGCCGAGGGCGGCGGAGAGCTGGTCGCCGGGACCGACGACGTAGCCGTCATCCTCGGGGTCGATGGAGTAGCCGAGGGCCCGCATCTCGGGCCCAGCCACGGCGGCGATGCGGGCGGCGTCACGGCGGCTCAGCCGCTTGCGCCACTTGCCCGAATTGCCGACAATGACCTCTTTATCGGTGTTCTTCCATGAGTCGGAGAGGCCGGCGATGGTCTTGGCCTCGGGCGTCTCGCGGTGGCGCAGCACAGCGCCGTCCCAGGGCGCGCCGAGGAAGGTGAGCAGGGCCCGCAAGCGCGCCTCGGGGGCCGCGGTCAGCGCCTCGTAGGGCAGCAGGTGCACCGCCTCGGGGTGGCGCGCCTGCAGCTGCAGGCCGAGCTGCTGCTGCCGTGCCCAGAGCGCGCCGACATGCATCGGGTCCTTCGGGTTGAACACGCTGTCGAGGCTGCTGACCGCGACGTCGCGCGGATCCCGCACGAGCCAGATGAACCGGGCGCGCGGCCGGGCCCGCAGCACCCGCTCGGTCTCGTGGATCATCACGGTCGACTTGCAGCCCCACCGCGGCTTGCCCGCCTGGGCCGCCGAGGTGTCGTAGAGCGCGAAGCTGAGGCCGAGCAGATCGGGCGGGTCAGCGGCGGCGGCCAGCGCCGCCGGGTCGGGCTGCAGCGGCCACGGGTGGATGTGGCGCTCGACGAGCCCGGCCACCAGCTCGGCGAGGCGGCGCACCGTCGCTGGCGCGCCGGGCGGCCCGGCGGCGGCCTCCATCCGCCCGAGCAGGTGCATCACGTGCGGCGGGTGCGGCACGTGCAGGCCAGGGTGGGCGTTGAGCATGAGCCGCAGCAGGTTGCTCCCGCTGCGCTCGGTCCCGATGATGAAGAAGGGGTCGTCGACCCGGGGTGGCGCCATGGGCGCATCCTGCCACAGGCCCGGCGCCCCCGAGGGCGCCCCGCCTTGACCCCAGCCAGCCAGAGGCCCGAGCATGGCCACGGAGGCCGCCATGCCCACCCCCGCTGACCCCGCCGCCCTGCCCGCCTGGGCCGCCGCCGCCATCGCCGCCCTGGGGCCCGCCGGCCTGCAGCGCTGGGGGGTCGCCCGGGTCGAGGGCCCAGCGCCGCTGCCCGGCGCCCGATCCGCCCTGGTCTTCGCCAGCGGCGGGCCCGCCCTCTGGCAGGGCTTTGTCGACGCCCTGACCGCCGACCACGCCCGCCTGCGCGAGGAAGCCCACCCCCTCGACGCCCACATCGCCCGGCTGCTGCGGGCGGCCGACCCCGCGCCGCCCCCGAGCCGCCTCTGGGTGCGCTGCGCGGCCGACGAGCCCACCTTCGTCGACTTTCGACCGCTGGCCGCGGCCGCGGGCCTCGGCTGGCCGAGCCGCCTCGGCCTGCTGCTCCACCCTGACGATGGGCCCTGGATCGGCCTGCGGGCGGCCTGCTTCACCACCGAGGCGCTCCCTCCCACCGGCCCGCAGCCCGGGCCCGGGCCCTGCGCGGGCTGCCCTGCGCCCTGCGTCGCGGCCTGCCCGGTGGGCGCGGTCCCTCGCGCCGACGGGGCCCGCTTCGAGATCTCTGCCTGCGCGGCCCACCGCACGACCGGGGGCTGCCCCCAGTCCTGCGCCGCCCGCAACGCCTGCCCCGAAGGTGCGCCCAGCCGCTACCCACCCGAAGCGCAGGGCTACCACGAGGACCGGGCCCGCGGCCGCGCGGCCCTCGCGGCGCGCCTCGGCGTGAACGACGACCTGCACGCTGGTCTGGGGCCGCCCTGGGCCAGCTGGGCGGCGCCCGCCCGCCCCTGAGCCCCACCCTCAGCCGACCGCGAGCACCTCGACCAGCACGGGGCCCTTGGGCGAGTCGAGCTCGGCCCCGTCCCCGGCCTCGAGCCCGAGCAGGGCCGCGCCCAAGGGCGCCCGGGTCGAGATGAGCTCGACGCGCCGGCCGCCGACCTCGACCACCGGGCCCCCGGCGCGGCTCAACAGCACGTCGCGCACCTGCCGGCCGAGCGCGATCTGCAGCAGGCTGCCTTGGGCGGCCGGGCCGTCGGCCGCAGCGGGGGAGAGCTGCCCCGCCCACATGCGCAGCTCTTTGAGCTCGGCGAGCCGCTGCCCTTGGCCGGCGGCGAGGTAGCTCGCCTCGAGCGCGCGGGTGTCGTACTGGTTCTCGGGCCGCGACTCGCTGCCGGTGGCCTCGTCGCGGGCAGCGGCGGTCATCGCCGCCACACCAGCGAGCTGCACGTCAATCTGGGCGATGAGCGCGTCGATCACCGCCGCGCGGTCGGGCAGGCTCATCGGGCGGCGCGCGGCGGCGGGGCGCAGGTCAAGGCGGTCAAGGGGGCTCCAGTGGCGGGCCGCGGCCCTATGCCGCCGCCCCGCGGCCGGCCGCATATCGTGTTATGCAGATATGGAGATATGGACGCCGCGCCGCCCCGGAGGCCCCGTGCAGCCGCTCCCCGCCGAGCCCGAGGCCCCGCCCGACGCGCTCGGGGGCACCGTCAAGCTGTGCCAGGCCCTCTCCGATCCGACGCGGCTGCGCTTGCTCGCGGTGCTCGCCGACGCGCCGCTGACCGTCGCCGAGCTGACCGAGGTGCTGGCCCTGCCGCAGCCCCGCGTGTCCTCGCACCTGCAGCGGCTGCGCGAGGCGGGCTTGGCGGTCGCTTGGCGCCAAGGTGCGAGCAGCCTCTACCAGCTCCAGCCCCCCGCTGACGCCGCCGGGGCCGCCCTGCTCCAGGCCGCGCTGGGCGGGGCCGCTGGCCCCCAGCTTGAGGCCGACCGGGCGCTGGCCCGTCTGCTCACCGCCCGGCGGTCGGGCGGCGACGCGCTGGGCCGCCGCTACCTGCCCGGCCGCTCGTGGGAGGCGCTGACCCGCGGCCTCGTCCGGCTCACCGACCTGGGCGAGGTCGTCGATCTCGGCGCGGGTGACGCCGGGGTCGCCTGCCTGCTCGCGCCAGCCACCCGCCGCATCACCTGCGTCGAGCGCGACCCGCAGGCCCTCGCCGCGGCCCGGGCGCGCGGGGGCCTCCCGCCGCAGCTGCAGCTGCTCGAGGCCGATCTCTACGCGGTCCCCCTGGCGTCGGGCGCCGCCGATCTGGTGCTGCTGCTCGGTGTGCTCCCCATGCTCAGCGCGCCCGACCGCGCCTTGGCCGAGGCCCGGCGCCTGCTGCGGCCCGGCGGGGCGCTCTGGCTCTCCACCCTCGACCGCCACGCCCACCCCGAGGTGGCCGCCAGCTACGGCCACACCAACCCGGGCCAGAGCCCGGCCGAGCTGCTCAGCTTGCTGCGCGCCGCGGGCTTCGTCGGGGCCCAGATCGAGCCGGCCGCCCGCGAGGCGCGCCCGCCCCACTTCGAGATCCTCAACGCGGTGGCCTTCGCGCCGCCCCACGCACCGGAGTCGCCATGAGCGCAGCCCCCGCGCCGATCCTCCCCCGCGCCGACCGCGTGGCCGCCCTGCACGCCGCCCTGCGTGAGCGCGTGCTGCTGCTCGATGGCGCGATGGGCACGATGATCCAGCGACACCGCCCCACAGAGGCCGACTTTCGGGGCGAGCGCCTCGCAGACCACCCCCACGAGCTGCGCGGCGACAACGACCTGCTCGTGCTCACCCGGCCCGAGATCATCGAGGGCATCCACGCCGCCTACATCGACGCGGGCGCCGACATCATCGAGACCAACACCTTTGGCGCCAACCGCATCAGCCAGGCCGACTATGGCCTCGCCCACCTCTCCTACGAGATGAACGTCGAGGGCGCGCGCCTCGCCCGCCGGGCCGCCGACGCCGCCGCGGCCCGCGACGGCCGGCTGCGCTGGGTGGCCGGGGCCATCGGGCCGACCACGCGCACGGCCAGCCTCTCTCCCGACGTGAACAACCCCGGCTTTCGCGCGGTGCGTTTTGACGGGCTGGTCGAGGCCTACGCCGAAGCGGCGGCCGGGCTCATCGACGGCGGCTGCGACGTCATCCTCGTCGAGACGATCATCGACACGCTCAACGCCAAGGCCGCGCTCTACGCCCTCGACCGCACCTACCTTGAGCGGGGCGTGCACCCCGATGATCGCCTGCCGCTCATGATCTCCGGCACGATCACCGACCGCAGCGGCCGCACCCTATCGGGGCAGACGGCCGAGGCCTTCTTCACCAGCCTGCGCCACAGCCGCCCCCTGTCGATCGGGCTCAACTGCGCGCTGGGCGCCGACGCGCTGCGCGCCTACGTCGATGATCTGCACCGGGTCGCTGAAGTGCACGTCAGCGCCTACCCCAACGCCGGTCTGCCCAACGCCATGGGCGGCTACGACGAGGGCCCCGCCGAGATGGCTGAAAAACTCGGGGAGTGGGCGCGGTCGGGCTTGGTCAACGTGCTGGGCGGCTGCTGCGGCACCACGCCCGACCACATCGCGGCCATCCGCCAAGCGGTGCAGGGCGTGGCCCCCCGACGTCCGGCCCGCCCGCCCCGCCGCCTGCGCCTCGCCGGGCTTGAGCCCGCCGAGATCGGCCAGCCGGGGCAGAACTTCGTCAACATCGGCGAGCGCACCAACGTGACCGGCTCAGCGCGGTTCAAGAAGCTCATCGTCAGCGGTGACTTCGAGGCGGCGCTGCAGGTGGCTCGCCAACAGGTCGAGAATGGCGCCCAGCTCATCGACATCAACATGGACGACGCCATGCTCGACGCTGAGGCGAGCATGGTGCGCTTCCTCGACCTGCTGGCCAGCGAGCCCGACATCAGCCGTGTGCCCGTGGTCATCGACAGCAGCCGGTGGAGCGTCATCCGCGCCGGCCTGGCCTGCGTGCAAGGCAAGGGCGTGGTCAACTCCATCTCCTTAAAAGAAGGAGAGGAGGCCTTTGTCGCCCAGGCCGAAGAGGTGCTGCGCCTCGGCGCCGCGGTCATCGTGATGGCCTTCGATGAGCAGGGCCAGGCCGACACGGTGCCCCGCAAGCTCCAGATCTGCCGCCGGGCCTACCGGGTGCTGACCGAGCGCGTCGGCTTCGCCCCTGAGGACATCATCTTCGACCTCAACATCTTCGCCGTCGGCACGGGCATCGAGGAGCACGCCGACTACGGGCGCGCCTTCATCGAGGCCACCCGGCAGCTGAAGGCCGAGCTGCCGCTGGTCCGGGTCTCGGGCGGGGTCAGCAACCTCTCCTTCGCCTTCCGCGGCAACGAGGCGGTGCGCGAGGCCATCCACTCGGTCTTCTTGTTTCACGCCGTGCGCGCCGGCATGGACATGGGCATCGTCAACGCCGGCCAGCTCGCCATCTACGAAGAGTTAGAGCCCGAGCTGCGCACCCGTGTTGAGGACTTGGTGCTCAACCGCCGGCCCGACGCCACTGAGCGCCTGCTCGAGATCGCGTCGCTGGCCAAGGGCGGCGAGCGCACCTCGGGGGAGGACCTGAGCTGGCGTTCCGGCGACGTGCGCGCCCGCATCACCCACGCGCTCGTGCACGGGGACACCCGCTACATCGACCAAGACACCGAAGAGGCCCGCCTCGCCGCGGCCCGCCCCCTCGACGTCATCGAGGGCCCGCTCATGGACGGCATGAACGTCGTCGGCGACCTTTTCGGCAGCGGCAAGATGTTCTTGCCCCAGGTCGTGAAGAGCGCGCGGGTGATGAAGCGGGCGGTCGCTTGGCTGCAGCCGCACATCGAAGAGGAGAAGCGGCTCGACCCCACCCGTGCGGTGGCCAAGGGCAAGGTGCTGCTCGCCACGGTGAAGGGCGACGTGCACGACATCGGAAAGAACATCGTCGGCGTCGTCCTCGCCTGCAACGGCTACGAGATCATTGATCTGGGCGTGATGGTGCCCGGCCAGAAGATCATCGAGGCGGCCCGGGCCGAGGGGGTCGACATGATCGGCCTCTCCGGCCTCATCACCCCCTCCCTCGATGAGATGGTCCACCTCGCCGCCGAGCTGCGCCGCCAGGGCTTCTCCCTCCCCCTGCTCATCGGCGGCGCCACGACCTCAGAGGTGCACACCGCCGCGCGCATCGCCCCCAACTACGACCACGTGGTCTACGTTCCCGACGCGAGCCGGGCGGTGGGCATGGTCGGCGCGCTGCGGGCGGCCACCCGCGACGAGAGCCTCGCCGCCACCCGCGCCCGCTACGCCGAGCTGCGCGCCCGCCGCGAGGGCCGGACGGTGGGGGTGGCCCGCCGCCCGCTCGCCGAGGCCCGCGCCCACGCCGCCCGCCTGCCCTTTGACGGCGCAGCGACCCCGCCTGCGCCCACGGCGCCAGGCCCCCACACGCTGCGCCCGAGCCTGCAGAGCCTCATCGAGCTCATCGACTGGGGGCCCTTCTTCCGCACCTGGGAGCTGGCCGGGCCCTGGCCGGGCCTGCTCAGCGACCCGGTGGTCGGCGCGCAGGCCCGCGCGCTCTACGACGACGCACAGGCCATGCTCGCCGAGCTGGTCGCCGAGGGCTGGATGCGGCCCGCCGTGCGCTGCGGGGTCTTCCCCGCTGGCCGGGTCGGCGCCGATGACGTCGAGGTCTGGGCCGACGCGGGGCGCAGCCAGCCGGCGGCGCGCCTGCACTTCCTGCGGCAGCAGAACGAGAACGGCCCTGAGGGCGTCAATCACAGCCTGGCAGACCTCATCGCCCCGGTCGACGGCCCGCCCGACTGGATCGGCGCCTTCGTGGTCACCGCCGGCCCGGGCGTCGACACCCGGGCCCAGGCGCTGCGCGACCAGAACGACGACTACCGCAGCATCCTGCTCAAGGCGCTGGCCGACCGCATCGCCGAGGCCGCCGCAGAGTGGGCCCACCGCGAGCTGCGGCGCCGGCTCTGGGGCTTCGCCGCCGACGAGGCCCTCGACCCCGCCGGCCTGATCGCCGAGCGCTACCGGGGGATCCGCCCGGCGCCCGGCTACCCCGCCAGCCCCGACCACACCGAGAAGTGCACCCTCTTCGCGCTGCTCGACGCGCCGGCGAGCATCGGGGTCGAGCTGACCGAGGGCATGGCCATGTGGCCCGCATCGGCGGTGGCGAGCTGGGTCTTCGCCCACCCCGCGGCCCGCTACTTTGGCGTCGGCAAGCTCGAGCGAGACCAGGTCGCCGACTACGCGGCCCGCAAGGGCTGGTCGGTGGCCGAAGCGGAGCGCTGGCTCGCCCCAGACCTCGCGTACACGCCCTGATCAGCCCTGGGCAGGGCCGGAGGGCGCCCGGGGCGAGACTTGGCTATGGGGCGCCGGTCAAGCGATGCCGGTCGAGCGGCCGCGCGAGGGCGCGGACCGGCCGGCCCCCGCCGCGCGCCGGGCCCCACCGGCGGTCGAGGCGAACAGCCCATAGGATATTGAAATGGGACGCATCTTTGAGACTCGCAAAGCCACCATGTTCGCCCGCTGGGACAAGATGGCCAAGATCTTCACCCGCATCAGCAAAGACATCGCCATCGCGGTGAAGTCGGGCGGGCCGAACATCGAGAGCAACCCGGGGCTGCGCCGGGCCGTCCAGAACGCCCGCGCCGCCAACATGCCCAAAGATAAGGTTGAGAGCGCCATCAAGCGGGCGAGCGGCCAGGGCGGCGAGACCTACCAAGAGATCTTGTACGAAGGCTATGGCCCGCACGGCGTGGCGGTGCTCGTCGAGACGGCGACCGACAACCCGGTCCGCACCGTGGCCAACGTCCGCATGCACTTCTCGCGCAAGGGCGGCAACCTCGCCAACAGCGGCAGCGTCGCCTTCCAGTTCAAGCGCATGGGCGTCATTCGCCTGCTGGCCGAGGGCCTCGACGCCGACGAGCTGGCCATGGACCTCATCGACCACGGCCTCGACGAGATCTCCGACGGCAGCAGCGAGAAGGGTGAGAAGCTCCTCCTGCTGTACTGCAACTTCGGCGATTTTGGCCAGCTCTCGCGCGCGGTGGAAGAGAAGGGCCTCAGCCCGGTGAGCTCCGAGTCGGAGTACGTGCCGAGCCAGACCGTCGAGCTCAGCGATGACGCGGTCACCGAGGTGCTCGAGCTCATCGACCGCCTCGAGCAGGACGACGACGTGCAGAAGGTCTTCCACAACCTCGCCTGAACGCGCGCCCCCCGCCGCAACCTGGAGACAGGCCCGTGCCAGACAGCCCGACCGACCGCAAGCAGCCCCGCTTCTCCCGTGGGGACGTCATCGCCAAGCGCTTCGAGATCGAGAGCGAGCTCGGCAGCGGGCTGCTGGGGGCGAGCTACCTCGCGCGCCGCATCGACACCGGCAAGCACCTCGTGCTCAAGGTGGTGCGCCCGAGCATCGTGGCGAACCCCCGCGACCGCCAGCGCTTCACCGAGGTCTTCAACGAGGCCCGCAAGGTCGACGACGAGGGCGTGGTCAAGCTCGGCGAGCTGGTCGATGAAGGCGGGATCTTCGCGTTCACCCAGATGTACTTCAAGTCGCAGAGCCTGCGCGCCCTGATCGACGAATACCAGGCCGCGCAGCGCAGCTTCACGCTCCAAGAGGCCTGCCAGATCATCGCGAAGGTGCTCGGCGCGGTCGCCGCGCTGCACGACCGCGGCATCGTGCACCGCAACCTCAAGCCCGAGAACGTGCTGGTCGAGTCGCGCAGCACCGGGCCCGGCGGCAAGAACGTCGTCCGCACCATCAAGATCACCGACGCCGGCCTGTCCGAGGTGATCAACCCGACCATCTTCGCCGAGAGCTTCATCTCGCGCTCCGACGCGAAGTACCTCGCGCCCGAGCTCGAGGGCTTCGAAGACGCGGCCGCGCCCCAAGCCGACGTCTACTCCTGCGGCCTGATGCTCTACGAGCTGCTGGTGGGCCAGCCGCCCCGCGGCACCTACCTCTCGCCCACCCAGCTGCGCGGCGACCTGCCCGACCACATCGACGACGTGGTCGAGAACGCGCTGCAGCAGATCGTCGCCGACCGCTACCCCAGCGCCCGCGACATGATCGCCGACCTGCAGCGCTCTTTCGAGCCCGACGCCGACGACAAGCCCGCCCGCAGCTCGACCCGCACCATCTTGATCGCCGCGGTGGCCGCGATCTCGGTGGTGGTCGGCATCGGCGCCTATGTCACGAGCCGCGAGCCCGAAGACAAGGTCGCCGCGCTCAAGCTGCAGGACGACAAGCTGCGCGCCGAGGTCCAGGGCAAGAGCCGCGTCCCCACCGAGGACGAACTGCGGGCCATGGTGCAGCAACACCAAGAGATGCTCTACATCCCGCCGGGCCCCTTCCTCATGGGCCGCCTGCACCAGGAGGACCTCGCGGTCAGCGCCTCACAGGCTGAGCCCTTGGCCAAAGAGGTCGAGGTCGCTGGCTTCTTCATCGACCGCTACGAGTTCCCCAACCAGCTCAGCAAAGACGCGAAGGTGGCGCCCACGACCAAGGTCACCTACGAGGAGGCCAACAACGCCTGCGCCGAGCTCGGCAAGCGCCTCTGCACCGAGGCCGAGTGGGAGAAGGCCTGCAAGGGCCCCGGCAACTGGATCTACGCCTACAGCGACACCTTCGACGAGGCGCGCTGCGGTGGGGGCCTGGATGCGCCCTACCAGATCGGCGACCACGAGGACTGTGTCAGCGGCTACGGCGTGCAGGGCATGAGCGTCGGCCCCCGTGAGTGGACCGGCAGCCAGCCCTCCTCGAACACCGCCCGCCGCATCGTCAAGGGCGGCATGAAGGGCAAGGCCCAGCGGGGCTCGCGCTGCGCGTTCGCGGTCGACGAGTCCGCGAACTTCGCCGGCAACAACCTGAGCTTCCGCTGCTGCCTCGACGTCGGCGGGGCCACCGTCCCGGCGCCCGCCCCCGCTGGGGGCTGAGCCCCTCCGCGCCCTGGCTTCCTCCGAAGAGCGGCGCTAGCCCATCAGCGGGCGGGCGGTGGCGGGGGGCCGCCCCGCTCCTCCCACAGGCGCGCGGCGGCGTGCAGCTCGGTGCGCACGAGGTGGTAGACCGCCGGATCGTGGCAGAGCGCGGTGTGCCCCAGGCCGCTGACCGCGAGGCTCTTCATCGAGCTCTCGCCCGGCCGCGGGTGCAGCACGCTGCACCACCACGGGCAGACGAGGTCGTGCCGGCTGTAGATGCTGGTCAGCGGAACCCCCGGCGGGAAGGTGTCGCCGGCGAGGCGGCGCAGCAGGCGTGAGCCCGGCACCATCTCGAGCGGGCTGCTCGACAACAGGCCGCCGCCCATCAGCCCGACGCCGATCAGCGCGGTCGGCGTACCGTGGTGGGGCGTGCCCAGGGTGATGAGGGACTTCACCCGGCGGTCGCCGCCGTGGTGCTGGACGTAGTGCCGGGCGATGAGCCCACCCTTGCTGTGGCCGATCACGTGGAAGCGCCCGAGCCCGGTGCGGGCGCTCAGGCCCTCGATCTTCTCGGCGACCAGGGCGGCGAGCTCGCCGATCGAGCGGGTGTTGAAGCGCCAGAGCAGGCCGCCCAAATCGAAGGAGAAGACGCCGAAACCATCGTGGCGCAGGCGATCCTCCATCACCTCCCACACGTTTCGGGTCTGGAGGAAGCCGTGCAAGAGGAGCACCGGCTCGGGCGCGCGCCAGAAGTCATCGCGCCGCACGATGCGGTTGCTGCGCATGTAGACCCGGCGGATGCTGCCAAGCTGGCCGCGCAGCGCGCGGTAGAGGCGGGCGGGGTCGGCGGGGGTGGTGGCCACGGGCACCTCAGCGGGCCCGGAGCCTACCCCAGGAGGGCCCGCCGGGCGCTGGCCCCGCCGCGGCGTGCTACCCTCGGGTCCATCAGCCGGCGGCGCAGCTCCGCCGCAGGAGGGACGCATGCGCGCGATGTTTTGGATGAGCGCCCTGGCCATCGGCCTCGGGGCCTGCGGCGGCGACAAAGAGGACACCGGCGGCGGCGGTGACGAGGGCGATGTGATCGGCGCCGATGGCGGCGACGGCGGCGATGACGGCGACACCTGCGGGGGCACCGCGCCGGTCATCGAAGAGCTGCGCTGCGAGAACACCGGCCTGCAGCCAGATGAGGTGGGCAACCCCACGCCGACGCTCACGCTGTGGGCGCTGACCTCCGACGCCGACGCCGATCTGTCGTTCTACACGCTCAACATCTACTTTGACGACGTGGTCGACGGCGCGGTGTCGACCGATGACCCGGCCTTCAGCCCGGTCGAGGGCGCGGTCTCAGAGAGCACCTGCACCACCGAAGAGGCCCAGCTCGGCGCCATCTTGTTGATCAAGGGCGGCAACCCCGAGCTCAACAAAGAGTATGAGTTCGGCGTGACCGTCGAAGACGTGGCCGGCGTGGTCAGCGAGATGGCCATCCTCAGCTGCATCACGCCGCTGCCCGATGGCAGCGAAGGTGACGGCTCGGGCATCTGAGCCTGCTCCGCCGGCCTCTGCGGCAGGCTGCACCGGCGGCTCAGCCGGGCAGCTTGCGCTCGGCCCGCACCACGCCCTTGACCTGCAGCAGCTTGCTCAGCAGCTTGTCGAGCTCATCGGCGTGGCTGACGTTGATCGCGAGGTCGAAGATCACCTGCTCACCCTCGGGCGCGCGCCGGCCCTCGAAGCGCACAAGGTTGATGCCCAGCACCTTGCAGACCGCGCTCACGTCGGCGAGCATGCCCGGCTTATCCTGGGCGAGCACGAAGACATCGACGGTGTGGGCGCTCTTCGCTGAGTCGTGCCAGGCGACGTTGACCCGGCGCTCGGGCTCGAGGTCGGCGAGGGCCTTGCAGTCCGCCCGGTGGATGGTGATCCCCCGACCGCGCGTGATGTACCCGACAATGGCGTGTCCAGGCAGCGGGTTGCAGCAGCGGGCATAGGCGACGAGCAGATCCGCCTCGCCGCCGACCAGCACGGGGCTCTCTTCACGTTTACGAAAGCGCCCGAACAGCCGGGTGAGCGAGGTCGTGGGCCGCTCGTTGGCCTCGGCCGGCACGAGCTCGGTCATCACCTTCTCAAGGCTGATGTCGCCCTGACCGACCGCCAGCAGCAAGGCCTCGGCCCCCTGCTGCCCGAGCTTGTCCGCGACCTCGGCGAGCTTCTCGTCCCGCTGCGCGCGGGTGAGCTGCGAGCCGCTGTTCTTCAACGCGGAGTCGACGAGGCCGCGGCCGAGCTCGCGGGCCTCTTCGCGCTGCTCCTCGCGGAGCACGCGGCGGATCTTCGCCTGGGCCCGGCCCGTCTTCGCGATCTCCATCCAGTCGGGGCGCGGCCGTTGGTCGGGCTTGCGGATCACCTCGATGGTGTCGCCGGCGTGCAGCTCGTAGCGCAGCGGGACCATCCGCCCCGAGACCCGCGCGCCGGTGCAGGTGTTGCCCACCTCGGTGTGGATCGCGTAGGCGAAGTCGAGCACCGTCGCGCCTTTGGGGAAGAAGCGCACGTCGCCGACCGGCGTGAAGACGAAGACCTCCTCGGCGAAGAGGTCGATCTTCAGCGTGTCGACGAACTCGTTGCTGTCCTCGATCTCTTTGGCCGCTTCGAAGATGGCGCGCAGCTGCGCCATCTTGTTGAGATCACGCGGAGGGATCGCGAGGTGGCCCTCTTTGTACCGCCAATGGGCGGCGATGCCGACCTCGGCCACCCGGTGCATCTCACGGGTGCGGATCTGGACCTCGATGCGCTGGTTCTCGGGCCCGATCACCACCGTGTGAATGGACTGGTAGCCGTTGCTCTTGGGGATCGCGATGAAGTCTTTGAGGCGCTCGGGCAGGTGGCGGAACTCGGCGTGGATGACGCCCAAGGCGACATAGCACTGACCCAGGTCGGGCACGAGCAGGCGGAAGGCCAAAACATCATGCACCTGCGAGAGTTCCAGGCCATCGGCCTTCATCTTGCGCCAGATGCTGGTCAGGTGCTTGGGGCGGCCGGTCACCGTGGCGTCGACGCCGCGGCTCTCGAGCAGCTCGGAGAGCAGCTTGCAGGTGCGGGCCACGTACTGCTCACGCTCGGCGCGGCTGCCCTCGAGGGCCAAGCTCAGCCGCTCGACCGAGTCCGGCTCGAGGTAGCGCAGCGACAGGTCTTCGAGCTCGGTCTTCCAGTTCGACAGGCCGAGGCGGTTGGCGATGGGGGCGTAGATCTCCATCGTCTCGGACGCGATGTCGCGCGCCCGGGCCGGCTTCATGTGCTCCATCGTCCGCATGTTGTGGAGCCGGTCGGCCAGCTTGACGATGATGACGCGCACGTCGCGGGCCATCGCGAGCACCAGCTTGCGCAGGTTCTCGGCCTGGGCCTCTTCTTTGTTGCGGAACTCGAGCTTGCCCATCTTGGTGACGCCTTCGACCATATCGGCGACGTCATTCCCAAAGTCGGCGGAGAGCTCTTCGCGGGTGGTGAGGCAGTCCTCCATCGTGTCGTGGAGGAGCCCGACCGCGATGGTGTCCACGTCCATCTTGAGCTCGGTGAGGATGCTGGCCACCGCGATCGGGTGGATCAGGTAGTCCTCACCGTTCTTGCGCAGCTGCCCGCGGTGGGCCCGCGCGCTCTGCAGGTACGCCCGCATGATGACGTCGACGTCCGCGTTCGGCGCGTAGCTGCGCACGGCGTCGATGATGTCGCTGACCTGCATGTGCCCACCCGGTGCGAAGCGCGCGCGGCCGCCGCGCGCGGCGGGGAGCCCGCCCGCGCCCCCAGCTTAGACCCGGCCAAAGGTCGAGACGAGCCGTGGGTTGCGGGCGCGGCGCTGCAGCTCGGCCCACAACACGCTCTGAAACCGCACATGAGCAGCGTCGAGCACGTCGTTGACGACGAGGTAGTCGAACTCGCCGCAGCCGGCGAGCTGGTCGTCGGCCTGGGATACCCGGCGCCGGATGACCTCTTCGCTGTCGGTCGAGCGGGCGCGCAGGCGCTCCTCGATGGCGCCGGCGTGGGGTGGGAGCACGAAGACCAGGACCGCCTCGGGCATGGCCGCCTTGACCTGACGCGCGCCCAAGAGGTCAATCTCAAGCAGGATGCTGCGGCCGGCGTCGAGGGCCGCCGCGACCGGCGCCCGGGGGGTGCCGTAGCGGTTGCCGTAGACCGCGGCCCACTCCAACAGGGCGGAGTCTGCGACCAGCGCGTCAAAGTCGGCGTGTGACAAGAAGTGGTAGTCGCGGCCGTCAAGCTCGCCCTCGCGGGGCGGGCGGGTCGTCGCGCTCACCGACCAGCCGATGCTGGGGATGGCCTGCAGCGCCGCCTTGACCAACGTGGTCTTGCCGGTGCCGGACGCGCCGGTCACGACAAAAAGGGCGCCCTTGTCGGGCCCGGGCCAGGGTGTCGGGTCCACGCTCATCCGCGCTCCGTCCGGTCGGGCGGGCCCGCTAACCCATCCCCCGCCGCTGCCCTCCGATTGGCGCACTGGAGGCGCAGCGCGCAGGGATCGCAGCGGCGCGGGCTGACCTCCCCCGTGCACGCGCCGGAGATCCCATGGTGGGCGAGCGCGAAGTCCCACCGCAGGGGGTCATCAGGGCGCAGGCGCCGCAGCGCGGCGGTGATCTCCTGGGCGGTGCGGAAGGAGCCATCGCCGCGCGTGGTCAGGCCGAGGTAGCCGGCCAGCCGGTGGACATGGGTGTCCAGCGGGATCACCAAGGCCGAGGCCGGCAGCGGCCACAAGCCGAGGTCGACCCCCCCGCCCTGCGGATCGGGCAGGCGGACCATCCACCGCAAGAACATGCACCAGCGCTTGCACGCCGAGCCCTCGGCCGGCCGACAGAGCAGGCTGCGCAGCCCCCGGGGCAGGGCCGACCAGCCCGCGGGCGCAGCCTCTCCCGCCCGCTCGGCACGGGCCCGGGCCTCATCCACCGCGGCGCCGCGCAAGGTGAGGATCACGCGGTCGAGGGCCGGCCCGAGGTCCGCCTCGTCGGGCCGCCACGCGGCGACGACGCGGGCGCCCAGGGGCTGCGCGGCTTCAGCCCGGGCGAGCGCGCCGGCCAGCAGGGCGAGGTCGACGCCCCGCACCCACCGGTGCTGCAGGGGCAGCAGGCCATCGCCGCGGTCCGGGGTCCAGCCGCGGAGGTAGGCCGCGGGCCCGCCGTGGGCGTCAGCCACGTCGAGCACGGCCGAGGCGACCGGGAGGAAGGCCGCGACGCGCCCAAAACTCAGCGCGCTCACGAAGACAGCGGCCAGCGCGATGTCTTCGTGAGCGGTGTAGCGCGCGAGCAGGTGGAGCGGATCGGCGGCCAGCCGGTCGGCCGGCGCGGTGCCGGCGAGGAGCGCGTCCAGCGCGTCAGCGAGGCCGTCGGGCGCGCCCACCGCCTACTCGACGTTCGCGGCCTGCTCCCGCAGCCGCTCGATCGTGCTCTTCATCTCGACCACCTGGTTGGCCACCGCGTGCTCGGCGGCCTTGCTGCCGATGGTGTTGACCTCGCGGTGGAGCTCTTGCACCAGGAACTCAAGGCGGCGGCCGATCGGCTCGACCGCGTCGAGCGAGGCGAGCAGCTGGTCGCAGTGCGAGCTGAGCCGCGCGACCTCTTCGGTGATGTCGGCCTTGTCGGCCAACAGGGCCGCCTCTTGGGCGAGGCGGTAGGGGTCGATGCGGTCGCCGAGCAGCTTGCGCACCCGGTCGCTGAGCCGCTGGTGCAGCCGGTCGGTGAGGTCGGCGCTCGCGGCGAGGATGGCCGCACGGCCCGCGAGCAGCTGATCGACGAGGCCACGCAGCTCGACGGCGAGCGCGCCGCCCTCAGCCGCCCGCATCTCAGCGAGCTCGGAGAGGGCCGCGTCGAGCGCAGTGCTCACCACGTCCCACTCGGACAGGGCGTCGCGCTCCCGCTCGGTGGTGGTCAGCACGCCGGGCTGGGCGAGCAGCCAGGTCAGGGGCAGCGGCTCGTCGAGGCGCTGCAGGCGCTGGGCCACCGCGGTCGCCGCGCGCAGGTAGTGCTCGGCGAGGATGGGGTCAGGGCGCACCGTCTGGCCGCTCTCGACCGCGGTGCGGCTAATGTAGACGTCGACCCGGCCGCGCTGAATGGCGTCCTTGAGGGTCTTGTTGACCCGCGGCTCGAGCACGAGGTACTCGCGCGGCACGCGCAGGTTCACGTCGCGAAAGCGGTTGTTGACCGTCTTGATCTCGACCACTACGCTGATGTCGCCGTTGGTCGCCTCACCGCGACCATAACCGGTCATCGAGTTCATCTTCGCCCTCAGGGGCCCCGCCCGCGGGGGGGCGAGCGGGGGCGCCGGCGGCCGTATCGCAGCCGCCCGGCGCACGAGGGAGGGTCGGCGGCGCGCACGGGCCGGCGGAGGCCCCGCCGCCGCCCTGCCCCCCGCCGCGCAGCTTCAGAGGCTCGACACCGAGCCGTCGGGCCAGGAGATGGTCGCGAAGGGGGCGTAATAGTCCTCGGAGTTGACGTTCCGGGTGTCGGTCCAGGCGAGGCGGCCGGCCACGTAGATGTTCACGGTGACCATATTGGTGCCATTGTACACGCTGCCCGGGTAATCATGGACATAGACGGTGTACGTGCCGTTGTAGGGCGCCGCGATGTTGATGTTCTCGGGGCCGACGCCGGGGATATCGTCGAGGTCGAGGGTCGGATCGTCGGTGCCGGAGCTCGGGTAGCCCCAGTTGAGGCCGCTGCCGACACAGTTGCCGTAGTAGCAGTCGTTGCTGCTGGTCAGCGCCGACGAGCTGGACCCGGCGTTGAGCAGGTGCAGGTCCATGTCATCGCCGCTGTACTGCCAGTACATCTCGATCCACAGGTCTTCCGAGGGGATGGACTCGAGGGTGACCGTGCAGGGGCGGCTGACCCGGCCATCTTCGGTGGTGACCACGAGCTGGCCGACGTACTCACCGGCGAGGTCGGGCGAAAACCCGCTGCGGATGGCGCCCGAGCCCGACGGCATGCGCACCGAAGAGCCGGTCGGCTGGCTGATCAAGGTCCAGTTGTAGGTGGTGATGCGCAGGCCAGCGGGGTCGTAGGAGTCCGAGCCATCCCAGGTCGCCGTGGTGAAGGGCGGCTCGACCGGGTTCGGGCTGACGGCGCACACCGCCACCGGCGCGTCGGGATCGACCTCAGTCGAGTCACCGCCGCCGGGGATGCCGGTGTCTTCAGGCTCGGCGGTGTCTTGCGGGTCGGCCGAGTCAACCGGATCGGCCGTGTCTTTGGGCTGGTTGCCGCGCTCTGGGGTCGAGGGCTGTTTGATGCCATAGTCTTGGGTGCAGCCCAAGAACAGCGGGAGGATGAACAAAGCGCGGCGCATCTTCCACTCCTACGGCGCAGAGGCCGTGCGGCGGGAACGGGGGGCAAGACGGGGATCACAGAGAAAGCGCGGGGGGCGCGGGCAGCGCATCATGGACCACGGCGTCGGTGTGCGCAAGCCCGTCCGGGACCGCTGCGTGGCAGGCTGATGACAGCGCCCAGCGCCCGCCCCCTGCGCCCGGCCGCCCGGAGCGACCATGCCGCCGCCCTTTGTGCGCGTCCCCTTCGCCGAGCTCCCCGCCCGCGCCGCGCCCCACCCGTTCTTTCGGGCGCCTGAAGCACGGCTGCCGATCGCGCTCCCCGATGGCGGGCGCTCGACGGTGAGCCTGCGCCGCTTCGGAGCGGGTCCGCCGCTGCTCCTCCTGCATGGGCTGATGACCACCGGCTACTCCTGGCGGCGGGTGATCGAGCCGCTCTCCCGCCGCTTCACCGTGCTGGTGCCCGATCTGCCCGGTGCGGGCCGCACCGTGGGGCCCGAGGGGCCGCTGCCACCCGCGCGCGTGGTCGACTGGCTGGTCGCCCTGATCGACGCGCTGGAGCTTGATCACACGTCGGTGATCGGCAATTCGATGGGCGGCTACCTCGCGCTGTGGCTGGCCTTGCGCGCGCCCGCCCGGGTCGAGCGCCTGCTCGTGGTGCACGCGCCCGGCCTGCCCGAGCACCGCCTCTGGGCCTTGCGCCTCGCGTTGCGGCTGCCCGGCGCGGTCCGCCTGCTCCGCTGGATGGTGCAGCGCGAGCCGCGGCGCTGGGTGTGGAGGAACGTGCACTACTGGGATGAAGGCCAGAAATCCCTGGAGGAGCTTGAGGAGTACGGCGCCCCGCTGGCCACCGCAGCGGGCTTCGAGGGTTTTGTGCGCCAGCTGCGCGACATGATGGACCCGGTCGAGATGCAGCGCTTTGTGGCGCTCTGCGGCCAAGCTCCCCCGGGGCTGCCCCCGGTCCACCTGCTCTACACCCGGCGCGACCCGATGGTGCCGCCCTCCCTTGGCCCGCGCCTGCAGCGGGTGGTCCCCCGCGCCACGCTGAGCTTCGTCGAGGAGGGCGGCCACTTCCTCCACGTGGACCGCCCCGAGGCCTTCCTCGCCGCGGTCGACGCCTGGGCGCCGCGGGCCTGAGCGCGGGGAGGCAGCGCGCAGGCCCCTCTCCACGCGCCGCCCGGGTGCGAGCGGCCCCCCACTGCGATACGCCGGCGCTGCTGAATGAGGATTCATTCAGCGGCTCGACAGGCGGCCCCGCGCGCCGCCGCCCACCCACCCCCGGGGCCGACCTCCCGGGGCCCCCGCGGAGAGACGATGGCTTCCCAGATCCAGAAGGTGGCGGTGCTCGGCGCCGGCGTCATGGGCCAGGGCATCGCTGCCCACTTGGCCAACGCCGGCATCCCCTCGGTGCTCTACGACATGGTGCCGCGCGACCTGCCGGCGGGCGCGCCCCGCAGCAAGCTCGCGATCGACGGCGTGGCCAACGCGAGCAAGCTCAAGCCCGCGCCCTTCTTCAAGCCCGAGCTGGCCGCGCTGATCAAGCCGGCCAACTACGAAGACGACGCCGGCCTGCTCAAAGAGTGCGACCTCATCATCGAGGTGGTGGTCGAGCGCCTCGACATCAAGGCCAAGATCTTCGCTTGGGTCGAGGCCAACCGCCGCGACGACGCGATCGTCGCGAGCAACACCTCGGGGCTCCCGCTGCGCGACATGGCCGCGACCATGGGCCAGAGCATGCGGGAACACTTCCTGATCATGCACTTCTTCAACCCGGTCCGCTATATGCGGCTGCTTGAGCTGGTGGCCGGCCCCGACACCCGGCCCGAGGCCCTCAAGCTGCTCGCCGACTTCGGCGAAGAGAAGCTCGGCAAGGGCATCGTCTACGCCAAAGACACGCCGAACTTTGTGGGCAACCGCATCGGCACCTTCGGCATCGTCAGCGTGTTCAAGCACATGCAGGCCTTCGACCTCTCGATCGAAGATGTCGACGCCATTTTGGGCAAGGCCATGGGCCGCCCGAAGCTCGGCGTCTTCGCGCTCGGCGACATGGTCGGCCTCGACACGCTGGATCACGTGCTGGGCAACGTTTTTAACGGCTGCCCCGACGATGAGCAGCGCGACGCCTTTGTGTCGCCCGCCTTCCTCAAGGCGATGGTGGCCGAGGGCGCCGTCGGCAACAAGACCGGCAAGGGCTTCTACCAGAAGACCAACGAGAAGGACGCCAAGGGCCGCAAGATCACGCTGGCCCGCGACTGGCGCACCGGCGAGTACAAGCCCGCCGCCCGGCCGAGGTTCGACAGCGTGACCCAGGCGAGCAGCTTCGCCGACGACCCGGGCGCCGCCTCACGCGTACTGCTCCGCGGCGACGACAAAGCCGCCGCCTTCGCCTGGGCGGTGACCGCCGACAGCCTCATCTACACGGCCAACCGCATCCCCGAGATCGCCGACGACATCGTCAACATCGACCGGGCGATGCGCTGGGGCTTCAACTGGGACCTCGGCCCCTTCGAGGGCTGGGACGCGCTCGGCGTCGCCGAGACCGTCGCCCGGATGGAGGCCGAGGGCCGCAGCGTCCCCGCCTGGGTCAAGGACATGCTGGCCAAGGGCCGCGGCTCCTTCTACGCCTATGTCGATGGCCAGCCTACCTACTGGTGCGCGGTCAGCGGCCAGAGCAAGCCCCTGCCCAGCTCGGCCCGCTGGCTGTTCATCAGCGACAAGAAGGCCAGCAACGGCGTGGTCAAGAAGAACGAGGCGGCCGAGCTGATCGACATCGGCGACGGCGTGCTGCTGCTGCAGTTCACCCGCCCCGCCCAGATGAACGCGCTCGAGCAGGACATGTTCCAGCTCTACAACGACGCGCTGGACGAGCTCGACGCCGGCAAGTGGGAGGCCCTGGTCGTCGGCTCGCAGAACCACGCCCGGGGCCAGCTGCGCCCCTCGGTGGGCCCCAACGGCCAAGCCTTCTGCGCCGGCGCCAACCTGATGATGGTCGGCATGGCCGCCATGCAGGGCGAGTGGGACAGCATCGACCAGCTCATCCGCGGCATGCAGAGCATCGTCCAGCGCGCGCTCTACAGCAAGCGGCCGGTGGTGACCGCGCCCTACTCGTTGACGCTCGGCGGCGGCCTCGAGGTCGCCATGCAGTCGGCGGCCACGGTGACCACCGGCGAGGTCTACATGGGCCTGGTCGAGGCCGGCATGGGCCTGTTGCCCGCCGGCGGCGGCTGCAAAGAGATGCTGCGGCGCTACCTCGGCGGCATCCCCGCCGCGGTCAACTACGACCCGAACCCCTTCGTGCAGGCCGCCTTCCTCAACATCGGCCTCGCGAAGTTCTCCACCTCGGCCGAGGAGGCGCGCGACATGCGCTACCTCCGCGCTGAGGACAAGGTCGTGATGGACGCCGATCAGCTCATCTGGGAGGCGAAGCGCACCGCGCTGGGCCTCGCCGCCAGCGGCTACGTCCCGCCCAAGCCGAGCAAGTTCAAGCTGCCCGGCAACAGCGGCCGCGCGACCATCGAGCTCAAGCTCTACGACCTCGTCCAGGGTGGCTTTGCCAGCGAGCACGACGCCAAGGTGGCGCGCCGCATCGCCCACGTGCTCACCGGCGGCGACATCCCGGCGGGCACCTGGGTCGACGAGCAGCACATCCTCGACCTCGAGCGCGAGGGCTTCCTCAGCCTGCTCGGCGAAGAGAAGACCATGGAGCGCATCACGCACTTCATCTCGACCGGCAAGGTCCTGCGCAACTAACGACCGTCGCGAACCAACCTACGAACACGTGAGGCAAACATGAGCAAGAACCCCCGTGATCCGGTCGTGGTCGCCGCGGTGCGCACGCCCGTGACCAAGTCCAAGAAGGGCGGCCTCAAAGACACACGCCCTGACGACCTGCTCATCATCGCCCTGCAGGGCGTGCTGGCGAAGGTCCCCGGTTTTGACGCCGCCTTGATCGACGACGTGGTGGTGGGCACCGCGATGCCCGAGGGTGAGCAGGGCATGAACGTGGCCCGCATCGCCAGCCTCGGCGCCGGCCTGCCCGACACCGTGCCGGCGATGACCCTGAACCGCTTCTGCAGCAGCGGCCTCGAGGCCCTGGCCCAGGCGGCGAGCAACATCGCCGCCGGCTGGTACGACGTGGCCATCGCGGCCGGCGTTGAGAGCATGACGATGATCCCGATGGGCGGCGACCGCCCCTCGCCCAACCCGACGCTGATGGCGGAGCACCCCGAGATCTACGTCACGATGGGCATGACCAGCGAGAACGTCTGCAGCCGCTTCGGGGTCGCCCGGGCCGACCAGGACGCCTTCGCCGCCGCCTCGCACACGAAGGCCGCCGCGGCCATCGCCGCGGGCAAGTTCACGGAAGAGATCGTGCCGGTGAAGACCCGGGCCTTCGACGGAAAGGCCTGGAAGGAGGTCACCATCTCCATCGATGACGGCGTGCGCGCCGACACGACGGTCGAGGGCCTGGGCAAGCTCAAGGCGGCCTTCTCCAAGACCGGCGCGAGCACGGCGGGCAACTCGTCGCAGACCAGCGACGGCGCCGCCGCGGTGCTGGTGATGGCCCGCGAGAAGGCCGAGGCGCTCGGCCTCGAGATCCTCGGCACGCTGCGCAGCTACGCGGTGGTGGGCGTGCCCGCCGACATCATGGGGATCGGCCCGGCCAAGGCCATCCCCAAGGCCGTCGCCAAGGCGGGCATTGGCGTCAGCGACGTCGATCTGTTCGAGATCAACGAGGCCTTCGCCAGCCAGGCGCTCTACTGCCTGCGTGAGCTCGGCCTCGACGGCGACAAGGTCAACGTCAACGGCGGCGCGATCGCGCTGGGCCACCCGCTGGGCTGCACCGGCGCCAAGCTCACCGCCACGCTGCTGCACGAGATGAAGCGCCGCGGCAGCCGCTACGGCGTGGTCAGCATGTGCATCGGCGGCGGCATGGGCGCGGCCGCGGTCTTCGAGCGCGAGTAGCCCGCGCGCGCGGCCCTGCGGTCGCGCTGTCAGGCCCTGCCCTCGAAAGGGGCGGGGCCTTCGTAGTTTTCGGGGCCCAGGGCGCCTTTAGGCCCGCTCGCCCGCCGGGACCACCGCGCCAGGCCGCGGCAGGCGCGCGATCCAGGTGACCAGGGCGAGGCCAGTGGCGACGAGGCCGATCTGCAGCCACAGCCGCTCGCCCGAGACCGCGACGGTCAGGCCCATGCTCAGGCAGATGAGCAGCGAGGCCCAGGCCTTGGCCCAGAGCGGCATGGCGCGCTCACGCTCCCAGTCGGTGATCACCCGGCCAAAGACCGGCAGGCCGCGCAGCCAAGCGGCGAGGCGCGGCGAGCTGCGGCCGAAGGCCCAGGCGGCGATGAGCACGAAACATGTGCTCGGCATCACCGGCAAGATCGCCCCGATCACGGCGAGGGCGAGGGCGCACCAGCCGAGGGCGAGCCAGAGCGGGCGCGTGAGCGCGTGCGGGCGCGTGGACATCGACCCTCCCCTCGCGCGGAGCCTATTCCAACCGCCCCGCGCTGTCCCTGGTCGGACCGACCCCGGCCGACCTGGAGGCAGGTCCCCGCGGCGACCCCGGCCACCGCATTGCCCTCAAACAGGTCAGCGCCGGCCCGATGGCGGAGGGGGACCGCAGCGGTCCATGCCACCGACGAGGCCACCGATGGACAGCGAGACGCAAGAGATCATCGACTACTTCCGCACCGAGAGCAGGGAGTCGGTCGCCGAGGTCGAGCCGCTCCTCATCCAGCTCGAGGGGGGCCAAGGCGCCGCAGACCGGCAGACGATCGACAAGATCTTCCGCCTCTTCCACTCGATGAAGGGCAGCGCCGGCTTCCTCGAGTTCACCCACGTCGAGTCGGTCACCCACCACGCCGAGACGCTGCTCGACAAGGTGCGGACCGGGCAGCTCCGCCTGTCGGCCGAGCTGGTCGACGTGCTCTGCCGGGCGCTCGACTTCACCAACGACGCGCTCGACGCCATCGAGGCGAGCCTGTCTGATGGCGCGCTCGCCGGCCCGGCCAGCGCCTTGATCGACCGCATGGTGCGCTTCGTGGATGAGGCCGCCCACGGCGCCATCGCGGCTGCCCCGCCGCCGGCTCCACCCGTGTCGGTCGCGCCGCCGCCCACGCCCGCCGCCGAGCCCGCGCCCAGCGCCCCCCAAGCCGCGCCCTCCGCGCAGGGCGAGCGCCTCATCTTCGCCCCCGTGCAGGCCCAAGGCGCCGCCGACGCCGCGGCCGGCTTGCAGTCCCTGATGGACGCCCTGTCCAAGGGCTTCAACCCAGCCCGCGCGCTCCCCACGGCGGTCGAGCCGCCCAGCGCGCCGATCCCGCTGCACCCGCCCGGCGGGCGAAGCGCCCCGGCCGCGGCGCCCGCGCCGGCCGCCGCCCCCCCGGGCAGCTCCACCCGCTTGGGGGAGATCTTGATCGAGGCGGGCCTGGTCTCACCCGCCCAGGTGGAGGAGGCGCTGCGCGACAACCGCCTCCCCGTCGGCCAAAAGCTCGTCCAGATGAACGCGGTGAGCCCCGCGGTGGTGCAAGAGGCGCTGGCCGTCCAGAGCGCGCGCCGCGGCGAGGTCGAGAAGGCCGCCGAAGAAGATGAAGCCCAGGGCAAGCGCAACAAGGCCGAGTTCTTGCGCGTGGACGTGCGCAAGCTCGACCAGCTCATGGACCTCATCGGCGAGCTCATCATCGCCGAGACCGCGGTCACCCACGGGCCGAACCTGACCGCCGAGGTGGACGGCAACCACAAGGCCGCGGTGCAGCTCAACCGGGTGACCCGGGGCCTGCAGGACATCGCCATGTCCCTGCGCATGGTGCCGATCGAGCCCACTTTCAAGAAGATGGTGCGCCTCGTCCGCGACCTCAGCCGCCGCCAGGGCAAGCGCATCAGCCTCGAGATCTCCGGCGAGGACACTGAGGTCGACAAGAGCGTGGTGGAGGCCATCTCCGACCCGCTGGTCCACCTCATCCGCAACTCGATCGACCACGGGGTCGAGTCCTCGGCCGAGCGGGTGGCCGCCGGGAAAACCGCCGAGGGCCGCATCTGGCTGACCGCCCGCCAGCAAGCCGGCGAGATCCGCATCGAGGTGCGGGATGATGGCCGGGGCCTCGACCGGGCCCGCATCCTCCGCAAGGGCATCGAGCGGGGCTTGGTCAAGGGCGACGGCGGGGACCTCTCCGACGCCGACGTCTACAAGCTCATCTTCGAGCCGGGCTTCTCGACCGCCGCCGCGGTCACTGACATCTCGGGCCGCGGCGTCGGGATGGACGTGGTGAAGCAGAACATCGAGAGCGTGAAGGGCCGCGTCGAGGTCAGCAGCACGCCCGGCGCCGGCTCGACCATGGCCCTGCGCATCCCGCTGACCCTGGCGATCATCGAGGGGATGTTGGTCCGGGTCGGTCAGAGCCGGTTCACCCTGCCCATCCTCTCGATCACCGAGACGGTCACGGCCACGGCGCGCGACGTCACCCGCCTCACCAACGGGGCCGAGGTGGTGCGGGTCCGGGGGCGGCTGCTCCCCGTGTACCGGCTGCACGAGCTCTACCAGCTCAAGCCCGACAGCACCCGCATCGAAGATGGTCTGCTGGTCGTCATTGAGGACGGCAACCAGCGGGTCTGCGTGCTGGTCGACGAGCTCATCGGCCAGCGGCAGACCGTGGTCAAGTCGCTCAGCGGCTACCTCGGCTCGGTGCGCGGCCTCGCCGGCTGCACCGTGCTCGGCGATGGCTCGATCAGCCTGATCATTGATGTCGCAAAGCTGATCCAGGACGTGTACGCGGCCGCATGATCGCCGCCCTCCGGTCCGATCCCCCCAGAGACCCCAACCGCACCGCGCACCGGGAGTGACCATGCCCTCCATCGCCCACACACACGCCGCCTCCCTCACCGAGGCAGACGAGCTGCAGGAGCGGACGAAGTACCTGACCTTCATCCTCGGCAGCGAGTCCTACGGCCTCGACATCATGTATGTCCGTGAGATCATCGGCATGCAGCAGGTCACCACCGTCCCTGACGTGCCGGCCTTCGTCAAGGGCGTGATCAACCTGCGGGGCAAGGTCATCCCGGTGATGGACGTGCGCCTGCGCTTCCGCATGGAGCCCCGCGCCTACGACGATCGGACCTGCATCATCGTGATCCACGTCGGCGACTGGCTCGTGGGCCTCGTGGTCGACACGGTGTCCGAGGTCCTCGACATCCCCCAGGGCGACGTCGAGGCGCCCCCGCACGCCTTTGGGCGCAACAACGACCACTTCATCGCCGGCATGGGCAAGGTCGGCGACCAGGTCCGCATGTTGCTCGACGCCGAGAAGCTGGTCGGCGCGCCCCCGCGGTCCGCCAGCCTCAGCGCCTGAGCCCCGCGCCCCCACATCCCCTCCCCTGGCGACGGCCCCTGGCACGCCGCCCCGCCTGCGCACGCGCCCGGAGCCTCCGTGATCTCCTCTCCACAAGCGGCGATGGTCGCCCCGAACCTCGAGATCAGCGACGCAGACTTTCAGCTCACCGCGCGCTTGGTCCGGGACCGCTTCGGCATCCACCTCACCGACGGCAAGCGGGCGATGGTGGCGAGCCGCCTGTTCAAGACGATCCGCGAGCTGGGTTTTGACAGCTACCACCAGTTCGCCGTGGCGATGCTCACCAGCCCCACCCAAGACACGCTCAGCTTGCTGGTCGACTGCATCTCGACCAACCACACCTTCTTCTATCGTGAGCCCGAGCACTTCCATGTGCTGCGCGACGAGGTGCTCCCCGCGATCATCGCCCAGCAGCGCCAGGGCCGCGAGCGCGACCTGCGGCTGTGGTGCGCGGCCTCGAGCACGGGCGAGGAGCCCTACGTCCTGGCCATGGTGATCCACGAGGTCTTGGGCGCCGAGTATGGCCAATGGCAAGCGGGCCTGCTCGCCACCGACATCTCGCAAAACGCGCTGCAGAAGGCCGAGCGGGCGGTCTACCCGACCGAGGCGGTCTCTCCCCTGCCGCCCGCCTGGCAGAGCCGCTACTTCGAGGCGAGGCCCGACGGGAGCAGCGCGATCAAGGCCTTCCTGCGCAAGGAGGTGACCTTTCGCCGCTTCAACCTGATGAACGCGAGCTTCCCCTTCAAGCAGCCCTTCCACGCGATCTTCTGCCGCAACGTCATGATCTACTTCGAAGACGACACACGGCGCGCGCTGATCGACCGCATGGCAGACGCGCTGGTGCCCGGCGGCTGGTTTTTTGTGGGCCACGCCGAGACCATCTCGGGCCTGACGACCCGCTTCCGCAACGTCTGCCCCGGCGTGTACCGCAAGGAGGGCAGATGAGCTCTGGACCCATCCGTGTGCTGATCGTCGATGACTCTGCCGTCGTGCGGGCCATCCTGCGCGATGGGCTGGCTGCCGACCCCTTCATCGAGGTGGTGGGCACGGCGCGCGACGCCTACGAGGCCCGCGACCTCATCGTCGAGCGCAACCCGCAGGTCATCACCCTCGACGTCGAGATGCCGCGCATGGACGGCGTCGACTTCCTGCGCCGCCTGATGCCGCAGTACCCCCTGCCAGTGGTCATGGTCAGCTCGCACACCGAGCGCGGGCGCGAGGTGACCATGGCCGCGCTCTCCGCCGGCGCCGTGGACTTCGTCACCAAGCCCAGCAAGACGATGCACCAGGGCGTCGAGCAGATGATGATGGAGCTGCGGACCAAGATCAAGATCGCCAGCACGGCCAACGTGAGCCACTGGAAGCTCAAGCGCAGCGCGCCGCCGCCCAGCGGGGGTCTGCGCGCCCGCGACGACCGGATGATCGCCATCGGCGCGTCGACCGGCGGAACCGACGCCATCCGCGACCTGCTCTGCCGCCTGAACCCGACCGCGCCGGGCGTGCTGGTGGTGCAGCATATGCCCGCCGGCTTCACCGCCACCTTCGCTGGGCTGCTCAACTCGAGCACCCCCTTCCAGGTGCGTGAGGCGCAGGACGGCGACCAGCTCGCCGCCGGCACGGTGCTCATCGCGCCAGGCGGCCGCCAGTGCGCGGTCGAGGCGGCCGGTGACCACTTTCGGGTGAAGCTGCTCGGCGAGCAGCGGGTCAACGGGCACGCGCCGAGCGTCGACGTGATGATGCGCTCCGTGGCCCGGGTCGCTGGGAAACGCGCGATGGGCGTCATCCTCACCGGGATGGGCACCGACGGTGCGCTGGGCCTGCTCGACATGCGGCGCGCCGGGGCCTTCACCCTCGCCCAGGACGAGGCCAGCGCGGTGGTCTGGGGCATGCCCCGCGAGGCCTGGGAGATCGGCGCCGCCATGGCCCTCCGATCACTCGACGGCATCGCCGAAGCCCTGATGGACGCGCTCCAACCCGAGCGCGCCGCGGAGCCAACCCGCTGCCCAGCGACGGCGGAGTGACCATGGGCGAGATCATGCTCGGCATCGGAGACATCGCCGCCTCCGCCTGCGGCGGCGACCTGCTCGTCACGATGGCGCTGGGGTCCTGTGTCGCCGTCGTCGCGCGCGACCCGCGGTCTGGCGCGGTGGGCATGGCCCACATCGCCTTGCCTGCGGCGCCCGAGGATGGCCTGCGCGGCGCCCTTCCCGGCTACTACGCGAGCACGGCCATCCCGGCGTTGTTCCGGGCGATGGAGCGCACCGGGGCGCCGGCCAACGGCCGGGGCCTGCAGATCAAGCTCATCGGGGGCGCCACCATCCTCGACCGGATGGGCAGCTTCAACATCGGCAAGCGCAACGTCCTCGGGATCAAGCGCTTGTTGTGGCAGTACGGGCTGGGCGCCGTGGCCGAGGACGTCGGCGGCGAGCTGTCCCGCACCGTGCGGGTCGAGGTCCCCTCGGGCCTCGTCCGCATCAGCAGCCCTGGCCTGCCGGTATGGCAGGTCTGACCCAAAGGACCGGGAGAGGATCCCATGCCAAACGTGCTCATCGTCGATGACTCGGCCACCGCGCGGATGTTGGTCCGGCGCTGCCTGACGATCTGCGGGTACCGCGCCGACCAGACCTTCGAAGCCGAGCATGGGCGGGCCGCGCTCGACCAGCTCAAGGCCGAGGGCATCGACCTGGTCATCTCCGACCTCAACATGCCGGTGATGGACGGGCGCACCCTCCTCCGGTTCATGCGGGGCAGCCCGCGCCTCCACGCCATCCCCGTGATCATCGTCAGCTCGCTGGTCAACGAGGCAGCCGAGGAGGAGCTGCGCGCCATGGGCGCGACGGCGGTCATCCGCAAGCCCCTCAGCCCCGCCGCCCTGGCCGCGGCCATCAGCCGCATGGATGGAGCCGCCGCATGAACGCCGCTGAGATTGACGCCCAGATCATCGAGCCGGTGGTGACCGAGGTGCTGGAGAGCACGCTGTTCCTCGCCGCCGAGCCCGACCCCAGCTTCGACTGGGAGGACGGCAGCCTGCGCTGGTCGACCGTGGACCTGCACCGCCCGGCGCTGGGCGCCCTGGTGCTCGCCACCAGCGCCGCCGAAGCCGAGGCCATCTTCACGATGCTCTGGGCCGGGGAGCGGGTGGCCGACGAGGGTGCGGTGGCCGGCATGATCGACGAGCTGGCCAACGCGATCGCCGGTCAGGCCCTCGCGCAGCTCGACCCGCACCAAAGCCCAGGCTTGGGGCTGCCCGACGCGGGCCGCGGCGCGCTGCCGCCGGCGGCCGGTGAGCGGCGCTACGGCTTTCGGCTCGAGGACGGCACGCGGCTCGGCGTGTCCCTGCGCGCGCTGGTCTGAGGCGCGGCGCGGCGCGGGGCCCCACGGGGATAGAGCCGGGCCATGACCACGCCCTCTCCCCGCGTCCGCCGCCTGCGCAGCCAAAACCCCCTGGTCGACCTGCGGGTCTGCACACCCGAGCAGATCCTCGACCTCAGCTGCTTCTCCACGCTGCCCGATGAGCTGGCCGGCTTCGGCCCGGTCCGCAACCTGCGGGTCTGGGTGCTGCCCGACGCCGCGGCGGGCTGGGCGCGTGACGCGGGCGCCCTCTGCGACGCGATGGCCGCGCTCTATGGGGCAGCCGTCTCGGCCCCCCTGCGCGATGGGGCCGGCGAGGCCTGCGCCCTGACCTTTGGCGCGGCCGCTTGCCCGGGGCTGGTCGCCGCCCTCGCTTCGTTGGGCATGCCGACCTGGCGCCTGCGCCCGGCCGGGGGGCTGCCGATCAACGAGGTGAACCTCGACGGCGCCGAGGTGGCCATGATGCAGGGCCCGCCGCTCCTGGCGGCCGGCCCGGCGGCGCTGGGCGGGCTGTTCGCGGCCATCCACGGCGCGACCGACGACGAGGCCCCCGCCCTGTGGGAGGCGGCCGAGGCGCTGCTCGAGGGCCTGCTCGACCAGCAAGGGCGCTCAACACTCCCGGCCTAAGGCGCGGCCCCCTCCTCCAAAACGACGCGTGCCGCGCCATCCTCGAAGGGAGCGCGGCGCGCGGAGACCGCAGCCCGTGTCGGGCGCCGACCTCAGTCGGCCCAGACGCCCAGCGAGAGCACGAACAGCCCCTCGGTGGTCGTGCCGTCGGCGTTCACCATCGGCTGGCTGTCGAGCACCACCGGGGCGAGGCCGCCCAGCAGCAGGGTGGCCGGGTCGGCCGGGTCGCCGCTGCCGCCGAGGCCGCCGAGCAGGTCGGCGAGGTCGAAGTTCAGCAGGCCGCCGACGAGGCCGAAGGTGCTCTCGAGCCAGTCGCCCAGCGCGGTGACCACGGCCTCGGGGTCTTGGTCGACGGCGCCGTACTCGAGCACCACGCCCTCAGCCACGACCAGATCGATGCCGAGCGCGGTGCCCCCCTCGATGTTGAGGTTGATCTCGGTGGCCAACGAAGCCTTGAGCCAGGTCTCGCAGACCGCGCCCTTGCGCTCGCCGATGTCGACGACCAGGTCGGGCATGTAGACCGCGCCCAGCGGCGCGATGCCCGGCACCATGCGGGCCACATAGGCGGTGCCCGGGTCGAGGCCGAGGCACCAGCCCTCGGCGGCGGCGGGCGCCTGGTCACCGCCGGGCAGGGTGCGCACCATGCCGCCGATGAGGTCACCAAAGCCGCCCAAGAGGCTGTCGACTTGGCCGAGCAGGTCGATGAGCAGGTTGCCGATCGCGAGCTGCAGCACACCCTCGTGCAGCGCGATGGCGGCCTGGGCGGCGGGGTGCACGCCGCCGGTGCCCGCGTCGGGGATCGACAGGCCGATGGGCTCGCTGGCCGCGGGCTCGTTGATGCCCAGGGCGAGCTCGGCGCCGATGCCCTGCTCTTCGGTGACCAGATCGGTGAGGTTCAGCGCCAGCGAGGTGCCCAGCAGGTCGGTCTCAAACGCGATGGGGCCGCCGAGCTCGATGGTGCCGATCGAGTCGAGCACCACGCCGAGCAGCAGGTCGGTCAGCGGCTCGACCACGTAGCTGAGCACCGCGTCGATCACGAGCTCGGCCAGGGCGCCGTCGAGGGGCCCGAGCACGATGTCGGGCTCGTTGATGACCAGCGAGGGGTCTTCGAGCTCGAGGCTGAGCAGGCCCTCGTCGTCGAGGATGGGCACCAGCAGGCCGCTGATGGCGATCTCGCCGAAGCTGATCGAGAGCTCGCTCGACAGGCCGAGCCAGTCGACCGCCAGCTCGTACTCAAGCTTGAGGTCGATGAGCGTGGCCACGAAGTCGAGGCCGCCGTCGGCCGCCTCAATGGTGACCTCGGTGGGCTCGTTGAAGATGCCCACCGGGCGGATGGCGAAGATGTCGCTCTCGTAGGCGGGCAGGCTGGCGGCGAGGGTGGCTTGCCAGCCGAGCCCGTCGATGGCCGCGCCGAGGCTCTCGCCGAGCTTGCTCAGGCCGTTGGGCAGCAGGCGGGCGGTCATGCCGCCGGGCCAGCCGGGGACGGGGTCGACGCCGCGGAAGACCGGCACGCGGAAGTCTTCGCGCTGGGTGTCGAGAGAGGCCTCGACCTCAATGATCCGGTAGGCGTAGTCGACCGGCACCTCGACCGAGAAGCTGCCGTCTTCGTTGACCTCGATCTCTTGGCCCTCGACCAGCACCTTGGCCTGGGCCGGAGACACGACGCCGGTCACCACAGCCGGGCCGTCGCCCTCAAACTCGCCGTAGCTGGGGCTGAGCACCTGCAGCTCGAGGTCGACCCCGAGGCGGTCTGACTTCACCGAGTAGTCGGAGCGGCAGCCGGCGAGGCCGAGCGCGCCGAGGCCGAGCAGGGACAGCAGGGCCGGCGAACGAAGGGGCGAGGGTGCGAGCATGCGGTCTCCAAGGGCGGGCCCCGCGGGCCCAGCGTCCCGCGCATGATGCCCCAGTTGGGCGCTCCCGATCCAGCTTCCGCGCGCCGCGGGTGAGAAAAACCGCGGTTAGGCGGGCCCATGCC
Source organism: Deltaproteobacteria bacterium (assembly GCA_016792625.1). Taxonomy (GTDB): domain Bacteria; phylum Myxococcota_A; class UBA796; order UBA796; family UBA2385; genus JAEUKK01. The sequence continues at coordinate 159,113 of JAEUKK010000116.1, read as the reverse complement.
GCTGCCCACCCGCGACCTGACCGGGCTCTGCGCCCTGCTCGACCTCATCGATACGCTGCGCGGCCCCGAGGGCTGCCCGTGGGACCGCGCACAAACGCTGCAGAGCTTCCGTAGCTACCTGCAAGAAGAGGTCTACGAGCTGGCCGACGCGGTCGATCAGCCCGCCGCGCCGGGCGCCGATCCGGTGGCCGAGGAGCTCGGCGACGCGCTGTTCAACCTGTTGATGATGGTCCGCATCGGCACTGAGGCGGGCCGCTTCGACCTCAACAGCGTGGCCCAGGGCATCACCGACAAGATGGTGCAGCGCCACCCCCACCTGTTCGGGCCGAGCCCGGGCGGGGGCCCCAAGCGGGGCGACTGGGCCCGCGCGCGGGCAGACCGGGCCCGCGGGCGTGGGCTGCTCGACGGCATCCCCACCGCGGCGCCCGCCCTGGTGGTCGCCGCGGCGCAGGGCGGCAAGGCCCGCACGGTGGGCTTTGATTGGGAGGGCCCCGCCGGCGTGCTCGACAAGCTCGACGAGGAGCTCGCCGAGCTCAAAGAGGCCGTCTCCAGCGGTGATCCCGCGGCCTGCCGCCACGAGCTCGGCGACCTGCTCATGGCCGCGGCGAGCCTGGGCCGGCACCTCGGGGTGGACGCCGAGGGCGCGCTGCGGGCGGGCAACGCGCGCTTCGCCGAGCGCTTCCGCACGATGGAGCTCGAGGCCGAGGCCGAGGGGCGGGCGCTCCACGACATGGACGCCGCCGCGCTTGACGCCGCCTGGACCCGCGCGAAGGTGGGCCCGGCGCAGCGCGCAGAGGGGGGCGGCACATGATGGCCAAGCTGCTGGTGGCGATGACGGTCATCCCCGCGGTCGAGCTCTACCTGCTGCTGCAGCTCGGGCGGTGGATGGGGCCCGCCGAGACCGTCGCGCTCATCGTGCTGACCGGCCTGCTGGGCGCCACCCTGGCCAAGCGTGAAGGCCTGGGCGTGCTGCGCCAGCTGGCCGCCGACGCCAAGCAAGGGATCCCTCCGGCAGACCGCTTGGTCGAGGGCTTGCTGGTGCTGCTCGGGGGCGTCTTGCTCATCACCCCCGGGGTGCTCACCGACCTGACCGGCGTGCTGCTCATGATCGGGCCGACCCGCCGCTGGCTCGCGCCCCGGGTCAAGGACCTCATCGCCGCCCGCATCGGCCTCATCCCGGGCGCGCGGGTCGGCGCGCCCGCCTGGGGGCCGGGCAGCGGCGCAGCCAACGTCGAGCCGCGCCCCGCTGCCGAGCCCCGGGGCGAGCGCTTCGAGCACCCGGTGCGCTGAACCGGGGCCGGCAAGACGCCCAACCGCCCGTCAGAGGTGGTCGTTCTCGCGCAGGTAGGCGCAGTCGGCGAAGCAGACCTCGTCGCCCGTGCCCGCGTCGACGCAGTCGAAGCCCCGGGGGCAGGGGTCTTCGTCGCTGCTGTCGCAGCCGACGTAGCACTCGCCGGTGAAACAAGCGGGCCGCAGGCAGTACAGCGGCGACGAAGCCGAGATTTGGCCGCAGACCCAGCCGCTGGCGCAGACGCTGTCGTCGGGCAAGCCAATCCAGTCTTCGCAGGTGCGGCGGTCATCGTACTCGGCGATGAAGCAGCCCTGGCCGCTCGGGCAGGTGAAGCTGGCCGAGCAGGTGCCCTGCTCTTCGCTGGGGAAGCAAGCGCCGCCCCCGCCGCAGCTCGCCGCCTCGGGGTTGCAGCTGCTGCAGACGTCGAGGCCGCTGGGCACACACTCGCCGGTCGTCTGGTCGCAGAACTCATTGTACCCGCAGTCAAGCTGCGTATCGCGACAGCCCCGGCGCTCGCAGGTGTTGGTCGCCAGATCGCAGGTCTGGCCCGCGAAGCAGTCGTCGTCCCCCGCGCAGCCAGGCGCACACTCCCCCTTATCGGTGCAGTAGTGCTTGATCGCGCAGTGATCGTTGGTGCGGCACTGCACCTCGGCGCAGGCCCCGTCGATGCAGGCCTCGTTCGAGCCGCACTCGCTGTTCGACTCGCAGGTCTTGGCAGAGGGCAGCGCGGTGCAGCCCGCCGCCAAGCCGAGCAGGCTGAGGAGGGCCAAGCCGGCGCGGACCGGGGCGAAGCTCGGGCTAGAGCTCGGGGCGGAGATCATGAGCGCGCTCACTCGCAGAAGCCGGCGGGATCACCGCCGCCATAGTTGTACTGCACGTTGATCTTGCTGTTCGGTGGGGGCAGCTGGTCACGCGCGAACACGATGGCCGGCCGGCCCTCGGGCCCCTCGGGCACGCGCGCGAAGGTCCACACCCCTTCGCTGCAGTCGATGATCGCGTCGTCGACGCCGACCACAATGCTCGTCGGGTCGGGATCTTCGTTGAGATAGAAGGTGTCGGTCAGGCGAGACGAAGCCAGCGACAGCTCTTCGACGATGACCCCGAAGTCGTCGGCGCAGATGTTGCCGACCACACCCTCGGTCTGGGTGGCCACGTCGAGGTAGCGGGTGCCCGGGTGCGCGCCCGAGGCGACCTGCCGGGTCGAGCAGTCTTCGAGATCAGCGACCACCAGGGCGCTCGCGTTGAAGCTGTCGCGGTCGCGCTGCCCCTTCACGTCGCGGAAGCCGTTGACATAGTCATCGACCGGCCAGGGCGAGGCGTCTTGTTCGTCGCTGACGAAGATGACGGAGAGGTAGGCATCTTCGCGGATGAAGCCCTCGTTCTCGTCGTCGATGAGCGGAGAGGTCAGGGCGGCGTAGGCGCTCTCGAGGCCCATCTCGTAGCCATTGCCACAGGTGCCCACCGCCACCAGCTCGCGGAAGAGGGCGTCGCCGTCGTCGGTCGCCGGCGAGATCCAGGTGCCGCCTTTGAGGTGGCCGCCAAAGGGCACCGCGTCGATGTCGTCCTGGGTGCAGCCCGAGCCGGCGAAGTACTCGGGGGGCTCCATCGAGGTGGTCACCACGCCGATGTGGTAGTCGACGTTGCCCTCGATGAAGTAGGTGAGGAACTGGTTGAAGTTCTCGGCGAGCAGGTCTTGGTAGGGCTGCATCGAGCCGGAGTTGTCGACCACCAGCAGCACGTCGACCTCGCCCGCGTCGACCTGGTAAAACACGTCGTCACCCTCGAGCTTGACGATGTTTTGGTCTTGCGCGCAGCCTGCGGTGATGCCGAGGGCGACCAAGGCCCACGACAGGCGGGAGCTGCGGGGGAGCGGCAGCGCCGGGGCGCGGCGCCCGGGCGCGAGGGTACGGGTGGACATGGGCCTCCTGGCGTGGAGCGCGGAAGATCGCCTCGCCCGTCGCTCCGCGGCGCTGTTATCGCGACCGGGCCGCCGCTGTGCAGGGCCACGCACAGCGTGCCGGCCCCGGTCGGCGCCCGCAAGCCCACCCCGACCCCGGCGCGGAGATCTCCCCATGGACCAGGGCGCGCCTCCGCCCCGCTCGCCGTGGGCCGCCCGCGTGGAGCGGGCCGCTGAGCGCCTCTCCCCCTGGGCCCGCCGCCTGCTCCACCGGCCGAGCGACGGCGCGCTGCAGGCCCTCTCCGCGGTGGATCGGCCCGGGGGCGCCGTCCCCATCCCCGAGGCGGTGCGCGCCGAGGCCCTGGCCACCCTCCAAGACCCGCTCGCGCTCGGCCGCGCGGCTTGGGACCAGGGCGCCTACGCCGAGGCCCTCCACCACTTTGGCGCCGCGCTGGCCAAAGACCCACGCAGCGCCTGGGCCTGGCATGGCCGGGGCGACGCCCTGCAGCTGCTCGGGGCCCACGCCGATGCCCGGGCGGCCTATGCCGAAGCGGCCCGCCTGCAGCCAAGAGAGCCGCTGCACCCGGCCGGTGAGGCCAACGCCGCCGAGGCGCTGGGTGAGGCTGAAGGGGCCCGCGCCGCCCGCGCCCGCGCCGCCGCCCTCCGCGCGCGCCGCTGAGCACGGCCCGCGCGCCGCCGCGGGGTTAGGCCGCCGCCCCTCGCCTCACCCACCCGCGCCGCCGCGGGGCGCGCCCGCGCGCCTGTCGCGCCCTCCCCCAGGGAGCGCCGCCCCGCCCGCCAGGAGTCCCCATGCTCGAGACCATCTCCAAGGGCTTCCGCAACGCCCGCCTCAAGCTCCAAGGCAAAGCCGAGCTCAGCGAAGACAACATCAAAGGCGCGCTGCGCGATGTCCGGCTGAGCCTGCTCGAGGCCGACGTCGAGCTCGGCGTGGTGAAGACCTTCCTCGACCGCGTGCAAGAGCGGGCGATCGGCGAGGTGGTCAGCCTCAAGGCGCCCACCGACAGCGCCGCCTTCGGTCTGCCGCCCGGCTTCACCGTCACGCCCGACCAGCACTTCATCAAGATCTGCCACGACGAGCTGGTCGCGCTGATGGGCGGCGCAACCAGCGGCGGCCTCAGCCTCGACCGCAAGCCCGCGCTCATCATGATGGTCGGCTTGCAGGGCTCGGGCAAGACCACCACCGCGGCGAAGCTGGCCAAGAAGCTCAAAGCCCAGGGCAAAAAGGTGATGTTGGTCGCGGCCGACATCTACCGCCCCGCGGCGATCAACCAGCTGAGCACGCTCGGCATGAAGCTCGGCGTGACCGTCTTCTCGATCAAGGGCATGAAGCCGGTCGACCTCTGCGTGACCGCGGTCAACCAGGCCAAGGCGGTCGGCGTCGACGTGGTCATCTTCGACACCGCGGGCCGCCTCGCGATCGACAACGAGCTGATGGTCGAGCTCGAGCAGATCAAGGCCCGCACCTCGCCCGACAACGTGCTCTTCGTCTGCGACGCGATGATCGGCCAAGACGCCGTCCGCACCGCGGCCGAGTTCGACCGCCGGCTCGACTTCACCGGCTTCATCCTGACCAAGCTCGACGGCGACGCCCGCGGCGGCGCGGCGCTCTCGATCAAGCAGATCACCGGCAAGCCCATCCAGTTCCTCGGCATGGGCGAGACGATGGACAAGCTCGAGGACTTCCGCCCCGAGGGCCTCGCCGACCGGATCCTCGGTTTTGGCGACGTCGTGGGCCTGATGAAGGACTTTGAGCAGGTGGTCGATGAGAAGACCGCCCAGAAAGACGCCGCGAAGATGCTCCAGGGCAACTTCACCTTTGGCGACTTCTACAAGCAGATCCAGATGATCAAGAAGATGGGCAGCCTGCGCTCCATCATGGAGAAGCTGCCCGGCATGGGCGAGCTGCTCAACCAGATCCCGCCCGAGGCGCTGGACGACCGCGAATTGGTCAAGGTCGAGGCGATCATCCAGTCGATGACCCAAGAAGAGCGCGACGAGCCCGATCTCCTCAACGCCTCGCGCTTCGCCCGCATCGCGCGGGGCTCGGGCTCGACACCCGAGGCCGTCCACGCGCTGCACGAGCGTTTCCTCCAGACGCGGCAGATGATGACCGCGCTGGGCAGCAGCGGCCTGTTCGGCGGCGTGCCCGGCCTCGGCGGCCTGGGCGGCCCGCGCCCCGGCGGCAGCCCCTTTCAGGTCAGCCGGAGCGCCCGCCGCAAGGGCGTGACCCAGAACCAGTCGCCCTTCGGCGCCCTGCCCGCCCTGGGCGGCCCGACCGCCAGCGCCCCCGCCGCGCCCGCCCAGAGCGCGGCCGACCGCGTGCGCGAAGCCGAGGAGCGGCGCTTGCGCCTCAAAGAGAAGCGGGCGGAGCGGAAAGGCCGCAGCTGATCGGCCTGCGCGGCGCCCCAGCCTCAAGGGCGGGGCCCGCGGGTCGATAGCGCGCGTGGGGAGGCCGCCACCGTGCTGCGCTACGACCAAGAATCGATCCGCAAGCTGCTCCAGGACGCTGCCGAGGCCGGCGCCTCGGACATCCACATCAAGGTGCCGGCCCGGCCGCGCTTCCGCGTCGCCGGCCAACTGGTGAACACGCCCTACCCGCCGCTGACGCCCGACGACACGCGGCGGATCGCGCAGGAGCTGCTCGCCCTCGCCCGCACCGAGCTGCCCCTGAACACGCTGACGGAGCGCGAGCTGAGCTTTGGCGTGCACCGGATCGGTCGCTTCCGGGCCTACTTATATCGACAGCGCGGAAGCCTCGGCATCATCATCCACCGCATGGCGATGGACGCGGTGCCCACCCTCAAGGACCTGGGCGGCACGCCCGAGCAGGGCGACCTCATCTGGAAGGAGCCTGGCCTCGTGCTGGTGACCGGCCAACGCCAGCGGCTCGCGCTGATGGCGGCCCTGCTCCAACACTTCAACCGCTACGGGAGGGGCTATCTGCTCTCGCTCGACCACCCGCTCGAGTTCCTGCACCAGGACGGCAATTGCGCGGTGGCCCAGCGCGAGGTGCCCCACGACACGCCGAGCTTCACCGAGGGGCTGGCCTGGGCGCTGACCGGCGACTGCGACGCCGTGCTCAGCAGCGACCTGCCCGATCCGAGCGCGGCAGAGATGGCGCTCCGCATCGCCGAGAACGGCCGCCACATGGTCGCTTCGGTGGTCGGCTGCCCCGCCGAAGAGGCCGGCCGATGGCTGGTCCGCATGTTCCCCCTCCAGCGCGAGCGGGAGATCAGCGGGCGGCTGCGCCGGGTCCTCCGCATGGTCGTGTGGGAGAAGGACGGCAAGATCGGCGTCTTGCCGGCCAGCGAGCTCCCGCTCGACTGAGCTGCTGCGCACCGCACCGCCGGTTGAGGCGCCCCCGCGCCGCCGATACACCAGCCCATGCCCCGCCCGCTCGTGCGCCTGCCCGACCACCTCGGCGACCGCGTCCTGGCGCTGCCCGCGCTGCGCGCGCTGCAGGCGGCGCACGGCCCGCTCTGGCTCGACGGGCGCGGTGACTGGGGCTGGCTGCAGGCCGAGCTCCCCGGCTGCGCGCCCCTCCCGCCCGGCGCGCGCGCGCCCTGGGCTCTTTTGCTCAAGCCGAGCTTCTCCGCCGCCTGGGAGGCCCGGCGCCACGGCGCCCGCATCGGCGCGCCGGGTGAGCTCCGCGGGCCGCTGCTGAGCACGGCGGTGCCCCCGGTCGATGAGCACCGGGTGCAGGCCTACCTGCGCCTCGCCTGGGCCACCGGCGCGGCCCCGGTCGAGCGGGCGCCGGCCCTCCGCGCGCTGCCCGCTCCGCCGCTGCCCAGCGATGGGGCCGCCGTCTGCGCCGCCGATCTGCTCGTGCTGCTCGGCTCGGCCACGGGCCGCACCGTCGACTGGCCCGGCCTGCGCGGGGTGGCGGACGCGGTCGCGGCCACGGGGCGCCGGGTGGTGCTGGTCCCGCCCCGGGACGGCCTCGCCGCCGCCCTGCAGCAGGCCGGCCCCCACCCGGTCGCCCGCGGCGCGGAGGGCGCTCCGACCATTCCCGAGGTCGCCGCGCTGGCCTGCGCCGCGGGGGCCGTGCTGGGCGTCGACAGCGGGCTCAGCCACGTCTCTGCCGCCGCCCGCCGAGGCGCCGACCTTCGGGTTGACGCGGTGGTCGTCGTTCTCGGCAGCACCGCCGCCCACCGCACCGCGCCGCCGGGGGCGCGCGCCCTGCGCTGCCCGCCGCCGCCCTGCGCGCCCTGCGGGGCCAAGCGCTGCGCGGTGAGGGCGACCGGCACGCCCCCCTGCCTGCAGCTGCGCACCGACCCGGTGATCGACGCGCTGCAGGCCGCCCTCGACCGGGTCGCCGCGTGAGGGCGAAGACGGCGGTGCTCCGGCTCGGGGGCATGGGCGAGGTCGTGCTCGCCGGGCGGATCACGGCCGCCTTGGCCCCGGTGGTCTTCGTCACCCGGCGGGCCTGGCTGACCTTGGCCGCGGCGCTGCCCGGGGTGGTCGAGGTGCGGGCCGCCGAGGACGGCCTCGATCTGCGGGACTGCGGCGCGGTGGTCGACCTCCAGGGCTCGCTGCGGGCGCGCTGGCTGCTGGCCCGGGCCGGCGGCGGCCCGCGGCGGGGCCTCGCCCGGGCCGATCTGCGGCGGCGCGCCCGGGTCTGGTTCAAGCTGCCCCCGCCCGCGCCGCTCCCCGCGCGCTTCGCCGCCGCCGCGGGGGTGCCCGCGGCGCCCGCCCCCTGGCTCACCGCCCCGGGCCCACCCGCCCCGCCGGCCGCCTGGGGCCTGGTCCCGGGGGCGGCCTGGGCGACCAAGCGCTGGCCCCCCGAGGCTTGGGCAGCGCTGATCACGCAGCTGCCCGGTACCCTGCGCCTCTTTGGCGGCCCCGAGGACGGCGCGCTGCTCAGCATGCTCGCCGAAGCCGCCCCGGCGCGGGTCGAGATCATCGTCGAGGCCGGCTTTGAGCGCACGCTGCCCGGCCTCGCGGCCTGCGGGGTGGTCATCGGCGGCGACACCGGCCTCAGCCACCTCGCCCGGGCGCTCGGCCGGCCCACATTGACCCTGCTCGGCCCGACCACCGCCGAAGATGGCCTCTGGGCCGACCACGCCCACACGCTGGGGGTGGACCTGCCCTGCCGGCCCTGCAGCCGCTTCGGCGGGCCGCGCTGCCCGGTGGGGGACCACGCCTGCCTGCGCGCCCTGGAGCCGGGCCAGGTCGCAGCCGCGGCGGCCGCGCTGCGGGCGCAGCCTTGAGCCGGCCGGCCCCCGACCTGCTGCTGATCAGCCCCGAGCTCCCGCCGCGCGACGTGGGTGGGATTGGCGCCTGGGCCGCTGATCTCGCCGCCGCCCTCGACGAGGAGGGCGCGCCCTGCCTGCTCGCCGCCCCCGGCCGGCGGGGGCCCTTGCCGCCGGGCGTGGTCCCCCTGGTCGGGCGGAGCTGGGGCCGCCACGGCGCGCTCTGGGCGGGCATCGGGGCGGCGCGGCTGCGCGGCCGCTGCGCGCCCGGCGCGGCCCTGCTGCTCGGCACCTGGGCGCTGGCGCCCCTGGCCGCCCGCCTCTGGCCGGGCCCCGTTCTCGTCGCCTGCCACGGCAGCGAGCTCACCGCGCTCGCCGCCGCGCCGCCCGCGCTGCGGGCCCTCGACGACCGGGTCTGCTTCTTGCCCGTGAGCGCCTACCTCGAAGGTGAGCTGCGCCGCCTCGGCCTGCGCGCGCCCGCGGTGCGGCTGCCCATGGCGCTGGCTCCCCGTCCGCCGGCCCGCCCAGGCGGCCGCGCCCTGGTGGTCCTCGCCCGACCCACCCCGCACAAAGGTCTGCTCGACGCCATTCAGCTCGCGGGGGCCCTCGGCCGACCGCTGTGGCTGGTCGGCCCCACCGGCCCGGCGCTCGCCGCGCTGGGCGCGCCGGGCGCCGCCTCGATCGACCCGTCCAGCCCCGGGCCCTGGCCCGGCGAGCCCGGCGGGCCAGAGGTGCCGGTCAGCTGCTTTGGGCCCCTGCCCCGCGCGCAGGCCCGCGCCGTGCTCGCGCGGGGGGCCGCGCTGCTGGCCCTGTCCCGCCCTGACCCCGATGGCCGCCGGGCCGAGGGCTTGGGCCTCGCCTGCCTCGAGGCCGCCGCCTGCGGCCTGCCCTGCGTGACCGGCGCGACCGGCGGGCTGCCCGAGGCCGCCGGCCCCGGGCTGGTGCTGCCCGCGTCTGGCCCGCTGGGGCAAGCCGAGATCAACGCAGTGCAAGTCATCCTCGACGACGCAACCGCAGGTGCGCGAGCCCGCGCCTGGGTGCAGGCCACCCACAGCCCCGTCGCGGCCCGGGCCGCGCTGGCCGCCGCGCGGGCCCTCGCCCCCTGAGGGCCCCGGGCCCCGCGCCCTCCAGGCGGGCGGGGGGCGCGGCGCCTGCTTAGCGGTGGGCGGCGCGCGGATGGGCGCGCTGGGGGCGCCCTGCGCATCTTCTGCTTGTTTCGCCCGACGCTGCCGGGGCAGCGGGCCCAGACCCTGCAGGTGCTGCACACCGCGGCGGCCCTGGCCCGCCTTGGCCACGCGCTCACGGTCTGCGCCGACCGGGCGCCGGGGGCGGCCGGCCCCATCGCCGACGACGCGCGGCGGGCGCTCGGCCTGGGCGCCGACCCGGGCCTCGACCTGCGCGTGGCCCCAGCGCTCGGCCCGCTGTTTCCGCGCGCCGGGGCGGGGCTGTGGTTCCGGGCCACCCTCGCCGCCTGGGCGGCGGGCCCGCCCGGCGTGGTCTACGCGCGCGACCTCGCCCGGCTGGCCCAGCTCGGCCCCGGCCTGCGCGCCCGCGGCCACCGCATCGTGCTCGAGGTGCACGCGCTCGACGCCATCACCGCCGAGGAGCGCGGTGAAGATCCGGGCCCACACCGCGCGCTGGCCGACGCCTGCGCGGGGCTGGCCGACGCGCTCGTGGCCAACAGCGACGGCACGCTCGAGGCCTGGCGCGCGGGCCCCTGGCCCGCGGATCGGCCGAGCCTCCGGGTCGAGAACGCGGCCGATCCGGCGCGGCAGCGCCCTCCCGTCGAGAGCGACGGCGTCTCGCGCGCCTTCGGCTCCTTCCTCCCCGACAAAGACGTGGAGCTGCTGCTCGCCGCCGCGGCGCACCTCGGCGCCCCGCTTGAGCTCTGCGGCGGAGATCCCCTGTCCATCGCCGCTCTCGGCCCGCCGCCGCCCTCCGCCCGGGTCCTGCCAGCGCTGCCCTTTGCGGAGGTCCCCGACCAGATGGCCCGCGCAGAGGTCCTCCTTTTGCCGCTGGCCGACCGCTGCTTTGGGCGCCGCTTCACCAACCCGCTCAAGCTCTGGGACTACCTCCTCACCGACCGGCCGATCGTCGCGCCCGACCTGCCCACGGTCACCGCGCCCGCCGCGCGGGTGGGCGCGCGCCTGCACCTGCACCGGCCCGGGGACGCGGCTGACCTCGCCCGGGCCTGGGCCGAGGCGCGCGGGGCCGGGCGCCGTCCGCCGATCCTGCGGAGCTGGGATCAGCGCGCGGCGGAGCTCGACGCGCTGCTCGGCGCCCTGCCCAGAGGCCCCCGGTGAGCGCCCCGCTCTACCTGCTGCGCTACTTCCCCACGCTCACCGAGACCTTCGTGAACCGTGAGCTGGAGGCCCTCCGTGCGGGCGGCGTCCCCGCTGAGGTGTTGCGCCTCGGCGCGCGCGCCGACGGCGCCCTGCGCGAGGCGCCCCTCCCCGCGCCGGTGCGCGAGGCGCCCCGCGGCCCCCGGACTTGGCGCTGGGCCATCGCAGCGCCCACCGAGGGCCAGCGTTTTGTGGCCGCGCACCAGCGCCCCAAGGACGCCCTCCGCTACCGGGCCGCGCTCGAAGAGCTCCGGCGGAGCGGGCCGCCGCCGCTGGTCCACGTGCACTTCGCGGGGGAGGCCGCCGAGTGGGCCGAGGCGCTCCGCCGCGACCTCGGCCTGCCCTGGACCTTGATGGTGCACGCGGTGGACCTGCACAAGCCGCGGCCCAGCCTGCCCGCGCTGCTGGCCGGCGCATCCGCCGTGTTGAGCGTCAGCGACGCTGCCTTGCCGCAGCTGCACAGCTGGGGGGCCCGCGCGGCGCGCCTGCGCTGCGGCCCCGAGCTCGCGCAGTGGACGGCCCTGGACCGCGGACCGGTGGGCAGCGGCCCGCTGCGCGCCCTGTTCATCGGGCGCGACGTGCCCAAGAAGGGCCTCGACACGCTGCTCACCGCCTGGCCAACGGTGCTGCGGGCCGCGCCCTCCGCCTCGCTCACCCTGATCACCGACCGACCGCCCCCCGCCGGCCCGCCCGCGCCGGGCCAGCGCTGGGCCGGCCTGCTCCCGTCGACCGGCGTGCGCGCGGCGATGGCCGCGGCCAACCTCGTGGTCCTGCCGGCGCAGCGCGCGCCCGACGGCGACGAAGATGGCGTGCCCCTCGCCCTGATGGAGGGCTTGGCCGCCGGGCGCCCCGTGATCAGCGCGCCGGTGGGGGGCATCGCCGAGCTGGTCGACGCCGAGGTGGGTTGGCTCTGCCCGCCGGAAGAACCGCGCGCCTTGGCCGCCGCCCTGATCGAGGCGGCCGCGCCCGCCGCCCGCGCGGGCCGGGGCGCGGCGGGCCCCGAGCGCCTGCGATCCCGGGGGTTCACCCTCGAGGCGCAGGTGGCGGGGCTGCGGGCGGTCTGGCGCGGCCTCGGGCAGCCCTGGGCCTGAACCGCGGCGGGGCGCGCGCTTAGGCGCTGGCCCGGAGCCGCTCCGCCGCCGGGCTGACCTGCGGGCCCGAGCCCTCCTCCGCCGCCGGCGCCGGCCGGGCGCCCAGCGGGGCCAGGGGCAGGGACCCCAGCCCGAGCTGGGGCGGGCACATCGGCAGGCCGAGCTGCGCCGCCGCGCTCCGCCAGCGCCGGCGGGCCAGCGCCGCCCGCAGCCAGCGGCCGTTGTGCTCGTGGTGAGCGACGATCAGCGCGTCAATCTCGGGGCGGAACACCACGGAACAGGCCCGCAGCTGCTCGGCGAGCTTCAGCGCCCGCGCGGCCTCGGCGCCCCCCCGACCGGTCGCGCGCTCTGCGGCGAAGGCCACCCGAATCAGGCCGATCGCGCCCAGCGCCCAGGTCGGGTCGGCGTAGACGCAGGCCAGCGCCGCATCCAAGCCGGGGCCCAGGTGGGCACGGGCGCCGGCGGCGTCCCCGTGGGCCCAGGCCAAGGCGGCCAGGGCCCCGCGCAGGATGGCCTGGGCCGGCGCGCCGCCCCCGGCCCCGACCGCGGCCTCCAAGGTGGCCTCGTCGGCGGGGTCCGGGCCGACACCCAGGGCCAGCGCGGCGTGGGCCCGCGAGAGCGCCGCCCAGGCCGCGTGCAGCCCGACCTCGGAGGAGGGGCCGAGCTCACCGGGCCGAAGCTGACAGGCCGCGGCCTGGGCGGCGGCGCGGGCGGGGTTCGCCCCCGCCAAGGCCAGCGCCACGCCGAGCAGGCCCAGCCGGTCCGCCGTGTGCGAGGCCCCGCGCGCCCGCACCCGCGCACGGACGGCGTCCACCTCGACCTGGGCGGCCTCCCGCTCCCGAACGGTCGAGGCCATCCCCGCCTGGGCCATGGCGACGAGGCCCATCGCCACGACGTCCGCCTCGGCCGAAGCCGCCATGCGCGCCCACTTCAGCGCCCGCGCCGCAGGCAATCGCCAGCCGAGGTTCGCGAGCAGCCCAGCCGAGAGGCCAGCAGCCCGGGCCGCCACCACAGCGGAGCGCGCGCTCCGGCCCAAGCGCAGGGCCCGCAGCGCCGCGCGCAAGGCCGAGAGGGTGGCCCCGCGGTGCTCCTCAATGCGCGCCATGCGCAGGGTCGCGCTGGCCCGGCGGCGCCCCTCCACCCCAGGCGGTCCGGGCCGCCGGAGGAAGAGCCGCCCCAGCTCTGCGAAGAGCCCGGTCGACCCCTCCGGCGTCGGCTCACCGAGGGCGGCGAGCAGGTCACGTTGGGTGGCCGCGGCGCGGTCCAGCTGGCCGAGGTGCAGCTGGGCGGCGGCCAGGGCCTCACCGCGGACCAGGCGCGCGTCGGGGTCGAGGACGACCGAAGCGACGTGCACCAGCTCATCGGCGCGCTCCACCAAGGCGAGGACCTCCGAGGCCCGGCCGGCGCCCGCCGCGACCCCCGCGGCCGCGTAGAGGCAGCGCACCGCGGGCTCCACGTCGCCCGCGCCGAGGTGGTGGCCCGAGATGAGCTCGAGGGCGGCCCGGTCCGCGTCAAAGCCGGGCTGCCGGGCCAGGTAGGCCGCCGCTGCGCGGTGCAGCACCCGGCGCTGGTCACCCGGCAGGATGTCGTAGGCGGCGTCGCGGATGAGCGCGTGGTGGAAGCGCCACAGCGGGCCGCCGTCCTGCACGGGGATCGCGACCGACTTGTCGCGGATCTCCTCCAGATCGGCGTCCAGCTCAGCGGTCCCAGCGACGGTGGGGTGGACCGCGAGCAGCATGTCCACCTCGAAGCGCGCCCCCAGCACGCTCGCCACCTTGAGGGTGAGCTGCGCCCGCCGGCTCAGGCGGTCGAGGCGGGCGAGCAGCATCGCCTCGAGGGTGACCGGCAGCTCGCTGGCCGAGCGCTCAAGCTCCCGCACCGGCACGCTGCAGTGGCCGTCGGCGACGCGGACGGTGCCGACCTCGACGAGGTGGTCGATGAGGTGGCAAGCGAACAGCGGGTTGCCGCCTGATCGCCCGTGGATGACGCTGACCAGCTCCGCCGGCGGCGCGCCGACCAGCTCGAGCCGGCCCATCAGCAGCTCGCGGACCTGCCCAGCGCTGAGGTTGCGCAGCAGGCGCCGCTTCCCGAGGTGGGCGAGCCGCTCAAAGCGCTCGGTCGACACATCGGGGGGCGGCCGCGAGGTGAACAGCACGTCGAGGCCGGGGAGGCGGCGGGCCAGCTCCAAGGCGGGGCCGAGGGCCTCATCATCGAGCCCGTGCGCGTCTTCGACGATGAGGATGAGCCCGGTGCGAGCGGCCTCGGCGGCGACGAGGCGCACGATCAGGTCCTGGCGCAGGGCCGCGCGGTCCCGCGCGTCGACCGTCTGGGCCTCGGTGGTGGGGACGATCGGCAGCGGCAGCAGATCTTCGATGAGGGGGAGCATCGGCGCGGCGTCGCCGGCGGCGGCGAGCAGGCGCTGCCGCTGCTCCTCAGCCGACCGGGCTCCGCCCTGGAGCAGCGCGTCGAGCACCGAGCGCCAGCCCCGCAGGCCCAGCAGGTGGTCGACGCCCTCCCCCTCGAGCTGGACCACACGGCGGCCCGCGTCCTGCCAACCCCGCTTCGCAAAGCGCACCACCGCGCTCTTCCCGGTGCCCGGCGCGCCCGCCAGCAGCATCACCCGGCCCCGGCCCGGGTGCGGGGTCCGCCAGGGGGCGAGGGCGTCGATGGCCTCGTCCCGGCCGACGATGTGCTCTTGGGTCTCGCTCGGGCGGACCGCCGGCCGGCTGAGCCGCGGCGAGAAGACCGGCACCGGCGCGTCTTTGCCCTTCAGCGTGAGGGCGGGGAGCGCGTCGAACTCCAAGGCCCCGCCCGCCCGCCGGGCGGTGCTCATGTCGACCAGGGCTTGGCCGGGCGCCGCTTTGCCCATCAGCCGCGCGGCTGTGTTCACCGGATCGCCGATGATGGTGTACTCGCGGCGCTCGCCGCTGCCGACCTCGCCGCAGAAGGCGCGCCCGGTGGTCACGCCGACCCGCGCGCCCTCCCCGAGCGCGGCGCAGATGGCCACCGCCGCGCGGCAGGCCCGGGCGGCGTCGTCCTCGTGGGCCTGGGGCGGCAGGCCGAAGGCGGCGAGCACGGTGGCGCCCTTCTCATCGACGCTGAGCTTGTTCACCGCGCCGCCCTGGCCGACCACCCGCTGCTCGACCGCCGTCCAAGCCGCGTTCATGCGGGCGGGCGAGACGTGGGCGGCGAGGGCCGAGAGGTGCACGAAGAGCACCGAGACCGAGCGGACCTCGGCGAGCCAAGCCCCGCTCCGGCCGCGGATCTGGTCGAGCACCGCGGCCGGCACATAGGGCGCGAAGCGCTCGTCCCAAGGCAGGGGCTGGCGGAGGGGAAGCGGCAGGTTGACATAGGCCGGATCGACGCGCAGCACCGTGCTCCGCCCGCTGCGCGAGACCCGGAGCTCGACCAGGGGGCCGGCGAGGCCGGTGCTCCGCCGGCAGAGCCGCAGCTCACCGGGCGCGGCTTTGGCGCAGAGCGCCGTGGCCTCGTCCACCGCCTCGCCGCCGACCAGCAGCGCGCGCTTCCCGCCGGGCTCGCCGAGGTGCATCACCTCAAAGGGGCCCGCGCCGACGCCCACCCGCAGCGAGAGCCCGTGCTCGAGCTGGGCCTGGGTGCGCGCCACCGCCCGCATCATCTCGCCCGCGCAGCGGATGGCCGCGCTCACCGCTGCCCCCATCGCCGCGCTGGGCTCCGCCTCCCACACGCTGAGGATGGCGTCGCCGGCGAACTTCACCACGTCGCCGCCGTGGGCGTGCACCACCTGCACGAGGCCGCCGAGCACGCGGTTGAGCAGGGCGGTGATGCGGTCGGCGCCCTGGCGGTCGCTGCGGCTCATCGCCTCGCACATCGCCGTGAACCCGGAGAGATCTGCGAACAACATCGCGCCCTGCTGCGGGGCCGCAGCGGGCAGCGAGGATGGTGGGCCGCCGTCAGCGCCGCCCGCCCGCACGAGGCGGGACAGGTAGCTGGACAGCACGCGGTGGGGGTCGGCGTAGCTCATGGCGCTCCACCACCGGGTTCGGACCGGCCGGGCCCGGAGGTGAGCCCAAGGCGCCCGCGCGCTGACCCGGAGCAGGCGCTAAAGAAGCGCCGCGATCTGCAGCAGACCGGCGCGCGCGGCGGCGGCGCGGGAGGGGTGACGATGAGCCAGGGCGACGACGCCATCCTCGACGATGGCCTGAGCCGGGGGCCGATCGTGTTCGGCGAGTACCACCTGCTCGAGAAGATCGCGACTGGGGGCATGGCCGAGGTCTGGCGGGCCCGCGCCTACGGCATGGCGGGTTTTGAGAAGATCCTGGTCATCAAGAAGGTGCTGCCCACCCTCGGCGAAGACAGCGACTTCATCAACCTGTTCATCGACGAGGCGCGCATCGCCGTCGAGCTGCACCACGTCAACATCGTCCAGGTCTTCGATCTCGGCGAGATCGACGGCCAGTACTATATGGCCATGGAGCACGTCAACGGCCTCGACCTGGCCCGCCTGCTCCACCGGGCGCGCAACCTCGGCCCCTTCCCGATCCCGCTCGCGCTGTTCATCGTCGCCGAGGTGCTCAAGGCCCTCGCCTTTGCCCACGACCGGGTCAATGACCGCAACGAGCCCCTCCGCATCGTGCACTGCGACATCTCGCCGCAAAACGTGCTCATCTCCTACGCGGGCGAGGTCAAGCTCACCGACTTCGGCATCTCCCGCGCGGCTTTTCAGGCCGAGAGCCTGCACAAGGTCGTCCGCGGCAAGTACGCCTACATGAGCCCCGAGCAGGTCGAGGGCAAGCTGCTCGACCGCCAGACCGACCTGTTCAGCATCGGCATCGTGCTCTACGAGATGTTGACCGGGCAGCGGCTGTTCAAGGCCCGCACCCGCGAGCAGACGCTGGAGCGGGTCAAGCGGGCCGAGGTCCCCTCGCCGCGGGCGTGGAGGCCCGAGATCACCGAGGACCTCGAGGGCCTGCTGCTCAAGGCCCTCGCCCGCCGGACCTCCGACCGCTTCCGCGGGGCGCAGGAATTCCATGAGGCCCTGAGCGCGCTGATGGTCCGCGAGGGCCACCGGGCCACGAACAACGACCTGGCCGCCTACCTCAAGGTGGTGATCGAGAGCGCCTCGGCCGTGGCCCGCGGCGAGCCGCCGCCCCCGCCGCCGGGCACCCGCACCGTGCCGCCCACCGCCGTGGTGGTGCTGGCGGTCGAGGCCGCCCCGCCGCCCCGCACGATGGCCGCGCCCCGCACACCCTTGACCGCGCTGTCCACCGAGTGGCTGCGCACGATCGAGGAGGCGGGCGGCGAGGTCTGGGAGCGCGGCGAGGGCGCGATGCTGGTCGTTTGGGTGGCCCGCGGCGGCCTGCGCCTGAGCATCAGCCGGGCGGTCCAGGCCTGCGCCCAGCTACAACGCCAGACCCAGGCGGCCGGCTACCGCCTGAGCGCCGGCCTCGCCCCGGGGGTCGCGCGCATCCACACCGACACCCGCCGGCCCGGCGAGGGCTGGGAGCTGGCCGGCCCCTTCTACCTGGCGCGGTGGATGATGAACCTGTCGGCCCACCGCGGCCGGGCCCTGCTCACCGAGGTCGGGGCCCAGCACATGCAGAGCCGGACCACCGTGCTGGGGCGGATCCCCATCCAGGGCAACCGCTACATCAACCTGTATGAGCTGGGTTGAGCGGGGCAACCTACAACCAATCGGTTATAGGTTCGCGGAGCCCTAGCCCCGAGGAGCCGATGACCACCACGCCCGAGACCCTCCCCTTCCAGATGGAGCGCACGCTCCACGCCCCCCTCGCCCGCGTCTGGGCCGCCTGGACCGAGCCCGCCCTCTTCGCCCAATGGTGGGGCCCCAAGGGTGTGCCGCTCGGCCTCGCCGACTTCGACATGCGCACCGGCGGGCGGGTGCTCTACACGATGACCCACGCCAATGGCGCGGTCTGGTGGGGCCGCTGGGCGATCGACCTGGTCGAGCCCCAGGCGCGCATCCTCTGGCGCAACGCCTTCTCGACGCCCGAGGGCGGCCTGAGCCGGGCCCCCTTCCTCGACAGCTTCCCGCTCGAGATTCACAACGAGGTCATCTTCACCGCGCTGCCCGACGGCGGCACGCACCTGCTGCTCCGCGGGCAGCCCCGCGATCCGAGCGCGGCCGAGCTCGAGACCTACCTTGGCATGTTCGCCGGCATGCGCATGGGTTTTGGCGGCACCCTCGACCAGCTCGAAGCGACCCTCGCCGCGGGCTGATCCGCAGCCGGCTCAGGTCCGGGGCGGCGGGCGCCGACCTGCGGGGCAGAGGTCCCCGCCGTGCCCGCCCGTCCGCTCCGCGCCTCCCTCCCGTCCGCAGCGGCCGCCGCCGCGCTCTCCGCCTGCGCGCCCGCGGCTCAGCCATCGGGCGCCCTCTCCGGCCTCCTGACCGGTCCCACCCTGCAGGCTTGGCACACCGCGCCGGGCGCCGCGCCGGGGGAGACCTCCCCCACCGCGCTCGAGCCCGACCTGATCGCCCTGGTCGACAGCGCCGAAGATGAGCTGCTGCTCGCCGCCTACACGCTGGACCGGGCCCCGCTGGTCGACGCCCTGCTGGCGGCCTGGGACCGCGGGGTTGACCTTCGGGTGGTCACCGACGGCGATGAGCTGGAGGACCCCGGCTTCGTCGCGCTGTCGGCGGCGGGCGTGCCGATCCGCGCGCGCCGCCCCGGCGACCGGATCATGCACCACAAGTTCTTGGTCATCGACCAAGCGGCGGTGTGGACCGGCTCGACCAACTGGACCGACAACGACCTGGACCGCAACGACAACGACGCGCTGCTGCTGCGATCGGCAGAGGTGGCCGCGGCCTATGCCGAAGAGCACGCCGAGCTGCAGGCGGGCCGCTTTGGGCGCAACAAAAACCGCAGCCGCTCCCCGCTCGGCCTCGCGCTCGACGGCCTGCCCGAGGGTGATCTCGACCTGCAGCTGCGCTTCTCGCCGAGCCAGGACCCGGTTCCCGCCCTGGTCGCGGCCATCGACGGCGCGGCGGCCTCGGTGCGCTTCGCGACCTACAGCTTCACCCACCCCGACGTGGCCGATGCCCTGCTGCGGGCCGAGGCCCGGGGCGTCGTGGTGATCGGCATCTTCGACGAGGGGCAGGCCAGCTCGAGCTGGTCGGTGGACGAGGCGCTGGCCGCGGGGGGCGCGGCGGTCCACACCGATGGCAACCGCAACGCCAGCGGTTTTAGCGGCGGAAAGCTCCACCACAAGCTGCTCATCGTCGACGGCGGGCCGGGCGAGGGGCCTGCGACCGTCGCCACCGGCTCGACCAACTGGTCGCGGGCCGCGCAGCAGGACAATGACGAGAACCTCGTCCTGCTCAGTGGATTGGAGGAGGTGAGCGCCTGGATGAGCCCCTTTTGCGCCCGGCTCGCCCTGGCCACGCCGGTGGAGGGGGCCGAGGCGGCAGCGGAGGGCGCCGCGGCGGGCTGCGGCAGCCCGGCCCTGCGCTTCAACGAGCTGCTGCCCGACCCGGCCTGGGCTGACATCGGCGAGGAGTACGTGGAGCTGGTCAACGTCGGCGATGGGCCGATGGATCTGGCCGGGGTCAGCCTCTGGGACGGCGCCGCCGCCCCCCGCCACACCTTCAGCGGCGGCACGCTGGCCCCGGGCGCCGCCGTGGTGGTCTACGACACCGGCGACCACGATGACGTGCCCCACGTCGTGTTGAGCTCGACCGGGCGGCTTGGGCTCAACAACGGCGGCGAGCGCCTGCGGCTGACCGGCCCGGACGGCGCCCTGCTCGACGAGGTGCGCTACCCGACCCTGCCGATCGGCGTGGCCTACAACCGCGCCACCGATGGGGCGGGCGAAGGCGGCTGGCGGCGCCACGACCGGATCCCCGGCGCGGCGGGCGCGCGCTCGCCGGGGCTGCGGGCCGACGGGGGCGCGTGGTGAGCGCGGCTCAGGCGGGCTTGGTGCCCACGGCGAGGCCAAACAACATGCGGTCGACGATGCGGCCGCCCTCGATGCGCACGCCGTGCAGCGCCGAGAAGGCCGGGCTGGCGCCCCGGTAGACGGCGCGGATGGCCTCGCGGCGCTCTTCGTCGATGGCCTTGTTGTCGGACCAGACGTCGACGTCCTCTTCGACGATGGCGTCGTGCACGGCCACATCGGTGAAGCCGGCCCCGAGGAGCAGGGAGGCGAGGTCGCCGCGCAGGTAGAAGTTGCGCCGGGCCGGGTTCCGCAGGCGGAGGACCTCGAAGTACTCCGCCTTGTCGTCTTCGCCGTAGGCGCAGAGGTGGATGAGCAGGACCTTGCCGCCCGGGCGCAGCACCCGGAACATCTCGGCCACCGCCGCCGCGTCATCCATGAATTGAACGCCTTGGCGGCAGGTGACCCGGTCGACGCTCTGGTCGGGCAGGGGCAGGGCCTCGCCCGGCCCGGCCAGGAAGTGGTCGAGGTGGGGCGCGGCCTGGGCGTACATGGCCGGGGTCAGGTCGACGCCGATGACCTCGGCCACCCGCCCCTTGAACCGGCGCGCGACCAGCCCCGTGCCGCAAGCCACGTCGAGCAGCACGTGCTGCGGGGCAATGTCAGCGAGGGCGACGGTGCGGGCGCCGAGCTCCTCGTCGGTGCACCAAGCCGAGGAGCGGTCATAGTGCGCAGCGCGGGCCGTGAAGTGGGCGAGGACCTCGGGATCGACGGGCATGGGGAGCTCCAGCGCGGCGGCGCGCTCAGGCCGGCTTGCGGCAGGAGAAGATGAGCCAGCGCCACTTGTCGAGGATGCGCCCATTGGCGTCGATCTCGAAGGGGTGGGCCCGACGGACCTCGGCCGGGGCGCGGGTGTAGAGCGCGCGGATCTCGGCCCGCTCCAGGGCCGGCGTCTCCCAAGTGTCGATCCAGGTGTCGATGTCCTCCCAGGCGAGGACCTCGGTCACCTGCAGGTCGACAAAACCCGCCCCGCTGAGCAGGGCACGCATGTCATCTTCGGTGAAGTTGTTGAAGAACAACGGCTGCTTCTTCTTGAGCACCCGGAAGAACCAGGGCGTGTCGGCCGCGCCATAAGGCAAGAGCTGGCCCACAATGAACTGCCCGCCGGGCTTGAGCACCCGGAAGACCTGGGCCACCGGGCGCTCGGGCCGGGGCAGCAGGTGCAGCACCTCGCGGTTGCAGACCGCGTCGAAGCTGTTGTCGGGGAAGGGCAGGTCGTAGACATCGCCCTGCACGACCTCGTCGAGGCGGGTCTCGGCCATGCGGATCATCTCGGGCGTCAGATCGAGGCCGATGATCCGCCCGACCTTGCCCCGGAAGCTCGCGCCGACCACGCCGCTGCCGCAGCAGACGTCGAGCAGCAGCGCGTCGCTCGGGCCATCGAAGGCCGCGGCGTGGGCGCCGAGGATGTCTTGGTCAGTGATCCAGCGGGCCGACTGGTGCCAGTTCTTGCTACGCACGCCGAATTGCTGCTGGTAGACCTCTTTGGAGAAGACCGCGTCCACGCTCTGGTAGCGGGCCCGCTCGGCGGCCCGGCGGGCGGCGGCGCGGGCGCGGGCCGCCTCGACCGCCTTGCCGACCACGACATCAGCGAGGCCCGGATCGGCCTCGAGCAGGGCCCGCAGCGCCGGGGCGACCACCGCCTCGACCGCCGCGGCGGCGCTGGCGCTGGTGAGCAGGGCCTTGGTCTGGCCCTCGTACTCGGGCGCGGCCATCTGCAGGCTGAGCACGCAGGTCAGGCCCTCACGCACGTCAAAGCCGTCGACCCCGAGCTCAGCCTCGGCGTGTACGCGGGCGTCGGCCACCGCGAGGCCGGTGACCGCGCTGAGCAGGGCGCGGTGCAGGCCGTCGACGTGGGCGCCGCCATCCCGGGTGAAGATGGAGTTGACGTAGCTGAGGGTCTCTTCGGCCCAGGCGTCGGTCCAGGCCAAGGCGAGCGCGACGCGGTGGCCGGCGTGCTCGCCCACGATGTGCAGCGGCTGGGGGTGCAGCAGGCGGCGCTCGGCGGCCAAGGCGCGCACAAAGCCGACCACGCCGGTGTCAAAGCAGAAGCTGCGGGCGTGGCCCTCGACCTGGTCGTCGAGGTGCAGCCGCAGCCCGGGCAGGAGGAAGGCCTGCTCCATCAGGCGCCGCTCGAGCGCCGCCCGATCCAGGCGCACCGCGCCGAAGATGGCCTCGTCGGGGGTGAAGCGCACGCGGGTGCCGCGCCCACCATCCGCGGGCCGCTCCTCGAGCGGGCCGAGCAGCGCGCCGCGGGCGCAGCGGGCGAGGGCGCGGCGGCCACCGCGGCGCACCTCGACCTCCATCGTGGAGGACAGGGCGTTGACCACCGACAGGCCGACCCCGTGCAGGCCACCGGCCACCGCGTAGCTGCGCTGGTCGAACTTGCCGCCGGCGTGCAGGGTGGTGAGCACCACGTCGAGGGCCGAGCGGTCGAGCCCGGGCACCGGCTCGAGGGGCACGCCGCGGCCGTCGTCCTCGACCTCGACCGCTCCGCCGGGCAAAAGCCGTAGCCAGATCTCGGTCGCGGCGCCGGCGAGGGCCTCATCCACGCTGTTCTGCAAGATCTCGTGCACGAGGTGGGCCGCGCCCTGTGGGCCGCTGGAGCCCACGTACATGGCCGGACGGGTGCGCACCGCGTCGCGCCAAGGCAGCACGCGAATGTGGTGGGTCTCGTAGGGAAGCGGGGCAGCGCTCACGCGGCACCCCCCTCGGTCTGGGCGGCCATCAGGCGGGCCGCGTGGTCGACCCGCTGGGCGCGCACCGAGCGGAACCAAGACGCGATGTCGGGGAAGCCCTCGGCGGCCGCGGTCTCGGCGTCGCCGGCGAGGCCCTCGTCGAGATCACCCTCGAGGTCACGCAAAACGGCCCGCAGGCTGCTCACAGCCCCGCCCATCGGGGCGCCGGTGAGCGGCTCACCCGCGCGGCGGAGCAGGTCGATGTGGCCGTCGGCCAGGGCGCCGCTGCTCTCGGCCAGCTCGCGCAGCAAGGCCGCCGGGCCGTGCGCGCCCTCGATCTCGGCGATGGAGGCGAGGTGCTCGTAGACCTGGCGGCGCACCGCGTCGCGGGCGAGGGCCTCGCGCAGGCGCCGGATGGTCAGCGTGCCGACCAGCGGCGGCAGGCGGCCGCGGGAGGCCTCACGGTCGCGGTCGACCTGGGCAAGGGGCGTGGACATCGGCGCTCCAGCGGGGGCTCAGGCGGAGGAGCGGCCCCACGCCACGGCCCCCGGGCCCGCCGCGGCTAACGCGCCGCGAGCCCCGAGTCCCCGAGGGCGCGGGCGCCCGAGACCATCGTGCGGGAGCCCGCCGCGGCCATCGCGGGGGTGCCGCAGGCGTCGAGCGTGAAGCGCTCCGAGCCCGGGATGAGGTGCGGCGAGGCCGAGCTGAACTCTTTGCGCCAGCCCTCGCCCGCGTAGTCGGTGGAGCGGGCGGTCGCGTCGTCGGCGTTGCCGTGGTGGTACAGGAAGTGCGCGGGCCAGTGCTTGAAGTCCATCACCGGGCCGGGCTCATAGGCGTCGTAGATGCGCTGGTAGGCCTCGCGGCAGACGCGCTCGGGCAGGCCGTTGTAGTTGAGGAACTCGTCCTCGACGAGGGCCTGCTCGATGCTCAGCCAGTTGAGGTGGTCGAGCTCGGACCGGATGATGCCGTCGCGTACGCCCTGCTGGTAGACCGTGGTGCCCGGCATGGCCGAGAGGTACTTCACGCGGGTGACGTGGTTGTGCTCCTCGGCCCACTTGCAGACGTGGTCGAGGCTCTCGGCGGTCTCACCGGGCAGGCCGACGATGAGCAGGGCGCCGAAGCGCACGCCGGCGTCCCAGGTGTTGTGCATGGCCCGCACGGTGATGTTCTCGGTGTTGCCCTTGCGCGCCTCTTTGAGGATGTCGCCGCCGAGGCTCTCGACGCCGTAGAGCGCGATGTCGCAGCCGGCGTCCTTCATCGCGACCAGGCGCTCGCTGTCGACGTCGGCGCAGCGGGTCAGACAGGTCCAGCGGATGCCCTTGCCCTTGAGCACGTCCATGTTCTCAAGGGTCTGCTTCTTGATCGCCGTAAAAGTCAGGTCGACGAAGAAGATGAACTCGGTGCCATAGCGCTCTTTGAGCCACAGCACGTCCTCTTCGAGCTTCTGCGGCGACTTCGCGCGCACCT
Organism: Deltaproteobacteria bacterium; assembly: GCA_016792625.1. Classification (GTDB taxonomy): domain Bacteria; phylum Myxococcota_A; class UBA796; order UBA796; family UBA2385; genus JAEUKK01. The sequence continues at coordinate 135,199 of JAEUKK010000116.1, read as the reverse complement.
GGGGCGTGGTGCGGTAGCAGAAGCTGCAGTCCATCTTGCAGCCGCGGGAGTAGCTGCTGATGATCTGCGGCTGCAGGCCCTCAGGCGCGTGGAACTGCGGCCAGAGGTCGAGCCGCATGCGGGGCAGACTGTCGAGGTCGGGCATCTGCCCGCGGGGCCCCGTGCGGATGACCTCGCCGTCTTCGGCCCGGTACACGATGCCGCGGATCTGGGGCAGCTCTTCGGCCCAGGCGCCGCGGGTGTAGCTCTCCATCAGCTCGAGGATGGTGATCTCGCCCTCGCTGATGACGCCGATGTCCATCTGGGTGTGGGCCATAAAGACGTGCGGCACGCTGGTCACGAGCGAGCCGCCGCAGATGACCGGCATCTTGGGCTGGGCGAACTTCACGTGGTCAATGAGCTCTTTGACCCAAGGGAAGTTGTCTTCGAAGGTGGCGATGCCGAGCACATCGGTGCCCTGCATGATCTCGCGGTAGGCGGTCTGCAAGGGCGTCGGGTCGTAGCGCACATCGACGATGCGCACGGCGTAGCCGGCGTTGAGCAGCACGGTCGCGATGTAGGTCGCCCCCTCGTAGGGCGAGGTCAGGAAGAACTCCCACCCGCGCGGCATCGAGAAGGGGGAGGGCCCGACCACCAGGGTGAACCGCGGCTTGGCGCTGTCGGTGGAGGCAGGCTCACGGTCCTGCTCGCGCATCCGCTGCATCCACAGGCGATCCGTGTCGGTGTCAGCAGAGGCGTAGAGCTCGGGGGCCAAGGACCAAGTGCGTGCCATCGGGGGCTCCCAACAGGGTGGGCGGGGCGGGTTGGCGGCGGGCGGCACCCGCGCGGGCCCAAAGTATCGCACGGCGCGCGGTCCGCCGCGCCCCGTGGCTGCGCCTACAGGCTGCGGATGCTCACCGCGCTGGCCCCGATGCGCAGCTGCCGCGTGCCCACCCGCCGCTCGATGATGTCGTTCGCGCCGGGCACGCCGGCCTCGGTCAGCTGCTTACGCGCGCGGAAAACAGCGAGGTAGATGCCATTGTCATCCATCCGCAGGCGCTTGCCGAGCTCGTCTTGGTAGACCCAACCCCGCTCACCGGGGGGCTGGTCGCCGTCCTCGGCGTCGCGGGCCCAGGCCCGGGCCAGGGTCAGCAGCAGGTAGTGGTGGGCGCGTGCCTTCAAATCCCAGCTGCGGCCGCCCTGCTCAGCCCGCAGCTCGACGTGCTCTTCATCGCTGCTCACACCAAAGTGCAGGCGGAGCGCGACCCGCTCCACGGGCCCCGCGTCGGCGTTGAGCGTGCCCTCGACCGGCTGCGGCAGGTGCAGCCGCCACGCCTGGCCGCCGGCTTGGAGCTCTTGCATGTCGCCGGCGGGGAGCAGCTCACCCTCGCGCTCGACCATCCAGCGGCCCAGGGCGTCGCTCCACACGCTCAGCTCGGGCGCCTCAGCCGAGGGCAAGGCGAGCAGCTCACCGGCGCCCTCGACCGCGGGGCCCCCGGTCACCGGCACCGCAAAAGGTGCGGGCGGCCCAGCGTCGGCGAGCACCCAGACCTGCCCGGCCGAGCCGAAGCTCAGGCGCGCCCCCGCTGAGACGAGGCGGGCGTCGCCGGTCTTGAGCAGCTTGCCGTCGACGAAGGTGCCGTTGGTGCTGCCGAGGTCGCGAAGCTCCCAGCCGGCGCCGGTCCAGCGCAGGCGGGCGTGCGCGCTCGACACCTTCGGATCCTGCAGGCACAGGTTCGAAGGCGCGGTGCGACCGATGAGGTGCACCGAGCGGAGGGGGTGGGGGGAGCCCTCCTCTGGCGTGGCGCCCGATGAGGAGGAGGTGGTCGTGAGCGGGCGGAGGTGAGCCATGACCGTCGCTTACCGTTGACTTCCGGCCCGGGCCAGCCACGCGATAGGCGCTGCAAGCGACGCCCCCGAGGTCATCCATGGCACCCCTCCCCCTGCTGCTGCTGGCCCTCGCCTGCGGCGCTGCGCCCGCACCCCAGGCCGCGCCCCTCCGGCTGCTCAGCGACGCCGAGTCCGCCGAAGTGGTGCGCCCGGCCCTCGCCGCGGCTGAGGTGCTCGCCCGCACGCCGGCGGCCGGCCGCATGGGCAGCGCCGACGCGGCCACCTTGGTGGTCACCGAGCGGGCCGGCGGCGCCTGGGGGGCCCGCCTGCTGCGGGCCGACGGGGGCCCCTCCGAGCTGCCCCTGGCCCTCGATCCGCCGCCTTGGCGGGCCGGGCCGGCCCTCTCCCTCGACGTGGATGGCGACCAGATCTACGAGCTGGTGGTCATGTTCGAGGACCGCAGCGAGCGCCGACCCGCCTCGGCCCTGGCCCGCCCCGGCGGCAAGGCGCTGCCGCCGCTGGTGGGCGAGCCCGCGACGGGCAGCTTCCGCACGGTGGTCTGGCGTGAGGCCGCCGGCGCCTGGGCCCGCGACCCGGCGCTCGAGGCGAAGGTGGCCGGGCTCGCCGGCCCGCTCCCGGTGCAGCAGGCCCTGCTCGGTCGCTGAGCGCGCTGCCCCAAAACGACGCGCGGCCCGCGCGGGGCGGGCCGGCGCCCTCCCCCGCGCGGGCCGGGGGAGGGTGGAGGGACTTGGCTCAGCGCGGAGGTTCAGCGCACCGAGGGCGCGGCCGGAGCGGAGGCTGCGGCGGCCTTCTTCTCGGCGTCCTTGGCCTTGGCCTTGTCCCAGGCCTTCAGCTCTTTTTTGGTGAGCAGGGCGCGCTGACGGGGCTCCCAGTCGATGACCTCGTACTTGATGTTGGCCTTGTCGAGCTGGGGCTTGACCTGGGCGACGGGGCCGACCACGGTGACCACCTCGTGGCCCGCGCAGCGGCTGAGCGCGTCCTGGATGCCGGCCTTGTCCACGCCGCCCAGGTAGTCGGGGTAGTTCTTGTAGTAGTCGAGCTTGCCGCGGCCAGGCGCGAGCAGAGCCGACAACATCTGGTCACCCGACTGGAGGTTGGTCACGCTGGTGCGGCCGACGTTCCACTGGTTGGTGCGGATGAGGCCGTCGTCAAAGCGCCCAGCGGCGCCATCTTCGACGAGCTTGAGCATGGTCTCGACGCCGAAGCCCGCGCCGCTGTTCTGGATGACCGAGCTGATGATGAGCTCGGTGGTGTCACCCCAGTAGCGGCGGGGGAAGGCGTAGGCGCCGTAGGTCAGGCCCTTCTCTTCGCGCAGCTTCTCGAAGGCGAGGAAGGTCAAGATCTCGCCGAGCACCTGGGTCCGGGCCTCGTGCTGGGGGCCGTCGAACTTGAGCTGGCAGGAGAGCTGGACCTTGCTCTGCGTGCCGATCGGCTTGTCGAAGAGCAGCACGGTGCGGTCAGGCTGCTTGGTCGGCGCGGCCGGGGGGGCGATCTGCCCGACCTGCACGCCATCCTTGGGCTTCCACTCGGCGAAGTACTCCTTCACCAGCTTCTCGGCCTCGTCCTGATCGACGTTGCCGACGATCACGAGGCGGGCGTTCGCCGGCTGCCACTTCTTGTACACCCACGCGGCGAGCTCGGACTGGCCCACCCCCTCCAGCGCGGCGTAGTCGGCCGGGGTCATCCACTTGCCGTAGGGGTGCTCGGGGAAGAGGCGCTCCATGCGGATGCGACCGGCCCAGGTCTCGGGCTTGCGGCCGTCCTTCTTGACGCCGTTGGTCCACGAGCGCAGGGCGCCGCCCTTCTCGGCCATGAACCAGTCGTACTCTTCGACGTTCCAACGCACCTTGTGCAGCAGCGCGTCGAGGTTGCCGCTGCTGCCGCTGGCGTAGACCATGTTGCCGTCGCGGTAGACCTGACCGGCCACGGCCAGCGGGTTCTCGGTCGGGTTCTGGTTGCTCTGGGTGGCGGTGTTGTAGACGCGCTCGGCCAGCGCGTCGAGGCCCGGCTGGGGAGCGGTCGCGCCCGAGCCGTCGACCTCCAAGCCGACCTTGACCAGCGGCGCCTCGCCATGCTTGAGGATGACCACCTCAAGGCCGTTGTCGAGCACCAACCGCTTGGCCTTGTCGACCGGCGGCACCACCGTCACCCGCTTGATGGCCTCAGGCGTCAGCTTGTTGGTGTCGAAGAGCTGGCGGGCCTTGTCATCTTTGGCGCGGTGCTGGCCCGAGCTGTCGGCCTTGGAGTCGGCCTCAGACGCCGAGGCCTCGAGGCGCTCGCGCTCCTCTTCGTCCATCGGGGTGATGACCAGGCCGACCATGCGGTCGCGGGTGATGTACTTCTTGGCGAGCGCGCGGGCGTCCTCGAAGTCCACCTTGTTGGTCTGGCTGATGTTGTCGGAGAAGAACGCGGCGCTGCCGGTGTAGTGCGCGTGCTGGGCGACGAAGAAGGACCGGCCGTAGAGGCTGGCCACGTTGTCGGTCTGGCCGAGCAGGCTGCTCATGCCGTAGAGGCGCGAGAAGGTCTGGCTCTGGTCGTAGAAGGGCTTCCAGACCGGGTCGATCGGGTTCCACTGCAGGTAGAGCGCGTCGCCCACCTTCTCGACCAGGCGCTCGGGGGTGTCGGAGCTCAGCGCACCCTGCACCACCATGCACACCAGCGCCGAGTTGATGCGGTCCTGCATGGCGAAGCAGCCGAAGTCTTCGATGGCGGACTCTTGGCTGAGCGGGTCGTAGTCCGAGTCGAGGGTGCGGCCGACGTAGTTGGTCAGCAGGTTGGCCGCGACGTTGGCCACCGGGTCGTCGGCGCAGTAGCCACCGGGCAGGCTCCACGCGACGATGGCGGTCGGCTTCTCGACCATGCCCTGGATCTTCATGATGTCGGCCGACTGGCGGGGCGGCGGCTCGGGGCGGGCGTCACAGGCGGTGCGGGGCTTGGCCGGCTCTTCGAAGGTCTTGCGCAGGTGCGCCTCGAGCTTCGGCATCCAGTCGTTCATGAACTTGTTGCGCGCGGCCGGGTCGGTCAGCTTCTTGTAGGCCTCGGCGTCCTCGGGGGCCATCAGCAGCTCTTCGTGGTCGGCGAAGGCCTCGAAGATCATGCGCATGCCCTGGCCCTTGCTGAGGTCCAGGTCGCCGACGACGGCGATGGTGGAGTACTCGGGCCGGTAGTTCTCGCGCACGAACCGCTGGACGTCAGCCAGCGAGATGTTCATGATCGTGTCGTGGCTGCCGATCGTCGAGTTCCGGTAGGGGTGATCGGCCGGGTACAGCAGCTTGGGCAGGTGGAGCAGGGCCGTCCGGATCTCGGGCGAGCCGTTGCTGCCCATCTCGTAGCCCATGCGCAGCTCGTTGCGGACGATGAACTTCTCGGAGTCCACGTCTTCTTGGGTCACGCCGGCGACGCCGTCGACCATGCGCATGGCCTCGATGCGCATGAGCGGGATGGTCGCGTCGACCGGGGCGACCGTCATGTAGTTGGTCCAGTCGGTGCTGGTGGACGCGTTGAGCACGCCGCCGAGCTGGTTGATGACGTCCCAGTTCTTGGGCAGGTCACCGTGGCGGGCGCGGAAGGCGAGGTGCTCGACCGCGTGCGCGATGCCCTCGACGCTCTTCCCGTTCACGCCGACGCCGTCGTAGATGCTGCCGCGGTCGAACCAGTTGGTGACCGAGACGATGGGCTGGGTGTGGTCCTCTTGGAAGAGGATGCGCAGGCCGCTGGGGAAGCGGTAGTCCTCGGTCTGGATCGAGTAGTTCGCCAAACGCAGCGAATACTCCGTCTTGGGCGGGGACGCGGCGTCAGCCACGCCGGGCAGGAGCGAGAGCGCGGTCAAGAGGGGCAGCATCATCGGGGAAGACTCCAGGTGGATGGACGGGGCGCAGCCGGTGGCGACAGCACCCTGGCGCGTGGAGAGAAGGCGGAGGAGGGCGAAGGACGCGGAGGAGCGGAGACCGCAGGGGGAGGGGCCCGGCCCGCGCCGGTGGCGCAGGGCGCGGAGGCCGGCCCGGAGGATCACAAGGTGGCGACGGGGCCGTGAACGTTCACCGGCGGCCCGCGCACGGGAGCCGCGCCGACGGCGGCCCCCACCGGGCAGGCCGACCTTATCCCAACGCCACCGTGCGCGGCGCGGTGCGTCCTCCCCGACCGCGGCGATACTCCGGCGCCGCGTTGCCCGCGCCGCCGCGGAGCGGAGGCGGCCGCAGGAGCCGCCCATGTCCGCCAACGAAGCCCGCGCCGCCGAAGCCCGCGCCAACGAAGCCCGCGCCGCCGAAGCCCGCCCCACCGAGGCCCGCCCCACCGAGGCCCCGCGCCCCACGCTCCAGGCGGATGTCCGCCCGACCCTGAGCTGGGAGGCCGCGGTGCACGGCCTGCCGCTGCTGTCTGAGCTGCTCCTGCAGAACCCCGGCCCGGCCCCGCTGCCCGCGCTGACCCTGGAGCTGTGGACCGAGCCCCCGCTCCTGCCCGGCCAAGCGGTTCCCCTGCCCGCGCTCGAGCCGGGGGATCAGCGCGCCCTGCCGCCGATCGCCTGCGGCGCCCGCCTCGACGCCCTGCGCGCGCTCGAGGGCCCGACCCCGGCGCGCCTGCGGGCCCGCATCCCCGCGCCCGACGGCGAAGGCGCGCTGTGGGAGGCCTCCTGGCCCCTCCGCGCCCTGCCCCCGACCCACTGGGCGGGCGCCGCCGCCCCGCCCGAGCTCCTCCTCTCTTTTGTGCAGCCCCAGCTCCCCCTGCTCGACGGCCTCGGCGCGCCGCCCCCGCCGGGGCCCCAGACCGCCGCCGGCCAGCGCCAGCGCCTCGGCGCCGCCCTCGCCCACCTCACCGGCCTGCGCAGCGCCGCCGGCGCGCCCCTGCGCCTCGACCCGGCCCCGCCCCGCTGGTGGGAGGAGGGCCAGCCCGTCCGCCCCCTGCCCGCCCTGCTCGAGGCCGGCGCCTGGTCACCGCTCGAGCGGGCGGTGCAGGCCGCCGCCGCGCTGGAGCGCGCCGGGGTTGACGCCCAGCTCGTGCTCTTCGCCGACGGGCCGCGGCTGGGCTGCTGGCTCGAGCCGCGCCCGCAGCCGGCCCCGCTGCAGGACGACCCCGCCGCCCTGCGCACCCGGGCCGACCAAGGTGAGCTGCTCATCCTCGATCTCAACGCCGTCTTCGCCGGTCAGGCCCTCGAGCAGGCCGCGGCCCTGGGCCGCGACGCGCTCCAGCCCGGCCGCCCCGCGCTCCGCTGCGCGCTGGACCTCGCCGCCGGCCGCCGCGCCGGCCTGCTCCCCCTGCCCTGGCCGCTGCGCGAAGAGGCCGCGCCGCCGCCCCTCCCCGCGCACCTCGCCGCGGCCGCTGCGCCGACCACCGGGGCCCGCAGCCCCGAGCCCGCCGCCCGCGACCGGGTGCGCCGCTGGGCCGACCAGCTGCTCGATCTGAGCACCCGCAACCGCCTGCTCAGCTTCAAGGACGGCAAAGCCGCGGTGCCCCTGCTCTGCCCCGACCCGGCCGGGCTGGAGGACCTGCTGGCCGGCGGCGGCGAGCTGCGCCTGCTCGAGCGCCCCGCCGCCCTGCGCGCCGAAGAGGCCGCCGCCGCCGTCGAGGCCGGGCGCCTGCCCGCGGCGGCCACCACCACCGAGGCCCTGCGCAACCAGCTGCGGGTCGGCTTTGTGCACAGCGCGCTCACCGAGGCCGAGCACCGCGCGCGGCTGCTCGAGATGTTCCGCGAAGAGCGCACCGCGGTGCAGGAGACCGGCGCCGGCCACCTCTACGTGGCGCTGGGCGCCCTGCGCTGGCGGGCCGAGGGCGAGGAGCGCGCGCGCCGGGCGCCGGTGCTGCTGCTGCCCGCCGAGCTGCTGCGCAGCGGGACGGGCGCGGCGGCCCGCTTCTCGCTGCGGGTGCGCGAGGAGGAGCCGCGGATCAACCTCACCCTGCTGCGCTTCTTGGAGCAGGGCTTTGGCCTCAGCTGCGGCGATCTCGAGGCCCTGCCCGTGGACGGCGGCGGGGTCGACGTGCCTGCGCTCTTTGGCGCCCTGCGGGCCAAGGTCGAGGGGCTGCGCGGCTGGGAGCTGACCGAGGAGGTCTGGCTCTCGCGCTTCTCGTTCTCGAAGCTGCTGATGTGGATGGACCTGCAGGAGCGCCGCGAGGCCCTCGCCCAGAACCCTGTGGTGCAGCACATCTTGAGCGGCGGCAAGGGGGCTTGGCCCTGGGCGGCGCCGCCGGTCGACCCTGAGCAGATCGAGGCCCTGCACCCCGCCGGGGCCCCGCTGGTGGTGCGCGAGGCCGACCCGAGCCAGCTGCAGGCCATCCTCGCCGCCGAGGCGGGCAGCAGCTTTGTGCTCGAGGGGCCGCCGGGCACGGGCAAGTCACAGACCATCACCAACCTCATCGCGCACCTGCTCGGCCTCGGCCGCACCGTGCTCTTTGTCTCGGAGAAGAAGGCGGCGCTCGACGTGGTGCACAAGCGGCTCAAAGAGGCCGGCCTCGAGCGGGCCGTGCTCGAGCTGCACAGCAACAAGGCCAACAAGAAGGCGGTGCTCGACCAGCTCAAAGCCGCCTTCGCCCCCGCGCCCGCCGCCCCGGCCGACGAGGCCCAGCGCGCCGCCCTGCAGGCCCAGCGGGCCAAGCTCGCCGCGCTGGCCGCCGAGCTCGCCGCCCCGACCCTGGTCGGTCTGCCGGTGCAGGGTGTGCTCGACCGGCTGATTCCGCTGGCCGAGGTGCAGGCCCCGGCCATCCCCGCGCCCGCGGCGGTGGACCTCGCCGCCTGGGCCGAGGCCGCCGACGGGCTCGAGCGCGCCGCCGCCCCGCTGGCCGCCGCCGGGCCGCTCGCCGCCCACCCCCTGCGCGCGGTCGGGCCGGTCCCGTGGAGCCCGAAGCGGGCCGCCGAGGCCGATGCGGCCATGGTCGCCCTCATCGCCGCCGACGAGGCCCACTCCGCCGCCCTCGCCGCGGCCGCCCGCCAGGCCCTGGGCGCCGCGCCCCCGCCCGCCGCCGCCGATGATCCCGCGCTGAGCGCCGCCCTGCTCGAGCTGACCGCCGCCCTCTACGAGAGCCCCGGCCTGCCGGCGGTGACCCTCTCCGCCCTGCTGCGCGGACCGGCGGGCGGCCTGCGCCCCGAGGCCCTGCGCGCCGAGGTCGACGCGGCGCTGGCCCCGGTCTCCGCCCGCGCCGACGCGGCCCGCCGCATGGGGTCGACCTTCCAAGACACGGTGCTGGGGCTCAACCTCGCGCAGCTCCGCGCCCACATCGCGTCGTGGGCCGACGCCTTCTTCTTGTTCGCCTTCCTCATGCTCTGGGGCACCCGCAGCCTGCTGTCCAAGCACGCCCGCGGCCCGCTCCCCTCGTCCAAGGCCCTGCTCGCGCCCTTGGACGCCGCCTTGGAGCGCCAGCAGCTCGACGCCCAGCTCGCCGCCGCCCAGGCCACCCGGGTGGCCCAGCTCGGCGCGCTCTGGAGGGGGGCCGAGACCGATCCGGCCGCGCTGCAGGCCGCCGCGACCTGGGCCGAGGGCCTACCCCCGCGGGCCCGCGCGCTGGAGGCCGCCTTGGGCGCGCCCCTGGGCGCCGCCGCCGACACCTTGGCCGCCTTGGCCGCCCCGGGCGCGGGCGGTCTGCGGCCCGACAGCCCGACCGGCCAGGCGATGATCACCCTGGCCAGCGCGCTCTCGGGCTTGCAATCCGCGCGTGCCGCCGCCGCCGCCGCCCTGCAGCTCGACGAGGCCCTGCTCTTTGGGCCGGGCGCGCACCCCGGCCGCGCCGCCGCCCTGCGCCGGCTGCGGGCGGGCCTGCCCGCGCTGCGGCCCTGGTCGCTGCTGCAGCAGGCCCGCGGGGCCGCGCTGGCGCTCGGCATGGGCCCGGCGCTCGAGCCCTGGTGCGCGGCGGCGCCCGACGCCCGCCCGCCGCTGGCCCCCCTGGTCGAGAAGGCCGCGCTGGAGGCCGCGTGGCGCGAGGCCTCGGCGGACTGCGCCCTGCTGACCGCGCTGCAGCCCGAGGGCCAGGCGGCGGCGGTGGGCGCCTACCGGGCCGCCGAGCGCGGGCTGCTGCGGGCCAACCGCGACCGCTTGGCCGCCCGCCTCGCCGCCTCTGCGCCGGCCATCGACGCGCCCGGCGACCAGATGGCCTTGCTGCGGCGCCAGTTCAGCCTGCAGAAGAACCACATGGCCATCCGCCGCCTGGTGCGCGAGGCCCGGGGCACCCTGCTGCGCCTCAAGCCCTGCGTGCTGATGAGCCCGCTGAGCGTGGCCCAGTACCTCGACCCCAGCCTGCCCCGTTTTGACGTGGTGGTCTTCGACGAGGCCTCGCAGATCCCGCCCTGGGACGCGATCGGCGCCATCGCCCGCGGCCAGCAGGTCGTGGTCGTGGGCGACAGCCGCCAGCTGCCGCCGACCACCTTCTTTGGTCGGGCCGAGGGCGAGGACGAGGCGGTGGAGGACGATGACCTCGTCGACACCGAGAGCATCCTCGCCGAGGCCCGCGGCGCCGGCCTGCCCGCGCTGGACCTGCGCTGGCACTACCGCAGCCGCCACGAGGCGCTGATCGCGTTCTCGAACCAGCGCTACTACGATGCCCGGCTGGTCACCTTCCCCGCGCCGGTGCCCCCGGCGGCGACCGCGGGCGCGAGCGCCGAGGCCCTGCCCCGCAGCCCGGGCCTGCACCTCATCCCCGTGCCTGAGGGCGTCTACGACCGCGGCGGCGCGCGCACCAACCGGGCCGAGGCCGAGCGCGCGGTGGCCATCCTGCGCGCGGTGCTGGCCGAGCGCCCCCACAAAAGTGTGGGCGTGGTCACCTTCTCGCAGCCCCAGCAGCGCCTCGTCGAGGACCTGGTCGACGCCGCCCGCGCCGAAGACCCCTCGCTGGACGCGGCCTTCGCCGAGGGGGTCGAGGAGGGGGCCTTCATCAAGAACCTCGAGAACGTCCAGGGCGATGAGCGGGACGTGATGATCTTCTCCATCGGCTACGCGGCCGACGCCGAGGGCAAGGTGGGGATGAACTTCGGCCCGCTGAACCGCCGCGGCGGCGAGCGCCGGCTCAACGTGGCGATCACCCGGGCCAAAGAGCGGCTCTACGTCGTCTCGACCCTGCGGGCCGAGCAGATCGACCCGAGCCGCACCACCGCCCGCGGCGTGCTCGACCTGCGGGCCTTCCTCGACTTCGCCGCCCGCGGCAGCGCGGCGCTCGACGGGCGGCCCCCGGTCAGCGCCCCCCGGGGCGGCCTGCGCGCCGCGCTGGCCCAGGGCCTCAGCGCCGCCGGCTGGACCGTGCACGCCGAGGTGGGCGTGGCCGGGCTGCGCCTGCCGCTGGCGGTCGTGCACCCCGAGGACCCGGCCCGCTACCTCGCCGCCATCCTCGACGATGGGCCCCAGTGGCACAGCCGCAAGCTCAGCCAGGAGCGCGACCACCTGCGCGCGCTGGTGCTGCAGAGCCTGGGCTGGGGCCTCGTGACCGCGTGGACCCACGAGTGGCTGCTCGACCCCACCGCCGAGCTGGCCCGCATCGAAGCAGAGCTGCGGTCCGTGCAGGCCGCCGACGCCGCCGCCCGGGCCGAAGCCGCCGCGGCCACCGCCGCCGCGGCGCTCTCTCCGCCGGCCGCTGCGCCCGCCCTTGCGCCGGCACCGGCGGCGGAGGGGTCGCCGACCGCGCCGCCGCCTGCCCCCCGGGTCGGGCGCCTGCCGCCCGAGGTGCAGCCCTATGTGGAGCCGACCCTCGATCCCGCGCCGGACGGCCTCAGCGCCTATGACGACGAGGCCGAGGCCCTGGTGATCGCCCAGCTGCGCGCCTTGGGCGCGGCGGCCCCCTGGGTGCCCGACGCGCTCTGCCGCCGCCTCGGCGCGGCCTGGGGCCAGCGGCTGACCGCCAAGCTGCGGGCCCGGGTCGAGGCCCTGGCCCCGGCCGCCGGGCTGGTGCGCGAGGGCGACTGCTACTGGCCCGAGGCGGGCCCCCGCGCGGCCACCGCGGCGGGCTGGCGCCGCTCCGACCCGGCCCTGCCCGCCCCGCGGGCCGCCGGTGAGCTGCCCCTGGCCGAGCGCCGCGCCGCCCTGGCCTGGCTGCTCGCCCAGGGGGTCGACCTGCCGGTGGACGACCTGCTGCGCGCGGCGGGCCGCGAGTTCGGCTTCGCCCAGCTCGGCCGGCAGGTGCGCGAGGCGCTCGACGAGGCCCTCGACGGGCTGGTCGCCGAGGGGCGGGCGGTGGTCGACGACGGGCGGGCCAAGCTGCCGGGCGGGGCCTGAGGCCCAACCCGATGCACACCATGTGCATCGACAGGGCGCCCTTCGCCTCACACCCTGTGCAGAGTCACAGCAAACCGGGCGCCAGCTCGCCGATACCCTGTGCAAAGCGACGACAAGCGCCCCATCGGCCCGCCGACGCACCCCTTCCTCCGTGACCAAGGGGTGCATCGGCCATCGGATACCCTGTGCAGTTCATGTGCAAGCGCCCCATCGGAGGACCGATGCACCGTTGGGCGCAGCACGAAGCGCCCCATCGGAGGACCGATGCACCGTTGGGAGCCGCACGAAGCGCCCCATCGGCGGACCGATGGACCCTTGGGCGCAGCACGAAGCGCCCCATCGCTCGCCGGAGGGCCCGCGCTGGGCGCCCTGCCCCGGCGCCGCCCCTGGGCTAAGGCTCAGCTCCGCGGCCCCAAAGCCGCCCCAGGAGCCCTGATGCCGCCCCGCGCGCCCGAGACCGCCGCCCCCCTGAGCCCGGCCCGCAAGGTCACCATCACGAACGTGCACCTCGATCTGGGCGCCGGCCGCCGCGGCACCGACATGGGGCCGAGCGCCATGCACGTGGCCGGGCTCGTGCCCGAGCTTGAGGCCCTGCGCTGCGAGGTGCTGCGGGTGCTGACGCTGGGCACCCCCTCCTTCGAATCGGCCAAGCTCGCCGACCCGCACGCCCGCTTCTTGCCGCACATCCACCAGATCTGCACGAAGTTGGCCGATGAGGTCGAGCGCACCTGCGGCGAGGGCGCCCTGCCGCTGGTGCTCGGCGGCGACCACAGCCAGGCGATCGGCACGATCTCGGGCTTGTCGCGGCACTACCGCAAGCAGGGCAAGCGGGTCGGCGTGGTCTGGGTCGACGCCCACACCGACATCAACACGCCCGACACGAGCCCCACGGGCAACATCCACGGCATGCCCCTGGCCGTGCTGCTCGGCCACGGGCCGCCCGAGCTGCGGGCCATCGCCGGCGACCAGCCGGCGCTCGATCCGCGCGACGTGGTGGTGATCGGCGCGCGGGACGTCGATGAGGGGGAGCGCCGGCTCATCCGCGAGCTGGGCCTGCGCGTCTACACCATGCAGGAGCTCGATGAGCGCGGCACCAGCGTCTGCGTGCGCGAGGCCTTCGACCGCGTGCAGCACGGCACCGCCGGCGTGCACCTGAGCTTCGACCTCGACGGGGTCGACCCGAGCGGGGCGCCGGGCGTCGGCACGCCCGTCCCCGGCGGCCTGAGCGTGCGCGAGTCCCACCTCATCTGCGAGACGGCGGCCCGCACGGGCAAGCTGCTCGGCATGGAGATGGTCGAGCTCAACCCGACGCTCGACCAGGCCAACCAGACCGGGCGCCTGGCGGTGTGGCTCATCGCCTCGGCGCTGGGCAAGTCCATCCTCTAGGGCTTCGCCCTCCGCATGGGGCCGCCGGTGCGGCTCTCAGGACGCGCCCCTCCGCACGACCCCCACCGGGTCCTGGTGGATGAAGACCTCCGCCCCCGGCCAGCGGGCGCGCAGCGCCTCCTCCACCGCCTCGGTGCGGGCGTGGGCGGTGCGCAGGTCTTGCGCGTCGTCCAGCTCGACGTGCAGCTGGATGAACAGGGTCGGCCCGCTCTGGCGGGTGCGCAGGTCGTGCACGCCGAGCACGCCCTCTTGCGCGGCGGCCAGGGCGGCCACCTCGGCCTGCACCACCTCGGGGGCGGCGTGGTCGAGCAGGTCGTCGACCGCCCGCCGCCCGAGCTGCCAAGCGCTGCGGGCGATGAAGGCCACGAGCAGCAGGGCGATGAGCGGGTCGGCCCAGGCCAAGCCGGCGCCGGCGAGCAGCAGCGCGGCCAGGGTGGCGAGGTTGCTCAAGAGGTCGGTGACGTAGTGCAGCGCGTCACCCTCGACCGCGGCGCTGCCGGTCAGGCGCACCACCCGCCGCTGGAAGAGCACCAGGGCCCCGGTCGCGGCCATCGAGGCGACCATGACCGCCACGCCGACCCCCGGCTGCTCGACCGGGGCGGGCGCGCGCAGGCGCTCGACCGCGGTGAGGGCCAAGAAGAGCGCCGAGCCCGAGATGAAGGCCGCTTGGCCCAGACCGGCGAGGGACTCGGCTTTGCCGTGGCCGAAGCGGTGCTCGGCGTCGGGCGGCGCGCTCGCCCAGCGCAGGGCGAGCAAGGTGAGCAGGCTGGCCGCGGCGTCCATTAGCGAGTCGGCCAGCGAGGCGAGCAGGCTCACGCTGCCGGTGAGCGCCCAGGCCCCGAGCTTGAGCAGGAGCAGCGCGGCGGCGGTGGCCACCGAGGCGCGGGCGGCGGTGCGCACCAGCGCGGCGCGGCGGTCGGGATCGAGGGGGAGGGACATGGGGGCTCCGGCGCGGCGCACCTATCGCCCGCCGTGGCCGGGCCGCCGCGGGTAGGATGGGCGAAGGAGGGCCGATGAGCGCCGCACCAAAACTGGAGATCTCCGCCGAGGCCATCATGCTGGCCTACCTCGCCGCCGAAGACGCCTCCGCCGAGCGCCACGCGCTCCACAACGGCGAGGTCTTCGCGATGGCGGGCGGCTCGACCGTGCACGCGCTGCTCGCCATGGAGGCCGGAGGGCTGCTGCGCGAGGGGCTCAAGGGCCGCCCCTGCGCCGCCCTGAGCGGCGACCAGCGCGTGCACATCAACGAGACCAACGTCACCTACCCCGACGTGGTGGTCGCCTGCCCGCCGCTCGAGCGCCCGCCGCTCGACCGCCACGGCATCAGCAACCCGACCCTGCTGGTCGAGGTGCTCTCGCCGAGCACCGAGCAGTGGGACCGCGGCGGTAAGCTCCGCCTGTACCGCACGATGCCCAGCCTGCGCCACGTGCTGTTCATCGCGCAGACGCACTGGCATGTCGAGCTGTACTCCCGCCGCGAGGACGGTGTCTGGTCGCTGCACGAGGCCGGCCCCGGCGGCGCGGTGCACCTCGTGCACCTCGGCCTGACCATCGAGGTCGACGCGCTCTACGCCCGCAGCGCGGACTTCGGCGGCCCCGGCCCCGAGACGCCGGCGCCGCCCGAGACGCCGACGCTGATCGCCGAGCGCGGCCGCCTGCCCTGAGCGTGCAGGGGGCGCCCGCTCCGGTAGAGTGCGCGCCGAGGTGCCCATGGCCGCCCCGAGCTCGTCGTTCCTCCGCTGCCCTGCCCGCCGCCCTGCCCGCGTCCGCGTGACCCAGCTGTGGGCCTTCGCCCTGCTGCTGCCCGCCTGCGCCGGGGGCAGCGAGTCCAGCGTCGGCAAGCTGCCGGTCGAGGAGGGAGAGGACAGCGGCGCTGAAGACGGCGCCACCGACGGGGGTGGAGCGGAGGGCTCCACCGACGGAGGAGCAGACGGCAGCACCGACGGTGGTGCCGGCGACGGGTCGGACACCGGCGCCCCGCCCGCCCCCTGCGCCGCGCCCGCGGGTGGGCTCTGGCCGCTGGCCCCCGAGGGCGCGCTGCTCGACCAAGGCCGCCCGGTGGACGGCCTGCGCCCGCCCTGCGCCGCGGCGGTGCACGCCGGCGCGGGCGCGGCGGGCTCGCGGGTGAGCGTGCAGCTGCAAGAGGCCGAGGTGGCCCACTGGGTGCGCGCGGTCGGGCTGGACGGGGCCGAGCTGCTGGCGCCCACGCGCATGACGCCGGGCATGGCCATCTCGGTGCCCCTGACCCAGAGCGGCGAGTTCTTCGTCGAGCTGCACCCGACCGAAGCCGAGCGGCCGGACGCGCCGCCCAGCGCCTACCGCCTGGGCCTGGAGTGCGCCGACAGCTGCGCCGAGTACACCCGCTACCCCATCCTGTTCATGCACGGGATGGCCGGCACGGAGACCTTTGTCGGCGTGCTCGACTACTGGTTCGGCGTGCAGGACGAGCTGAGCGCGGTGGGTTTTCTCAGCTTCACCCCGGCGGTCGACGCCCTGGCCGGGGTCGCGCCGCGGGCCGAGCAGTGGCTGGCCCACCTCGACGCGCTGACCGCCGAGGGCCGCGCCCGGCGCGTCAACATCATCGCCCACAGCCAGGGTGGGGTCGACGCCCGCCTGCTGACCTCGGCGCTCGACGTCGAGGGGCGGGTCGCCTCGCTGACCACCGTCGCCACCCCGCACCGGGGGGCCGCCCTGGCCGACCTCACCTCGGGGGTGCTGGATCTGGGGCCCTTTGACGGCGCGCTGGTCGACGCCGCCCTCGAGGGCCTGACCGGGCTCATCGGGCTCGACGGCCCGAGCCTCAGCGCCCAGATGCGCGACCTGCGCCGCGACCAGATGGAGGCCTTCAACGCCGAGGTCCTCGACCGCCCGGGCGTGCTCTACTTCTCCTGGTCGTCCAAGAGCTGCTCGGTGCTCGACTTTGGCTGCCAGCGCGACAACAACGGCGAGATCATCGAGGGGGCCTTTGAGGCCACCTTGGCCATCGTGAACCTGACCGAGGGCGACAACGACGGCGTGGTCGGGGCCGAGAGCGCGGTCTGGGGCACCCACCTCGGCCAGCTCACCGCCGACCACCTCGACGAGATCGGCCAGATCGCCGATCTGCGCAACCGCAGCTTCGACCACCGCGCCTTCTACCTGGCCGAAGCCCGCCGCCTCGCCGCGCTCGGGCTCTGAGCGCCCGGCCCCCTGCCGCGTGACCGGGCGGCGGGGCCGGCGTCTGGGCGGGCGCAGCCCCCTCCACCCCGCACAACCGAGGCCGACCATGTCCGAGAGCAGCGCGCCCAAGGCCCCCTCCACCTACTACGCCCCCGCCGACCTCCAGAAGTTCGGCCAGATCGCGCAGGGCAACCCGGCCCTCGCCGAGGCCTTCTTCGGCTACTACAACCAGGTCTTCGCCGAGGGCGCGCTGACCGCCCGCGAGAAGGCGCTCATCGCGCTGGCCGTGGCCCACACCGTGCAGTGCCCCTACTGCATCGACGCCTACACCTCGGCCTGCCTCGAGAACGGCGCGGACCTGCCCGAGATGACCGAGGCCCTGCACGTGGCCACCGCCATCCGCGGCGGCGCCTCGCTGGTGCACGGCGTGCAGATGCTCGAGCAGGTCAAGCGCAAGGGCATGGCGTGAGCGCGCCGGCCCGCAGCCTGCGCGCCCGCCGCGACCCGCTGGCCGAGCCGGCGGCGCAGCGCGCGCGCCTCGACGCGGCGATGCCCCCCGGGCCGCGCTTCGAAGAGCGCTTGGCCGCGGCCGGCTGGCCGGCCCTGCACCGGGGCGCGCTGGGCACGCTGCAGCTCAACCTCGGCAAGCTCTGCAACATGAGCTGCGCCCACTGCCATGTCGACGCGGGCCCTGACCGGCTGGCCGAGAACATGAGCGCCGAGACGGCGGCGCGCTGCGTCGAGCTGATCACCGCGCTCGACGTGCACACCGTCGATCTGACCGGCGGCGCGCCCGAGCTGAGCCCCCACTTCCGGCCGCTGGTCGCCGCGGCGCGGGCCGCGGGCCGCCACGTCATCGACCGCTGCAACCTCAGCGTGCTGCTGTTGGCCAGCCAGAGCGACCTGGCCGCCTTCCTCGCCGAGAACGAGGTCGAGGTGGTGGCCTCGCTGCCCCACCCCAAGGCCCAGAGCACCGACGCCCAGCGCGGGGACGGGGCCTTCGCCCGCAGCCTCGAGGGCCTACGCCGGCTCAACGCGGTCGGCTACGGCCAGGGTGACCCGCGGCGCCGCCTGACGCTGATGCACAACCCGGCGGGGGCCTTCTTGCCCGGCGGCCAGGCCGGCCTCGAGCGCCTCTACCGCGACACCTTGCGGCGCAGCCACGGGCTGACCTTCGACCGCCTCATCGCGCTCAACAACATGCCGATCAGCCGCTTCTTGGCTTGGCTTGAGGCCCAGGGCCAGACCGAGGCCTACATGGAGCTGCTCACCCGCAGCTTCAACCCCGCGGCGGTGGCCGGCCTGATGTGCCGCGACACGCTGAGCGTCGGCTGGGACGGGCAGATCTACGACTGCGACTTCAACCAGATGCTCGAGATGCCCATCGGCGGGCCGAGCGCGGGGCGCAGCATCTTTGACCTCGACCTCGAAGCGCTGGCCGCGACCCCGGTGCGCACCGGGGCCCACTGCCTCGGCTGCACGGCGGGCGCGGGGAGCTCGTGCGGGGGGGCGACGGCCTGAAAAGAGCGCGCCCGCCGCTCACTCGACGTAGCCCATGGCCCGGAGGGCCTCGCGCTCGGGGCCCTCGGCCCGGGCCGCCAGCCGGGCCGCCTCGCTGTCACGGGGGAAGATCACGACGCCGACGCTGACCTGGCCGAGCGCGCCACCCAAGCGGGCCGCGCCGGGGCGCAGGGGCAGGGTCGTGGCGCCCTCCTCCACGCTGACCTGGGCGGTGGGCGGCAGGCCGAGCACGGCGATGACGCCCTCGCCCACCGGCCCCGGCTCGACGCGCAGGCTGCGCCGGTCGGGCGCCAGCTGAATTCGGGCCACGTCGTCGGGGCGGACCGGCGGGCGCTCGCCCCACTCGAGGTTGGCCCGGCGCAGGCGCGCGGCCTCGGGGTCGATGACCGCCGCGGCCTCGACCGGCGCGTCAAAGCGCAGGGTGAAGGGGGTCTGCGCGCCCTTGAGGGTGAAGCGCCAGCCCGGGCCGGCCGCGGCGTCGACCGCCGCGCCCAGGGCGGCGACCAAGGCGGCGCGGCGCGCCGGGTCGAGGGTGGGGGCCAGATCGTGCTGCTCGCCCGGATCGGCGCGCAGGTCAAAGAGCTGCTCGGCGCCCGAGCTGGTCTCGACCACGTACTTCTGGCCGCCGACCACCACCCCCCACCGCTCGCGGTGGAACATCAGGTGGCCCAGCGGCAGGGCCCGGGCCTCAAAAGGGGCCGCCGCCGCCGCATCGGGAGCGCCCGGGACCAGCAAGGGGAGGAGGTCGAGCCCGTCAGTCGTGGGCGCGCCGGGCAGGCCGAACAGCCGGTGGAGGGTGGGCGCGAGGTCGGCGAGCGAGGTCGGCGCCGCCCGGCGGTGCGGACCGCCGGCCCAGCCGCCGGGCGGGCGGACCCAGAGCACCGCGCGCACCAGCTCTTGGTGCAGGCTGTGGTTGTGCTCAAAAGCGCCGTGGTCCCACAGCTCTTCGCCGTGGTCCGACGCGAGCACCAGCAGGGTCTCGCCAGGCAGGGCGTCGAGGGCCGCGACCAGCCGCCCGAGCTCGTGGTCGAGGCTGGCGACCTCTTCATCGTAGCGGTCGCTGATCCAGCGGCGCTGGGCGGCGGAGAGGGAGCCCTTCTCTTCCCACTCGCGCACCGTCCAGCGGTTGAAGCGGGCGGGCACATCGCCCCGGTCGGCCGGGTCAGCGAAGAGCCCATCGAATCCCGGTGGCGGCTCGTAAAAGACGTGCGGGTCCATCAAGTGGAGGAAGAGGAAGCTGTCCTCGTGGGCGTGGGCCTCGAGCCAGGAGAGCGCGCGGTCGACCTGGGCCGACCCGGGCGCGGAGTCGTGGTAGGCCCAGGCCCCTGCCCCGTCGGCGAAGCCGAGGTTGGGCAGCAGGTGCACGTTGGCGACCACGCCGCCCACCGTAAAGCCGGCGTCGGCGAAGCGCCGGCCCACCGTCGGCGCCTCGATCGCCGGCAGCGGCCAGCGGCCGGTGAGCAGGGTGCGAAAGCTCGGGCGTGTGCGCGGCGCGGGCGCGTAGGCATCGTCGAAGAGGATGGACTGCGCGCCAATCTGGTCGAGGTTCGGCGTGATGGGCCGCGTCGCGCCGTGCAAACCCAGGCGGTCGGCCCGCAGGGTGTCGAGGCCCACCACGACCACCCGGCGGGCCGGAGTCGAGGGCGCGGGCACGACCTCAGGCTCGGCGAAGACGACGAAGTCACCCGCGGGGTCGGCGCCGGGCAGGCTCTCGAGGCGCAGGTCGACCCGCTGGCCGGCCCAGCGGTCGAGCGGCAGGCGGAGCTCTTGCCAGGGAGCGCCGGCCTCGATGGCGCCCTCCCACAGCAGAGTGTCGGCGGCCCAGACCTGCGCGGTGGCCGCGCCCGGGGCCCGGTCATCGGCCGGGCGGAGCAGGCCGACCCCGAGGCGGAGCGCGTCGCCCGCCTGGACCTGCACGCTCCAGGTCGCCGCGCCCGGAGCGGGCACCAGCAGGGCCTCGCGGGTGAGCGGGCCGATGGTGGGCTGGATGTGCGCGAAGTCCCAGGGCCGCAGCCCCGCGCTGTCGAGGTGCAGGCGCCGGCGCTCGGCGGCGGCCGCGTCGCTCTCGAGGCGCAGGGGCGGCCCGGCGCCCGGATCGTCGGCGCCCGCCACCCAGACCTTGCCCTCTTCGACCTCAAAGGCGCCCGCGGGTGCGCCACGCTCGCGCACGTCGACCCCCCAGGGCAGCAGCGCGGCGCCCGCCCGCAGGCGCACGCCCGGGGCCGCGTCGCGGTAGCGCTGGTAGGGCAGGCTGAGCGGGCTCGGCGCGCTCCACCGGCCGCCGGCGGGGTGCCGCGTCCAGGGCCCGGCGACCAGCGCGCCGTCGTCGAGGTCTTCGCCGGGCGCGCGGCTATGGGGCGGCAGGCGCAGGCGCACCGCGTCGGGCTCACGCAGCAGGCGCCGCGGGGCCGGCGCGCCGGCGCCGAGCTGCAGGGGCGCGGGCGGGCGGGCCGGGGCGAGGGCGACCGCGGCGGGGCGGGCCACCTGCGGGGCCGCGGGCGCCGCCGCGCAGGGGGTGGGCGCCTCGGTCGGCGCGGGCCCTCCCCCGCAGCCGAGCAGGAGGGCCAGGGCCACGGTCGGCGCGCGGCGCGCCGTTGCCCCCCGCGCCGGGCGCACCCCCGCCGCCATGCGCCTCACTCGCTCGGGAAGCGGGTCAGGTCACGGCAGGGGCCGCCGCAAAAGTCCTTGATCTCGCCGGTCGAGAAGAAGTGGTGCAGCTGCTCTTGGCCAGCGAACTCGCGCCGGGGCAGCTCGTGGGGATCGGTCTCGGCCGCCGGCGGGTGGTTCACATAGGGCTCTTCGAGGCCGTAGTCCCACTCGACCAGCGCGCTGCCGGTGGTGCTGGCCACGGTGGGCAGGCCCCAGACCGGGCGCACCGGCTCGCCGATGAGGCTGGCCTGGTGCCCGCGGGCGAGGAACTCGGCGCCCAGCGTGCTGACCTGGGCGTCGCCGATCGCCACCTGGTGCAGGATGGTCTTGACCGGCACGCCGGGCAGCGGATCGCTAACCGTGGCCTTGGCGTAGCCGGCGGTCTCGCCCTCATCCCACATGACCTGGATGTAGGACAGCCAGAGCGTGATGTGCTTGGGGTCGGGGTACATCGTCTTGAAGATGAGGAAGAAGGGCTCGAAGTCGTGGCTGCGGGTGAGCAGCAGCTGGTAGGGCCCCCCGCCGACGCCGAGCACGGCCCGCTCAAACATGGGGCTGATGGCCGCGTAGGCCCCGCCGAGGATCGCCCCCTGCGAGTTGCCGTAGTAGTACCGGCGGTCGGGGTCGATGACGCTGACCGTCGCGCCGCTCTCGGGGTTGACCACCTGCATGACCGGGTCGGTCACCATCGGCCCGGCCATCATCTTCATCGCCGCGCTGAACTCGGCGAAGCCCTGCTGGCTGCGCTCGGGCACGATGGCCATGCGGCCCATGTCTTGCACGAGGGTGAGCGTGATGGCGTCGACGTCACGGGACTTCATGCCGGTCCAGTCCACGGCGAAGAGCACGTAGCCGTAGCGGTTCGCCATCTCAGCGAGGTAGCCGCCGTTGACCTCACCCTGGCCGCCGAGCAGGCCGTGGCCATACTGCACGAGCGGGCCCGGGCGCCCCTCGTCGACAAGCACGCGGGGCACGTTGATCGTATAGGGGACCGTGGTCTCGCCGTTGATGTAGGGCATGCCATCGTCGCCGCGGGTCAGCAGGGCGCCCGAGTCGTCGATGTCGGTGAACAGGGGCACGGTCATCGTGCCGGTCACGCGAAAAGCGATGTGCTCGTTGGGCGCGGTCTCGACCAGATCGACGGTGTAGGCGGGGCCATCGGGGATGGCCTCATCGAGCAGCGCGTAGATGTGGCTGGCCCGGCCGGTGATCTGCTGCTTGCTGCCGGTCACGAAGTCCCAGGCCAGGGTGAGCTCGCCGCGCGACCAGCCCTGCCCTTCGAGCGCCGGGAAGACCACCTCGTCGTAGATCGCGCGGCGGCCCTCGGTGTCCCAGCTCTGGGTGGCGGTGCCATCGCGCAGGGCGGCAAAACCGTCGCTGGCGGGCAAGGCGGCGCCGCTGACATCCACCAGCCCGCGCAGGCCCACCACGTAGCGGCGGCCGTAGTCGAGCGGGGCCGCGGGGTGGATCATCAACAGGCTGTTCTCGCCGTCTTCGATGCTGACGTCGCGCTCGACCCAGTGGGCCACCCGCTCGCCGGTCTCGGTGTCGATGAGCACGGTCTGGCTGTCATCGAGCAGCGAGTCGCCGATGCGGTCGTGGCCGACGAGGTTGTTGAGGTCGACGCCAGGGAAGTGGGCGAGCAGGGCGCTGCTCACCGACCAGCCGTCGCGCTCGTTGAGGAACTGCCCGGTGGGCTGGCCGCCGTTGTTGTTGATGGGCAGCGCGGCGTCTGCGAGGTTGATCCGCCAGCCGGTGGCGGAGCTCGCGTCTTCTTTCATGTAGTAGGTCGACGGGAAGGGCAGGCCGCAGAGGGTGGGCGCGACCGGATCGCAGCCGCTGTACACCTCGTCGATCGGCGCGGCGGAGTCGTTTTCGCCGCTGGTGTCGACCCCGCCGCCCGACGGGTCTTTGCCGGTGCAGGCGGAGAGCGCGGTGAGGCAGATCAGGGCGCGCAGCGCGGTGCGTGGGGGCATGGGACCTCCAGAGAGTGGCCAGCGAAGGGGGAGGAGGGGCGCCCAAGCCCCCCGAGAGCGGGGCGGACGCGACAGGCCGCAGCTTATCCGGACGCGCCGCTGCTCGGCCCCGCGGGCGCGAGGCTGACCCAGCGCCCGCCGGCCCGCCCACCCCGGGCGAGGAAGAGGGCCGGCCCGGGCGGCGGCGGGCCCTCACCGCGGCTGCGCAGCCGCACCCGCGCGGGCAGATCGACCTGCGGCGCCTCGGAGATGACGACCAGCGCGGTGTCGCCATCACCCGCCGCGACCTCGAGGCGGCGCGCCGCCCGGCCCAGCGGGGGCGGATCGAGCAGGACCACCAGCGGCAGGGCCGCGCAGCGGGCGAGCTGCTCAGCCGCCCACAGGGCCCGGCCCGGCAGGGGGCGGACGATGATGAGGTTGTCGAGCAGCACGCCGTCGAGCCCCGGCGGGTAGATGCGCTGCTCGGCGTCGATCAGCGCGACCTGGCGGCCAGCGAGGGTGAGGCGGCGCAGGGCCGGCAGGACCGCGGCGAGGCGCGGGCTGCCCACCGGGCCCTCGATGAGGCTGAGGCCCGGCCGGGCCCAGCCGCCGGTGGCGGCCTCGAGCGCGGGCAGGCCGGTGGCGAGGCCCACCGGCAGGGCCCGGGGCGGCGCGAGAGCGGCGAGCTGCCCGCGCAGGGCGTCGATGCGCGCCGCACGATCTGCCGGATCGGCGGAGCGGGCGCGGCCAGGGAGCAGGGCGAGGGCAGACATACCCTGAACATATCCCAAGTCCGGCGCAGGTGCAGGCCCTATCGTATCAATCAGCGGACATATTCTGGCTACTGCACGCCGTGCTCCCCCCAGGCGCCGCGGGTGGGGGCGGCGTCGACGCCAGCCAGCGGCCCATGCGCGGCGCGCAGGCCCTGGAGCAGCGCGTGATCGGCCTCGAGCTGCTCCAGATCGGCCCACACGCCCGCGGCGAGGCCCTCACCGACCGCAGAACCACCGCCCGCCGCGCGCAGCGCCCCCCGCAGGGCCGGGCCGACCGGCTGCCCGTCCGGGCCCGGGGCCCGCGCGTGGGCCGCGCCGAGCGCCCGCCCCGCCGCGCCGGCGAGCTGGGCCAGCTCCGGCGGGCCGATGGCCCCCGCCTCGAGGGCGGCGGCGAGGTCCAGGTGGTCGAAGGATCGGAAGGCGCCCCGCCAGCCGCGCAGGCGGAAGCTCTGCTCCCCATCGGTCAGCCCGAGCAGGAAGGGGTCGGCCTCGGGGTTGGGCCAGAGGGCCGCGGCCCCCTCCTCAACGCGCTGCGCGTTGTCCTCGAAGACCCCGGCCACCGCCGCGCCGGCCACCGGCAGCGCCGGGGGGTCGACCAGCTCGCGCAGGTCGAGCACGCGGTCGTCTTGGGTGCCCTCCTCCCCCTGATCGACGAGCAGCAGCACACGCAGCGCGGGGATGGACGAGACCCCGCTGCCGTAGCGCCGCGCCGCGTCCAACAGCCGCAGCGGGTGCACCGCGCGGAGCTGGGCCCAGAGCCGGCCGACCTGCGCCCGCTCCGCCGGGCCCAGATCGAGCTGCCCACGGCCGTCCTCGTCGAGCGGGGCGCGCAGCAGCAGCCCCGTCTCGGGGTCGACGTCCGACAGCCGCTCGAGGGGCTCCGCCTCCTCCGCCGCGGCGGCCAAGCGCAAAGCGCCGAGCAGCAGGCCCTCCTCCGCTGGGTCCGCCTCCCCCTCGGTCAGGCCCACCGCCCAGCCCTCCCCCAAGGCCCGGGCCATGCCCTCGACGCAGCTGCGCGGGCAGGCCACCCGCGCGCCGGGGCTCAAGCGCAGCGCGCCAAAACCGAGGGCGGCGCGGCGCAGCTCGAGGCTGGGGGGCCCGAAGGTGATCGCGTCGGGGTCGAAGAAGCTGACCACCAGCCCGCCGGCCTCGGGCGCGCCGCCATCCATCGCCCCCGGCCAGCCCGTGCCCAGGTTCTCGGGGTGGGCGTCGCCAAACAGCAGCGCGGCGAGGCCGGGCTGGTCGAGCGCGCCGAGCTCTACCCTGCCGCCGTCCACCCGCAGCAGGTCGGCGGCGTAGATGCCGGCCGTGCCCCGCATGAAGTCGAAGGGGTCGGCGGCCATCCGACCGAGCTTGTCGGCGACCAGCGAAGGGTCGCGCGCGAGCCAGACGAGGTTGTCTTCGCGGAGGCGGGCCTGCAGCCACGCGGCCCGGTCCCCGCCCACTTGGCCGCCGCTGCAGGCGCAGAGGGCGAGGAGCGCGGCGGTGCGGAGCGGAGGGCGCATGCCCTCCCCTAGCGGGGCCACGACCGGCGGGCAGGCGCAGGGCGGGGCAGGCACGCAACGCCTGCGGGGCAGGCCGGTGACCGCGGACCCGCGCGCGGCTTTAGAGCAGCGGCGCCTTGTCGGTGGCCTGGGCCACCGGACCGCCGATCATCACGCAGACGAGGATGAGAGAGGTGATCAGGGCGATGGTCATGGGGCGCCTCCGGGCCCAGCCCATCGGGCGCCGCGGAGCGACCTTGAGGCAGACTCTTTGCCCCGCAGGGCAGGGCCGGGCCGGGCTCAGAGCGTGATCCGATCCCCTTCGGCCGGGGCAAAAGCCCGGGTCGACGAGCCGAGCGCGCGCAGGGCCGCCTCGGCGACGCGCAGCTTGCGGTCGATGTCGGCGTCGGACTGCCCCGGATCGTGGTGGAACAGCGCCCAGGAGCCCACCTCGGCGTCATGCGCGAGCTGGGCGACCGCGCTCACCGAGGAGTGGCCCCAGCCGATGCGGGTCGCGTACTCCTCATCGAAGTAGCTGGTGTCGGTCACGAGCAGGTCGACCCCACGCAGGAAGGCGACGAGGCGGTCGCGGTACTCGGCGCTGTACCAGGCCGAGTCTTCGGGGAAGAGCTCGTGGTCGGTGATGTAGGCGAAGGACCGCCGCCCGAGCTCGACCCGGTAGCCGAGGCAGGCGCCGGGGTGCATCAGGGTGAAGCAGCGCACCTCGACGCCTTGCACCTCGGTGATGCCAGGGCGCAGCTCGCGGTAGTGCAGGTCGGCCCCCAACTCTCGGGGGGTGATCGGGAAGAAGAGGCCGTCCATCTGGGCGGCGACCAGCTCGCGCATGCCCCGGGCGCCCTGGGCGGGGCCCACGATCTCGAACTGGTTGCCTTGGGCGAACAGCGGGCCGAAGAAGGGCAAGGCGTTGATGTGGTCCCAGTGCGGGTGGGTGATCAGCACCGCGCCGCTGATGCGCCCGCCGGCGGTGCGCAACAGGTGCTCCCCCAGCGCGCGGATGCCCGTGCCGGCGTCAAAGATGAGCAGCCCCTCGCGCGGCAGGTGCAGGCTCACGCAGCTCGTGTTGCCGCCGTAGCGCTCGTTGCCCTTGGCCGGGGCAGGCAAGGTGCCGCGCACGCCCCAAAAGCAGACCTCGGCCGCGTCGGCGGTGATGCGGTCAATGGCCTCGAGCAAGCTCGCGATGCGCACCGGCTTGGTCAAGAAGCCGTCGGCCCCCGCCCGCAGGGCGGCGACCCGATCAGCGTCGTACATCTTGCCCGACAGCACCAGCACCTTGAGGTCGCGCAGGGCCGGCTCGCTGCGCACGCGGGTGCACAGCTCAATGCCGTCGATGCCGGGCACCATGAGGTCGAGCAGCAGCAGCTCGGGGGGCGCCCTGAGGATGTCGCCGTAGGCGGCCAGCCCATCGGTGAACACACGCGGCGAGAACCCCGCGCTGGTCAGCACTTCGCTCAACACCTGCGCAGTCGAGGCGTCGTCTTCGACCACCACGACCCGCCGCCCCGCTTCCCCGGCCATCTGCGCTCCCCCGGGCCCCGCCGCGCGGCGCCCCCTCGGGGACCGCGGCGGAGCAGCCGACTCCCGCGCCGTTATCGCGAACGGGGGCCGACCGTGCGCCGCCCGAGCCTCAGCGGACCGGCGCCGCCCCCGCCGGGCCCGGGCCCCGGACCCAGACCCCCGCCTGCGGCCCCTTCGCGCTCTCCCCCAGCACCCGGCGGTAGCCCGCCGCGGCCAAGGTCGGCCCCACCGCGGCCGAGAGCGCCCGGCCCTCGGTAGTGACGCCCCCCGTCAATACGACGACCGCGTAGGTGCGGTCCCAGATCGCCGCCCGAGCCGCGGCGTGCCCGGTCTGGCCCTCATGGGCGATCCAGAAGGGGGTGTCGACGAGGGCGCCCCGCTCCAACAAGTAGAGCTCAGCGCCGGTGTCATCGACCAGCACGCGATCTCCGGCTTGGACAGAGGTGACCGCCTTCTCCGCCTGGCCGCGGACATCGGGCCACCACTGCAGCGAGCCGGCCACCTTGTCCACCTGGTAGAGCCCCATCAGGACGAGCGCGAGCACGAGGCTGGCCCGCCCGAGCCGCTGGGCCAGCGGACCGGGGAGGCCGCGCTGGGCGTACAGCGCCTCGGCGTGCAGGGCGACCACCCGCAGCCCCATCGCGACCAGCGGCACGAGGAAGGGGAAGGCGAAGGTGATGTGCTTGGAGAAGTTCACGTCGGCCCGGGTGCCGAAGTGGAAGGCCAAGAACGAGGCCGTGCCGAGGCCGAGCACCGCCACATCGGCGAGGGCCGGGGCCTGCGGCAGGCGCCGCCGCCCCAGCACGCCCAGCGCGGCGAGCAAGAAGCCGAGCCCGATGTTCACGCTCTGCACCATGTAGATGTCAAAGAGCGCGTGCACGTCGTCTTCGATGAGGGTCGTGTAGCTGCGGGTGAACCGCCACCAGCCCATCAGCACCGACCAGTGCCGGAGCACGTAGACCGAGAGCCCGACCCCGACCGGGGCGGCGAAGGCGAAGACCCGGCGCAGGCGGGCGGCCCGCGGCAGGCCGGGGCTCCACACCCAGACCGCCAGCGCGATCGCCGGGAGCAGCACCACGGCAACGTACTTGATGAGCACGCCCACCGCGGCCGCCACGCCGCCGAGCACCAAAAGGGCGTGCCGGCTCGGCTCGGCGATGCGCTCGCTGCCGCCGCCCCGGAGCGCGGTGGTGACCAACGCGAAGCCGACCGCCAAGCCGGCCACCGCCGGCGCGTCATAGAGCGCCAGCGCGCTGATGTAGATGTGCTGGTGGGTGACCGCGACCACGAGGCCGGCCAGCAGGCCCACGGTGCGCCCGCCGATGCGGTCGGCGACCTGGGCGACCGAGACCGCGGTGAGCGCGCCAGCGACCATCGAGAGCAGCCGGCTGCCCGCCACGCCGCCGACGCTGTGCGCGGTCGCGGTGAGCAGGGGGTAGAGGTAGCTGCCGAACATCACCTCGAGCAGCTCGCGGGCCATGCCCTCGAACATCAGCCGCCGACCGGTGATGATGTAGAAGCTCTCGTCCATAAAGACGCCGTTGCGGTCAATGTGGACCCAACGCAAGGCGAAGGCGAGCCCAAAGAGCAGCAGCGGCAGCCCGGATGCCCCGGCGAAGCCGAGCGCCGGATGCAAGGGGCGGCGCCCGAGGAACCACGCCACGAAGCGGCCGATGGGCGCGCGCACCCGGTCGGGGATGAGCCCGCCCGCGTTGTCTTGGGCCTGGACCACACCCGCCTCGCCAGCGGAGATCAGCGCCTTCCAATGGAAGGTGTCGCGTGACAACATGCCGGCGGCGGCGAAGACCCAGAGCCAGCCGAGCGAGAGCACCTGGCAGATGTCCGAGACGACGAGCCAGACGAGGAAGACCGGCTGGCGGTGCAGCAGGCCGCCCAGATCAGGCAACAGCGTCGAGTAGCGCAGGCCCAGCGCGCCCGCGGTCAGGCCCGCCACCACGAGGATCGAGGGCACCACCAAGGGCACCGGCGCGACCGGCGTGTCGTCGATCGGGCGCCGCCAGCCCTCCCAGCGCAGGAAGGCCTGGGCCAGCAGCGGGCTGGGGTTTCGGCGCGGGAGGTTCTCGATGCGCGGGACCACCTCCATCGGCACCGAGTGCAGGAAGCGGTACTGCCAGAGCGCCGTGGCCGCGCCCACGAGGCAGAGCAGGTAGACGTCGAGCTCGCGGGCCCAGCCCACCGCCGCCGCGACGAGGTTGATGACCGCGACAGCCAAGAAGACGAGGTGCGTGCGGAAGGGCAGGCGGGCCTTCGGGTCCTTGTTCGCCGCCCAGACCTTGGAGGGGTCGCGCACGGCCCGGTAGATGCCCTCGGCCACGCCGGTGATGCTGGCGAAGCGGATGAAGTGCTGGTCGAGGAAGGTCATGACCGACATGCCCGAGGCAACGCCCAGCCAGCCGTGGAAGAGCATGTGCACCCCCCACAGCGAGCCCCAGAACAACAAGCTGTGGACGATGCTGCCGCTCGGCTCGGCCTGAAAGACCGTCAGCGGGAAGGCCACCAAGAACAGCAGCATGCTGACGAGCTCAAGGATGTAGCCAAAAGCCAGCAAGGTGCCTGAGATCACCTGCAGCAGACCCGGCCGCCGCTCGCCGGCCTGGGGGCGCAGGCCGAGCAGCCCCCGGCTCATCACGCCGAGGATGGGCGACCAGATGGTCAGCGCGTTGCGGATCGAGCCCTCACACCAGCGCGTCTGTTGGGCGATGCGACCAAAAAGTTCGACGCCGTCGCCCTCGACCCAGATCTCGTCGAGCAGCAGGCCGTCGTCCCACTTGTTCTCGGGCGCCCGCGGGTGGTGCAGGTAGGACAAACCAAAGGCGGTCTGGCCCTGGGCGAAGTCCTCGGTGACCGTGCCGGTGTGAAAGCCGTTGGTGTCGGCCAGCGCGGTCACCTTCGGATCGAGCCGAAGCAGCGTGCTGGTGCCAAAAGGCAGCGCGAGCGGGCGCCGGTGGGCGAAGTCGCGCGAGAGCAGGCGCACGTCGCGCATGCCCGGGCTGGTGATGCTGCCCCAGACGCCCATGCCCGCCGCGTCGGCGAAGCGCGCGCGGGAGATGCCGAGCCACTCGCTGCCATAGAGGTACATGGGCAGCTGCAAAAACGCGATCTTGGGGTGGCGCTCGGCCATCGGCACGATGCGCTGCAGCACCTGGGTGCCCGCGACGTAGTCGTCGTCCAGCGTGAAGTAGTAGCCGCGCCCCGCCGCGTCGGTCGGCGCGTTGGGGATGATGCGGTTCTGGTTGCCCGCCTTCTTGTGCCGCCGCGCGGTGAGGAACCAGTGCGTGGCGCCGGTCTCGACGCACATCGCCCGCTCGGCCTCGACGATGGCCCGGTTCGCCGACGAGGTGCCGAGCACGAGGAAGCGCCGGTCGAGCCGCCAGTCGATCTGCTGATTGCGCAGCAAGTTTTGGCGCACGGTGGCCGGGTGCGCGTTGAACACGTGCACCGCCACGGTGACCGGAACGTCGAGGTCACCCGGCTGGGCGCCCACCAGGCCGGTGGCGCGCACGAGGCGGGCCGCCTCGACCAGCTCCTCAGCGCGGATCAGCTGCTGGACGCCGCGGTCGAGGTTGGACCCGAGCCCGTGCCGGCGCAGCAGCTCGCGCAGCCGGTCGGTCAGGCCCGCGTGCAGCAGGCCCCAGATCTCGGGGCTGCCGCCGCAGCGTTGCGCGTCGAGCACCAGCTCGCGCACCCGCAGGTCGAGGTCGCGCAGCTGCCGGTTGCAGTCCATCGCCGCCGACCAGGGCTGCCCGCCGAAGATGGTGTCGAGGCGCGGGCCGTAGCGAGAGGTCCACTCCTCGACGAGCTGGCAGCTCTCGCGGTCCTCGAGCAGCTCGACGAAGCGCTTGTAGATCGGCCGGTGCTGCGGGTTCTGGGGGAGCTCGGCCAACCACAGATCCAGCGCGAGGGCCACCCGCTCGGCGAGGCCGAGCATGTGGAAGAGCCGGTCGACCTCGGCGGCGCTGCGTTGGCGCCGCAGCCGGTACTCCTCGCCGTCGCCCGGCCACCAAGGCACCTCGGGGCTGTTGCGCGCGGCCAGCGCGGCGTCGTCGATGGCTGTGGCGAGGCGCCCGGCGAGCACCTCGAGATCAGCGCGCCGCAGGCCATCGGCGGCGACCGCGTGCACGGTGCCCTGCAGGGCCGCCCGCAGCGGGCCCCACCCGTCGCCGGGGACTGGGCCGCGCAGCGCCCGGCGGGCGACGCTCCGCTCGATCCAGGCCTCGGCGCGCCGGACCTCCTTCTCCTGCTCTGCGCGGATGGCGAGCTCGAGCTCGTCGCCGAAGACCGCCAGCGGGGCCGGCGCGCCCTCGACCAGCTCGGCGAGGCGCTCGGCCAGCCACCGCAGATCGAGGTCGACCGGATCACAGACCTCGCGGAAGCGGGGCTCGAGGTCGGCGGCGAGGTGGCCGGCGAGCTCGAGCAGGCCGCCGGCCAGCGCCGGGCCGTAGAGCGCGCGCAGGGCGCCGCGCACGAAGCTGACCACGCGCCCCTCGCCGAACAACATGCCCAGCGTGGCGATCTCGATGAGGTCGGCGAAGCGACCCCGGCGGGCCAGCCGCTGGATGCGGTCCACGCCGAGCGCCAGGAGGTTCTGCTGCACGCCCATGAACAGGTGGTCGGCCAGCGTGAACCAGAGGAAGGCCTTGTGCTCAGCCTCGGGGGTCGCGGGGCCGCGCTTGACGCCCTCGTAGGCCTCGTACTGGGGCGTCCCGCAGCGCAGGGCGCCGACCTCGCGCAGGGACAAGTAGCAGCGGTAGTGCGTCCAGCAGAGGCTGACGACCTCGGCCAGCGGGCCGGTCCAGGCGGCCACCGCCGGCGTGGGGGTCGAGAAGCCGGGAGCGGAGCGCAGCCGCTCGCGCGACCACCGCCGGAGCGCCAGCCAGCGGCGCTCGATGATCGGCAGGTGGTGTGTCGAGAGGCGCAGCTCATCGTCGTTGAGGTCGGCCGAGCCCACCCCGACCGCCGCGCCGGCGAGCAGCACCGCGCCGAGCTGGTGCCCGTCATGGTCGACCGCGGCGAGGCGCTCGAGGTGGGCCAACCACCGCTCTGCCCCCTGGCTGGGCAAGATCGGCGGAGGAGGGGGCACCGTGGCGTCGCGCCGGAAGCGACCCCACCGGATGGTGTCGATCCACCGCAGGCGGGTGACCGCCGCGGGCAGCAGGGCGGCGAGGCTGTCTGGGAGGGGCGCTGCAACCGGAGCGACGCGTTGTTCAGCCATGCGTCACCACCCTGGCCGCCCCGCCTCTGTGACGGCGCACGCCCGCCGCCGGCCTAGCCTGCGCACGCGCCGCGCGCCCCCCGGCCCGGCGTGGTGGGCGGCCCAGATCTGCGTCGACAGGGGACGAGCTCATCTGAAGGCTCCAGCCGGGGACGACGGCGCTCAAGGCCGGTGGGGGCCGGACCGCTATCGGCCGGGCGCGGGGCGCCTGAGCAGAACCCCGCACGGCGAGACGGATCGATCCCCGCCCGGCGTTAGCCGGGGCCACAGAGGAGCCCGCATGACCATCCCCTTCCAGGCCCGTTGGGCGCGCGGGCTCCGCGCCATCGCGGCGGCCAGCCTGCTCTCCTCCGCCCCTGCGCAAGCCGGGCGCCCCCTGGACGAGGTGCTCGAGCTGCACGCCAACGCGGTGATCCCCGCGGCCACGCTCTCGGGCGCGCGCGAGGAGCTGGGTGAGCGCGTGTGGACCCAGCCCGCCCTCGGGGTCCGCGCGACGGTGCACCCGGTCGAGCACAGCTACATCCGCTTCAACGCGCTGTTTTACCCCGTGCCTGCCCTGCGCGAGGGCTGGTCGCCCGACTTCGTCTACGCGCTCGGCTACGGGGATTGGCGGCCGTGGAACGCCTTCTTCGACCACAGCAACTACACGGGCAGCCGCTGGCCTTGGCGTGAGGGCACCCCGCCCGCCGTGCACTGGAAGCAGGGCCAAAACACCGTCGGCTACCGCTATGCCCTGCCCGACGGCGCCGAGCAGGCCCTCAAGCTGCCCGCCGACCTCTGGGTCGGCGGCGCGATCATGGGCCACTATGCCCTCGCCTACGGCAAGCTCGACGGTACCGAGGGCGCGCACCTGCTCGCCTTCTCCAACACCTTCACGGTGAGCTGGCGCGAGCACCTGTTCGGAGAGTTCCGCGGCTATTGGTACCCGATCGCCGAACAGCAGCAGGCCTGGGACCCCGACTACACCTGGTCGGTCGGGTGGATGGACTGGCGCCCCTGGAGCGTGAGCGCCCGCTGGTCGAACTACGCGGGGAACCGCTGGGCCGGCCGGCAGCTCGAGGGCAACGGCGGCTTTGGCACCGGCGCCCTCTTCGTCGACTTTAAGTTCGGCTTTCAGTCCCCGGCGGCGGCGCGGTCGAGCAAAGAGAGGACGGCGCTGTAGCTCCAGGGGTGCAGCTCGGCGCAGCGCCGGGCCAGCTCAGGCGGCAGGCCCCGGTCGGCGCAGGCGCTGAGCGCAAAACGACGCCTACCACGCCCTTCTGGGAAACGCAGCACCAACGTGCAGCGCAGCGCGGGGGACAGCGCCTCCATCAAGGGGAGCACGCTCTGCCCCGCGGCGCCCTCAATGACCACGGTGCGCAGCCCCGCCTCGGCGCGCCGCAGCAGCAGCTCGCCGAGCGCGCGGACCAGCCCAGGCCGACCGGGCAGCCCGGTGGGGCCGTCAATCACGAGCTGGGCCACCCCCTCGAGCTCGGCCGGCCAGCAGCGATTGCGGACGGCGACCGCCGCGGCCCGGGAGAGGGCGGCGGCGTCCAGCTCGACCGCGCCCTCGCCGCAGACCCGGGCCGCGACCAAGGACTTGCCGCAGCCCGGCGGCCCGAAGATGAACAGCAGCGGCCGCGCGCGCAAGAGCCGGGGCAGCGGCCGCTCCCCGATCAGCTCTGCGCTGGTCGCGGTGACCAGGGCCACCGCAGGCCCGCCGCCCTCGGACAAGGCTCAGCCGATCAGCGACTTGGAGATCACCAGCCGCTGAATCTCGCTGGTGCCTTCGTACAGCGTGGTGATGCGGGCGTCGCGGTAGAGCCGCTCGACCTCGTACTCCTTGCTGTAGCCGTAGCCGCCGTGGATCTGCAGGGCCTTGTCGGCGCAGAAGTTGGCCGTCTCGCTGGCATAGAGCTTGGCCATCGAGCAGGCCCGGCCGCAGCGCTCTTGCTGCACCGCGAGGGGCTCATGCTTGTTGGCGTCCTTGAGCGCGGCCGCCTTCCAGGTGAGCAGGCGGGCGGCCTCGATGCGCGTGCCCATGTCGGCGATCATCCACTGGATCGCCTGGTTGGTCGAGATGGGCTTGCCGAAGGTCTCGCGCTGCTTGGCGTGGGCGACGCCGAGGTCAAAGGCGCGCTGCGCGATGCCGAGGGCCTGGGCGGCGATGCCGATCCGCCCGCCGTCGAGGGTGGCCATGGCGACCGCGAAGCCCCTGTCCTCTTGGTGGAGGAGGTTCTCGGCGGGTACCTGGAGCTCTTCGTAGATGAGCTCGGAGGTGGAGGAGCAGGCGATGCCCATCTTCTCCTCGACCTTGCCGACCGAGAAGCCGGAGAAGGCCTTCTCGACGATGAAGGCGCTCACCCCGCGGTGCCGCAGCGCCGGGTCGCGGTTGGCGTAGGTCACGCAGATCTCAGCCTGGGGGCCGTTGGTGATCCACATCTTGGTGCCGTTGAGCACGTAGCCTTCGGCGCTTTTGCGGTAGCGGGTCTGCTGGGCGCCGGCGTCCGAGCCGGCGTTGGGCTCGGTGAGCGCGTAGCAGCCCACCTTCTTGCCCTCGGCGATGGGCCGCAGGTAGCGCTGCTTCTGCTCCTCGGTGCCAAAGGCGAGGATCGGCCAGCCGGCCAGCGAGTTGTTCACGCTCATGATGACGCCCACGCCGGCGTCGGCGTAGGAGATCTCTTCGAGCGCGGTGACGTAGGCGAGCACGCTCTGGCCCGCGCCGCCGTAGGCCTCGGGCACAAAGAGCCCCATAAAGCCCATCTCGCCGAGCTGACCGACGAGCTCGGCGGGGAAGGCGTGGGAGCGGTCGCGCTCTGTCGCGCCGGGGAGCACCGCGCTGCGGGCGAAGTCGCGCGCGAGGTTGCGGATGTCTTGCACGTCTTCGGGGAGCTCAAACACGGGACCTCCAAGGCCAGGGCGGAGAAGGCCGGCGGCCTAACGCGGGGCGCGGGGCAGGGAGCTCAGGCGCCGGTGAAGCGGGGGGCGCGGCGGGCGAGCTGGGCGGCCATGCCCTCGCGCTGGTCGGCGGTGGCAAAGCAGGCGCCGAAGAGCTCGGCCTCGCGGGTGAGGCCAAGCCGCAGGGCGGGCGCGTCGGCCTCACGCCAGGCCGCGCGGGCGAGACGCACCGCGACCGGCGCATTGGCCGCGATCTGGCGGGCGAGGCTGATCGCCTCTTCCACCACGTCATTGTCGGCGATCTTGAGCGCGAGGCCGATCTGCACCGCCTCTTCGGCCTTCACGTTGCGGCCGGTGAGGGTGAGCTCGAGCGCCCGCTGGGCGCCCACCCGGCGGGGCAGGCGCTGGGTGCCGCCGAAGCCGGGGATCACGCCGATCTTCACCTCGGGCTGCCCGAAGACCGCGTTGGCGCCGGCGAGGATGAGGTCGCAGCACATGGCCAGCTCACAGCCGCCGCCCAGCGCAAAACCGTTGACCGCGGCGATGGTGGGGACCCGGAGCGTCTCGAGCCGCGAGAGCACCCGCTGGCCCCGCTGGGCCATCTCGGTGGCCTGCTCGACGCTGTAGTTCGCCATCTCGCCGATGTCGGCGCCGGCCGCAAAGGCCCGGGGCCCCTCGCCGGTGAGCACGAGGCCCAGCAGGCCCTCCTCCGCCTCGACCTCATCGAGGAGCACGTCAAGCTCGTTGATCAGCTGCGCGTTGAGCGCGTTGAGCTTCTGCGGGCGGTTGAGCTTGAGCAGACCGATGCCGCCGTCGAGGCGCTCGAAAAGCAGCGTAGAGAACGTCGACACGGGACCTCCGCAGGGGCGGAAAAGGTGGAGCAGCGCGCCACAGGACACCGAGGTGCGGGCACCGAGGCGCCGGCGCGGAGACGGGCAGGTCGACCCCCTGCCCGCCGGCCGCAGCTTCTTCAATAGGCTTCAGTAGGTGTAGAAGCCGCGACCCGACTTGCGGCCGAGGTGGCCCGCCGCGACGAGGTTCACGAGCAGGGGCGAGGCCCGGTACTTGCTGTCGCGGAAGCCGTGGTAGAGCACGTCCATGATGGCGAGGCAGGTGTCGAGGCCGATGAAGTCGGCGAGGGTCAGCGGGCCCATGGGCACGTTGGTGCCGAGCTTCATGCCCGTGTCGATGTCTTCGCGGGTGGCCACGCCCTCGTAGAGCGCCTGGGCCGCCTCGTTGATGTAGGGCATCAGCACGCGGTTTACGATGAAGCCGGGCACATCTTTGCTCGCCAGCACGGTGGTCTTGCCCATGCGCTCGGCGGCGGCGGTCACCACCGCGCAGGTCGTGTCCGAGGTCTGCACCCCGCGGATGAGCTCGACCAGCTTCATCACCGGCACCGGGTTCATGAAGTGCATGCCCATGAACTGCTCGGGCCGGTCGGTGTGGGCCGCCAGATCGGTGATCGAGATCGACGAGGTGTTCGAGGCGAGCAGGGCCTGCGGGGCCATCACCCGGCCCAGCCCCTCGAAGATCTTGAGCTTCACCGCCCGGGCCTCGGTAGCGGCCTCGATGACCAGCTGGGCCGCGCCGAGCGGGGCGACCTCGGTCGAGGTGTGGATGCGGCCCATGACCGCGAAGCCCTCGGCCTCGGTCAGGGCGCCCTTCTTGATCTGGCGGGCGAGGTTGCCCTCGATGGTCGCCCGCGCCTTGTCGAGCGCCGCGGCGCTGACGTCTTGCAGGTGGACGACATAGCCAGCGGCGGCGGCGACGTGCGCGATGCCATTGCCCATCTGGCCGGCCCCGACCACGCCGAGGACGCTGAGCTCTTCTACCGAGGAGACCTGCTCGCTCACCAGTCGGACCACCGCGCTGCGTTCGGACGCCAAGGAGCACCTCACCCAAGCCCGCGGGCGCCGCGCCAAGCCACGCTGGCCGCGCCGCGCCGCCCGCCCCAAGGCCGCCCGCTAACGCCCCCGCTCCGGCCCGGCGATGGGCGCAGGCCCGCCGCGCCGACGCCATCCTGCTGATTCACCGCCAAAACCTCGCGAGGCCACGCGCAGGTCCTTGACCCACCGCAGCCCGCCCGTAGACTCTTGTCCCGGGTGGCCCATCGTCGGGGCGCAGCCGGGCCGACCGG
This sequence comes from Deltaproteobacteria bacterium, assembly GCA_016792625.1. Taxonomy (GTDB): domain Bacteria; phylum Myxococcota_A; class UBA796; order UBA796; family UBA2385; genus JAEUKK01. The sequence continues at coordinate 98,472 of JAEUKK010000116.1, read as the reverse complement.
CTCCGCTGCGCCTTGGCGGCGGTCGCCCCGCGCCCCTGCCTGTCGCGCCCCACGACGTTGCAGGCGCCGCTCTCCGCGGGCGAAGCGCGCCGCCCACAAACAGGTTAGCCTCCCCCGTCCCCTGGCGACCGCTCGCCAAAGCCACGCAGGGCCCGTCGGTTTTTCGCGACGGGCAGGGCCACCGGCACCGGCCGGCCTTCGTGACCCAGGGGCGCGACCCGCGCCGGAGACCGAATGTCTGACCTTGCCGACCAGCAGGTTCTTTTCGAGCACACCCGCCGTCCTGAGTGGGGCCTCGCTGTCCTCACCAACGAGGACCGCACCCACCGGTACTTCCAGTTCCAAGACGGCGAGCTGCGGACGATCAAGGACGGCTACTACCACCTGATCGTCCCGACCCAGCGCCCCGCCGCCGACGTCGACAAAGCCCGGGCCGAGCTCGGCGAGCTGCTCCGCAAGTCCGAGAGCCGCGACCGGGTCAGCGAGAAGGCGAAGTCCGAGGGCAAGTCCCAGATCTCGGTCCATGACCAGGTCACGCTGTTCAAGAAGCTCTTCCCCGCCGGCTTCGAAGACCCCGCCTACCTCGAGAAGGTGCGCGGACTGCCCGCCGAGGGCGGCCGCAACGGCGGCCCCGACGCCGCCCGCGCCATCGCGCTCGAGCTGCTCTCTGAAGAGCGCCTGCGCGGCCTGCTCGCCGCCGACGGCTTCTCCGAGATCTACGAGGCGATCATCAGCGGCCTGCAAGCCTCTGAGATCGTGAGCAGCTCCTCTGACATCCGGCCCTTGCGCCGGGTGCCCGACGAAGAGCGCCCCGGCGTCTGCCGCGCCTTCGTCGAGCTGCTGCACGGCCCCGGCGACATCGGCCCGCGTTTTGACGCCTTCCGCGCCGCGGTCGACGGCGCCGAGGGCGGCCGGGCCACCTGGCCGATGATCACGGTCCTGCTCGGGCTGCTCTACCCCGATGCCCACTACTGCGTGAAGCCCAGCGTCTTCCGCCAGCAGGCCCGCTTCTTGATGCCCGAGACCGAGTACGAGCCCGCCCCGTCGGCGGCCGGCTACCAGCTCTACAAGGCGATGGCCGACGACCTGCGCGAGCGCATCGTGAAGGCCGGTCTGCAGCCCAAAGACAACCTCGACGTCTACGGGTTCATCTTCGAGACCATGCGCCCCGGGCTCAAAGAGCAGTACGCGGCCCTCGGCCACTGAGCTGACCCCCGTGCGGTCGACGCCGCGCTGGTCCTTCCCCCGCCGGGCCCCTCCCGGCGGGGTTCGTGCGTCGGTGATCCGCCCGTCGAGCCCTCCCCTCAGCCGTCAGCTCCTCGGGGCGACGCCATGAGCGCGCCCGCTCCCCCCGCCCTGATTGACGCGCGTGGGGCGCGCACCGCCGAAGACCTCGCCCTGCTCTGCGCAGACGCCCTCTCCAGTTCGCCCCCGCGGCTGCTGGCCGGCCTGCCCGCGGCGCTGGTCCCCGCGCTCCGGCTATTTGGCCCCGGGGCGCCCGCGCTCGCCCCAGCCGGCGCACCCAAAACCTCGGAAGCGCCCGCAGCCTCGGACGCGCTCCCTCCGCTTGACGCGCTGCTCATCGACGGGCCCGCGCCGCCCTGCTCCACGCCCGCGCTGCTCGCCGCGTGGTGGGCGCCCGCGCCACCGCTCCTGCGGCTGGTCGGGCTCTGCCGCCTCCGCGCCGCGCGGGGCCAACCTGCGCTCGCCCTCGAGCGCCTCCGCGCGGCTCCCCACCCCGAAACGCCCGGGGTGCCCGCGGCCCTGCGCGCCTGGGCAGAGGGGGACCTCTGCCACCAGCGGGCCGACCGGGCCGGCGCCGCCCACGCCTGGGAGGAGGCCGCCGCCCAGCTGCGCGGGGCCCGCGCCCTCCCCCTGCTCGCCCGCCTGTGCCGCCGCCGGGCCGACCGATTGGCCACCGCGGGCCAGGCCGCCGCGGCCAGCCGCCTCTACCGCGAGGCCGGCGCGCTCTACCGCCAGCTCGACCTGCCCGAGGGCCGGGCCGCCGCCCTGCGCGGGCTCGGCGACCTCGCGGTCAGCGGCGCCGAGGCGCTCCGGGCCGACGAGCTCTACGCCCAAGCCGCGGCCCTGCGTCCACCCGCCGCTGAGCAGGCCAACCTCGGGCTGGGCCGGGCGGGCCTCGCGCTGGCCCGCGGCGAGCTCGGCGCCGCAGCGAGCGGGATCCGCAGCGGGGGCCCAGCGCCCGACCCCGCCCACCTCCGCCGGGCCGCCGATCTGGCCCTCCGCGAAGGCCAGCACGAGCGGGCGCAGGCCCTCGCCGCTGCGGCGGGCCGGGCCTGGGCCGCCGCCGAGCCCGCCGCCGCCGCCTGCTGCCTGCGGCTGCGCGGCGACGCTGAGGCCGCCCGCGGTGATCGCGCCGCCGCCCAGGCCCGCTACCTCGAGGCCGCCGAGGCCCACGCCCGCGCTGGCGACGTGCTCGGGCTGCGCCGCACCCTGCTCCATGGCCTGCGCCTCGCCGCCGACGGCGGGCCAGGCCTGCTCGGTCCGGCCGCCTGGCGGGCCCTCGCTGACCAGCTCGACGAAGCAGACGACGGCCCGCCGGTGCACGGATAGCCCCCCCGCGGAGGTGCCGATGGGCGCGCTGCTCCCGCTCGGGTTGATCGCCGCCCTCCCCGTCGCCGGCCTGCTCGGCGCCATCCCCACCGGCTACGCCCTGGGCGCGCTGCTCAGCGAGGTCGATGTGCGGGCCGCGGGCAGCGGCAACATCGGCGCCACCAACGTCAACCGCCTGCTTGGCTGGCGCCTCGGCGCGCTGACCTTGGGCCTCGACGCCGCCAAAGGTGCGCTGCCCGCCGCCGCCGGCGCGCTGCTCTGGCCCAGCCTGCCCGCCGGCGGGCTGCTCGGCCTGCTCGCCTTCGCCGGCCACTGCTGGTCGCCCCTGCTCGACGGCAAGGGCGGGAAGGGGGTGGCGACCGCCGCCGGGGTGGGCCTAGTGCTCGCCCCCAGAGCGACGCTGGGCGCGTTGTTCTTGTGGGCTCTCGTCGTCGGCCTCACCCGCAAGAGCAGCGCCGGCGCGGTCATCGCCGCGGCCGCCCTGCCCATCCTCGGCTTCGCCTTCGACGAGGGGGGTCGCTGGGTGGTGCTGGCCCTCGCGCTCGGCGTGCTGCTGCGGCACCGCCCGAACCTCGAGCGCCTCTGGCGCGGGGCCGAGCTCGGGCTCTGAGGGCCGGCCACGTGAGGACCGCGGCCGGGCGCGCGCCTAAATGGGCGACTCGTCGAGGATGAGCTGATCCTCGGCGTTGATCTTCAGGTCGGGCGCCTTGCCGCGCAGGATCGCCTTGATGTCGATCGCGATCCGCTCCTCGCCGCGCAGCAGCCAGGCCCGCCGCAGCCGCGCCGAGGCCGCCGGGCCGCCCGCCGCAGCCAGCGCCTGGGTGACGGTCAGGCCCTCGCGCCACGGCAGCTCGCCGGGCCGGGTCACCTGGCCGCTCACGAAGACCACCCGGCCCTTGGTCACCACGACCACATCCCCGGCCTGCACGCCCTGGTTGCCCTCGCCGCCGCCCATCAGGCGGTCGAGGCTCGCCGAGCTCAGCTGGATCTGCCCCTCGACCGGGCGCTTGACCTGGACCTCGAGGGTGCCCGTCTTGTTGTCTGAGCGCACGCCGCCGGCCATCGCCAAAAGCTCGAGCAGGTCGGTGTCACCGGTGAGGAAGTAGGTGCCCGGCCGGGCCACCGCGCCGAGCACCTGCACCGGCCGGCTGCCGAAGCTCTTGACCTCGACCGCGACCTGCGGGTTGACCAAGAAGCCGTCGCGCAGGCGATCCGCCACGCGCACGGCGACCTCAGACAGGGTCAAGCCACGCACGTCGACCCGGCCGACCCAGGGCAGGTTCAGGGCGCCGTCGTCCTCGACCACGTATTGGCCGGTCAGGCGGTCCTCGCCGTAGACCCGCACCGTCGCGACATCCCCGGGCCCCAGCGTGTAGCCCCGGGCCGCGGCGCTCGCCGCCGGCGCCGCGTCGCCTCCCTCCGCGTCTTGCCCATGTGCCACCGGCAGGGCCCCGGCCCAAGCGACGGAGAGCGCGGCCACGGCCAATCGCATCCACCGGATTGCTCCGCCTCGGACCATCTGCACCCTCCCCCAAGGCCGCGACGCGCCTGCGCCCACCCCGCGACGCCCTATCCCGCGGGCGCCCGCCCCCCTGCCCTCGGCGAAGCGCGCGAAATTGCAGCCCGCCGCCGCTGCAGGGCGCGGCTCGACCAGAGCGGCTAGGCTCGGCGCTGGAGGTGCGGTGCAGCGGCTCAACGACGCCATCTCGCGGCTGGCCGACCGGGCGCCGGCGGCCGGCGGCACGGGTCAGTGGCTGCTGCTCGGGGTGGGCGGCGCCCTGCTGGCCCTGCTCTCGGCGGCGGTCATGTTCACCCCGCCCGCCGCCCAGCTCGCGTTGGTCGCTGCGATCGCCGCGGTCATCGGCTTCTTTTGGCGGCCGGGCCTCGCCCTGGCCGGCTTCTTCCTCTTCCGCATCGTGCTCGACCTGATGTGGTGGCTGCCCGGCTCGGTGGCCAGCCTCAACCCGATGGAGGCGTACACCGGCGCGGTCACCGGCCTCTGCGCGGTCCTCTTCTTGCTCGAGCTGCGGCGGGTCGAGGCCCACCCCTGCCTCACCGCCTTTCTGCCCTACGTCGCTGTCTTGGCCTTCGGCGGCCTGCGCAACCTCGAGATCCGCAGCGCGGCCGAGATCCTCGCCCGTTACCTCTCCCCTTTGTTGTTGATGTTCCTCCTGTCCGCGTTCTTGACTGACCGGCGGCACCGCAAGCTCTTCTTCACCGCGGTGATCGTCACCTTCGCCGTGCCGGTGGCCTTCTCGCTCTTTCACCTCGCCCGCGGCCAGATGAACACCTACACCCTCGCCGGCTACAACCGGCTGATGGGCGGGTACAAGAACCTGCACAGCCACGCGCTGATGATGTTGGTGATCAGCGCGGCGGGCCTGTGGGTGTTCATGCAGGCCAGCCTGCGCCGCGACCGGCGCGCCCAGCTGGTGATGGCCGGCTACACCGGGGCCGCCGCCCTGTGCATGTACCTGACCTACGTGCGCACCGCGATCCTCGCGCTCGGCGTCTGCGGGGCGGTCTACCTGCTGGTCACCCGCCGCCACCGGCTGCTCATCGCCGGCGCCGCCGTGGTCGCGATCTTCGTGCTGTTCACCCCCGCGATGCAGGATCGCTTCAAAGACCTGATCTTGCTCTTCGCGCCCGACGACAACGTGATGGTGCGCCGCAAGCTGGGCAGCGGGCGCATGGCGATCTGGACGGCCGGCGTCACCGCCTACCTGCAGGCGCCGATCGGCGACATCATCCTCGGGCTCGGCATTGGCAAGCACTGGCTGCTCACCCGCGGGGCGTTCAACCCCTACGCCATGGCCCAAGATGGCTATGTCGACCCCCACAGCGACTACCTGACCATGACCTTCCAGGTCGGGCCCATCGCGACGGCGTCCTATGTGCTGATGCAGCTGCACATCGTGCGCTCGGGCCTCATCGTGCACCGCCACTCGCCCGACGCCTTCTCGCGCGAGCTGGCCGCCTTCAACGTCGCGCTCTGCGCCGGCGCCACCGTCGCGAACATGGTCAGCAACAGCTTCATCAACCGCATCACCGTCGGGTGGATGATGTGGGGCCTCGCCGCGCTCACCTTCGCCGAGCACATGCAGCTGCTGCGTGAGGGAAAGGTGCAGCCGAGCCGCGGCCCCCTGCGCTGGCCCCGCGCGTCCACACCCGCGGTGACCTCCGCCGCGGTGACCACCTAAGGGGCGCCGACGGTCCCCCTCCGCGCGCGCCTGGGGCCCCGGCGGGGGCGCCGGCGCAGGGCGCCGGGCTCCCCCGCCGCCCAGGCTTGGTCGCTGCGCGACCCGGCCTGCGGCCGGCGCTCCGGTCGACCGGGCGCGGGCCCTCTCTCAGCCCGGACCGCGGGCGCTGCGCAGGCCCGCCCAGCCATCGGCCACGGACGCGCAGACCAGCTCCCCCACCGGTTCAAGGAGCTGGGCCTCGGCGTGGCCCGACAGCCGCAGCGCGCCGACCTGGGCGCCGTCGACCCACAGGGGCAGGTCGCGCGAGAACAAGCTCTGGAGGGCCACTTGGTCGAGGCGGTCCTCGCGGGTGGCCCAGCGCCGCAGCGGCTGGCCAGCGAGATCGAGCTCCACGAGCTGATCAAGGCCGAGCGCCGGGGCCGCCTCGATGAGCGCGGCCCAGCCCTCCTCCTCCGAGGGGGCCGACCGCAGCGCTGCCCGCAGAGCGGCGAGCCGCGCGCAGCGGGCCCGCACCTGCCCGTCGAGCTCGGACAGCGCGGTCTGGCGCCGGGTCGCCCGGATGATGTCGCCGTAGCCGAGCAAGCGCACCACGATGAACAACGAGGGGGCGAGCGCAGCGATGGCCACCGCCGAGAGCTGGTCGTCGGCGTAAATGAAGACCAGCGCGAGGCCCTCGAGCAGGATGGCCCCACCAAAAAGCAGCAAGGCCGACTGCGACTGGGTGAAGCCCTTGCGCAACAAGATGTGGTGGATGTGGTGCTGGTCGCCCGAGAACAGGGGCCGCCCGGCCAGCGCCCGGCGGATCACCGCCATGCCGAGATCGAAGATGGGCAGGCCCAAGGCCAACATCGCGGCGATGATCGAGAAGAGCGTGTAGCTCTTCTGGCTGCTGTGCACGCTGGTCAAAGCGAGCAAAAAGCCGAGCACGAGGCTGCCCGTGTCGCCGAGGAAGATGCTCGCCGGGCTCACATTGTAGGCCAAGAAGCCCATCGTGCCGCCGACGACCACCGCGAGCAGAATAGCTGCCAGTACGTTGTTCTCGATGACCGACATGATGAATAGGGTGCCACCGGCCAACACCACGACGCCGCCGGCGAGGCCGTCCATGCCGTCGATGAGGTTGACCGCGTTCATCACCAGCACCACCCAAAACACCGTGGCCGGCATCGAAAAGACGCCGAGCTGCACCGGGTGGAAGAAGGGCACCGAGACCGCCTCGATCTGGATGCCCGACTGGTAGACGATGAGCGCCGCGCCGATCTGCGCGCCGAGCTTGAGGATGGCCCGCGCGTCGGTGAGGTCATCAAAGACGCCCACCGCGAACATCAGGCCGCCGCCGCCGAGAAGGCTGACCAGCAGCGCCTTGTCGGCCCACATCGCCCGCGAGATGTCGTTCTCCCAAAAGGCGAGGCCGAGCAGGGGCAGCGCCATCGAGAGCACGACGGCCACGCCGCCGAGCCGCGGGATCGGCCGGGTGTGGATCTTGCGGCCGCCGCCCGCGTCGAAAAGACGCAGCTTGTTCGCCAGGTCGCGCAGCACCTTGGTCAGCACGAGGCTGCACACCAGGCTCAGGACGAAGGCGACGAGGTAGGTGCGCATCGGTCGACCAGGGCAGCGGGGAGGCGCGGCGGGGCGGGCGGTGCAGGGCCCTCGCACCCGTCGGGGGCGCGGGGCCCCGGCCTCAGCGGCCGGGCGACAGGGGGCTCAGCCCGCCTGTTGGGCCTCGGCCTCCTGCTCCGCCTCGGTGTAGTAGTAGCCATAAGAATCGTAGTAGTTGTAGCTGTAGCCCGACGTTTTGATGTCGAGCTTGTTGACGATGGCCCCGAGCACCCGGGCGTTCGTCTCGGCCAGCCGGGCGCCGGCCTGACGCACCATGCTGCGGCTCGTGCGGTTCGCCTCGACCACGAGGAGCACGCCATCGGCCACCTCGCTGAGCACCAGCGGGTCGGCCACCACGTTCACCGGCGGCGAGTCGATGATGATGACGTCGTAGCCGCTCACGGCGGCGAGGGCGGCCTGCAGGCGGCCCGCGCTGAGCAGCTCACCCGGGTTGGGCGGCGGCGGGCCGGCCACCACGAGGTCGAGCCCGTCGATGTGGGTCGGGCGGGCCAATGAGCGCAGCGGCATGTCCTCGGTGAAGGCCGAGCAGAGCCCCAGATCGTTGGGCACGCCAAAGCGCTTGTGCAAGGACGGTCGGCGCAGGTCGGCGTCGATGAGCAGCACCCGGCTGCCCGACATCGCGATGATCGCGGCGAGGTTGCTGCTGGTGAAGCTCTTGCCCTCGCGCGGCGCGGCGCTGGTGATGAGCAGCGTGCGGACCTTCTTGTTCGGCGTGCGGAAGAAGACGTTCGCGCGGATGCTGCGCAGACACTCTGCGACGGTCGAACGCGGCCGGGCGTGCACGAAGAGGTTGCGATCGAGCTCGCCGGGCAGGGAGAGCAGCTCTTCGGGCGCGAGGCCGGGAACGACGCCCAGCAGGGGCACGCCGATGACCGACTCGACGTCCTCGCGGCTCTTGACCGTGGTGTCGAGGAACTCAATGAAGAAGGCCAGCGCGCAGCCCCCAAACAAGCCGAGCACCAAGCCCATCGCGAGGTTCACCGGCAGCTTGGGGCGCACCGGCGAGTCGGTCGCCACCGCCGCGTCGATGATGCGGATGTTGTTGTTGCGCAGCAGGTGGCTGAGATCGACCTCAGACAGGCGCTTGTCGATGCTCTGGTGAAACTGGCGGTTCCGCTCTGCCTCGGCCTCGAGGATCTTGAGGTCGACCAGCTTGCGGTCGAGGTCCTTGACGTCCTCTTGGATCAAGGCCAGCTCAGCGGCGAGCGAGGCCTCTTGGTTGCGGGCGACCTCAAGCTCGGCGCGGCGGCCGCGCACGATGTCGTTGAGGATCTGCTGGATCTGCGCCTTGGCGGCGGCCAGCTCAGAGTCGACCGCGAGCAGGTCGGGGTGCTTCTCGCCGACCCGCGAGCGGAGCTGCTCGCGGGTGCGCTGCAGCTCGTCGCGCCGGGTCAGCAGGGCCCCGAGCTGCGGGTTGGTGACCGAGAGGTGCTGGGCCAGGGCGCTCTGCTCGGGCGAGCGCGAGAGCTCGGCGAGCTGGTTGTAGACCGCCTCGATCTGGATGCGGGCCGTCGAGGCCGCGCTCCACGCGGTCTGCACGCTGGCCATGCGCTCCATCGAGCTGCTGTACTGCTCGCTGCTGCCCACCAGCCCATTGTCGGCCCGAAATTGGACCACCTTCAGGTCACTCTGGAGCTGCCGCGAGCGGAAGACCTCGACCTGGTCGTTGAGCCAGGCCAAGGCCCGGGTGCTCGACTCCAGCGCCCGCTCGAGGTTGGACGCCATGTAGGCCTCGGCCAGCACGTCGGCGTAGAGCATGGCCCGCTGCGGATCGGGGTGCTCGTAGCTGATGCTCACGAGGTGGGTCTCGACGATCGGCTGCACGGTCAAGTTGGACAAAAAGGCCCGAACCGGCTTCTCTTCTTCGTCGAAGTCGGTGATCCCGTGCTTCTCCCGCAAGATTTTGAGCGCGCGCTCGATGGTGCTGCGGCTCTGCATAATCTTGTATTGGGTCGCGTAGTAGTTCCGCAGCTCAGAGCTGCTCGACGCCGTGACGAACTCGCTGACCTCATCGACGTCCAGCACCGTGTCGGTCTTGGGGCTGATCTCGATGACGGTGGTGGCCGCGTAGTAGCTCGTCGAGAGCAGCGTGCCGATCGTCACGCTGGTCATCAAGAAGCCGGTGAAGGCCAAGACGATCCAGCGCCGCTTGCGCAGCACATTCCAATATTGGAGGAGCAAGCCCTCCGCCAAAGGCCCCGCGCTGTTCTCGGTGGCCGCGAGGATGTCCATGCGTCTCCCTCCGGGCGCGCGAGGCGCCCCTGACCGCCACCCTACGCCCGCCGGCCTGAGCGCGCCCGCGTCGGCGCCCTTTCCCGCCCTTTCCGCGGCGGCCCGCCGCGCTCGCCGCGGCGCCCGGGGTGGTAACCGAGGGGCGAGCGCCAATGCACACCCACCACCACAGCCCCCGCCCGCCGAGCCCGCCCCGCCCGTGGAGCGAGGCCGCTGTGTTGATGCCCCTCCTCATCGGCACGCTCGGCTTTGGCGCCGTCCACACCCCAGCGGTCGCGGCGCTCGGCGCGCTGACCCTGGCCGCAGCGGTGGCCGTGATCGCGGCCACGCCGGCCGACCGCGGCCCCGGCCGCCTCACCGTCGGCTGGCTGATCGGCGGGCTCGGGCTCGGCCTGTTGGGCCTGCTTGAGCTGCTGCCGGTGGGGCCGGCGCTGCGGGCCGCGCTCCAGCCGCGCACCGGCCCGGTGGTCGAGGCGGCCCTCGGCCTGCAGGGCCTCGAGCGCCACGCCCTGGCGCTGGCGCCCGGCGAGGCGGCGGTCGGCCTCGCCTGGGGCGGCGCGCTGGTCTGGTTGAGCGCGGCGGTGGCGGTGGTGCACCGGCCCCGCGACCGGGCCCTTCGGGGCGCCACAGCGCTGGTCCTGCTCGGGATCAGCGTGCTGCTCATCAACCTCGCGCACCGCCTCAGCGGCGCCGCTTCGATCTGGTGGTTGAGCGGGGTGCCAGCGGGCCCCCTGCGCGCGCCCTTCTTCGCGCCCTTCGTAAACCCCAACCACGCTGGCGCGCTGGCCGCGGCGCTGCTCCCCCTCTGCTTGCTGCTGCTGGCCCGGCGCGACCTGACCGGGCGCCTCATCGGCGGCCTCGGGGCGGCCGCGCTCGGCGCCGGCGTGCTGTGGACCGGCAGCCGCGGCGCCGTGGCCGCGGCCGCGGCGGGGGTCGCCCTGACCCTGGCCCTCGCCGGCCCCCGCTGGGTCGCCGGCGGCGTGGCGGCCCTCGTGGCCACGACCCTCGCCGCCTGCCTAGTGGCCGGGCCGGCCCAGGTCGCCGCGCGGCTCGACCAGCTGCTCCCGACCGCCCAACGCCTGCAAGACCCCTTCGGCCAGCGCCCCGCGCTCTGGGCCGACGCGCTCGACCTCGCCGCCGCCCAGCCCTTGGGGCCGATCGGGGCAGGCGGCTTTGGGCCCGCTTGGCAGCAGGTGCGCACGCTGCCCCACTTTGTCTCGGCCTCGCATGCGCACAATGACCTTCTGCAGGTGATCGTCGAGCACGGCCTCATCGTCGGCCTCGGCGCTGTGGCGCTGGTGCTCGTGCCGCTGGGGGCCGGCCTCCGGGGGGCGCTGGGCGGTGATCGCGGCCGCAGCCGCGACCGGCTCGCCGCCTGGGCGGGCGTACTGCTAAGCCTGCTGTGCACGAGCTTGTGGGACTTCCCCGCGCACATCGGCGCGCTGGCCCTGCTCGGCGCCTTCGCGGTGGGCAGCCTGCTCGCCGCGCTGGGCCGGCACGCGCACCGACAGCCCCTCCCCCTGCCGCTGCCCGCGCTCGCCCTGCCCGCCGCCGCGGTCGCCGCGCTCGGCCTGTGGGCTGCGGTGGGCGACCTGGTCGCGCCGGGCGCCCCCCTGACCCGCGGGCGGCCAGTGGCCGAATTGGCCCGGATGCACCTGCACTCCGACCCTGCCAGCGCCGAACGCCTCGCCGCCGCCGCGCTCCGCCAAGAGCCCCTGCAGCTCACCGCGCTGCTCACCCTCGCCGAGGCCCGGCTCGCTCGCGGCGACGTCGACGGCGCAGCGGCGGCCCTCGTGGTGGCCAGCTCCGCCGCCCCGCAGAGCCCCTGGCCCTGGTTCGCCCGGGCCCGCCTCGAGGACCGCCGCGGCCGCGCGGTCGAGCGACGTGCGGCTTGGCAGCGGGGCTTGGCGAACAACCTGCCCAATAACGACGACGCCAGCGCCTGGGTGCGCGAGGCGCTGGGCGCCGAGGACGACCCGGGCACCATGGTCCACCAGATCATCCCGCCCCGGGCCGACCGGCTGACCGCGGCGGCGATCACGCTGTCCGCGGCGGGCGACGAGCTGATGTCCCGCGCCTGCTTCGAGCAGGCGGTCGCCCTCGACCCCGCCGCGCTCATCCCCTACGCCCGCCACGCCCTAGGCTGGGGTGACGCGGCCGGCGCCCTCGACCTGCTCGATGAGGCGCCCACCGAGGGCTGCGAGGTGCAGCTGCTGCGGGGCGACGCCGAGCTGGCCCGCGGGGCGCCGGCCGCGGCGGCGGTGGCGCTGGGCGCGGCGCTGGAGCGCTGCCGCACGCCGCCCCCCACCCTGCGCATGCGCCTCGGCCTCGCCCGCTGCGAAGCGGGAGATCCCGAGGGCGCCGCGATGGCCGAGGCCGAGCTCCCCGCGATCACCGAGGCTGAGCCCGTCCGCCACCGCCTCGTGGCCTGCCTGCGGGCCCAGGGCCGCGCCCGACAGGCCCGCCCTCACCTCGAGGCGCTCGAGCAGGCCCACGCGATCCGTGACGACGAGCGCGCGCTCCTCGACCGCCTGCGCCAAGGGCTTCCGCTCTGAGCCCCGGCCCCGCCGCCGCCGCCCGCACCACTGCCCCTGAAGGTCACCCGTGCCCCCTGCCCCTCCGCCCCGGCCCTTGCGGGTCGCCATCATCGGCCCCGCCCTCGACGCCAAAGGGGGCATCGCCAGCGTCTGCAGGGCCTGGCTGGGCGCGCCGGGCTTGGCCGACCTCGACCTCCGCTTCTTTCCCAGCGTGGGCGAGGGCGACGCGCGCACCAAGCTGGCCGGCGCGCTCGGGCACAACGCCCGCTTCCTCGACGCCCTGGCCGGCGGCTATCTTCCTGATATTTTTCACATCCATCTAAGCTGGCACACGAGCTTTTACCGCAAGCTCGCCTGGTTCATCGAGGCCCGGCGCACCGGGCGCCCGGTCATCGTGCACCTGCACATGCCTGACATCGGGGCCTTTTTCCGCAGCGGCCGGGCCCACGCCGCGGCCATGGGCTGGATGTTCCGCCACGCCGACCGGGTGGTGGCGCTGACCGAGGCGATGGCCGCCGAGCTGCGCGCGCTGTTCGGCCCCGGCCCGCGGATCGAGGTGCTCTACAACCCGGTCGAGCTCGAGCCGCTCAGCGCGCCGCCGCGGCCCCGCACCGACAGCCCGACCGTGCTGTTCCTCGGTGAGATCGGCCAGCGCAAGGGCGCCTTCGACCTCATCGCCGCCGCCGAGCGCGTGCGCGCCGCCGCGCCCAGCGCGCGCTTCCAGCTCTACGGCAACGGAGAGGTCGAGCGCGCCCGGGCCGAGGTGGCCGCGCGGGGCCTGGCCGGGCGGGTGGAGGTCCCCGGCTGGATCAGCGGGCCCGCCCGCCTCGAGGTGCTGAAGGCGGCGCACCTGCTCGTGCTGCCCTCGTACCAAGAGGGCCTGCCCATGAGCATCCTCGAGGCGATGGGCGCGGGGCTGCCCGTGGTCGCCACCCCGGTGGGCGGGGTCGCCGAGGCGGTGATCGACGGCGAGACCGGCGCGCTGGTGCGGCCAGGCGACGTCGACGGCCTCGCCGGCGCCCTGACCCGCCTCGTCACCGACCCGGCCCTGCGGCTGCGCCAGGGCGCGGCGGGCCGCCGCCTCGCCGAGGAGCGCTTCGACCTCGACGTGATCACCGAGCAGCTGCGGGCCTTGTGGTCCACCGTCGCCGCCGCCCCCAGGGAGTCCTGATGCGCCGCCCCTCCTTCTTTTTTATCGGCCACCCGCGCAGCGGCTCGGGGCTGCTCGACGGCTACCTGGGCAGGCACCCCGACATCTTCATGGCCCGCAAAGAGCTGCACTACTTCGGCGCCGACCTGCGCTACCACGACCCGCCCCGCAGCCTCGAGAACTACCTCGACCACTTCTCCAAGGCGCCGCGGACGGCGGCGGTGGTCGGCGAGTCGAGCACCTGGATGTTGATCAGCACACGCGCGGCGGCTGAGGTCCACGCGTTCACCCGGGGCGAGGCCAAGATCCTCATGACCCTGCGGGAGCCCGCCTCCTGGCTCCAGAGCCTGCACAGCCACCTCGTGTTCACCGGCGACGAGGACATCGCCGACTTTCGCGCCGCGCTCGAGGCCGAGCCCGACCGCCAGGCGGGCCGCCGCCTGCCGCCCTGGTCCATCCCCGCCAACGCGACCCACTACCGGGCCCACACCGCCTACGCCGCGCAGGTCCGGCGTTACCTCGAGCTCTTCGGCCCCGATCGCGTCAAGGTGCTGATCCTCGACGACCTGCAAAAAGACCCCGAGGGCACCTACGACGAAGTGCTGCGCTGGCTCGGGCTGCGCACCGACTTCCCAGGCCGGGCCGCCCTGCTGCAGGGCAGCGCCCGCACCCGCAACAGCAACCGCACCGTCCGCAGCGGGTGGGTGCGCAGCCAGGTCAACCAGCCCTCCCGTCGGCGGGTGCTCGAAGGGGTCGACCCCGCTCCGCTGCCGGGGGTCGGGCTGCTCATCCGCGCGGCCCGCCGCCTAAACATCCGCTACGCCGACCGGCCCCCCGCCGACCCAGGGCTGGTCGCGGCCCTGCGCGCCGAGCTGCGGCCCGAGGTCGAGGCCCTCGAGGCCCTGCTCGGGCGCGCGCTGCCCCGCTGGCGGAGCTGAGCCGCCGCGCGCAGGCCGCTCAGCGCCCGGGGCGAGCCGGTGACGCGGAGGCGTCGGGCTGGCGATCCGCCCCCGGAGAGGCTACCCGAGCCCGCTCTTTTCTGAGGACGCCGTGAGCCAGACACCTCCTCCGCTGCCGGCGCCTCCGCCGCCGCTCCTGCCCGTGCTCGCCCGCCCTTGGGCGCTGCTCCCCAAGCTCTGGGCGGCGATGTTCGCCGAAGAGCGTCTGCTCATCGGTATCATCGTCGTGGCAGTGCTGGCCTGCCTCGCCACGGGCACCGGCTTTAGCTTTGACCCGGTGACCGGCTACCAGGGCTTGTTCATGGCGAACATGGGCGGGGTCATCGTGCTCTCCCGCCTGATCTTCTTGTGGCGCCGCTGGCGGCCGAGCCCGAACGCGTGGTTCCAGGGCATCAACTTTGAGGCCGAGTTTGGATTGGTCCGGGCGACCATCTTCCTCATCGCCTATCTGACCATCTACTCCAACCTCAAGGCCCGCATCCCTGCCTTCAACGACAACGTATGGGACGAGCAGCTCGCCAATTTTGAGCGGGCGATCATGGGCGGCTTTGACCTGGTGGCCTGGGCCCGCGGCGCCCAACAGTGGCCCGACTTCATCATGCTGCTCGATGAGACCTATCACCACGGCTACATTTTCATGGCCTGGTTGATGATGGTGCTCTACCTCAACCATGGCCCACGCCACGTGCGCTTCTTGGTCACCAGCATGGGCGTGCTGTACTTGGCCGGCGTGGTGCTCACGGCGATCTGGCCCACCCGCGGGCCCTGCTTCATGGAGCGCGACGCCTACACTTGGATGCGCGAGCAAGACACGAGCTCGTGGGGCAGCCAGCAGTTCTTGCTCAAGGCGCTCAACCGCACCGAGAACGCGCTGGCCAAGGGCACCTGGCTGGAAGCCAAGGCGTTCACCGGCATCGCCGCCCTGCCCTCGCTGCACGTCGGGCACTGCGTGCTGCTCATCATCTTCGCGGCCATGTACGCCCCGCGGATGAACATCGTGCTGGTGCCGATCACCGCCATCACCTGGGTCGCGACGATCGTCTTTGGCTGGCACTACCTGATGGACGGCGTGGTCGCCATCCCCATGGTCTTCGGGTCGGTCTGGGTGGCCCGAAAACTCGTCTTCGGCGCCGAGCCCTGGACCCGCTACGACCCGCCGCCCGCGGGCTGAGCTTACCGGGGCAGCAGATAGGCGAAGCGGGTGAGCTTATCGTGGGTCAGCCGCCGCAGGCTCAGCGGGCGCAGCCCCCGTTCGCCGAGGCGGGCCAGCGCCTTGTCGCGGTAGTCGGGCTTGTGCATGTCATCGAGGACCACGACGCCGCCCGCACGGGCCAAGTCGACCACCGGGTCGAGCGTGGCGAAGCGGGTGTCCATGAAGCCCATGTCGTGCAGCACGAGGTCATAGGCGCCGACCCGGGCCGGGGCATCAAACTCGGCCCACGTGAACAGACCGGCGTCGCTCAGGCCCTTGTCGCGCAGGTAGCCCCGGGTCTTCTCGAGCCAGTCGGGGCTGTCGTCGACGCTGTGCACCTCCATCGGGGTGGGCGCTTCGGCGGCGAGGCTGCGCAGCACATAGGAGCTGAAACCCGAGCCGAGGTCGATGACCCGCCCCGGCCGCGTCTTTTGAACGAGGCCCACCAGCAGGCCGACCAGCTCGAGCGAGGCCGCGTGCACGGGGTGGCCGACCTCACGGCAATACCGGGCGTGCTCATCGGCGAAGCGGGCCGCCAGCGCGTCAATCTGACCGTCGAGCTCGGCAAGGGCCGGCAGCGCCGCGACCGCCGCGGACCAGTCCCGCCGGCCGCGGGCCCGCTCCGCCGGCGCCAGATCGGCCGCCCGCCGCTGGACCCGCACGACCCCGCTGCGCAACCCGCGCCGGAGCAGCCCGACCACGCCCGCACCCTGAGCTTCGCCTGCCTGCGTCACTTGGCCTCCCCGCGCAGGGCCCAGTTGTGGGCCGGTGTGCGCACCGTCCGCCACTTCGCCCTCACCCGGCCGCACGTCAAGCCGAGGCCGCTTGCGCGCCCTTGCGCCCCGGGGGATGCTGACCCAACCCACCGTCGGGCGGGCCGTTGCCGAGCGCCCGCTCCTCCCCCTGAGTGGGCCCGCAAGCGCGCGTAATTCCACACCCACGCCGGACGGGTCAAGAAGCAGGAGCGCCGGCCCGAAGGCCGCCCGCGAACCGCCCTGCCCCGGGGGACCCCGTGACCGAAGAGCAGCCCATGCGCAGCGCCCCCCTGCCGCCCCCGACCGAAGACCGGTCCGCGCCGATCGACGTGGCCGCGCCTACGCTCGCGCCCGCCGAAGCCGAGGCGCTGGCCGCCGCCTTTCGCGCCGAGCTCGAGGCCGAGCACCAAGACCGGCTCGACAAGCTGGCCGACCGCAAGGCCAAGGCCCGGGCGGCGCACGACGGGGCGAGCGCCGAGGCGCGCATGTTGGCGGTCAACCAGCTCAAAGAGCGCCTCCGCGAGCAGTTTCAACAAGAAAAGGGCTACAAGCGCTACGTCGACTCCACCGGCCGCGAGCACTGGCTGCCCCCCGAAGAGTACGCCTTTCGCATGAAGCGCCGCGAGAAGCGGCAGCGCAGCCACCAGCTCGAGCCCGCTGAGCTCAACAAGCGCCGCTTGTGGTGGTTCTACGGCGGCATGGTGCTGGCCGCGATCATCATCGGGGCGATGATCGCCAGATGAGCGCGCCGAGCCCGCAGGTCAGCGTCATCGTGCCCACGCTGAACCGCCGCGCCGACCTCCTCGAGTTCTGCGCCTCTCTCCGGGCGCAGACCGTCCGCCCACATGAGCTCATCGTGGTCGACGCCGGCCAGGTCCCCGACATGGAGCAGGCCCTGACCGAGGCCCTGGCGGGCAGCGGCATCGGCCTGACCTACCGGCGGTCCAAGGCGGGCACCTCGCTGCAACGCAACGTGGCGCTCGCGCTCGTGACCGGCGACTACGTGCTGCTCTGCGATGATGACCTGCTGCTCGAGCCGCCCTACATCGCGCGCAGCCTCGAGGCGATGGCCACGCCCATGCAGCCGCCGGTGGGCTGCGTGCTGGGTACTTTTTCAAGCCCAGGGCGCCCAAAAGGTTGGCGTCAGCGGTATTTTCGTGTCTTCCGCATGACCTATGCCTCTGCCGGCGACCGCCCGCACATGAGCCGCATCGGCAGCGTGCGCTGGTTGGCCGAGCCGAGCCGGGTGGTCCGCATCCCGGCGGCGAGCGGCGGGCGCACCCTCTACCGGGCGGCCTGTTTTGAAGGCGAGCGCTTCGACGAATTCTTGCCCGGCTACACCCTCAACGAAGATGTCGAGCTGTCCTACCGCATCGCCAAGCGGTGGAGCATCGTCCAGACCCCCCACGCGCGCTGCTACCACAAGCGCAGCGGCGAAGGCCGGGTCGACTATGGCGACCGGGTGAGCCGGCTCATCTACAGCCAGTTCTACTTCTTCTGGAAGCACGTCCACAAAGGGCCGGTCGAGCTCGCCGAGTTCGCCTGGAACAACGTGGGCACGGCCGCTTTCTACGCGGCCTATGGGGTGGGCTCCAAGCAGCCCAAACAAGTGCTCGCCGGCATCGCCAAGGGCTACGGCCGCTGCCTGCGCCACCTGCGCGGCCAGGAGCAGCGGTGAGCCGCGCCGCCCGCGGTCTGCTTGGCCTCGGCCTCCTCCTCTCGGTCACCGGCCAGGCCGCGCC
This sequence comes from Deltaproteobacteria bacterium, assembly GCA_016792625.1. Lineage (GTDB taxonomy): Bacteria > Myxococcota_A > UBA796 > UBA796 > UBA2385 > JAEUKK01. The sequence goes on along the minus strand of JAEUKK010000116.1, from coordinate 80,511 downwards.
GCCCAAGCCGGCCCGCCCCGCCAAGGCCGAGGCGCCCGATCCGCTGGGCCCGCGGCTCACCTTGCCCCGCTGCGCGCCCGACCCGGCCGCTGCCTGCTGGGCCCAGGCCCCGGCGCTCGCCCGCTTCGCCCCCGGCCTCGGCCTCGAAGGTGAGGCCCTGACCCTCGACCCGCCGGCGCGCCTCGCCTGGGACGCCGAGGGCCTGCTGCTGCGGGTCGATTCGAGCCCGCCCGGCCACCGCTGGGAGTGGGGCGTGGGGCTCGAAGGCAAGAGCATCGAGCAGACCGTGCCCGGGGCCGGGTCTGGGGCCGGCGTGCACCGCCTGCGTGGCCCCGCCGCGCCGGTCCGCGGCCAGACCTGGGCGCTCTACCTCGGGCTCGCCGGGCCGGTCGCCCGCGGCGTGGGGGCCCGCACCTGGGCCGAGGCTGGCCCGGGTCGCCCCACCCGGCCCCTGCACCTGCTGCTGACCGAAGCGGGCCCCCTCGGCCTCGAGCTGCGCGTGGACATCGCCCCAGACGGCGCCCTCGCGGTGGCCGCGCCCGGCGCCGCGCTGCGGGCCGAGCTCGACCGCTGGGCGCCGCCCCCGGGCAGCAAAGGTGCGCCGCCGCCGTGGGTGGTGAGCGGCACGGGCGCGCTCACCGTCCCCCTGCCGCCCGAGCCGGGCTGGGTGCAGATCGAGGCGCGCTGGGTCGACGACAAAGGTCTGGTGGTCGATCACCAGGCCCTCCGCCGCTGGATGGAGCCCGCCCGCTCTCCCCGGGTCGGCAGCGCCGAGATGCCCTTCCCCCTGCCCCAGCGCTGGGCCCCCGCCAGCGGGCCGCCGCTGCGCGCGGCCGGCCACCGCCTCTGCGGCCCCGCCGCCCTCGATGACGCGCTGGCGCTCATCGCCGCCGAGTGGGCACGGGTGACCGGCGCGCCCCTGCGGGCCGACGGCCGCTGCACCCTGCGGTTGGAGCTCGACCCGCGCCTGCCCGCCGAGGCCTTCGTGGTGCAGACCGAGGCCAAGGGCGCGACGCTGCGGGCCGGCGGCCGGGCGGCGGCGGTCTGGGCCGGCCTCGGCCTCGTGGACTTGGTGGGGCCCGACGGCGCGGCGCCCGCCGCCACCTGGGAGGACGCGCCGCAGATCCGCCGGCGGGTGCTCTACCACTCGATCAACACCAAGGCGACGCGGGCCTGGAACATCGACGACCACGTCACCTTCCTCGAGCGGGTGGTCAGCCGCGGCCGGTACACCGAGGTGCACCTGCTGTTCAACGACAGCCTCGTCGTGCCCGGTTTTGAGGGCTGGGCCCACGCGCGGGCGCTGCGCCCGGCCGAGCTGGGGCGGCTGCTCACCACGCTGCAGGTGCTCGGCGTCGAGGCCGTCCCGGCGGTGAACAGCCCCGACCACGCGGATTGGCTCATCGCGCAGAAGCCCGAGCTGATGGAGGACGTGAACACCACCCTGCTCGACCCGCGCCACCCCGACACGCTGCCCACGCTGCAGGCCTGGGCGACCGCGCTGCTGGCGCTCTTCCCCGGCGCGCGCCGCCTGCACCTCGGCCACGACGAGGCCGCCTGGCAGTCCGACCGCTGGTTTGAGGACGAGCAGAACCCCCGCACCGCCGGCACCCATCGCGCCCTGCTCTTCGCCGAGGAGCTCGAAGCGATGGTGCGCTTCGCGGCGGCGCGCAACCTCGAGATCGACATCTGGGACGACGTCTTCGTGCCTGAGTGGAACGGCAACAAAGACGGCCTGCACCACGCGCTCGGCCTGCTCGCCCCCGACGTGCGCGCCCGCGTGCACCTGATGGCTTGGTCTGACCTCGGCGACCCCGTGCGCCGCTTCGGCGGCCCCGACGGCTTCCCGCTCAGCCGGGTGCACACCGGCTACCACGAGCCCAAGCGGGCGGGCCTCGCCGATGACAAGGCCGTGGTCGAGGGTGAGGGCCTCGCGCTCTTCGTGCCCGCCCCCTGGCTCGGTTTTGGCAACCCCACCGGAAGTCGGGCCTTGAACTACCACTTCACCAGCGTGCTGCTCGCCGGCTGGACCGCCTGGGACCCCGAGCTCAGCCGCACCAGCATCCCCGCCCTGCTCCAAGACCTCGCCGGCCACCCGAGCCTGCAGCCGGGCCTCGGCCCCCTGTCCGGGCGCCCGGCCACGCCGCTGGTCAGCGCGGGGGGCGCCGCGCCGCCCCCGTCGGCCGCGCTCACCCTGCCCGCGCAGCTCAGCGCGCTGGGCCTGCCCCAAGCGCCGACGCCGGTCGAGGCCAAGCTCGGCGCGCCGCTGCGCTGGGTCCTGCCGCCGGGCGCCGCCGGCCTGCGCGTCGCCTGGGCCGCCCGGGTCGACCACGACCTCGAGCAGCGCCTGCTCGCTGAGCTGCGCACCGCGCCCAAGGCCGCAGATCGGGCCCTCGCCACGCTGATCTGGGAGGGGGCCGACGACACCGAGCACCGCGTGCCCATCGAGCTCGGCCTCGACATTGGCGTGCTCGACGCCGATCCGCGCGCGGTGAGCCTGTGGCGGACCAGCGGCGGCCTCGGCCTCGCCAGCCCCGAGGCCGCCGCCAGCCACCCCGGCGCCGAGGACCGCCGCGTGCTCCGGGCCGAGCTCGCCGCACCCCTGCCCGCGGGCGCCCGGGCCGTGCGCCTCGAGGTCGACCGCCCGGGCGTCGCGCTGCTCGTGCTCGGCGCCGGCGCCCTGCCCGGAGCCACCCCATGAGCCGCCCTGCCTACCCGCGCCTCTTCATCGTCGGCGCCCCCAAGTGCGGCACCACCGCGGTGACCCGCTACCTCGAGGCGCACCCGGGCTGTTTTATGGCCCGGCGCAAGGACCTCCACCACTTTGGCGCCGACCTTCACTTCCGCGCGCCCGACGGGGGCCCGCGGCCCCGCATGAGCGCCGAGGCCTACCTCGCCCACTTCGCCGCAGCGCCCACGGGCGTGCTCCTCGCCGAGAGCAGCGTGTGGACGATGTCCTCGCGCACCGCGGCCGCCGAGATCGCCGCGGCCAGCCCGGGTGCGAAGGCCGTGGCCCTGCTTCGCCACCCTGTCGACGCGATGTTCGCGCTGTGGACGCAGCTGCGCCTCAACGCGCTCGGCGACGAGGACGTGGACGACTTCGAAGCGGCGCTGGCGCTTGAGCCGCTGCGCGCCCGCGGCCAGCGCCTGCCCCCGGGCACACCCCTGCCCTCGGCCCTGCTCTACCGGCAGAGCGTGCGCTTCGCCGAGCAGCTGGGGCGCCTGCAGGCCGCGCTCGGCGCCGAGAACGTGCACGTCATCATCCAAGAAGAGATGCGGGCCGACACCGCCAGCACCGTCCGCGCGCTCTACGCCTTCGCCGGGCTCGATCCCGAGGTCCAGCCCCCGCTCGACGCGGTGAACACACACAAAGAGGTGCGCAGCGAGGGCCTGCGCCGGCTGCTGCGCTGGCTGCCGCCGGGGCTCAAGGCGGCCCTGCCCAGCGACCTGCGGCTGCGCCTGCGCAAGCTGCTGCGCAAGGCCAACAGCGCGCACGCCGCCCGCCCGCCGATGGCGCCGGCCCTGCGCGCCCGCCTCAGCGCCGAGCTCCAGCCCGAGGTGGACGCGGTCGAGGCCATTTTGGGCCGCCCCATCCCCGCGTGGCGGCGCGCCGGCTGAGCGCCGACGGGCGCGGCGCTCAGTCGCCCAGCGCCGGCGCCCGCACGCGTCCATAAAAGTCGCTGCCCGGCGTGAGGTCAGCGTGCACGTGATCATGGTGCGCCGCGTTGTAGTCAGGCGTGAGCAGCACATTCCAGATGCGCTCCTCGTGCCACTGCAGCGCGCGGTCCCGCAGCCAGGCCGCGCCGGGCTCACTGGGGCTCGGGTCCTCGTGCACCCAGTCGTCGACATAGGTCAGCTCGTCGCCGTCCTCGAAGACAAAGCCGTAGAAGTCGATCGCGTCGCCATAGCCGTGCCGCGAGACCTCGCTGGTGCCCGAGATCACCCGGCAGTTGTACGAGCCGTAGTGCCGCAGGCCGACCACGCCGAGCGGCGCGACGGTCTCGATGGTGTCGACCAGCGCGAGCCCGGCCTCGCAGGCGGTCTGCAAGGCCGCCGGGCTGTCACCGCTGGTGCCCAAGAGGCTGACCCCAAGGATCGGCCCGCGGAGCAGCACCGCGTCCTGCACGCTGCACTCGGCCTCGGGCACGCCCGCGGGCGTCGCCGGCGGGATCACGGTCGGCTCGAAGGGGGCGCCCATGGCCGCCAGCTCGCGGTGGCAGACCGACAGATCGCTGGGCCGGCCGGGCAAACAGGCGTAGCGCTCGGTGTCGGGCTCGCCGAAGCGGGCCTCGACGCTGCAGCCATAGGCGTCGCGGCAGCCCTCGCTCGGGTAGTGCCCCAGATCGCAGCGGCTGACGCAGGCCCCGCCGCTGGGGATGCGCGGATCGCCGAGCAGGTCGGCGTCGACGCAGAAGGTGACCGGGAAGCCGTCGGCGTCGGGGCAGGTGCTCTCGCAGGGCAGGCTGCAGACGCCGCCCGGGGGCGCGTCGAGGCAGAGGCCGCCGTCGTAGGGGCAGTCGGCGTCGGTGGCGCAGGGGCTGCCGATGAAGCCGACCAGCGGCGGGTCGCTGCTCGAGGGGCCCGCGCCTTCGCCGCCCTCGCCGCCGCCCTCGTCGGAGAGCTCGCCGGCGGCGCTGTCCTCCGCGCCTTTGTCGCCGCCGAGGCAGCCCGCCAGGAGCGCCCCGAGGGCCACCACGCCGCACCGCGCCCATCCGCCCATGCTCAGCCCTCCCAGGCCCCCGACTCGCGAAAGAGCCGCCAGCGGAAGCGCAGCGCCTCGACCGGGCCCCGCGCCTGGGCCTCAAACCGCAGCAGGGCGGCGCCGTCCTTGAGCTGCAGCGCCCGGCGCCGCAGCCGCGAGGGGCGGGTGGCGCCGGGCTGCCCGCCGACCGGGTATCCGCAGGCCACGAGCTGCGCGCCGGCCACCGCCTCGATCCGCGCCTGCAGCGCCGGCTCCATCTCGAAGCGCCAGCGGCCGCCGTTGTCGCGCTGGATCTGCGCGGCGCCCGCGGCGCTGCCCAAGTTCTCGGGCGCGCTGCGGGGGACCAGCATGGCCGAGTCGAAAGAAAGGCCGACCAGATCGCTGATCTGGCGGAGGATCGGCTCAGGGTCGGCGAGCAGGTCTTCGTAGCGCACGCGCAGGTAGCGGCCGGGCTGCCGCGCCCCCACAGCCTCGGCCTCGGCCACCCGCTCGGCCCAGCGCCAGGCGGCGCGCTCGGGGTCTTTGCCCCAGGCCTTCTGCATCGACAGGGCGTAGTCGCGGCAGTCCCGCACGATGTGCACGACCCGGGCCTCGGGCCAGAGCGCCCAGAGCAGCGGCAGGTGCGCGAGGTAGCCGGGCGACTTGTCGCCCCAGACGCCGCCCTCGGGGGCCCCGCCGTGCAGGCGACAGAGGCCCTCAAACACCCCTTGTAGGCTGAGGTCGGGGCAGCGGGCCCGCCACGCGGCGGCGTCGAGGGGCAGGCCGCGCTCTTCGCGCAGGTAGGTGAAGTAGGCGCTGCCCGCGACCGCGGCGGTGAAGCGGTCCCAGGCCGCCGGCTGGCTGAGGTCACCGAAGGAGGGCCAGCGCAGCGCCCAATCAGGCAGCAGCTCGGTCTCGGCCTGGGGCACGCCGATCTGGGGGTGCGCGCAGAGCAGCTCACGCAGCAGCTTGGTACCCGAGCGGGGCATCCCCACCAAGAACAGCGGGCCGGTGAAGGGGCGCGGGTCGGCGGCGGCCGGCCGCGGCGGCGTGGGACCAGTCGCGGACATCGACCCTCCTGCCCGCACCATGCCCCGAGCGGCCAACCTTGCCCAGGGCGCGACCCGGCCCCCTGCAAGGCCCCGCAAGGCACCCGCCAGGCCGAAGGCGTCGTTATCCCCATGAACTTGTGCGCTCTACGCCCGATGTGGGCCGGCGGGACCGGCGCCGCCGCGCCCCGCCACGGCCCGGCGGCGGCTATGAGGCGCGGGTCACCGACAGCCCAAACGGGGCGCGCCGGTCCCCCTCTCCCACCGCGAGGCAGCCATGAGCACCCCCACCGTCGACCTGCGCGTGATCGACTTCGACCAGGCCTATGTGGGCAAGACCGTCCTGGTGACCGGCGGGGCCGGCGCCATCGGCAGCAACCTCGTGCGGGCCCTCTCCGCCCACGTGGGGCCCACGGGTCGGGTCATCGTGCTCGACAACCTGGTCAGCAGCCCCCGTTGGAACGTGCCCAGCCTCAAGAACGTGATGTTCGTCGAGGGCGACATCCTCGACGAGGTCAAGCTCAAGCGCTGCTTCTTTGAGAAGCCCGACATCATCGTCCACCTCGCGGCCTTCTTCGCGAACCAGAACTCGGTCGATCACCCCGAGAATGACCTGATGGTCAACGGGATGGGCACGCTCCGCCTGCTCGAGTACGCCACCCTCCGGGGCTGCAGCCGCTTCGTCTACGCCAGCTCGGGCTGCAGCATCTACGGCAGCTCGGCTCCCCTCCCCCTGCGGGAGGATTTTATGAGCATGCACCTCACGACGCCCTACCAGATCACCAAGATGTTGGGCGAGCTCTACGGCAACTTCTTCCACCACCACTACAACGTGCCGGTGGTCAAAGCCCGCTTCTTCAACAGCTACGGCCCCGGCGAGGTGCCCGGCCAGTACCGCAACGTCATCCCCAACTTCATCTACTGGGCGATGAAGGGCCTGCCCCTGCCGATCACTGGCGATGGCACCGAGACCCGCGACTTCACCTTCGTCGGCGACATCACCGACGGCCTGCTGCGGGCCGGCGTGGTCGAGGCGGCGATCGGCGAAGAGTTCAACCTCGCCAGCGGCCGCGAGACGCGCATCGTCGACCTCGCCACCTGGATCAACGAGGCGGTGGGCAACCCCGCGGGCATCAACTTCGCGCCCCGCCGCATCTGGGACACCAAGCGCCGCCTCTGCGCCAGCGTCGACAAGGCCCGCGCGCTCATCGGCTACGCGCCCGACACCGAATTCCAGGCGGGCCTCGCCCAGACCATCCAGTGGTTCCGCGACAACTGGGACCGCATCGACGAGGCCGCCAGCTTCGGGCCGGGCATCTCGTCGGCCGTGCGCCAGATGACCGTGCAGGCCGAGCCCAGCCGCTAAGCCCGAGGGTGCCCATGTCCACCACCGACCGCGTCGACCTCTTCGGCTGCCCCTTTGACCGCGTCGACCTGCAGCAAGCGGTCGCGCAGGTCGAGGTGGCCATCGCCCAGCGGGGCCGCCTCACCCAATCGGTGGGGGTCAACCTCGATCAGCTGCTGAAAATGCAAGAAGATCCTGCGTTTCGCGAGATCATCCTGCAATGTGACCAGATCACCGCCGACGGCCAGCCGATCATCTGGCTGAGCCGCCTGTTCGGCGATCCGCTGCCCGAGCGCGTCCCCAGCGTCGACATCATGGAGGCCCTGCTCCCCCTCGCCGCGCGCAAGGCCTACAAAATCTTCCTGCTCGGCACCAAACAAGAGCTGCTCGACCGCGCGGCCGACGCCATGCGCCAAAAGCACCCGGGGCTGCCCATCGTCGGCCAGCGCAACGGCTACTTCAAAGAAGAGGACGAGCCCGAGATCGTGCGCCAGATCAACGAGAGCGGCGCCGACATGCTCTTTGTGGCCATCTCCTCGCCCAAAAAAGAGCAGTTCGTCGAGCGCAACCGCGCCGCGCTGCAGGTGCCCTTCGTGATGGGCGTCGGCGGCGCCTTTGACATCGCGGCGGGCCAGTACACCCGGGCGCCGCGGCTGGTGCAGAAGGTCGGCCTCGAGTGGGCCTGGCGGGTGGCCCAAGAGCCCAAGCGCATGGGGCCGCGGGTGCTGCACGATCTGAAGTTCGGCAAGTACGTGGCCCGAGAGGCCCTGCGCCGCGCCCGGTCTCGCTGAGCAGGCAGAGGTGGAAGGTGGGCGGGGGGCTCCCGCCCCCCGCAACGCCCCCCGGTGCTCAGGCCCCGCCGCGCCGACCCAGCCGGGCCCGCAGCTTGCCCACAAGACCGCCGAGCACCGCCTCATCCTCGGGTGTGCGCGGCTGCCAGCGCACCAGCGCGCCGAGCGCGAGCAGCAGCCCGAGCGCGCCGCCGACCCGCAGGCCGAGCGCGGCCACGGGCAGGCCGAGCTGCAGCCCGAGGCCGCCCGCGCCGGCCAGCCCGAGCACGATCAGCGTGCGGCCATCAAAAGGCCAGCAGCGCAGCAGCCACCAGACCTCAGCGAGCCGCCAGAGCGACCAGGCGGCCAAGGTCAGCGCGCCGGCCCAGGCCGCGCCCGCGCCGCCGTGGGTCGGCACCCACCAGAGGCTGAGCCCCAGGTTCAACAGCAGCGCCGCCACACCATTGGCGAGGTTGAGGCCCGCGCGGCCCGACATGGGGATGAGGCGCATCGCCGGCGCGCAGGCCGTCTGAATGAGCTGCCCGAGGCTGAGCACGAGCAGCAGCGGGGCCGCGCCTGCGAAGCCCCGCGGGTAGAGCGCGATGAGCAGGTCGGGCAGCAGCAACAAGAGCAAGAACAGCGGCAGCGAGACCACGATCAGCCAGCGGGTGGCGGCCTGCAGCAAGCGGTTCAGCGCCGCGCGCTCATCCCGGGCGATGAGGCCGGCGGCGATGGGGTTGAACATGCTGATCAGCGCATTGCTGGGCACCGCACCAAAACCCGCGATCGAGCTGGCGACCGCGTAGACGCCGACCTCTTCGGCCGAGGCGTAGGCCCCCAAGATCAGCACGTCAAAGTACTGGTTGAGCCGGAAGGCGGCGGCGGTCAGGCTCTGGGGCACACTAAAGCCGAGCAGCGGCCCCCAAGCGAGGGTGGGCCGGGGCCCCTGCGCGCCGAAGAGCGCGCCGAAGTGCCCCCAAGCGGCCCGCCCGGCCAGCGCCAGGGCCAGCGCCGCCGCCGCGCTCATCGCGTGGAGCACGCCCACCGGCCCGCCGCCGAGGGCCGCCACGGGCAAGGCGAGCAGCAGCAGCGCGAGGGGCTGGGCCACCTGGCTGGCCAGCGTGCTGCGGCGGGCGTCGCCCGCGGCCCGCAGCAGGCCAACCAGGGTCAGGAGCGGGGTCGACAGCGCGACCACGGGCCCGGCCGCGACGAGGATGGGCCCCAGCGCGGGGTCTGCGCCGCCCACCCAGCCCCGCGCCCCGGCGAAGGCGAGGCCGACGCCACAGAGCGCGCCGACCCCGGTCGAGGCGCCCATGCTGGCCAATACGAGGCCCTTCACCGCGCCCCGATCTCCGGCGGCGCGGTGGCGGCCCAAGAAGTAGGCGACGCCCGTGTCGAGGCCCATCGGCGAAAATGCCGTGATGGTCGAACTCCACCGCGTGGCCAGCTCGACGAGGCCGACCGGCCCGGGGCCGACCAGCGCGGCGAGGGCCCACTTGAGGGCCCAGCGCAGGCCTCGGTCGAAGATACCGCCCAGCAGCACCAAGCCCGAGCCACCGGCGACCTGCGCGGCGAGCCGGGCGGTGTCGGGCGGGCCGCTCACGCCGAGGGGGCGGCGCCGGCCAGCGCGTCGAGGATGCGGGCCGCGGCCCGCCCATCCCCGTAAGGGTTGTGGGCGCGGCGCATCGCCTCGGCCTGGGCCGGATCATCGAGCAGCGCGCTGACCCCGGCGACGATGCGGTCGGGATCGGTGCCGACGAGGCGCACCGTGCCGGCCTCGACGCCCTCGGGGCGCTCGGTGACGTCGCGCATCACCAGCACCGGCTTGCCGAGAGAGGGGGCCTCCTCTTGGATGCCGCCCGAGTCGGTGAGGATGAGCGTCGCCCGGTCCATCAGGCGCACGAAGGGCCGGTACTCGAGCGGCGCGAGCAGAATGACGTTGGGCAGGTCGCTCAGCAGCGCCCGCACCGGCCCCTGCACGTTGGGGTTGAGGTGCACGGGGTAGACGATGGTCAGCGCGGGGCGGTCGAGCGCGAGCCGCCGCAGGGCCCCGCAGATGTCGAGGAAACCCTGGCCGAAGCTCTCGCGCCGGTGGCCGGTGACCAGCAGCACCGGGCGCTCGGGCTGCGCGAAGAGGGGCGCGGCCGCGCCAAAAACCGGCCCATCGGCGTCGATGGGCAGGGCGCGGACTTGGTCGCGCACCCACAGCAGCGCGTCAATCACGGTGTTCCCGGTGATGACCAGCCGCTCGGGGCCCACGCCCTCGGCCACGAGGCGCGCCGCGCAGGCCGCGGTCGGCGCGAAGTGCCAACTGGCCAGCCGGTCGCAGAGCACCCGGTTCGCCTCTTCGGGGAAGGGCGCCCGCAGATCACCGGTGCGCAGGCCGGCCTCGACGTGCCCCACGGCGATCTGGCTGTAAAAGGCGGCGAGGGTCGCGGCCAAACAGGTGGTGGTGTCACCGTGCACCAGCACCACATCGGGCCGATGGGCCCGCAGCACGGGCTCGAGGCCCTCGATCATGCGCGCGGTCAGGGCGTGAAGGCTCTGCCCGGGGCGCATCAGGTCGAGGTCGTCGTCGGGGCGCAGCTCAAAAAGGCGCAGGGCCTGGTCGAGCATGTCGCGGTGCTGGGCGGTCACGCACAGGCGCGCCTCGAAGCGGGGGTCGACCGACAGCGCCCGCACCAGCGGCGCCATCTTGATCGCCTCGGGACGGGTCCCAAAAACGGTGAGCACGCGCATCGCAGGCATCAGCAGGCTCCTCTCCCCACACCACACAGCGGCCAGCGCCGCGCCCCCAAGAGGCGCCGCGCTGGCGGACCCCAGCTCCCCCGCGCCCTCAGTTCGGCTGCACGTCGAACACGAGGTAGGCCGCGCCGGCGTCCGAGCCGCCGCGGTTGGCGTACTGGGCCGCGATGCCGATGGTCGGCGAGCCGAAGCCGCCCAGATCACCCACGAAGCTGATCGTGTTGCCGGCCCCGTCGTCGAGGGCCTCGCCGCGCAGAACGCCCCGCGCCACGGTGCTCACCGTCTCGGAGCCGGCGAAGGGCCCGTAGACCACGTAGGCCGTGCCCTCACCCCGGTCACCCGCGCCGCTCGCGCCGATGAGCAGGTCGAGGAAGCCGTCGCCGTCGAGATCCTCGGCGCCGTCGAGCGCGTTGCCGATGCCGTCGTTGCTGCGGTCGCCGTAGATGCGGGCGGCGAACACGTCGTCGAGGCCCTGGCCGTTGAGGACGCTGACCGGGTCGGCGCTGCCGTGGATGAGGTAGACCGAGCCCGAGCCGGTGCCGCCCGGCGTGTTGTCTTGGGTCGCGGCGACCCACAGATCGGCGTAACCGTCGGCGTTCACGTCACCCGCCGCGGCGACAAAGGCGCCGGCCCAGTCGTTGGCCGACGAGCCATTGAGGCGCAGGTCGAGGGCCGTCACCGCGTAGGCGCCGCTGTCCAGCGGGCCGAAGCCCACCGACACCGCGCCCGAGTTCACCGCCGTGCCGGTCACGTACTGCATGCCCAGGGCCACATCGGGCACGCCGTCGCCGTTCATGTCACCGATGCCGGCGCCGTCGAGCCCGACGCGATCATTGGCCCCTGCGCCCGCGATCAGCGCCGTGGCCGTCGTCGACGCGATGAGCGAGCCCGAGGTCCAGGTGGGCTGGCTCAAGAAGAAGTTGTAGCCACCGGACTGCGCGCCGCCGTCGTCATCACCCGACACGCCGATGAGGAAGTCATCGCGCCCATCGGCGTTCATGTCGCCCAGCGGGATGGCCGCGCCGCCAAACCAGTCAAAGTTGCGGTCGCCATAGAAGATGAGATCGGCGTCGTCGACGTGGTTGATGCCGCGCGCCTCAAGGTCGGCGCCGCCGTAGAAGACGTAGACCTTGCCGTTTTTGCTGCGGGTGGCGACCGGCGAGCCCGAGTGCTGGCTGGCGGTGACGACGATGTCATTGACGCCGTCACCGTTGATGTCGCCGAGCGTGCCGACGACCAAGCCGGCTTGATCGAGCGGGTCGGCGCCCTCGATGACGATGTCGGCGTCGGCCATCGAGGTCTGGCTGCCGTCTGCGGTGATCGGCCCAAAGAAGATGTAGGCCGCGCCTTCGGTGTTGCCGTCGCCGTCGACGTCGGCGAGGTCAGCGCCGATGATGAGGTCATCGACACCATCGCCGTTGACGTCACCGAGCCCGGACATGTCGTTGCCGGCCCGGTTGTCTGCGGCGGCGCCGACGAAGGCGTGCCCGGCGAGGTCGAGGGTCAGCTCGCAGATGTCGGCGGGGTCGCAGTCATCATCGACCCCGTTGTTGCAGACCTCGATCTGGTCGGGGTTGACCTCGGCCACGCTGTCGTCGCAGTCCCCGCCCTCTTCGATGAAGCCGTCGAGACCCTCGCAGGCGAGCTGCAGCAGGTCGGTGTCGCCGTAGCCATCGCCGTCGCTGTCCGGGTAGTACAGCCCGGCGTCGAGCACGCCCGCGTCGGCCACGTCGGTGAACCCGTTGCAGTCGTTGTCGAGGCCATCACAGACCTCGGCCCCGCCCGGGTAGGCCTGGTCGCTGTAGTCGTTGCAGTCATCATCATTCTCGACGAACAGCGCCGGGTCAGGGCTGGCGCAGGCCACGGTGGTGAAGAGCGCCCCGCCGAAGCCATCGAGGTCGTAGTCGAGGAAGTAGGTGCTGCCGTCGACCGGCTCTTCGTCGATGTCGCCGTTGCAGTCGTTGTCGAGGCCGTCGCAGACCTCATCGGCGCCGGGAAAGGTGGTGGCGTCGCTGTCGTCGCAGTCTTCGCAGGCAGGCAGGCCGTCTTCGTCCGCGTCGGCGTAGCCGACCGAGCCGTCGCAGTTGTAGTCGGCGGGGTCGGCGCAGTCGGTCTCTTGGGCCCCGGGGTGGAACAGGTCGGTCGAGTCGTCGCAGTCGCGGTCGTTGTCGACAAAACCCTCGGGGCGGGCGCAGGTCAGCAGCTCGGTGCCGGGGTCACCCCAGGTGTCGCCGTCGGCGTCGGCGTACCAGGGGTTGCGCAGGCCCTCGTCGACCTCGCCGTCGCAGTTGTTGTCGATGTCGTCGCAGATCTCGGCCGCGTCAGGGTTGATGGCCGGATCTTCGTCATCGCAGTCCTGCTTCTCTTTGAAGCCGTCGTCGTCGCGATCCCGGTTGCAAGCGGGCAAAAGCAGGCTGAGGGCGAGCAGCAAGGTGCGGCGCATGGAGAGCTCCGGGGCAATCGGCGAGGCGGCGGGCGGCGAATGACCGCTCTTCGGACAAACTGCCCGAAGACTGCAGGGGCAGCCACCGCGCCGCGAGGGCGTGAAAGGGCCGAGACCCGACCGGCCTAACGCCCGCACGCAGCCGGGGACCCCCGACCGACCTGCTCAGGAGCAGCCGGCCTCGCTGTAGTAGCCCGGGTTCGCGCCCTGGATCCAGCACTCCCCCGAGCCGCCAAAGGCCGGGTCCGAGAACAAAACATAGGTCAGCAGGCCGTCCTTGCTGATGTCGAAGAGGGTGGTGGCCGGGGTCATGTCTTGGGCCCGGTCGACCTTCAAAAAGGTGCGCCGCCCGCTGTTCCCGGCGTCGTGGCAGTAGTCGACCACCTGCCCATCGCTCAGCTCTTGCCCGCCGAGGCAGTCCTCGGCCGTCCACGCGCGGTCTGCGGCGTCGACCACGCCGAACCAGTAGCCGCCGGGCCCGCCGAGCACGTCGATCTCCACGCCCTCTGCGGTGAGCGTGACCGTCCACTCGGGGGGCGTCGCCGGCACGCCGCCGCCATCGCCGCCGAGGTCGTCGCCGCCGACCAGGCCGGTGTCGCCCGCCCCCGTCGCGCCGCTGTCTTTGGGCAGGCTGCACCCGACCAGCGCCGTGAGCAGCAGGCCGAGCCCGCCCGCGCCGCGCGACCGCAAGCTCCGCTCTTGGACCAAGGCTTCGCTGCCAACCATGCGCCACCTCCGCCCGGCCCCTTAGCGCCGCGGGGCCTCGCCGGCCGCCCCTGGTCGGGCGTCCACGGCGCCGATACCGGCGCCCATGCTCCACCTCGGCCCGCACACCTTCAGCTCGCGTCTCATCGTCGGCACGGGCAAGTACCCCGACTTTGCCACCATGCAGGCCTGCCATGAGGCGGCCGGGGCCGACCTGGTCACCGTCGCGCTGCGGCGGGTCGACCTGGCGGCTGGGCCCCAGATCAACGTGCTGGACTTCATTGACCGCACGAAGATCCGCCTGCTGCCCAACACCGCGGGCTGCTACACCGCCGACGACGCGGTCGAGACGGCCCGCATCGCCCGCGAGCTGCTGGGCACCGACCTCATCAAGCTCGAGGTCATCGGCGACCCGCGCACGCTCTGGCCCGACACCGAGGGCACGCTCGAGGCCGCGCGCATCCTGGTCAAAGAGGGCTTCACGGTGCTGCCCTACTGCCCCGACGACCCGGTCACCTGCCAGCGCCTCGAAGACATCGGCTGCGCGGCGGTGATGCCGCTGGGCGCCCCGATCGGCAGCGGCCTCGGCATTCGCAACCCCTACAACCTCATGATCATCCGCGAGAGCGTCAAGGTGCCGCTGATCGTAGACGCGGGCGTCGGCACGGCGAGCGACGCCGCCGTGGCGATGGAGCTCGGCGCCGACGGCCTCTTGGTCAACACCGCCATCGCCAGCGCGGGCGACCCGCCGAAGATGGCCCGCGCCATCCGCCTCGCCGTCGAGGCCGGGCGCGCCGCCTTTGAGGCCGGCCGCATGCCCCGCCGCCTGCACGCGAGCGCGAGCTCTCCCCTCGAAGGCCTGCTCGGCAGCTGAGCCTCGCCGCGCGGGGGCGATAGTCCGCCCCCATGCGCGTCCTCCTCGCCCGCCCGCCCCGCCGAGACCTGCGCGACGCCGGCCTGCCCGTGCCGCCGCTCGGCTTGGCCTACGTGGCCGCCGCCCTGCGCGCCGCGGGCCACGCGGTCGAGATCCTCGACGCCTACGCCCTGGGGTGGAGCTGGGCGCGCTTCGACCAGCACATCGCCGCCGCCCGCCCCGAGGTCCTCGGCCTGAGCGCGATGACCCCGGTGGCCGATGTCGCCGCCCGGGCTGCGCGGCTGGCCCGGCCCCATGTCGGCCGGGTCTTGCTGGGCGGGCCGCACCCGACCGCTGTGCATCACGCTGTTTTCGACGAGATGCCCGAGCTCGACGCGGCCATCGCCGGCGAGGCCGAAGAGAGCGCCCCGGCCCTGCTGCGCTGGTGGGCCGCGGGCGGCGCCGGCCCGCCGCCTCCGGGCGCGCTGGTGCGGGGCTGGCCCCTGGTCGAGGCCGAGCCGCCGGCCCTCGCCCAGATCCCCCTGCCAGCGCGCGATCTGCTCCCCATGGGCAGCTACCGCTACCTGTTGGCGACCCGGCCGGGCTTCGCCACGATGTTGACCAGCCGCGGCTGCCCCTTCTCCTGCAGCTTCTGCGACAAGAGCGTCTCGGGCTCACGTTGGCGGGCGCGCAGCCCGATCGAGGTGGTCGACGAGCTCGAGCTGCTCGAGCGTGACTATGGCGTCGGTTTCGTCAATTTCTACGATGACAATTTCACGCTGCGCCGCGACCGGGTGGTGGGCATCTGCGAAGAGCTGCTCCGCCGCGGCCTGCGGGTGGAGTGGAAATGCGAGGGTCGCGTCGACGGCGTCGATCTCCCCCTCCTGCGCCTGATGCGGCGGGCGGGCTGCCGCACCGTGGCCTATGGCGTCGAGAGCGGCAACCAAGCGACCCTCGACCTGCTGCGCAAAGACGTGACCGTGGCCCAAGCGCCCGCCGCCTTCGCCGCGACCCGGGCCGCGGGCCTGCGCTCCTTGGCCTACATGATCTTGGGCGCGCCGGGCGAAGGTGAGGCCGAGGTGGCCGAGAGCCTGCGCTTCTGCCACGCGCTCGGCGCTGATTACGTACAATTCAGCAGCCTGATGCCGATGCCCGGCACACCCCTGACCGCCCAGCACGCCGGCCGGGCGGCGACCGGCGGCCGCAACCCCGTCGACAGTGACCGTGAGCGCGTCATCTTGAGCGATCTGCCACCCGAGCGCCTCGACGCCCTGATGCGCCGCGCCTGGACGGGCTTCTACCTGCGCCCGGCGCCGCTGCGGCGGCTCGCCGGCGACGCGCTGGCCAGCGGCAGCCTGTGGGAGGCCGCCCGCCTCGGGGCCGGCTTTGGGCGGTGGGCGCTGGGGGCCTAAACGCCGACAGTCAGGCCATTCCCGCGCCTACCAGGTCAGCTCGAGGATGCGCTCTTTGGCCTTGGGCGTGTGATCAAACTGCGGGTGGAGCCGCACCAGCTCTTCATAATGGCGGAGCGCGCGCTCGCGGTCGCGGCGCGGCCCATAGTACAAATTGCCGAGGAGCCAGTGTGCGACGGCGTTCTCGGGGCAGTAGGCCAGCGCGCTGCGCAGCTCGACCTCGGCCTCCTCCCACTCTTGGAGCTGGTAGGCCAACGATCCCAAGTTCGCGTGGGCCTTGCAGTAGGAGGGCCGCTCCTGCAGCGCCCGCCGCCAGGCCGCCCGGGCCGCCGCCGCGTCGCCGAGCTGGGCCCTGCAGATGCCGAGGTTGGTGTAAGCGTCGAGGTAGCCGGGGTTCAGCTCCAGCGTCTTCTCATAGGCAGGCACCGCGCCCGTGCAGTCTTTGGCGAAGCGCAGGGCGTCCCCGAGGCCGTACCAAGCCTCGTCCGAGCCCGGCCGCGCCGCGGTGGCCTCGCGCCAGAGCAGGGCCTCGCTGGCCCAGACCCGGTTGCGGCCCCAGGTCGCCGCGCTGAGCACCACCAAAACGGCGACCAGCAGGCCGCGTAGGCGCTGGGCGCGGGCCTCGGGCAGCAGGCCCCAAGCGGCCACGAGCAGATAGAGCCCGGTGACATAGGCGCGGTGCTCGGCCATGTGCTCTTTCAGCATCACCACCGAGGTCGAGGGGAGGAGGAAGAGCAGCGCGGCGCCGAGCCCCCAGGCGACCAGCGGGCGGCGCCGGCCAGCCCATGCGCCCGCGGCGAGCAGGAGGAGCAGCCCCGCCCAGGCCCCGATCCCGCGCACCGAGGCCGGATCGACGTCGGGCTGGTCATGAAAGAGCGTCTGGCCCACCGGCAGCGCCCAGAGCTGCAGGTAACGGAGGAGCACCTCGGCGCTGGTCGTGAGCTGCACGCCGAGCGGCCGAGGGACCTCAACCGGGAGCAGCGCGCCGGTCGCGCTCAAGCGGAGCGCCACCGCGCCCAGCGCCGCGGCGAGGTGGGGCAGGTAACTCCAGGCGCGGACGGGGCGACCCTCTCGAAACAGAAGCTCCATCCACAGCATCACCGGGAAGACCATCACGCCCGGCTCTTTGCTGCCCACGGCCAGCGCGAAGCAGAGGGTGCCCAGGCCGCGCCCCCAGAGCCCCGAGCGCCCCTCGCGCTCGGCCTGCAGCGCCCCGGCCCAGGCGGCGAGGGCCATGAACGAGAAGGCGCCGCAGAGCGCCTCGCTGCGCCCGGTCGTGTAGGCGACCGCCTCGGTGGCCATGGGGTGCAGGGCCCAGAGTCCCACGAGCCCGCCCAAGGCCGCGGTGGGCAGCGGCCGGCGGGCGAGGCCGGCCAGCGCGTGGACAAGGGCCAGGGCCGCCCCGACCGCGGCGCCGTGCACGAGCAGGTTGGTGATGTGGTAGGGCCGCGGATCCAGACCACCCCGTTGAAAATCAATGGCATACGACGTGATCAACAGCGGCCGAGCGGTGTTGTAGCTGAGGATGCCGCGCCAGCCGTCAATCACGTCGTCGAGCCCGCCGACGTCGCCGCGCCCCGCCAAGAGCAGCGAGAGCGCGTCGCCGTCGAGGTGGGCGAAGAGGCGCAGGGCTCGGTTGCCGGCGACCTCGACCTTGTCGTCATAGACGAAAGGAGCGTCCAGCACGCCACTATAGACGAGCGCCACCGCGAGGCAGAGGGCCGCCCAGACCGCGCGCCGCCCGATCAGGTCCCGGTCCATGCCGCCTCCGCGCGGGGGGCCCGCAGGCGCCCGTAGAGCTCGAGGTGCGCCGCCGCGACCGCGGGCAGCTGCAAGCGCGCCTCGATGTACCGCCGCCCCCGCCCGACCATGGCCGCCGCGGCCACCCGGTCGTCGAGCAGCGTGCGGATGCGGGCCCGCAGGCCGTCCACGTCGCCATAGCGCACGAGCAGACCGGCGCCGGCCTCGCGGATGAGCTCGCCGCAGCCGCAGTCATCGGCGACCACCACCGGCGCGCCGCAGAGCAGCCCCTCGAAGGGCACGAGGCCGAAAACCTCGGCCTGGGTGGCGTACACGAGCACATCGGCGTCAGCGAGCAGCGCGAGGCGCTCGTCGCCCCGCAGCAGCCCGACGAA
Organism: Deltaproteobacteria bacterium; assembly: GCA_016792625.1. Taxonomy (GTDB): domain Bacteria; phylum Myxococcota_A; class UBA796; order UBA796; family UBA2385; genus JAEUKK01. The sequence continues at coordinate 62,373 of JAEUKK010000116.1, read as the reverse complement.
GCGCACGCCCGGCGCGCCGGAGGCCGCGGCGGCGGCCTGGGCCAGCCCGCCCATGTCATTGCCCGCGACCACGAGCTGCGCGGGGGACAAGGCGCCGCCGGCGAAGGCCGCGACGAGGTGGTCCACCCCTTTGCGGGGGGAGATCTGGCCGAGGTAGGCGATCAGGGGGCCCTCGCCCAGCCCGTGGCGGGCCCGGAAGGCGCCCCGCGGCGGCAAAGGCGCGAACTCGCCCATGTCGAGCCCGTTGGGGATCCGGTGGACCTGGGCCGCGGGCAGCCCGGCGCGCAGGTGGGCGGCGAGGTCGGCGCCGCTGACCGCGACGAAGGCGTCGGCCGCACGGAGCACCGGATCGCCGAGCACAACGTCCCAGACGCGCTTGATGGCGACCTTGCGCTCGTGGGCCACCAAGGTGCCGTTAGCGGTCAGGACCACCGCGGCCCCCCAGCGCCGCGCCCAGCGCACCGCCGCGCTGTTGAGGAGGTGCCGGTGGCCATGCAGGTGGACCACCGCGGGCGGCCCGGAGCGCTCGATCCCGGCGCGGGCCGCGGCGAGGGCACCCGGCTGCGGCAGGAAGAGCTGGTGGCGGTAGGCCAGCCGGTTGCTGAGGTTGGGCGCGGTCAGGACCCGCACCTCACCGTGGCGGCGATCAAGGGGCAGCCCGGCTCGCGCGGCGCCGTCGAGCGCGTCGGTGGTGAGCACCGTGACCTGCGCGCCGGCGGCGGCTTGGGCGCGCGAGAGCCCGTCGACCACCCGGGGGATGCCGCCATAGGCCCAGGTGGGCGGAAAGTACGGCGCGACGTGGAGCACATGCATCGCGAGGACCCCGCCCGCCCGGCGCGGCGCGGGGGCCAGCACCGTCGCCCGCCCCGCAGTTGACGCCGCGGCGCCGCGGGGATTAGCCTCCCGCCCGACCGGGAGCCATTCATGAGAGCCCTGCACCTCGCCGCGCGCACCTCCACCTTGAGCACGGCCCGCGCGGGCCTCATCGGCGTTGCTGGGCTGCTTTTGGCCGCGGGCGGCCTCAGCGGCTGCGGGCCCAACTGCCAGAGCACCTGCACCACGCTCTACGCCGAGAGCGAGTGCAACCTGCAGAGCCCGGGCCTCTCGCGTGAAGAGCTCCTGCGCACCTGCGAGAGCGAGTGCGAGTCGGCGCTGACCAAGTCCGGCGAGATCCGGCCAGAGTACAAGCCCGACGAAGACACCCCGTCCGACAAGAGCGTCGAGCTGACCAGCGACAAAGAGGCCGCCCTGTGGATGGATTGTGTGGCCGAGACCGCCTGCGATCTGCTCGACGAGGGCTACTGCGCCCCGGTGTGGTGAGCGCCATGCCCAGCCCCATCCGTACACGCGGCGCTCTCATCGGCGTGCTCGTCGCCGTATTGAGCCCGCTGACCGCCTGCGACCCCTCCTGCCAGCGGGTCTGCCGCAAGCTCGTGAACGAGTGCGAGGGGGTCGAGACCCCGCGCCTCGGTCAAGAGGACTGCGAGGCGTGGTGCAACAACCAAGAGGCGCTCTACGACGAGTGGAACGACACGCAGCTGCGCGCCGACTTCTCGGACTACAAGCAGTGCGTGGTCGGCGAAGAGTGCGGCGCCATCGAAGAGGGCGCCTGCTACGACGAGGACCTCTACGCCTTCTGACCACCTTTTGAGCGGCGCAGAACCCGGCCCGCCGGTGGCGCCGGCTTGGAGCGGCCCCGTCGGGCCCTTCGCTCGGGGTGCACCCCGTCAAGGGGCGCGCCGCGCTCAGGCCCCGGTCGGCACCATCTTGCTGTCGACCACCCGCCAACCGACCGGCGGGCGCTCGGCCACCGCCGAGCGGTGCTCACCCAGCTCCCAGCCCCGCTCGGCGAAGGCGGCCGCGATCCGCACCCGCAGGCGGTTCGACTCCTCCTGCCGGTTGGCCAGGGCCTTGGCGAGGTCGAGGCGCACACCCGCGTCGTCCTGGGCGAGCAGGGCCTCAGCCGCGGCGTAGCGGATGCCCTCGTCAAAGTCCTCAAGGCAGGGGGCCACGCGGCTCGCGATGCGCGCGTCGCGGTGGTCCGACAGCTTGATGAGGATCTGGCGCTTCTTCTCGGGCTTGAACGGGTCGACCTCGCGCCCGAGCAGCTCGAGCAGAAGGTCGACCACCGCGGTGCTCCCCGAGAGCTCGAGCATCAGGGCGAGCGGGCGCGCGAACTGGTCGTTCTTGCGGACCCACGCGCGCACCGGACCCTCGACCTTGGCCGCGCCGAGCTCGCGGAGCAGGTCCATCACGAGGTCTTTCTCGGCGGCGTCCTTCATTTGGTGCTCGTAGTTGACCGAGAAGCGGCCGAGCAGCCCGTAGATCGCCTTCTCGCTGCCGTTGCTGGCCAGCCAGTGAGCGCTCGCCTGCCGGTCTTCGGCCTGCGCGTTGAGGTTTTTGACCCGCTTGGCGTGCCGGTCAAGCTGACCCTCTTCGCCCCCCGTGAACCAGTCCAGCCAACCCATACCGACCGCTCCTCTGCGCCCCGGGGCGACGCGCGCCGGGAGCCCCGGCGCACAGGTCCGCGCGGCTGGGAATTCCCGACGCCCCACGCAGGCCGGCGCCTAATCACCCACCCCCGACCGGCAAGGTGCGCAGCGCCGCGCAGGCCGCCCCAGCGCACCGTTGACGCTGGGCCCGATGCCGCGTAGGCTCCGCGCTGGCGTGATCCACGCGATGCGCCACGATCCGCACGATCCGCTCCGCCTCCCGCCCAAGGCGCCCCACCGGGGCGCGCGCTCCCCGCCGGGCGCGGCGACCGCGGGCCAATTCCGCCGCAGCCACGCGCCGACCGCACTCCACAGCGGGAGGTCCTGCGATAGCCTGTCCTCAGAATGGGACCGACCCGCGCCCCCAACCGGAGCACGCATGCGCCGATGGACACCCCCGCCCACCACCATCGCTGCGAGCATGGCGCTGGCCTTGATCCTGGTGGCGTGCAACGGCGCGAAGCCGACCGACTCCGGCCTCGCCTGTGACGCTCCTGTGGCGAGCGCCGGCGCCGACCAGACCGCGAGCGTCGGCGGCGCGGTGCAGCTCGACGCGAGCGGCTCCACGGTCTGCGCCAAGCTGCAAGGCGCGGCGGTCTACCAGTGGGCCTTCGAGAGCGTCCCGCCCGACTCTGCCCTCGACATCAGCGCGCTGAGCGAGAACGACAGCCCCGAGGCCGTGGCGACCGGCTTCACCCCCGATGTCCCCGGCGACTACACGCTGCGCGTCGTGGTCAACGACTCGGCCAAAGAGAGCAGCCCCGACTTCGTGGTGGTCCGCGTGTCTGCGGGCGACCAGGCGCCGGTGGCCGACTGCGGGCCCGACCTCGCCGGCCGCATCGGCGAGGCGCTCGAGCTCGACGGCACCGGCTCGGATGACCCCGAGGGCGCGACCCTCGCCTACACATGGACGATGGTCGAAGCGCCGTCCTGCTCTGCGCTGGGCAGCGACGACATCTTCAACGGCGCGGGCGCCAGCCCCTCGGTCGTGCCCGACTGTGACGGCATCTACACCGTGTCGCTCGTCGTCTCCGATGGTCTGCAGTACTCCGAGCCCGACATCTGCACGCTCAACGTGGCGACCAACAACCGGGCGCCGATCGCCGACGCCGGTGAGAGCATCGAGTTTGGGGTGTGCTCCGACAACCCCTTCCGGCTCAGCGGCTACGCCTCCTACGACCTCGACGGCGACGAGCTCCGCTACCTCTGGTCGGTGCTGAGCGCGCCGACCGGCTCCGCGGTCACCGACACGGCCTTCGACGACGCGACCACGGCCGAGCCCCGCTTCACCTGGGACATCCCCGGCACCTACCTCTTCCAGCTGCAGGTGAGCGACGGCGAGACGTGGTCCGCCCCCGACATCGTGACCTTCGCGGTCGACGGCGAGGCGCTCAACCGCCGCCCCATCGCGAACGCGGGCGGCGACGTCACCGTCGACGTAGAGGCCAGCTGCGAGAGCGCCTCCTACGTCTGGACCTGCGAAGACTGCGGCGACGTGACCTTCGACCTCGACGGCTCGGCGACCTTCGACCCCGACGGCGACCGCCTCAGCTTCCGGTGGACTGAGCCGACCGGCACGATCCGCATCACCAACCCCTACGGCGCGGTCACCGAGGGCTGGCTCCCTGGGCGCCCCTCCGACTCGTCGACGGTCTACCGCCTCGACATCCCGGTCAGCCTTGAGGTCGCGGACTGCGGCCTGCAGGACGACGACACCATCACGGTCCGCTACAGCTGCACCGGCGTGCGGCGCTAACCGCCGCGGAGGTCACCATGGTGCCCATGCGCTCCCCGCTCCCCCGCGTCGCCCTGCTCTCGCTGCTCTTCGCGTGCAAGAACGACGTCGCCGAAGACAGTGACAACAAGGTCAACGCCCAACCGGTGGCAGACGCCGGCAGCAACCAAGAGGTGAGCTCCGACGTGCCGGTGCTGCTCAACGGGGGCGGCTCCTATGACCCCGAGGGCTCCGCGCTGAGCTTCGTCTGGGTGCTCGACAGCGCGCCGACGGGCAGCAGCCTCGCCGTGGGTGACCCCTCCTTATTGGGCGCCTCGGTCGACGCGAGCTTCACCCCCGACCGCACCGGCACCTACGTGGTCAGCCTCGTGGTGACCGACACCGACGGCTTGGCCTCGGCCCCGGCCTACGCGGTGATCACCGTCCGGGCGGGTCAGGCCCCCATCGCCAACGCGGGCCCCGACCAAGCGGGGCGCGAAGGCGAGGTGATCACCCTCGATGGCAGCCTCTCGTCTGACCCGACCGGCCGCCCGCTCACCTACACCTGGACGCTCCAGTCCGCGCCGGCGGCCAGCGCGCTGACCGGGGTCGACGGCGACAGCGCGGTGAGCGCGAGCTTCACCCCCGACGCCGGCGGCATCTACGTCGCCGCGCTCGTGGTCAACAACGGCTTGGTCAGCTCGGCGCCCGACACGGCGATCCTGCGGGTCAGCTCGGCCTCGCCGCAGCCCCCGACCGCGATGGCCGGCGATGACATCGCTGGCGAGGACTGCACCGCCCTCGCGCTGGATGGCAGCGGCAGCTTCGACCCGAACGGCGAGCCCCTCACCTACGCCTGGGCCCTGCAAGAGAAGCCCGAGGGCTCCACCGCCAGCAACGCCAACTTCTCGAACCGCAGCGCGGTCAGCACGACCTTCTACCCCGACATCGCCGGCAGCTACTTGGTGTCGCTGGCGGTGTCCGACGGCACCAGCTGGTCGGCGCCCGACCTCATCGTGATCGACGCCAGCGAGCGCGTCGCCAACACGCCGCCCGTGGTCAACGCCGGCCTGGGGGCCACCCTGGCCGCCGGCGACGCCGAGTGCCGCGCCTCTGGCTACACCTATGTCTGCGCGAGCTGCGAAGACCTGACCGTCGAGCTTGGCGACGACGCCAGCGTCTCGGACAGCGACGGCGACGCCATCGTGACCAGCTGGCAGGTCGTGAGCGGTGACGTCACCCTCGGCGACGCCACCGCGCTGAGCACCAGCGCCCGGCTCGAGAACGCCGCGCCGATCACGATCAGCGCCTGCGAGAACAACATCTATGAGCTGCAGCTCAGCGCGACCGACTGCACCGGCGCGACGACGAGCGACATCGTGACCTACACGGTGACCTGCTGCGGCGTGGCGGCGGCCGCCGCGCGCTGAGGCGGTGCCTGCGCCCAACCGCACCCCGGGCACGCGGCCCGCGGGCGCGGTGGCCCGGCTCGGGACCGGTGGCCGCAGCGGGAGCAGCGTCGGGCTGCGCATGTGGGTGCGCATGTGCTGCATCGGCGGCGCGCTCTGCACCTCGGGTGAGGGCGCCGCTGCGCGGCTGAGCCGAGGCCGGTCCACCCCCCTCTACGCACTGCACGCGCGCTGCGCAGAGCCTCGCCTCCCCGCCCTCGCCGGGCCCTGGGCGGTGGGCTGCGGGGCCGAAGGCGCGGTGGATCGAGCGCTCCCCCTCGCCGGCGGCCAGCTCGTGCCGCTGCCGGTCGCGCTGCCACAGCCCTGCCTCGGGCCGGGCACCCTGTGGGATCCGTCGGTGGCCGATGGGCTGATCCGCCTCGGCGCCGGCGGCGCGACCCGCCTCGCGAGCCCGCGCCGCGGACCGCAGGCCGGCCCCTGCGCGCTGGACGGCGAGGCCACCTTGAGCCAAAGCGTTGGCGGGCTCGAGCTGAGCACGTTGGGAAGCGGCAGCCGGACGCCGATCTCCGCCGCACCGGTCGGGTGGGAGCCCGTCGGCCTCGCCGCGAACTGGGCCGCCTGGGTCGAGCGCCTCGGGGGCGCGGCCCGCCTGCACCTGCGCGGGCCCCGCGGCGCGGCCGCCCCGTTCAGGCCCCCGCCGGGCGCCCGCCACGTGATCAGCGCGGGGGGCGCGCTGGCCTGGGTGGAGCCGGGCGCGGTCGCCCGCTGGCGCCCCGGTGAGCCCGAGCCCACCCGTTGGCCGGCGAAGACGGGGTTCTCGTCGGGCCTCGGCTTCGACGGCCTGATCCTCTGCTGGGAGGAGCGCGGCGCGGGGGACGTCGACATCGCCTGCACCGACGGCCTGCGCATCGACGGCCCCGGGCACCAGCAGGCGCCCTCCCGGTGGGGGCCCTGGCTGCTGTACCGCGAGGGCGAGCGCCCCACCCTGTGGTCCGAGACCGGCGGCACCCGATGAGCCGGGCGGCCCTGCAGGCGCTCACCGCGGCGCTGGTGTGCGCGGCGCTCGTCGGGGCCGTGATCACCGCCGGGCCGCCCTCCGCGCTGCTCTCCGCCGCGCGCGCCGCCGCGGCGGCGGGGCTCTGCCTCGTTGGCGCGCTGGGCCTCGGCGCCCCGATCGCCGCCGGACGAGGGGCGGCCTTGACCCTCGGCCTTGGCCTGCTCGGGCTGCTCGGCGTGCTCGCCCTCGCCGCCGGCCTGCCGCCGGGCCTCGCGCTGCTCGGCGGCGCGGGCCTCGGGCTCGCCATTGGCGCGAGCAAGCTCCGCACCCTCACCCAGGCGCCCGCTGCGGGGGCCATCGCCGCCCTCACCCTCTGCCTCGTGGCCGCCCCGACCGCCCTCGCGCCGCCCACCGACACCGACGCGCTCTACCAGCACCTGGGGCTCGGCGCGCGCATGCTCCACGAGGGCGCGCTGGTCGGCGGCCCGCTCTCGCCCGACGGCAGCCGCCCGCTGCTCCTGATCGGCCTCTGGGCGGGCCTATTGCAGCTCGGCGGGCCCGCAGGCGCCGCTCTCACCCACCTGGGCGTCGCCGCCGCGGTGCTCCTCCAGATCAGCGTGCTGGGCGAACGCGCCGCCGGCCGCACGGGGGCCCTGCTCGGGCCCGCCCTCTTCGGCCTGAGCTGGACCGTGCTCCACGAAGCGCCGGTGGTCGGGAACAACCTGCCCGTCGCGCTCGCGCTCACCGCTGCCGCCGACGCTGCCCGCGCCGGTCGGGCTTGGCGCTGCGGGCTGCTGCTCGGGCTCGCCCTGAGCTTCAAGTACACCGCGGCGCTCGGGGTCCCGCTGGTCCTGCTCTCGGGGCTGCGACCGGGCGGCGCCCTGCGCGCGCTCGGGGTCGCGGGCGCCTGCCTCGCGCCCTGGTGGCTCCGCAACGTGATCGACGGCCTGCATCCGCTGTTCCCCTACGCGGGTTGGGCGCTGCCCGACGGCCAGGCGCTGCCCTTCCAGCACCTCGAGAAGTACGGCGCCGGCCGCGGGGCTGCCGACTTCGCCCTGCTCCCTTGGCGGGTCGTGTTCAGCGCCGAGCGCGACAGCTTCCGCTTCCTCGGCCAGCTGCACCCCGCAATGTTGCCAGCGCTCGGCCTCGCCCTGCTCGGCGGCGCGGGGCCAGGCCAGTGGCCGCGCCGCCTCGGCTTGGCCCTCGGGCTCGCCGGCTGGGCGGCCGGGCCCCAGTGGCTCCGGCACCTGCTCCCCCTGCTGCCCCTGCTCGTGATCAGCGCGCTGGAGGGCCTCGTCCACATCGGCCTCGCCTCCACCTCGCCCGGCGGCCCCCGCTGGCCGGCCCGCCTGTGGGTGGGCCTCGCGCTCGTCGGGGCGCCCCAGAACCTCTGGCCCGCCCTGTCCGCCCACGCGGGCCGCGCCGCCGCGGCGCTTGACCCCGCCGCCGCCGCCGCGCTGCGGGCGGAGCAGCCCGCCGCCGCCGCCACCGCCTGGGCCAACGCCCACCTCGAAGGCAACGCGGTGGTCGGCCTCGTGCGCAGCTGGGACCTGCTCGGGATCGAGCGGAGGAGCCGCCTCGGCAGCGTCGAGGACCACACCCCGCTGCGGGTGCTCCTCTTGCGGGCCCCCGACGACCCCTTCGCCCCGCTGCGCGCGGCGGGGGTCACGCACCTGCTGGTCGGGCCGCCGGCCTTCCTGCGGGCGGGCTACCCCTTCCTCAGCGCCGCCGACTACAAGGCCATGTATGACGCGCCTGAGGTCATCCTCGAAGAGGCGCTCCTCCGCGAGGCGACGCTGCTTTTTGAGGCGGAGGGCGCCCGCGTCTACCGCCTCGACCTTCCGCGCCCGGGCCGGGCCATCCCCGGTCGAGAGTAGCTTCTCACACGCCACTCTCGTCGAGCGTCGGTTTTTGCGCTGCGCGCCCTTGCGCCGCGAAGCAGGCCGGTTAGCTGCGGAGGGTCGGCGGGGCTCGCTCCGCTGATGTGCAGTCTAGGCTGCGGCGTCGCCTGAACGCCGGTCCCCAGCCCAAACCGCAGACATCGCGAGTGCGCGGAAGTGGCGGAATTGGTAGACGCGCTAGACTCAGGATCTAGTGGTGGTGACATCGTGGAGGTTCGAGTCCTCTCTTCCGCACTCGTATCGAGCCGGGCCTTCGGGTCCGGCTCGTTTCATTTTTCCCCGCAGGGGCCGACGCGACAGCCCGGCCGAGGAGGGCCCATGCGCCCCGCACACCTCGACGCGGGCCGCCCGTCGCCCACGGGCCGCCCATGACCAGCCGCCGCGAGCTCTACGCCGGGCGCATCGTCAAGCTCGGCCTGGAAGAGGCGACCCTCCCCTCGGGGCGCACGCTCACGCTCGAGATCATCCGCCACCCCGGCGCGGCGGCGATCGTGCCCCTGCACGCCGACGGCACCGTCACGCTCATCTGGCAGCACCGGCACGCCGCCGGCGGCATGATCTGGGAGGTCCCTGCAGGTGTGCTCGAGGCCGGCGAAGACCCGGCGACCTGCGCCGCCCGCGAGCTGGCCGAAGAAGTGCAGCTCCAAGCCGACACGCTGCTCCACCTGGGCGCCATCCACACCACGCCCGGCTTCACCGACGAGCGCATCCACTTGTTCTTGGCGACCGGCCTCCGCCCCGCGGCGGGCGCGCCTGAAGCCGACGAGTACATCCGGGTGCACCGCATGCCGCTGGCCGAGGCCTTGGGCCTCATCCGCAGCGGCGCGCTCACCGACGCGAAGACCATCTGCGCGCTGCACCTCGCCGCCGCGCAGCTCGGCGCCTGAGCCCCCGCCGGGCGCTCAGAGCAGGCTCGGGCACCAGATGGGCAGCGGTTGGGGGCCGATCTCGAGCCGGCCGCCCGCGCTGTCGCCGAGGGCGCCGGCGGAGAAGCTGCCCCAAGCTTGGCTGGCGTCGACGTCGAAGCCGTCGAGAGTCACGCTGACCTCGGCGTCCCCCAGCGCGCTGTCGAAGTAGGCGAGGCTCCCGCCGGCCTCTTCTTGCAGGCGCACCCGGGCCTGGCCCGCGGCGGCGTAGGTGCCCGCCGCGCCGGGAAAGTCGGTGGAGACCTCGACGATGAGCACGTAGACGTGGCCCTCGCCGCGCCAGGTCTGCCGGAAGGAGCTGCCGCCGACCCGGTAGGGGCAGTCGGGGGCGGAGAAGCTGAGGTTCAGGTCGGCCACGCCCGAGCCGGTCAGGGTGAACGCGATGGGCCCTTCAGGGAAGGTGGCCGGACCACCACCGTCACCGCCGTCCGCCGCCCCATCGGCGCCGTCCGCGCCGTCGGCCGCGCCCTCCGCCCCGTCCTCCGCGCCCGCCGAGTCCTCGTCCTTGCCGCCGCCCCCAGCGCAGCCCGCCGCGCACAGCACCAGCCCCGCCCGCGCCAACCGCCCCCAGTGAATGCCCACCATCTCGCCTCCCGCCGCGCTGTGCCGGAGCGCGGCCCGGTGCCCGCTCTGGGCGGGGCCGCCGCCCCGTGGTTTGCCGAGCATAGCGGTCGGTGGTTGGATAAGCGCGCCGCGCGCCTTCGCGCGCAGGGGGTCATGATGCTGTGGGTCGGGCTGTTGTGGGTCCAGGTCGCGTCGGCAGGTTCACTCAAGGACCTCGACAAGCGCAACGGCTTCCGGGACGTCGCGCTGACGCAGCGCTGCGACCAGATCGACGGCCTCAAGGGCAACACCGGCGCGGTGAAGGCGGCGGTCAAAGATGGGCTCGGCCAAGAGCTGAGCAAAGAGCAGGCGCCCTACCTCGGCATGCTCCACTACACCCGGCCGTCCGACGGCCTCGAGGTCGGGCGCGCCCGGCTGCTCGACGTGACCTACACCTGCTACATGGATCAGCTCATGGCCGTCGATCTGGTGGCCTGGGGTGAGCGCAACGCCGAGCCGCTGCTCGGCGCGCTGGTCGAGGCCTTCGGCCCCGCGACCAAGGCCGACGAAGAGACGGGCGTGCAGCGCTGGGTCGGTAAGAAGGTGCTGCTGACCTACACCTTCGACAAGGACACCGGCTTTGTCCGCGTCGCCTATGCGTCGGTGCCGATGATTGAGGCCAAGCGCAAGAACGACGAGGCCCTTGAGAAGGCCGCGGTGCAGGACCTCTAGGGAAGCCGCGGGCCCTCAAGCCCACAGCGTTCGACGCCGAACTCCTGCCTGCAGGAGCGTTCATGCGCGTCGACCCCAGCGCCGGCACCCGTCCGATCACCGCCACCGCCGCCCGCGCCGCCACCACGCCCCCGGGGGTGTCGGGCGGCGCCCGCCCCGCGCCCACCCGCGCGCCGGGGCCCCCGAGCCAGGTCGACCGCCTCTTCGCCGTGGTCAACAGCGTCAGCCAAGAGCTGCGCGGCGCGATGGACGGCGCCGAGGCCGCCCGCATGTCGGGGCCGGTGGGCGTCGACCCCGCCCAGGTGCAGCGCACCCTCGCCGAAGCCAAAGAGAACCTGCAGAGCTTGATGAAGGCCGGCGGACAAGCGGGGCGCAGCGCGGAGTCCTTCCTGCGTGATCTGGAGGACGCGCTCTCGGGATCGGAGGCGAGCAACGCCCACCTCCAGCAGGTCGTGGCCCGCCAGCAGGATGAGCTCGCCACGAGGTTCGGCTTCTCAGGCCACCTGCTCAACACCTGGGTGTGAGCGCGCCGGGCGAGGCGGCAGAGGTGACACCGACCGCCCCGGCTGGGGTTGGGGTGGGCGCCCACCGCCCGCTCCGGAGCGCCCATGCCCTCGACCCGCGCCCTCCTCCTCACCGTCGCCGTCTTCGGCCTGCCCGCTGCCGCCTGGGCTGACGAGGTCGCCCCCCTCAACGCTGCGCCCGTCGAGGGCGCGAAGCCCGCCCCCGCGCCGGGCCCCGCGCAGGCCGCCGCACAGGCCGAGCTCGCCTTGGAGACGGCCGCGGCCCTGGCCGAGCAGGCGATCGAGGCGGCCGCCGCCCAGCTGGAGGCCGCGGTCGAAGCCGAGGCCGCGGCCCGCGAGGCGGAGGCCGCTGCCGCCGAGGACTGCCGCGAGGAGTGCGCCCATCGGCGCGCCGCCCGGGATGCGCATGAGCCCGACAACGGCGGCTACGGCGGCTTTCACCGCGGGTTCTCGGCGCTGGGCGACCAGCTCATCCACACCTCGGGCGGCCGCGGCGGCTGGGTCATCGACCACCGCTGGGTGGTCGGCGGCTACGGTTTTCATGGCGGCGAATCGGCGCGGGGCGATGGGCACCACAAAGACCACGCCGATGTCCGCGACCGCGCGGATCGCATCGACGTGGGCGGCATTTTCGTCGAGCGGGTGCTCTGGCCAGCGGCGACCGCGCACCCCACCTTCGAGGTCGCCGTCGGCTCGGGCCGGGTCGCCGTGGACGGCGACGGGTACGCCGTTCTCCACGGGGGCGCTGCGGCGCGCCTCGAGCTCCGGGCGGCCAGCTGGGCCCGGGTGGCCTTTGGGCCGCGGATCGACCTCGCCGTGCTCCCGACCGCGCCGCCCGGGGTGCTGCTGCCCCACAGCAGCGTCGGCGCCGATGTTTTGTTCAAGTTCGGCTGGTTCTAGACCGCGCCCCAGGGCCGGTGACAGGCCATCGGCCCCGGCTTAGGGCGCGCCCATGTCCACCGCTGACCCTCCCGAGCGGCCGCCGCTCTCGTTAATCCGCGCCGACGACGCCGCCGACGCCGCTAAAGACCCGGAGGCTGCGCCGCCGGCGCCCGCCGTTCCGCCGCTCGGGCTCCCGCCCCGGTCCGAGGCCCTCCGCCGATTCATGGTCGCGCCGATCGTGGTGGCCAGCGCGCTGGCCTTGGCCACCGGGCTGCTGGTCTTCCTCGCCTGGCGGGGCGGCACCGCTGCGGGCCCGCGCCTGACCGTGCGCTTCACCACCGCCTGCCCGGCCGCCGCGCAGCCGGTGCTCGCCGCCCGGGCTGACGCGATCGGCCTCGGCGACCCCATCGTGGAGGTCGAGCCCGACGGCCTGAAGCTGACCGCGACCATGCCCGGCCTGGCCGACGACGCGGTCGCGGTGCCCGCGCTGCTCGCCCGGCCCGGCAAGTTCTCCGGCACGGCCGGCGGCGAGCTCATCGTCGACAGCAGCCACCTCACCGGCGCGCAGATCCGCCTGGATGAGAGCGGCATGCCCTACACCTGGGTCGGCCTCAGCCCGGCCGGCGCAGCGGCGGTTCGTGGCCTGGCCACCGCTGACCCCGAGGGCGCGCTCGAGATGGCCCTCGACGACGATCGGCCCACCCCGCGGCCCAACGACATCGAGCTCGAAGACGAGGGGCTGCGGATCATCACTGAGGCGGGGGTCACCGAGCAGCGCATGCGAACCGCGGCCGACCGCGCGATCTTGTTGGGCACCGCCCCCCTCCCCTGCCCCATGCAGGTCGCCGGCACGGCCCCCGCCGAGGGCTGAGCCGCGCCGCTGGCGAGGCCCGGGGCGCCACAATAGGCGCCGGCCGGAACGGGCGAGCGACGGGGGCGGAGACTGGCCCCCCAGCCCCGCGGCCACGGAGCCCGACGCAGGCCAAGCCGCGCGGGTCTGCCGGCGCGCGCGGGCACGCCCGCCGCCCACCCGGGAGGACCGCATGAAGTACAAGGTCACGCTGATCAAGGGCGACGGCATCGGCCCCGAGGTGACGGACGCCACCTGCCGCGTGCTCGCCGCGGCGGGCGCCCCCATCGAGTGGGAAGAGGCGCCGGGCGGCGCCGGCGCGGTCGCCACGCACGGCGACCCGATGCCCGCCGCGACCCTGGCCAGCGTCAAGCGCAACCGCCTCGGGCTCAAAGGCCCGCTCGAGACGCCCAAGGGCGGCGGGTGGCGCTCGGCCAACGTCACCCTGCGCCAAGAGCTCGACCTCTACGTCGGCTACCGGCCGGTCAAGACCCTGCCGGGTGTCAAGACGCCCTACACCGACGTCGATCTCGTCGTGCTGCGCGAGAACACTGAAGACCTGTACGCGGGCATCGAGCACGAGGTCACCCCGGGCACCGTGCTGACCCTGAAGGTCTCGACCCGCCGCGCCGGCGAGCGCATCGCCCGCTGGGCCTTCGAGAACATGCGCTACACCGGGCGGCGCCAGATCCACTGCTGCAGCAAGGCCAGCGTGGTGCCGCTCTCCGACGGCGCCTTCCACGACGCCTTTCACGCGGTCGGGTCTGAGTACCCCTTCATCCAGCGGCACGACCTGCCGGTCGACAACCTCGCCTTCCAGCTCGCGCTCGACCCGCGCGGCTACGATGTGCTGCTGCTGCAGAACCTCTACGGCGACATCCTCAGCGATCTGGTCGCTGGCTTGGTCGGCGGCCTCGGCGTGGTGCCCGGCGCCAACATTGGCGACCAGGTCGCCGTCTTCGAGGCGGTGCACGGGACCGCGCCCGACATCGCGGGCCGGGGCATCGCCAACCCCCTCGCCGTGCTCAGCAGCGCCCTGCTGATGCTCGACTACGTCGGCGAGCAGAAGATCGCCCGCCGGGTCGAGCGCGCCGTCTGGGACGTGCTCGAGGCCGGCGTGCACGTGACCGGCGACCTGGGCGGCAAGGCCAACACCGCCGAGTTCACCGACGCCATCATCGACAAGCTCTGAGGAGGGCCCCATGAGCGACAGCACCCCCACCGTCGGCGCGGGCCGCCGGGCCGTCACCCTCCTCCCCGGCGCCTGGATCGGCCCCGAGGTCGCCGCCCACGCCCAGCGCGTGATCGCGGCCCTCGGCGTCGACATCGACTGGCACGTCTTTCCCGACCCCGACCGCATCAGCGCCGCCGCCCTGGCCGACGCCCGCCAGACCGGGCTGGTGTTGAAGGGCCGCTTCGACGCGCAGCGCCGGCCCGGCGCGCTGCCGCCGACCGTGCAGCTGCGCAAAGACCTCGCGACCTGGGCGACCATCCGGGTCGCCCGCGCGCTGCCCGGCTCCAACGCCCGCTTCCCCAACATGGACCTCGTGGTCATCCGCGAGACCAGCGAGGACATCTACGCCGGGCTCGAGCACGAGATCACCGACGGGGTCTACGAGGCGGTCAAGGTCACCACCAAGGCGGCCACCGAGCGCATCGCGCGCTTCGCCTACGCCTACGCGCGGGCGCAGGGGCGCAAGAAGCTCACCATCGTCCACAAGTCCAACATCATGAAGAAGTCGGACGGCCTCTTCCTCAAGACCTGCCAAGCGGTCGGCGCGGGCTTCCCGGACATCCAGACCGACGAGGTCATCGTCGACGCGCTCTGCATGAAGCTCGTCCGCAACCCGAGCCAGTTCGACGTGCTGCTGACCGGCAACCTCTTCGGCGACATCGTCAGCGACATCGCCTCGGGCCTGGCCGGCGGCATCACCGCCAGCCCCAGCCACAGCGTGGGGGACGGCGCGCAGATCTTCGAGATGCCCCACGGCAAGGCTGAGGACATCGTGGGCCAAGACAAAGCGAACCCGGTGCCCATGCTGCGCACCGCGCGCCTGATGCTCGACGCGATGGGCGAGAAGGACGCGGCCGAGCGCCTGCGCCGCGCCCTGTTCTCGGTGACCGAGGCCGGCATCAAGACCGCCGACCTCGGGGGGAGCGCGGGCAGCAAGGCCGTGGTGGACGCCATCATCGCCGCGCTCTGAGCCTGGTCCACGCGAAGGGCGCCCGGCCGGGGCGCCCCCAGCCGAGCCGGATACAGCGCCCGCGGAGGTGCCCCGTGACCCTGGCGTCCCCCTTCACCGCGCCCGAAGGCGCCCGCCCCGCGCTGCTCACCACGCTCGGGGCGCAGGTAGCGGCGGGCGCGCGGGTGAGCGTCGCCGACGCCGCAGAGCTGTGGGCGACGGCCACCGACGCCGAGCTGCAGGCGCTGGCCGGCCGCGCCCGGGCGCGGTTTCACGCCGAAGACGACGCCACCTACTTGAAGATGGCCATCGTCAACTACACCAACGTCTGCGTGGCCCGCTGCGACTACTGCGCCTTTTACCGCTTCCCCGACGCGCCCGACACCTACCTGCTGAGCTTTGAGCAGGTCTGCGCGCGCATCGACGCGCTGCTCGCCCACGGCGGCACGATGGTGGGTTTTAACGGCGGCTTCCACCCCGGCCTCGGCATCGAGCACTACCTCGACCTGTTCACCCGGGTGCGCGCCCGCTACCCCGGGGTCAGCTTCTACGAGATGACCGTCGCTGAGTTCATGTTCGTCGCGAAGCGCCAAAAGCTCAGCTACGCCGAGGCCGCGGCCCGCTTCGCCGCGAGCGGCACGCGCTGGATCACGGGGGGCGGCGCCGAGATCCTCGACGACCACTTCCGGCTGCGCCACAGCCCGGGCAAGTACAAGGTCGAAGACTACCTTGACGCCCAGCGGGCCATCCTCGGCGCGGGGATGGGCTCGACCGGCACCATGGTCATCGGCTTTGACGAGAGCCTCGACGAGCGGCTGGGGCACCTCGACCGCCTGCGTCACTTCCAAGACGAGGTGGGCGGCCGCCTCACCAGCTTCTTGTGCTGGACCTACAAGCCCTACCACACCGAGCTGGGCGGGTCCGAGCTGCCGTTGCGCGAGTACCTGCGCTGGCTCGCGCTCTGCCGAATCATGCTCGACAACATCGTGCACATCCGCACCAGCGTGCTGACCCGCAACGAGTCGGCCTTGCTCGGCCTGCGCTACGGCGCCAACGACTTCGACCTGCCGACCGAAGACGAGGTCACCCAAAAAGCCGGCGCGACCATCTCGCACGACTTCGACGCGGTGCTCGCCGCAGGCGCGGCGCTCGGCCTGCGGCTGCGCTACCGCGCGCCCTTCCCGGTCGGCCCGGGCCAAGCCGCGCACGGGGGGCGCTGAGGTGAGCGCCCTCCCCCTGCTCTGCGCGCTGCTGAGCGCCGCCGCCGCGGCCTCGTCCGCGACAACCTCGACGGTTGCGGTCGCGCCGGCCGGCCTCTCGCAGATCGCCGGCGCCCTCATCGCCGCGGCGATCGGGGCCGCCACGGTGGGCACGGTCACCGTCCTGCTGCTGCGCTTCGCCGACCGCCGCCGCGAGCGCTGGGCCCTCGACGCGCTGCGCGTGCTGCGCGCCCGGGGGGAGCACGCGCAGGTGGACCGCCGGCACCACCTCCGCGGGCTGCTCGGGGGCCGGCCGGGGATCATCACGTCGACGCTCACCGGCCGCGGTGTGATCGCGCTCTCCCTCTTTGTCCCGCTGCCCGACGCCGATCCCGAGCTGCGGCCCTCGCTGAACCTCCCCCCTGCGCCGCGGGGCCACCGGGTGGGCGGGCGCATGGTGCAGCTCTGGCAAGACCAGCTCCGCCCCGCGGCGGTCCCCGCCTTGCTCGCCGAGGGCCTCAGCCTCGCCCACGCGCTCGAAGAGCAAGCGACCGCGCCCTGGGCCAGCTTCGCCGCGCGCGCTGGGCTGCGCTTCCGCCCCAACCGCGGCCCCGACCCCTGCGCGCTGGACGGCGAGATTGACGGCGTGCCGGTCCATGTGCACCTCGAGGGCCTGTCCGAGGGGCCGCTTCGCACCGTGCTGTTGGCCACGGCCCCGCGCCCCGGCGCGCCCCGGCGGGCGCCCGTCCGCCTCGGTCAGGGCCGGCGCCCGCTCATCGCCGCGCTGGCCGCCCGCCCGCTCTCCCCCACGATGCTCGCCCGCTTGAACCGGCACCCCGCGGCCCAGGTCGACGAAGACACCGTGCAGATCAAGCTCGACGGCATGGTCACCGACGAGCTTGACGCCGCCGTCACCGACTTGGTCGCGCTCGCCCGCTTGTTTGGCGCACCCCCGGCCGCGCCCGGCCGCCGCGGCGCGCCCGAGCAGACGGTCTGCGACTGAGGGGCGGGGCGGCCGGCTGAGCCGGGCTCAGCTGCCGCTGCGGGTGGCCCGCCAGTCGCCCTGCAGCCAGCAGTCGATGACCGTGTCGGCCCCGTCGAGATCGACGCCGATGTAGGCGAAGCCGCGCATCTCGTCGCGTTCGGTCTGCGGCTGGCGGTAAAGCAAGCCACCAAAGCTCACGTAGAGCGTGTGGCCGGCCTTCTCGGTGGTGCCGGTGAACACGACGCCGCCGCTGGTGTTGAGCAAGCCGTAGTAGCGCAGCTCGTCGTTGTTCAGGGTCGCGTAGAGCGCGTCGGGGGCCCGGCCGTCGATCTTGAGCACGCCGCCCAGCACCTCGCCCAGCTCGGCCGCGCTCAGGCCAGAGACCGAGCAGCTGCCGTCGTCGTAGCGGTTCGCGCCGAATTGGGTCGTCCACCCGCCGAGCAGGTTCGGAATGTCGCCCGTATCGCCGCCCTCGCCGTCGAGATCACCGCAGGAGGCGGCATCGACGGCGGGGGCCGAGTCGGCGTCGGCGTCACCTTTGCCACAGGCGACCAGGGGGAGGAGCAGGGTCAGGGCCAGCACGCGCATGGGCTCTCCGCGGGTGAGGCCCCGAGCATACACCCCGCGGCTCAGCGCGGCGCCGCGGGCCCGGGCCGCAGGCGCAGCTCGACCCGCCGGTTCGCCGCCCGCCCGCCTGGGGTGTCATTGCTGACCATCGGGTCGGTGTCGGCGCGGGCGACCAGACCAAAACGAGCCTCGGCGACGCCGTGGCGCTCGACCAAGGCCCGCTGGACCGCCCGCGCCCACACAAAACTGCGCTCCCAGTTCGTCGGGGTCGCGCGCGCCGCCTTGCCCGTGGGCGCGACATCATCGGTGTGCGCGGCGAGCTCGATGCGCAGCTCAGGGTGGGCGTTGAGGGCGGTGGCGAGCAGGTCAATGGGGAGGGCCGCCTCTTGCCGCAGCGCGCTGTCGTCGCCGGAGAACAGCAGCGTGGCAGGGATCACCACCACCGTGACCTCACCCTCGCGCCACAGGCGCACCTCGGTGTCGGTGAAGACCTGCATCAGCTCGGCATAGATCGGGTGCGGGCCCACCGCCGCAGCCGAACCGGCACCGCCGAGCTGCTTGTTGCGCTCTTTGAGAGCCGCGACCTCGTGCTCGAGCTGGCGCACCAGCTCGCGGTCGACCCGGGGGCGGCGCAGCAGCGCTGGCGCCGCGCAGCTGGTGAGCGCGAGGGCGGGGGCGAGGGTGAGGGCGAGGAGGAGGGCGCCGCGCCTCATGCCGACCCCGCCGACCACCGCAGCCAAGGGCTGGGCTCGAGGTTCCACTCTGCGGGGTTGCCGCGCCGGAGGCCACCTTCGCCCGCCGCGGGCCGGGAAGCGCCGCCCCCGCCGAGCAGGCCGCCACCCGCGGCCGCCGCGCCCGGGGCGGGTCGCGCGGTGGCCGGCTTGGCGCTGCCCGAGGCGCGCAGGCGCAGCCAGCGCCGGGCCCACTGGCGCACCGGGGCGGGGTAGCGGTGCGTCCAAGCGCCGCCCTGGCGTTGCAGCGCCATGGTCATCCACTGGAGGATGTCGGGCAGCTCTTCGACGGTGCGCCCCGCCCATGGCTCTTCACACAGCTCGACCACGCCCCGCGGCCCGAGCCTGAGGTGCCCGGTGTCGGGCGGCGGGGCGACCGCGTCGGCCCACTCGATGAAGTCGGCGAGCGCGGCGGGGGCGCCCTTGCGCTTGGCCAGCTCGAGCAGCAGCCGGCCGGTGGCCTCGGCGTCGTTGCTGGCGCGGTGGGCGCCCTCGAGCGAGACGCCCATGGCCTCGCAGAGGCTGCCGAGGCGGTAGCTCTGCAGGTGGGGGAGCAGCTGCATGGCCAGGGGGAGGGTGTCGACCTCGGCCACCGTGCGGGGCCAGTGCTGGCCGGCCCGCTCGAGCTCCATCCGGATAAAACCGTAGTCAAAGGGGAGGTTCTGCGCGACGAGGATGGCCCCTTCAAGGCGTGAGGCCACCTCTTTGGCCAGCTCGGCGAAGAGCGGCTCGTCGGCCACCTTGTCGTCGGTGATCCCGTTGACCTTGCTCGCCTCTTTGGGGATGGGGATCTCGGGGTTGAACAGCTGGTTGTAGACCTCGACGTTCCGCACCTCGCCGGAGGCGTCGAGCTGCAGCTCAACCGCGGCGAACTCGATGATCCGGTCGCCATCAGGCCAGTTCAGGCCGGTGGTCTCGGTGTCGAAGGCGACGATGCGGCAGGACTGCCAGCGCACGGGGGACCTCCACGCGGTCCGCCGCCCCGTAGCCCCGACCGCGGCCGCCTCCCACTGAACGCGGGGCTCAGGCGCGGCGCCGCCGCCGGACCAGCGCGCCGACGAGCGCGAACAGCAGGCCGCCCGAGGCGCCGCTGCCGCCGCTCGCGCAGCCGCAGGCCGAAGCCTTGGACTCGTCGCCAAAGGCGTCGCCGCCCACCGCGCCGCCGTCGCTGGCGTCGCCGGCGTCACCGAAGCCGACGTCATCGCCCCCGCCGTCGGCGCCACCCGAGTCCACCGCCCCATCACCGCCGTCGGCGCCATCCGCGCCATCCGCGCCGTCCGTCCCATCGGTGCCATCGGTTCCATCGGTGCCATCGGCACCGTCCGCCCCATCGTCACCCGGCGCGGGCTCGTCGGTGTCGCAGGCGGTGCCGATCCCATCCCCATCGGCGTCGGCTTGGTCGGCGTTGGCGACCGCCTCGCAGTTGTCTTCATCGTCGAAGACGCCGTCGTCATCGTCATCGTACTGGTAGAGCACGACCTCGCCGAAGGCGGTGATCGGCGAGCCGATGTCGTAGGCGTAGACGCCGAAGGAGCCGGGGCCAAAGCGCGCACTGTCGGCGCCGACCAGCACCGTCTCGGCGGCGGAGAAGGGGGCGTCGGCGTCGGACCAGATCCGCCCCCACACCTGGGTGTTGTTGCGGCCGATCGCGATCTTGAACAGGCTGCCCACGGGGAAGCCCACCCCATCTTCGCTCGCGAGCTCGGTGACCACGCCCCCGTCGATCTTCACCAGAACCGCGCGCCGCGCGTCGGAGCCGATGGGGTTGCTGCCGATGCTCAGGCCATCGAGGCCGCCGCCCGAGGTCGGGCCGACCAGCAGCAGCGCATAGGCGGTGCCCGCGTCTTCTTGCCCGAGCACAATGCCCAGCGTGTCGTCGTCTTCGGTGTAGGCGACCGCAGAGACCCAAGCCTGGGCCACGGGCAGATCGGTTTGGACCAGCCAGTTGTCAGCCGGGCCGCCCTCGCCGAAGGCGCCGCCGTTGTCATCGGTGGTGGGCAGCGCATAACGGTCGCCATCGCTGTCAATGCCGTACCAGTCGTCGGCCCCGTAGCCGCTCACCCAGCCGTCGAGACCCGAGAGGGAGGAGTCGGCCGCCCAGTCGGACCAGCGCCAGACCTCGCGGTTGGCGGCCGAG
The DNA here is from genome assembly GCA_016792625.1 of Deltaproteobacteria bacterium. GTDB lineage: Bacteria > Myxococcota_A > UBA796 > UBA796 > UBA2385 > JAEUKK01. The sequence goes on along the minus strand of JAEUKK010000116.1, from coordinate 41,601 downwards.
GCCAGGGAGGGGGAGCCGACGAGGAGGGCGAGCGCAGCGGCGCGGGCGAAGGAGCGCATGGGGACCTCGGGGTGGGCGCGAAGGGAGGGGGCGCGCCCACAATTACACCGGGTCAGCGGCCCCCGCAGCCTCGCCTGCATGGGCGAGAAAGGCAGCGATAGCCGCGCGGGCGGCCGCCTCTGCCGCGCCGCGGTGGGCGAGCCACTGGGCGTGCGCGCCGGGCCCCACGTGGTTGGCGACGCCGAGCACCGCGGCGAAGGGCACCCCCGCCTCGGCGCAGGCCAGGGCCGCCCCGTAGGCCTCCATGTGCTCGAGCGCCCAGGGGCCGTCGGTCGCCGCGAGGCGCCCCGCCAGCGCCGCATCCGCGCAGATCGACGCCAGCGTCAGCACATCGGCGCAGTCGAGGCCCAAGGCCGCGCGCAGCCCCAGGTCCGCCTCCAGCACCGGCGGCGGCGCCGGCACGTAGGCCAGGCCCGCGGTCGCCGCGCCATCGGCCCAGCCCAGGCGCCGGCTGACCCGCGCCACGCCCAGCGGGTGGGCGGGGTCATAGGCGCCGCAGGAGCCGAGGAGCAGCACGGCGGAGGGGCGCCGCGTGGCGAGCAGCCGGGACAGCGTGCAGGCCGCGCGGATCGGCCCGACCCCCAGCGCCTCGCCCGGGAGCGGCCCCAGCTCGGCGGCCACGGCGGCGACGAGCATCACGCCGGCTCATCCCCATCTCCGCCCTGCTGGGCGCGCCGTCTTGCCGCCGCGCCACCCCGCCGGCCGCGGGGGGCCTCGGCGGCCGCGGCGTCGAGGGCAGCGGCGTCCTCGACCAAAAGCTCGGCGGTGGGCGCAGCCTCGGCTGGCGCGGGCGCCTCAATCGCAGGCGCGGGCGCCTCGACCGGGGAAGCCGCGGGCGCGGGCGGGGCGGCCTCGACCTTGGCCCGGGGGGCCACGGGCGCCTCTTCCGGTTGGACCAAGCTCATCAACTTCATCGCGCCGTAGGTCAGGCCGGCCACCGCCCCAAACCCGAACAGGCCCGCGGGGGCCAGCGCCATGGCCACCTCTTGCCAGTCGTCGAGGGGCGTGACGCCATCGCGCAAGAACACCGCCCAGGACGACAAGAACGCGAGCCAGCTCGCGAGGCTCTCGGCGTTCTTGCGCAGCTCGATGATGAGCCCGGCGAGGGTGAGGCCGATGACCCCGATCCACAGCGTCGCGCTGGGCAGGGGCGCGGGCACCGCCTCGATCACCAGGGCGCGCGCGGCCTTGCCCGACCAGTTGGTCACCTTGAGCGAGGCCGTGCCCGCACCCGAGACGTCGTGGCGGTCTTGCAGGTCTTCGCCGAGCCGGGTCGCCCGGCGCTGGCCCTGCTCGCGCACGGCCGGGTCGCCGAGCGGGTCGATGCTCGGCCCCTCAGGGTCGGTCTCGCGCTTGATCTCGCCGGCGAGCGCGTCTTCCCAGCCCGCGCCGCGCACCTGGATCGCGTAGTTGGTCTTCTGGTCATCGGGCTTCATCTCGAGGGGCGCGATGCCCAGCTCGGCGGTGACCATCAGCGCCATGCCCGGGGGCAGCTCGAGCTGCGCCTCGTCGTGCAGCGCCGACACGCGGGCCGAGGCGATGGGCGGCCCCGGCGCGAGCACCTGCCAGCTGACCCAGGCGGGGAGCGCGCCAGCGGCCAACATGAGCGGCACCACCAGCGGGTGCAGCGCGTTGAGATCGCGGAGGTGCTTAATGAGCGCGCCGAGCGAGGCGCCGATGACCACGGCGATGATGAGGGCGGGGAGCATCTGGTCCTCGGGGGCGGGCGGCGCGGGCCCCGCAGCCCTGCGCGTGGCCCCGACCCGGCGGGCGGCTGGGATAACCCCGCCCGCGGCGCAGGGCCGGAGCCCTGGCGCGCGCCCCGCCCTTCGCCGCCCCGCGCCCGCGGACGCCCATGGAGCCCCGATGTCCGCCCCCGACGCACCGCGGACGCTCCGCAGCCCGCGCGCCCTGGCGGAGCGGGGCCTCGTCGAGGCCGAGGGGCTGCCCCTCCTCGAGCAGGTGGCTGCACGGTACGCGGTGGCCCTCACCCCCACCGTGGTCGAGGCCCTTCGGGGCCCGGACGACCCGATCGGGCGCCAGTTCCTGCCGGACCCCCGCGAGCTACGCATGGCCCCCGAGGAGCGCGCCGATCCGATCGGCGACGAGGCCCACAGCCCGCTGCCCGGCATCGTGCGCCGCTACCCCGACCGGGTGCTGCTCAAGCCGCTGCACACCTGCCCGGTCTACTGCCGTTTCTGCTTTCGACGCGAGGTGGTCGGGCCGACCGGCGCCCAGCTCGACCCCGCAGCGCTGCGCGCGGCCTTCGACTGGATCGGCCAGACCCCCGAGATCTGGGAGGTCATCGTCACCGGCGGCGACCCGCTGGTGCTCGCCCCCGACCGCGTCGCCCAGATCATGGACGCCCTCGACGCGATCCCGCACGTGCAGGTCGTGCGCTGGCACACCCGCATTCCGGTGGTCGACCCGCGGCGGGTGACCGAGGCCCTGGTGGCCGCCCTGCGCCGCCCGACGCCGGCCTGGGTGGTGCTGCACTGCAACAGCCACCTGGAGCTCGGCCCGGCGGCGGCGGCGGCGATCAGCCGCTTGGTCGACGGCGGCGTGCCCATGCTCTCGCAGAGCGTGCTGCTGCGGGGCGTCAACGACGAGCCAGCCCAGCTTGAAGCGCTGCTGCGGGGCCTCGTGCGCCTGCGGGTCAAGCCCTATTACCTGCACCACGGCGATCTCGCGCCAGGCACCGCCCACCTGCGCACCAGCCTCGCCGAGGGTCGGGCGCTGGTCGACGGCCTGCGCGGGCGGCTCTCGGGCATCTGCCAGCCGACCTACATGCTCGACATCCCGGGAGGGCACGGGAAGGTCCCGGCCGGGGCGCCCTGGGTGGAGCCGGCGGGCGATGGCGAGGGCGCGGCCTTCACTGCGCGGGACCCCCAGGGCCAGCGCCACCGCTACCCGCCGGTCAGCGGCTGAGGGGCAGGCTCAAGCGACCGGGGTGGCGAGGGCGCGGGCGCGGGCGATCAGCCCCACCACACAGGCCCCCACACCAAACCCAGCGATCTCCCACACGAGCTGGCCGGTGAGCGCCCAGGCGAGGCTGAGCAGGGCGCCGAGCATCAGGCCGAGCCCGAGCAGCGAGGCCGCGCCGGCCGTCGAAGGCGCGCCCACCGGCGGGCGGACGACCAGCGGCTCGAGGATCGCGGGCTGCGCGGACGGGAGCGGTGCGCGCAGGCTCTCTTCGTGGTCCATGGCTGATCCTCGGCGATGCGGGAGGGATTGCAGGGTGCGCTTCGCTGCACCGGCCATCGGCCCGCCGCGACCCATCCTTAGCGATGCACCGCCGGCCGGCAATTTCGACCCCTTGCCCACCCGGGCCACCGGGCTCGCCCAGGCGCCGGGATAGGAGCGCTCCATGTCCAGCAAACCTGCGCTGATCACCGATCCTGACATCATCCTCGGCTATCTGACCGACGCGTCCAACACCCACGGCCGCGCCGAGGCGCTGGCCGTGCCCGCCGACGTCGACGCGCTGGCCGCCACCCTGCGCTGGGCCCAAGACCGCGGCATGCCCGTGACGGTCACCGCCCGGCGCACCGGCACCACCGGAGCCGCGGTCCCCGACGGCGGCTTGCTGCTCTCGACCGAGCGCCTGTCGCAGGTCGAGGCCCCCGACATCGTGGGCGGCGGCGCGCTGCTCGGCCCCCACCAAGACACGCTCGAGGCGGCGGGGCAACACTTCCCGCCCGACCCGACCTCTCGGTACGAGTGCAGCGTTGGCGGCGCCATTGTCTGCAATGCGTCCGGCGCCCGCTCCTTCCGTTACGGCGCGACCCGCGGCTGGATCGACTGGGTCGACGTGGTCCTCCCCACCGGCGAGCGCCTCGAGCGCGTCTCGCGCGACACGCCGCTCCCCGCCGGCTGGCCGCGCCTGCGCTGGGCTGAGCCGCCGGTGAAGACCGCCGCGGGCTACGCGCCGGCCGACAACCTGCTCGACCTGCTGATCGGCAGCGAGGGCACGCTCGGGGTCATCACCCGGGCCGGGCTGCGCCTGCGGCCCGCTCCGGCGGGTGTGCTGACCATGCTGGCCTTCTTCCCCGACCTTGAGACCACGCTGCGCTTCGTCGATCAGGCCCGTTCGGGCGCCGACCGGGCCCGCGCCCCGCGACCGAAGCCGGGCCCGCTGAACCCGCGGGCCATCGAGTACTTCGACCCAAACGCGCTCGAGATGATCCGCGCGCGGGTCGATTTGCCCGCTGGGGCCACCGACGCGCTGCTGCTGGAGGTCGAGCACGAGGGCGAGGCCCCGCTCGACCGCTGGTTTGAGGCCCTGGTCGAGGGTGGGGCGCTCGCCGAGCACACCGTGGTGGCCGAAGACGAGCAGGGCCAGCGCCGCCTCGCCGCCATCCGGCACGCGCTGCCTGCGGGCACCAACGAGCGCGTGGTCGCCAACCGCATGCCGAAGGTCGGCACCGACTTTGCCGTGCCTGACGCTGCCCTCGCCGAGATGATGGCCGAGTACCGCGCGGTGACCCTGCCCCACGTCTGCTTTGGCCACATCGGCGACAACCACCTGCACCTGAACTTGCTGCCCCGCGACGCCACCGAGCTGGCCGAGGCGCGGTCGACCTACCGGCGCCTCGCCGAGCGCGCGGTGGCCTTGGGCGGCACCGTCTCGGCCGAGCACGGCATCGGCAAGCTCAAGCGCGCGCTCTTGGCGCACCAGGTGGGCCCCGAGACGCTGGGCGCCTTCGCCGCGCTCAAGGCGGCCGCCGACCCAGCGTGGATCCTCGGGCGGGGCACCCTGCTCGAGCCGCCGCCCGCGCCGGGCGGGGCGGTGTAAGGTGCGGCCTGCGGCGGCCGTTGCAGTGACGGGCGCCAGCGGAGGGACGCCCGTGCAGGCCCCGGCCCCAGACCTGATCCCCCTCGACGAGGAGCGCGCGGTCATCACCCGCCTCCACGCCGGGGACCGCAGCGCCGCCGCGACCCTGGTCGGCTGGTACAGCGACAAGCTCTACCGGCAGATCATCTGGCCGCGCCTGCCGGTGCGGGAGCAGGCCGAAGACGTGCTGCGCGACACCTTCCGCTTGGCGCTGGAGCGCATCCACCAGTTCACGTCGACCGACCGGAGCATCTACTTCTGGCTGCGCCGCATCGCGGTCAACCGGATCATCGACCACCACCGGGCGCAGCAGCGCGCCCAAGGCTTCTTCTCGGCCGCCGCCCCCGGTGAGGCGGCCGAGCGCACCATGTCGACCCCTCCGCCTGCGCCCGACCGGCTCCCCGAGCTGGAAGACACCCGCGCCCAGGTGGAGCTCTCCCTCTCCCGCCTCAACCCCCGCTACGCGCTGGCCCTGCGCCTCCGCCTGCTCGAAGACCGCGAACGGGAGGAGTGCGCCGCCATCCTCGGGGTCACCGTGGGCAATTTCGACGTGATCCTCCACCGGGCCTGCAAGGCATTCCGCGGCGGCTGGCCGCCCGACCCGAAGGCCCCCTGAGCCCACGGCCCGTGGTCCTCCCCTCTCGCCGCCTCCCCTCTCGCCGCCTCCCCTCTCGCCGCCGCTCTGACCTCGAATCCTCCCACCGGTTCCGCCACCCGCACAGGAGCACCCGTGAACGACCCCGCGCCCGCCCTGCTCGCGCGCTGGCTGGAGGCAGACGCCTCGAGCCCGCCGCCCGCGGGCGTGGACGACGAGGTGGTGCTCGCGGTGCAGGTGCTCCAGCCCCAGCGGGCGCCCGCGCCGCGCCTCGACCTCAACGCGCTGCTGGCCAGCCTACGCGCCGGGCCGCTGGCCGCGCCCGGGGCCGCCGCGGCGCCGCAGGCGGCGGGCGGGCAGGCCGAGGGCCAGCTCGATCCGCTCGACACCTTCGACGAGATGAGCGAGAGCGACGACCTGGACGATGATCTGGGCGACGTAACCGACGAGGAGCGCGCCGCTGCGACCGCCTTCGCCGCCGCCCGCTGGGGCCGCGGCGAGGACGCGCTGCTCGCCGCCAGCGCCCCGCCCGCGCCGCCCGCGCCGGCCCTCGACCTGGGCGCGCTGCTGGGCGGCCTGACCGAGGGGCCCCTCTCCGCGCCCGCCGCGCAGACTTCCGCCCCTCCGCCCGAGCTCGCCACGCCCGCCGCGCCCCCTGCAGGCCGCCCGGCCCTCCGCCTGCTGTCGGGCGGCGGACTCAAACGTTGGGCGCCCATCTTCGGCGCGCTCAGCATCGCCGCGGCCGCGCTCCTGGTCGTCGCGCCCCTCGACGAGCAGGCCAGCGCGCCGCTGCGCCCGACCCCGACCGCCGGGGCCCCCGCGCCCGCCCTCGACGCCGCCCCCGCCGCCGCCGCGCCGGAGGCCGAGGTCAGCGCAGGCGAGGCCCTCCCCGCCGGCCTCCCCCAGCCGGTGCTGATCGCCGAGGCGGAGCGGTCCAACCGGGAGCTCGCACCTGCGGGCGGCGCAGCGCCCAGGGGCCCCGACGAGCAGCGTGACCCCGGCGCCGCCAGCGCGGGTGACCTCGCCCGCGACGAGGCGGGCGCGGGCCGCAGCGGCGGGGAGTGGATCGCCGGCGGGACCGCAGAGGGCGCCGGTGGGGCCGAAGGTTTCGCCACCGGCGGCCTGCGGGCCCCGAGCGCCGAGGCGCCCACGCCGACCTCCGCCCCCCTGGCCCAAGCCGCGCCGCCGCCCCCGCCGGCCGAGCCCGTGCAGGCCGCTGACAGCCCCGCCCGCGCCGACGCCGACGACGCGCCCGGCGGCCTCGGGAGCCTGGGCCGCGCGCGCTATGGGCAGAACGAGCAGCTGGCCGAGGTGCAGCAGCGCCCCGCCGAAGAGATCGTGGCGGTCGCCAAACAAGCGGCGCGCAAGGGCGTGTCTCGACCGGGGGCCCGCCCCACGCCCTCCGCGCCCCCGACCGGCGCCGCGGGCACGCGGGCCCCTGCCGCCGACCTGGGCATCTCCGACGCGGCCGAGGAAGACGCCGCCGCGCCCAAGGCCACGGGCGCGCGCGACGAAGAAGCCGAGTCGAGCGAAAAGAAGAAGAAGGAGGCAGCGAACGCCGCGCCGCCCGAGGGGGCCGCCCTGCGCGCCGCCCACCCCGAGCTCGCCCCGACCTGGGAGGGGGCCGCCCGGGCCCGCGCGCGGGGCGACCGGGCGGGGCTGCGCCGGCTGCTCGACCCGCTGCTCGCCCACGCCGACCCCGAGGTCGCCGCCGAGGCCGCGATCCAGCTCGCCCGCGACGCGCTGCGCGCTGGCGACCCGGCCCTGGCCCTGCGCGACGCCGAAGCCGGCCTCGCCCGCGGCGGGTCGACCGCCGCCCGGCGCGAGCAGCTGCGGGCGCTGCGCACCGAGGCGCTCTCCCGGCTCGGCGACCCCGAGGTCACGGCGCCGTCGAACTCCGGCGGCTGAGGCTGCGCGTTAGACGCGGTCATGGCCGCACCGACGCCCACATCCAGCCTCGCCCGCCTGATCGCCTCGCTTGGCCTGCCTGCCGCCGAGCTTGAGCGCCTCGGCGCGCTGCACTTCCGCGACGCCGGCCACGGCTTTGACCCCTTCGGCCTGAGCCCCGACCACGTCGCGCTCGGCGAGAGCGTCGTGCTGCCGCTGTACGAGCGCTACTTCCGGGTGCGCAGCGTGGGCGCGCACCACATCCCCCGCAGCGGGCCGGCGGTCATCGCGGCCAACCACTCCGGGAACGTCCCCGTCGACGGCATGTTGATCTGGACCGACGTGCTCCGCCAGACCAACCCGCCCCGGGTGGTGCGACCGATCGCCGACCACTTCGTGCCCGCCCTGCCCTTCATCGGCACCTTCTTCGCGCGGGGCGGCATGGTGGGCGGCTCTCGTGGCAACGCCCAGACCCTGCTCGAGGCGGGCGAGCTGCTCCTCATCTTCCCCGAGGGCACCCCGGGGATCCTCAAGCCCTTCCGCGAGCGCTACCAGCTGCGCCGCTTCCGCGAGGGTCACGCCGAGATGGCCATCCGCCACGGCGCGCCCATCGTGCCGGTCGGCGTGGTGGGCGGCGAAGAGCAGCTCCCCGCCCTGTTCTTGAGCCGGCGCTTGGGCAAGCCCTTCGGCGTGCCCGCGGTGCCGATCCCCGCCGTCCCCCTCCCCTTGCCGGTGCGCTACCACCTCTACTACGGCGAACCCATCCCCGTGCACGAGCGGTACCGCCCCGAAGAGGCCGATGACCCGGCGGTGGTGCGCGCAGTGTGCGCCGAGGTCCAGGCGGCGGTGCACGCCCTCATCCAGCGCGGGCTGCGGGAGCGGCCGGGCGTCTTCTCCTGAGCGCAGCCGCCCGCCCCACCCAGGCCCTCTGACTGGGCGCGGGTGGCGGGCGCCGGAGCCCCCGTGTCCCAGGCTGATCGGCCCTCCTCCACCGCACCCGGCGCCACCTCCCCCCTGCTCGTGCACCCGAGCTGGGCCGAGCACGGCCGCCGCGTGCTGGTGACCGGCGCGAGCACCCCCCTCGGCGAGCGCCTCGTCCGCACGCTGCTCAACGACTCGCGCGTCGAGCACGTCATGGCCATCACCGCCGAGCCGGCCGACCAGGGCCTGGTGACCGACCCCGATCCAGACCGCTTGTCGGTGGTGCAGGTCGATCTCGACAAGGAGCGGCGCATCCGCAACCTGCTGTTCGGGCCCGCCCGCGACCGCGGCATCGACTGCGTGGTCCACCTCGCCCAGCACCGCTCGGCCCACGCCCGGGGCAGCCGGGTGCACGCGTTCAACGTCGAGAGCCTCCGTGCGATCTTGGAGCTGGCCGAGCGCCACCCGACCATCCGCCGCATCGTCGTGCGCAGCGACGTCGCGGTCTACCAAGTGCAGCGCGACCTCCCCGTGCTCATCGCCGAGGACCACCCCCTCAACCTCGGCGGCGGCGCGCCCCAGTGGGTGCAGGACCGGGTCGAGGCCGACGTGACCGCCTGCGCGCGCATGGGCATGTCGGCCCTCGAGGTGGTCGTGCTGCGCATGGCCGAGGTGCTCGCCCCGGGGACGGGCAGCCAGCTCTTTGATTATCTTGAGAGCGCGGTCTGTTTGCGCCCGGCGGGCTACGACCCGATGATCAACCTGCTCACCACCGAAGACGCGTGCACCGCGCTCACCAAGAGCATCTTTAACGACGCGCAGGGCGTCTTCAACGTGCCCGGCGCCGACACCCTGCCGCTGAGCGCGGCCATCCGCTCCTGGGGGCGCCTGGGCCTGCCCGTGCCGGGCGGCTGGATGGATCCGCTCTATCGCTGGCGCAGCAAGCTGACCGGCCACGACTTCCGCTACGCGATGAACCGGCGCCGCTTCCACTACTCGGGCGTGCTCGACGGGCGGCGGGCGCGCGAGGTGCTGCTCTATGTGCCGGCCCAGCCCATCGAGTGGCCGGTCGACCCGCTCGGCGAGGAGCCCGCGGCCGCGACGGGCGGCTGAGCCGCGCCGCTGGTCAGAAAGGCGCCAGGACCGGCCGAGGGGAGGGGCGAGCGGTTAGCCCCGCCCGGCCTGCAGCCTGGAGGGCCCATGAACGCCCAGCACCACCTCCCCGCCCTGATGACCGGCGCGCGCCCACCCTCTGCTGGGCCGCGCGCGCTGATCCTGCTCGCACCGCTGCAATTCGTCGCGCCGCTGCACTTCGTCGCTCCGCTCTGCCTCTCGTTGGCCTGCGGCGGGGCCAAAGACGACGCGGCCGAAGACACGGCGGGTGAGAGCGACGGCGGGGACGGCGCCACAGACGGCGCCGACGCGGGGGGTGATGGCGGTGCTGCGCCCTGCCCCGACATCGTGCCCGAGGAGTACCGCTTCATCTGGGACTGCGCGCTGAACTCCTGCCCGGGCGGGCCCCTCATCTACAACTACGCCACGGGCGAGAGCCGGGCCGACGGCAGCATTGAGATCGCCGAGCAGTGGTTCGTGTTCACCGCCGGCGGCGCCTGCGTCGACACCTTCGAGATCACCGGCCAGGCCTCAGACCTCGACCCCAACGAGCTGCGCTGCAGCGGCTGCGAGGGGGTCTACGAGGTCGAGTGGACGATGAGCACCGGCAACAGCTGCCAGCTCTCCTGGGGCGGCCTGTTCATCGACGACAACGACAACATTGAGGGGCCCTACTCCGGCTACCTGATGTTCGACACGCACACCGCCTTTGGTGACCGCAACCCCGACAACGCCGCGCTGGTCGTCGGTTCGCCCGTGGCCGACCGCACAGCCTACCTCAACCCCGACTGGGGCCGCGGGACCGCCACCCCCGCCTCGGCCGACCAGCCCGCCGGCCCGCCCGAGACCTACACCTGGACGAACGGGGGCCTCTGCGCGAACGGCGGCGCGATGACCGCGGCGGGTGGGGTGGTGGTGCTCCCGGGCACCGGCCCCCTGCTCGACCCCGCGGGCCGCCTCAGTCTGCCGGCACCCGGCGCCCGGTGAGGGCCCCCGCCCGCTCCGCGTTGGGGCGCAGCTGCCCCCGCCGCCCGCAGCCGCGCTGAGGTCGGGCCGTGCTTTTTCACACGCTCGACTACGTCATCTTTTTGGCGCTGACGGTGCTGCTGTACTGGGGCCTGCCCCGGGGCTGGCGCGTGGGCCTGCTCGGCGTGGCCTCGCTGGCCTTTTACGCCTCGTGGAGCCTCATCTACCTGCCGGTGATGCTCATGGTCGTCGGCGTCGCCTGGCTGGGCGGGCGCTGGCTGGGCACCTGGCGCCGCTTCACTGGCCACGGCTGGCGGCGGGCGGCGGTGATGGGGCTGCTGCTGCTGCCCCTCATCTTCTTCAAGTACTGGGACTGGATCGCCGAGAACATCGAGATGGTCGGCGCCCTCGCCAAGCAGACCTGGGCCTTGCCCCGGGTGGCGATGCCCTTGCCCGTCGGCATCTCGTTCTTCAGCTTTCAGGCGATCGCCTACCTCATCGACGTGGCGCGGGCGGCCGAGCAGGGCAGAGACGGGTCTGAGCCGTCCTTGTGGCGCTTTACGACCTTCCAGACCTTCTTCCCGCAGCTGGTCGCCGGGCCGATCGTGCGCGGCCACGAGCTGCTGCCGCAGATCTTGCGCCCGCCGGCCCTGCACCAGCACCAGATCGGCGCGGGCGTGCTCCGCATCTGTCGGGGCATGGCGAAGAAGCTGCTCATCGCCGACCCGCTGCGCCTGGGCATGATCGACCCCATCTTCAACGACCCGGCGGCCTTCACCGGGGTCGAGCGCTGGGTGGCGCTCTACGCCTACACGCTGCAGATCTACGCGGACTTCTCCGGCTACACCGACATCGCCATCGGCTCGGCCCGCCTCTTTGGCATCGAGCTGCCCGAGAACTTCCGTAGGCCCTACCTCGCGACCTCGGTGTCGGAGTTTTGGCGCCGCTGGCACATCACCCTGTCGGACTGGATCCGCGACTACCTGTACTTTCCGCTGGGCGGCAGCCAGGGCGGAGAGCTGCAAACCTACCGCAACCTCATGATCACGCTGGTGATCATCGGGGTTTGGCACGGGGCGAGCTGGAACTTCGTGCTCTATGGCCTGCTGCACGGCGGGGTCATGGTGCTGGAGCGCTGGCGCCGCAAGCGGGCGGAGCAGTCCGGGGCGCCGCGGCCCAAGGCCTGGGGTCTGGCCTGGCGCTGGGCCCTCACCTTTCACTTTGTCGTGCTGGCGCGGATCTTGTTCCGCACCGACGATCTGGCCAGCGCCGCCGACTTCGCCGAGGGGCTCGGCGCCGTCGAGCTGCTCCTCCCGCGGTTCAGCCCAACGGTCTGGGCGATCTTCGCGCTCGGCTGGCTGGTACACTTCTCCCCCGAAGTTTGGCCCGCGCGGGCCGAGGCCTGGGCCCAGCGGCAGAGCACCTGGCTCTGGGTGGGGGTCGCTGCGGCCACCGGCGCGCTAGCCATGGTGATGAGCAGCGGAGAGCAGCTCGCTTTCGTGTACTACCAATTCTGACCCCAACGGTCCGCACCCATTGCTCCCGATCAACACGCTGGGCCCGCCGTTGTCATAAGATGCGCCACCCCGCCCGGGGGGTCGCGCGATCAGGCGGCGGCCGGGGCGCGCAGGCCGGCCCCCCGCCGGCGGGGGCGCCGGGGCAGCACGAGGGAGCAGGGCATGGCAGAGCACAGCGAGGCCACCGCTGGCCTCCTCATCGGCGTCCCGCGCGAGCGCGCCACCGGGGAGCGCCGCGTCGCGGCCAGCCCCGACAGCGTCAAGCGCCTCATCACCAAGCTCGGCTTCCGGGTGCAGATCGAGGCCGGGGCCGGGGTCGAGGCCGGCTTCACCGACGCGGCCTACGCGGCGGTTGGCGCACAGATCGTTGATCTTGAAGCCATTTGGGGCCAGAGCGACCTCGTGCTCAAGGTCAACCCACCTCTGCTCGACCCCGCCACAGGCGTCGACGAGCTGGCCGGCGCCCGGCGGGGCCTCACCTTGGTCTGCCCGGTGCAGCCGGCGCAGAACAAGGCGCTGGTCGAGCGCATGGCCGCGCTGGGCCTGACCGTGCTCGCGCTCGACTGCGTGCCGCGCATCACCCGCGCGCAGAAGAGCGACGTGCTCAGCAGCATGGCCAACATCGCCGGCTACCGGGCGGTGATCGAGGCGGCCCACCGCTTCGGCGGCTTCTTCGGCCCCCAGATGACCGCGGCGGGCAAGTCGCCGCCTGCCAAGGTGCTGGTCATCGGCGCTGGGGTCGCCGGCCTCGCCGCCATCGGCGCCGCGCGCAGCCTCGGCGCGGTGGTGCGGGCTTTTGACGTGCGGCCCTCGGTGCGCGAGCAGATCAACAGCATGGGCGCCGAGTTCCTCACCGTCGAGCTCGAAGAGAGCGGTGAGGGCGCCGGCGGCTACGCCAAGACCATGTCGCCGGAGTTCATCGCCGCCGAGATGGCGTTGTTCCGGGCCCAGGCCAAAGAGGTCGACGTCGTCATCACCACCGCGCTCATCCCCGGCCAGCCCGCCCCCGAGCTGTGGACCGAGGACATGGTGCAGAGCATGAAGCCGGGCTCGGTGGTGGTCGACCTCGCCGCCGCCCAGGGCGGCAACTGCAAGCTGACCGTGCCGGGCGCGGTGACCGAGGTCCACGGCGTGCACCTCATCGGCTACACCGACCTGACCAGCCGCCTGCCGACCATCTCGTCCCGCTTCTTCGCCAACAACATCGTCAACCTGCTCGAAGACATGGGCGGCTCGACGAAGTGGCGCATCAACCTCGACGACGAGGTGGTGCGCGGCTGCATCGTGCTGCACGAGGGCGCCCTGCTCTGGCCGGCGCCCCGCCCGCCCGCCCCGCCGACCCCCGCGGTCGCGCCGCCCGCGAAGGCGCCCACCTCGGCCCCCGTGCACGCGCACCCGCCCACCAGCCCGAGCCGCTGGGGCCCCGTCGCCGCCCTGGTCCTCGGGGCCGTGGCGCTGGGCCTGTCCTTTGTCGCGCCCGCGGGCTTCGTGCAGCAGCTCACCGTCTTCACGCTGTCCTGCGTGGTGGGCTGGCAGGTCATCTGGAGCGTCAACCACGCGCTCCACACCCCCCTGATGAGCGTCACCAACGCCATCTCCGGGATCATCATCGTCGGCGGCGTGCTCCAGGCGGGCGCTGAGCCCACGAGCCTCGCCGGCGTGCTCGGCGCGGTCGCCGTGCTCATCGCCAGCGTCAACATCGCCGGTGGCTTCTTGGTCACCTCCCGCATGCTCCAGATGTTCCGGAAGAGGTCCTGATGCCGCTCGCCGCCCTCGACCTGCGCCACCCGCAGTCCATGGCCTACCTTTTGGCGGGCCTGCTCTTTGTCTTCGCGCTGGGCGGCCTCGCCAGCCAAGAGTCGGCCCGCCGGGGCAACCTCTACGGGGTCATCGGCATGGCCCTGGCCCTGATCGCCACCCTGCTCGACCCGAGCGTGGGCAGCTTCGGCGTCATCCTCGGCGCGGTCGCGCTGGGCGGCGTGGTGGGCGCCGTGCTCGCCAAACGCGTCGAGATGACCTCGATGCCCGAGCTGACCGCCGCGCTGCACAGCTTCGTCGGCCTCGCCGCGGTGCTGGTCGGCCTGAGCTCCTACCTGCGGCCCGGCAAAGAGATGAGCCACGCCGAGGGCATCGTACACGCCATTGAGATCACGCTGGACGTGGCGATCGGCGCGCTGACCTTCACCGGCTCGGTCATCGCCTGGGGCAAGCTGCAAGGCCGCATCTCGGGCAAGGCCCTGCTGCTGCCGGGTCGCCACGCGCTGAACCTCGGCCTGCTCGCGGTCATCATCGGCGGCGGCGCCGCGGTGGCGATGGCCGGTCACGGCGGCGCCGCGCTCGGGCTGAGCGGCTTTGGCTGGCTGCTGGTCATCGTCGGCGTGGCCAGCGTGCTCGGCGTGCACCTCGTCATGGCCATCGGCGGCGCCGACATGCCGGTCGTGGTGAGCCTGCTCAACAGCTACTCGGGCTGGACCGCCGCCGCCGCGGGCTTCATGCTCGGGAACGACCTGCTCATCGTCACAGGCGCCTTGGTCGGCAGCTCGGGCGCCATCCTCAGCATCATCATGTGCCGGGCGATGAACCGCAGCATCCTCAACGTGGTCTTCGGCGGCTTTGGCGCGACGCCCGCCGCGGCGGGGACGGCCGAGGTGCTCGGCACCCAGACCGAGATCCAGGTCGACGAGCTGGCCGAGGCCTGCGCCGAGGCCAAAGAGGTCATCATCGTGCCCGGCTACGGCATGGCGGTGGCCCAGGCCCAGCGCGTGGTCGACGACTTCGCCCGAGCCCTGCAGGGCCGCGGCGCGCGGGTGCGCTTCGCCATCCACCCCGTGGCCGGGCGGCTGCCGGGCCACATGAACGTGCTGCTCGCCGAGGCTGGCGTGCCCTACGATGTTGTGCTCGAGATGGACGAGATAAACGAGGACTTCCCCGAGACCGATCTGGTGCTGGTCATCGGCGCCAACGACATCGTCAACCCCTCGGCCCAGACCGACCCGAGCTCGCCCATCGCCGGCATGCCGGTGCTCGAGGCCTGGAAGGCGCGGATGACCGTGGTGCTCAAGCGCGGCAAGGGCGCCGGCTACGCAGGCGTCGAGAACCCCTTGTTCTTCCTCGATAACACGCGCATGTACTACGGCGACGCGAAGAAGAGCATGGAGCGCTTGGTGCTCACGCTCAAGGCCGCCGAGGCGGCCTGAGGGCCGCGCAGCAGGCGTCGGAGATCCCACCCTGGACGCAAAAGGGGAGGCGGAGATAACCTTGACGGAGCAAGGCCAGCGCTGAGCGCTGGTCGAGATCCACGCGCGCCCTCCGGTCCCGCCCATGCCCTCCACCGACGTCCACGCCCTCGAGCTCAGCCGCCTCCTGCGCTTCGTGGGCGGGCTGGCCGGGGTCGTGCTCGTGGTCTACGCCCTCCCCGGCACCGACGCCCTGCGCCCCTGGCTGCCCGGCGAGCCCGTCCCCCTGCTCCGCTTCGTCAAGGGTGAGGGCAAGGTCACCGAAGACGAGCGCGGCCTGCAGTCCCATGACCGCACCGCGCCGATGCCCGCCGACACGGGGGCGCCGTCCGCAGGCGCGCCCGAGGCCCTCGCCGACGCGCCGCCCGAGCCCGCAGCGGAAGAGCCTGCGCCCCCCGACGAGGCCCCACCAGAGGGCGCGGCGCCCGCCGATCCGGAAGGTGCAGCGCCGCCCGCCCCGGCTGGGGCCACCCGGTACGCCACCCCCGAGCTCGCCGCCGACCTGCCCCCGCCGATCGACGACGCCGAAGATGGCCTCGCTGACCTCAACGCCGAGCCCCGCGACACCTCGGTCGGGACGATGCGGCAGCCCGGCAAAGGCAAGCTGCAGGACCGCAAGCCCGCCGTGGGCACGCCGCTCGAGGTGCCCCCCGGCGCGCTCGACGCCTGGCACGCCGCCCTGCGCGCGGCCGACCGCAAAGAGCCCGGCGCCATCGCCCGGGCCCTGCACTTTGGTGACTCGACCATCGCCGCCGACGGCATCACCAAGACCGTGCGCCAGCGGCTGCAAGACCGCTTTGGCGACGGCGGGCCCGGCTTTGTGCCAGTGCACGCCGATCTGCGCTGGGTCCAGCGCACGAACATCGTCCGGCAGGCCAAGGGCTCGTGGCGCACGCGCAACATCACGCACGGGGGCGCGGGCAACGCGCACTACGGCTTGGCCGGCATGGTCTCGACCGCCAGCGGCCCTTCCTCGAGCCTGCTGGCTGGCTCGCCCTCGGGTGAGGGCAAAGAGCGGCAGGTCCTGGCCCGCTTTGACGTGTTCTACCAGCTCCGCCCCGACGGCGGCTCGCTCTCCCTCCAGGTGCCTGAGCAGGCGGCGGTTGACCTGAGCAGCAAAGGTGAGGGCGTGCGCGACGCCTTTTACGACCTGCGGCCTGAGGGGGGCGCGCGCCAGCTCGTGCTGGGCACCGGCGCCGACGGCCCGGTCACCGTCTACGGCGTGGCGATGGAGACCGCCGGGCCCGGCGTGACCTGGGAGACGCTCGGCGTCGCCGGGGCGGGCCAGGGCTCGATGATGCGCCAGGGCAAGAACCACCTCGCGCAGCAGATCGCGCGCAGAAAACCCGCCCTGCTCGTCTACCAAATGGGCGGCAACGAGCTCGGCTACCCGAGCTTGAAGTCGGGCGGCGGCTCGGTCTGGCTCGACCGCTACAAGACCATCATCGGCCGGGTGCGCGCCGGCGCCCCGCAGGCCAGCTGCTTGCTCATCACCCCGCTTGACCAAGGTGAGCGGGTGCGGGGTGAGGTGCGCAGCAAGCCGACCCTCAACCTGATGATCAAGCTGCAGCGCCAGACCGCCGCCGAGGTCGGCTGCGCGTTTTGGGACGCGCGCGCCGCGATGGGCGGCCCCGGCTCCTTCGGCCGCTGGCTCGGGCACAAGCCGAGCCTCGCCTGGGCCGACCTCTACCATCTCACCGGCAAGGGCCTGCACCTCGTCGGGAACACCCTGTCTGACGCGTTGATCGCCGCCTACGAAGAGGGCTGAGGCGGCGGGTCGCTCAGCCGTCGACCAGGCTGAGGGGGCAGGCTTGGCTGGTGATCTTCACCGGCTTGGCCGGAGGGACCCGGTACACCACCTCGACGGGCCCGGCCCGCACCTCTCCCCCCTCGGGCTCTGGCTTGGCGGTCACCCAGTAGGTGCTGATGCGCTGCTGGACGCCGCCGGGCTGCTTGGTGACCCGACCGACCGCCGCCTTGGTCACCTCGACCCCCCGCGCGCGGACGACGATGTCGTCCCAGTTCACGCCGACCCCGGACTGGGCCCGCACGATCACCTTCACCCACATGCCCTCGGGCTCGCCGCGCTCGAGCTCAGCGCTGCTGCAGAGCACCGCCACGGCGAGGTTGCCGTCGCCGAAAAAGGCGTCTGGCTTGTCGCTCAGCCGCGGGCCACAGCCGCCCACGCCGGCGAGCGCCGCTGCGAGCAGCCATCGGCGGGCGGGGCTGGGCAAGGGGCCTCCTCTGCGGGCGCCGCGTGGCTGCGCCGGCCACTTCGGGTCGATGCACCGCGGCCTTGACGGGGACCCACGGCCCCTCTCCATCCAGCATGGCGCCACCGCGGGCACCTGTGCGCAGCGCTGCACAGGATTGACCGAAAATGGCGCGACACAGGCGAACTTCAAGGCGCGCGCGCACCAGCGACCGCGTCGAGCGCGTCGAGGAAGAGCGCCGCAGAGCGGGCATAGCCCTCGGCCGAGAGGTGGATGAAGTCGGGGCCCATGCGCGGCGGATCGGCCGCCCGCCAGGTCAGCGCCGCGCCGGGCCCGCCCATGGCCTGCTGCCAGTCCCAATAGGCGCAGCCCTCGGCGATGGTCAGCTCACGCTGGGCGGCGGCGACCAAGGCGGTGCGCCCGTAGATCGTGTACTTGCGCTTGGCCGACAGGGTCTTGGCCCGGTCGGTCGGCCCGATGACCACGCAGGCGGCCTGGGGGGCGGCGGCGCGGGCCTTGCGCAGGACGCGGCGCAGGTCCTCCTGCAGCTGGGCCACGCCGAGATCGGTGTCCGCCGCCTCGTTTGTGCCGTAGGCGAGCACGATGACGTCGGGCGCGAGGGTCGCGAGGCCATCGGCGAGCAGCTGCTGATCCCAGGACAGCCAGGTGCGCGCCGTGCGGCCGCGCACGCCGATCGCGTCCACGATGACGCCGCGGGGGTCATTGTGGACCGAGAGGCCGAACAGCCGCACCTCACCATCACCGAGCGGCCGCAGGCTCAAGCGGTGCGGGCCGGGCGGCAGCTCGATGATGTGGCGGAGCAGGCGCGGCTGGTCGCTCTGGGTGTCGATCACCCGCGGGGCGGCGTCGTCGACGGTGAGCACGACGTGCCCGCCGCCGGGGAGCCCGAGCGAGAGCAGCTCGGCGCTGCGCCAGGTGGAGCCGATCCCGCCGCGCGTGGTCTGGATGTAGCTGAAGTCGGCGGGGTCCGCGCTGCTCAGGCTGCCGCCGCCCGGCCCGTACCAGCCGTCGCCGCGCCCGCCGGAGCGCCCCACGAAGTCGCTGCGCCAGGTCTCGGTCGAGCAGAGGTTCAGGTCGTGGGCGCGCTCGGCGTTGGTCATCGCCGCCGGCCAGACGAAACCATGCCCGCCGTCGCCGTGGCGGCCTTGTAGGGCGCGGCGCAGCTCGCCGGTGAAGAAGTCGGCGGCGGTATGGGAGGCCCCCCAGACGCTGATCCGCAGGCCGAGCCCCGCCTGGGGGCGCTGCAACGCCTGCCGGAGCTGCTGCAGCGCCGCCGGGCTGCCCTCGAGCGGCTGCGGCGCCAAGGGCTCGCGGCCAGGCAGCTTGCCGGCCAGCACGTCGGCCCAGGCGACGGGCACATCGGGCGCGGGCTCGACCTCGCCGCGGGGCGCGGGGCCGGGCCCGGTGCGGCTCGACGCGGGCAGCGGGATCGGCGACACGAGGGGGAGGGTGCGGGCGGCGCGCTCGGCGGCGCTGGCCGCCAACAGCTCGGCGCAGGTCCACTCCGGGGGCCCGAAGATGGCCTCGTCTACGGTGATCACCGAGGGCATCGGCGGAGTCGGCGCCGCCGCCCATGCCGGGTGGACCAGCGACAGCAGGCGGAGGGCGAGCGGAGCGACGAGCACGGCGGCCTCTGCACGGTTCCTCGACAACGGCGAGGCCCCGCCGCAGCGGGGCCCCGGAGCATCATGACCGCCGGAGCGGCGGGGCTTAGGCCCCCGGAACCAGGACGTAGACGGTGAAGCGGTCGAGCGTGAGCACCTTGGTGCCGACCTGACCCATGAGCGCGAAGCGGATGGGGTAGGTCTCGTCGGACTCTTCCGAGGCCACGGCGCCGTCGAAGAGCACCTGGAAGTCGGTCTCGTCGCCGCTCGGCACGTTGGTGTACTCCTCGGGCGAGATCGACACCACCAGGCCCCAGTCGGTGCCCTCGACCTCGAGCCAGATGCGGTCGAACATGCCGCCCGAGACGAGGCCGTCGATCGCGTCGACGATGATCTCCTGGAAGTCGGACGAGCTGCCGCCCCAGATCACCGCCGCTTCTTCTTCGCGGCCGTCGCCGTCCATGTCGCCGAAGCTGTCGGTCGAAGCGGCCAGGGTGACCAGCTGGTCGTAGCCGCCGCCGCCGACGCTCACGCCGATGACCTTACCGCCCAGGTCGTTGATCGCGTCGACCACGTCAGAGCCGCCTGCGTCGAGCGAGCAGCCGCCCGGGCTCGGGAAGCCCGCGTCGGGGTCGCGCAGCTGGTTGTCGGTGGCCACGATGAAGATGGGGAGCACGTCGGGCCGGAAGCCGAAGCCGCCGAGCGAGCCGGTGCCCTCGACCGTCTCGTCGTAGACATCGAGCGCGGTGCCGCCGTAGGCGTCGCCGACGTTGGCCTGAAACGGCGGGACGTCGGTCGAGCTGTCGTAGACGCCGTTGCAGTTCTGGTCGTAGCCCGCGCCGGTGGCGCCCTGGTAGAGGGCCTCCATCGTGCCCTCGGGGCCGTCGGCGCCGCCGTTGATGCCGATCGACGAGAGCGCCGACTGCACGAGGGTCAGGTTGCTGGTCTGCTGCTGGTCGAGCACGAAGGGCTTGTCGCCCGTGCCGCCGTAGCTGGCGTAGTTGTAGTCCTCGTAGGTCGAGCTGCCGAAGGTCACGTCGGGGATGACCCCGGTGACCGCCGCGGCGATGCCGGCGAACTCGGACGCCATGGCGTTGGCGAGGCCGCTCATCGAGCCGGTGGTGTCGAGGAGGAAGGCGATGTCAGCCACGCGGTACTCGGCCACGAAGCTCAGATCGAGGGGGACATCTTCGCCGGGGGTGACCTCGAGGCAGAGGCCCTCGTCGGTGCCCGAGCCGCGCTGGGTGGCGCTCTTGATGCCGGCCGGGTCGTTGCTCTCGACCCACAGGGTGCCGTTGAACTCGGCGGGCACGAGCGGCGCGTACTGCACCGCGACCTCGACGCTCTCGCCCGCCGGCAGCACATAGGGCAGCTCGAGGCCCTCTTCGAGGCGGAAGCCCTCGCCCGTCTCGTAGATGTTCGTGATGTTCAGCTCAGCGGTGCCCTCGTTGCGCAGCGTATGCCAGACCGTGTCGCGGCAGAGCACGTTGAGGGTGCCGAAGTCGTGGGTGAGCGGCTCGATGACCAAGCGGGGGCTGCCCGAGGTGCCGATGAGCTCGACCTGCGCGATGGGCTCGACCGGGTCATCGGACTCGACGATGGCCTGACCGGCGTCGTTGTCGGTGAGCGGGCTGTAGGCGACGTCGACCTGCACCGACTCGCCGCCGAGCACGGTGATCGGCACCTCGGTCAACATCGTAAACGCGCCGGAGCGCTCGGTGCGCAGCCCGGTGACCGTCAGCGCCGCGTCGCCGTTGTTGGAGACGGTGATGCTCTGGATCTCGCTGCTGCCGTAGGGCACGCCATCCCACACGAGGCGGGGAGGGCTGACGTCCATGTCGGGCGCGGCGTCGTTGAACGGCTTGTCGGAGAAGGTCTGGTCGATGGCGCAGCCACCCGCGAAGGAGGCGAGGGCCAGCGCGACGGCGAGGGCGGGCAGACGAGAGGAGAAGAGGGTTGCGCGCATCGGGCCGCTCCGCAGGGTCAGGACGTGTGGGGCCAGGGTAGCGGACTTTGGAGTGGGTCGCCATCAGATTGGGCGCCGCGGAGGGCCATCCCTCCGCGCGAGCGGGCGGGCGGAGGGATAGGCGCCCCGCCCCGAGGAGGTCCCATGGCGAGCATCGACGGCGCCCAGCCCCACCAAGACTTCGACCCTGACGCCCCTGGCGGCGGCGATGGCCTGTTCGGCCTCCCCCCCCATGCGGGGGTACCACGCTGCCAGATCATCCCCGTCCCGTGGGAGGCGACCGCCTCCTATGGCCGCGGCACCCGCACCGCGCCGACGGCGATCCTCGAGGCCAGCGTGCAGGTCGACCTGCACGACCTCGAGTACGGCGCATTTTGGACCGAGGGCATCGTGCTTCGGCCGGTGCACCCCGAGCTCGAGGCCTGGTCTGACGCGGTCGAAGACGACGCGCAGGCGGTCATCGCCAGCGAGGGCACCGAGCCAGAGCGGGCCGCGCGGGTCGACGCCGTGGCCGACGCGGTGCATGCCTGGGTCTACGCCGAGGCAAACGCCATCCTCGACGCGGGCGCCATCCCCGCCGTGCTGGGCGGCGACCACAGCAGCCCCTACGGCCTGCTCCGCGCGATCAGCGAGCGCCACCCCGGCGTCGGCGTGCTCCACATCGACGCGCACGCCGATCTGCGCGACGCCTACCTGGGCTTTCGCTGGTCGCACGCGAGCATCTTCCACAACGCCCTGCAGCTGCCCGGCATCGCCCGTCACGTGGGCCTCGCCTGGCGCGACATCGGGGCCCGCGAGCTGGCCCGGGTCGAGGCCGAGGGCGGCCGCATCGTGGCCTTCACCGACGTGGACCTCGCCCGCGCCGAGGCCGACGGCGAGAGCTGGGCGCAGACCTGCGACCGGATCATCGCGGCCCTGCCGCCCAAGGTCTACGTCAGCTTCGACATCGACGGCCTCGACCCGGCGCTGTGCCCGCACACCGGCACGCCGGTGCCCGGGGGCCTGTCCTGGCGGCAGCTGCACATCCTGCTGGCCCGCCTGAGCGCCGCCCGCGCCGTGGTCGGCTTTGACCTCTGTGAGGTCAGCCCCGGCCCAGCCGGCCTCGACGCAGACGACGAGTGGGACGCCAACGTCGGCGCCCGCGCGCTGTTCAAGCTCGCTGGCTGCGCCCTGCGGAGCCGCCCCGCCGCGGGCTGAGCGAACCTCGCCCCGGCTGCATCAGTTATCGTCGGCCCGCGGCGGGCGGCCTGCGCCGCCCAAGGGGGCCCGGTGTCTACGGATCGCAAGCGGGAGGTCAAGGTCGGCGTCTTCGTCATCGGGCTCGCGATCGCGGGCGCGCTGACGCTGTTCATGCTCGGCGGGTCCTCTGACCTGCTGCGTGACCGCTACACCTTGCACGCCGCCTACTCCGACGTCTCGGGCCTCAAGCCCGGCGCCGTGGTGCGCCTCGCTGGCTACGACGTCGGCGAGGTCACCTCGATCAACTTCTCGGATGATCTCGGCGTGAAGGACATGTACGTGTCCATGAAGATCATGGCCGAGTACCAGCCGCGCATCCGCAAAGACTCTGAGGCCCGCATCGACACGGTCGGCGTGCTCGGCGACAAGTACGTCTCGATCTCGATGGGCGACCCGACGCAGTCCATGCTCAACGACGGCGAGTGGATCGAGGCCAAAGACCCGATCGACTTCCTCGAGTACAGCAAGAAGGCCACCGGCATCCTCGACTCGACCAACAACATCGCCCACAAGGTCGATCTGATGTTGGGCGACGACTCCGAGGCGGCCAAGGCCAGCTTGGCCCGCAGCTTCTCCCACCTTGAGCAGCTGCTCCAAGAGACGAAGAGCGGCGACGGCCTGCTGCACGCCATCGTCTACGATGACGGCATGACGCGCAAGGTCAACAACACCCTGTCCAACCTCGAGGGCATGAGCGCCGACCTGCGGGCGACCACCCAAGAGGTGCGCCACGGCGACGGCATCGCCCACGAGCTGGTCTACGGCGACGACGGCAAGAAGCTGGCCCAAGAGCTGTCGACCCTGGCCACCGCGCTCAGCGCGATCACCCACGACATCAAGACCAACGACTCGCTGGTGCACTCGCTGCTCTACGACCCGAGCAAGAAGCAGATGGTCGACGACCTCGCGGTGACCGCCGCCGCCCTGCGCGAGACCAGCGAGGCCATCGAGCGCGGCGACGGCACCATTGGCATGCTCGCCAACGACCCCGCGCTCTATGAAGACCTGCGGGCCCTGGTCGGCGGCGCCCAGCGCAACAAGCTGCTGCGCGCCTACATCCGCAAGACCGTCGAGAAGGGCGAAGCCGCCAACGCCGGGCCCTGGGAGCCCGTCGGCGAGTGAGCCCCAAGGCCGTCGCGGCGCTGCTCTGGCCCCGGCTCGCCGGCCAGCGCAACCGCTTCGCGCGCGCCAGCCTCGGCGAACGCCGCACCATCACCGCCTTCGGTGCGCTGGGTTTTGGGGCCTGGATCGGCCTCTTCGCGCTCTTTGGCTGGCTGGTCTACACCGCCTACGGCGTCGAGGTCTTCGGCCCGATCATCACCCGCCGCTTGCTCGAAATGCTGCTGGTCGGGCTGTTCTCGCTGCTGTGCTTCTCCAATACCATCGCCGCCATCTCGAGCCTCTACCTGTCCGATGACCTCGAGCTGCTCCTCTCCTTGCCGGTGCGCCGCGAGGCCTTCTTCTACGCGCGGCTCATCGACACGCTCGTCCAGTCGAGCTGGATGGTGCTGTTCTTTGGGGCGCCGGTCTTCGTCGCCTATGGCTTCGCCTACGGTGCGGGCCTGACCTACGCCCTCGCGGTGCTGGCCGTGCTGCCCGGCTTTGTGCTCATGCCCGCCGGCATCGGGGTCACCGTGGCCAGCCTGCTCGTCTCGGGCATCCCCGCCCAGCGGGTGCGCGAGGCCATGGCCTTCCTCGGCGTACTGGCGCTCGGCGCGGTGCTCATCCTCATCCGGCTGCTGCGCCCCGAGCGCTTGGTCAACGCCGAGGACTTCCGCAGCCTCGCCGCCTACATCGCCGAGCTGCAGACCCCCGCGCCGCTGCTCTTCCCGCCGCGCTGGGCGGTCGAGGTGGTCGAGGCCGCGCTGCGCGACAAAGAGCTGCCCTGGCTTGAGCTCGGCCTGCTGAGCACCGGTGGTATCGCCGCAGTGGGGGTCGCGCGGCAGATCACCGCCGTGGTCTACGACCAGGCCCGGGCCAAAGCCCAGGCGGCGCGAGCCGCGCGGCTCGCCCGAAGCGGCGCGCTCGACAAGATCCTCGCGCTGTGGACGGCGCCGCTCTCGCCCATTGTGCGATCCATCGTGATCAAGGACGTCAAAGCGTTCTTCCGCGACCCCAGCCAGTGGAGCCAGCTCTTTGTGGTCGCGGCGATCGTGGCCATCGCCATGGCCAGCGCCTCGGCCATGCCCACCGACTTCCTCAACGGGCCCGTCGGCCAATACCTGCGCGAGGCGCTGGCTTTTGGGGCGCTGGCCTTGGTCGGCTTCATCATGGCCAGCCTGTCGGCCCGCTTTCAGTTCACCGCGGTCTCGCTTGAGGGGCGCGCCTTCTGGATCGTGCGCACCGCCCCGCTCCACCCCCAGGCGCTGCTGGTCGCCAAGCTCTGGCCCGGGCTGCTGCCCATGGTCGTGGTGGGCGAGGTGCTCGCGCTGGGCATCGGCCAGATCTTGGGCGCAGGGCCGGTGGTGCTCGCGGTGACCGCGTTCTCGGCCCTGGCGATGGCCCTCGGCATCTCGGGCCTCGCCGTGGGCATGGGCGCGCTCTACCCCGACTTCAAGGCCGACAACGCCGCCCGCATCGCCGCGGGGCCCTCGGCCATGTTGTTCATGTTGGCCAGCACGGCGCTGGTGCTCGGGGTCGCCGTGCTGGAGGTCATTCCGGTCGGGATCTCGATGTCGCTGCGCTTCCAAGAGCGGGACCCGAACGGCGCGGAGTGGCTCGGGCTGCTGCTGCCTCATCTTGGGGTGGCGGTCTTGTCGGGGATCGCGCTGGTCGCGCCGATCCGCATCGCCGCGGCCCGCCTCTGGGCCCGTGAGCTGCCCAATTCTTAGCCGCGCGGCGCGCTTGGGCTGGGTCTATGCGACCGCGCTGAGCGCCTGCGTGCGCGCGCCGGCCGGCCCGCCGCTCACCGCCGCGGTTCCCCCGCCCGCCGCGCCCGCCGCCGAGGCCCCCACCGGACGGTCGCGGGCCCACGCGCTCGAGGCCGAGCTGGCCGCCGACCGGGGAGATCACGCGCGGGCCGCCGCGGCCCTGGGCCGGGCCAGTTTTGAGGACCCGGGCAGCGCGGCGCTGCTGCTCCGCTGGGCCGAGGAGGGCCTGCGGGCGGGTGATCCCGCGGCCATCGACGCGGCCCGCGCCCGGGCGGCCCGCGGTCGCCAGCCCGCCGCGGTGCGCGCGGCCCTCGACGCGCTGGCCGAGGCCGCCGCCGGCGCGCCCGCCGATCCCCTGCTGCAGCGCTTCGCCGCCGCCCACCCGCCCGGGTCGAGCGGGGGGCCCGAGGCCGCCGCCGCGCTGCTCCGCGCGCTCGGGGCGGCTGCGCCCGGGGGCGCCGCGGCCCTCTGCCCAGGCGCCCCCGCCGGCGCCCGCCTGCCCGGCTGCCCCGTGGGCGGCGCGCTACGCGTGCTGGACGAGCTTGACGAGCTGGAGGCCGCCCTGCGCGATCCGGCCGCCGCCGCCGACCCCCTGCGGGCCCTCTGGCTGGCCGACCGTCGTTGGACCACCGGAGAGGCGCCCCAGGGCGAGGTGCTCGCCGCCACCCTCGCCGCCGCGGCCGCCGCCGGGGACACCGGCCGGTGGAGCTGCTGGACGAGCCTCGCCGCGACCGACCCGCGCGGACCCGCGCCGCCGGGCCCGCGTTACGCGCCGCCGCCCGCGCAGGCGGCCCCCGAGGCCACGGCGCCCTCATCCGCTCCCCTCCCCTCCGCCGCGCGCCGCGCGGAGCTCACCGCCCGGGCCGGCCTGTGGAGCCCCTGCCCCGCGCGCCCCTGAGGCCCCATGCCCGCGCCCCTCCGCACCCGCACCGCCGCCCTCGCGACCGGGCTCGCCCTCGCCGCGTGCGCCAAAGAGGTGCGCCCGGCGCGCGTGCCCGTCGACGACCCCGACCGGGTGGTGCGCGAGCTGCGCGGGCGCGACCTGCCCGCGGGCCTGAGCGCGCCCTTCCGCATCAAGGTCGAGGCCCCCGGGCGCGGCGGCAGCACCGTCGGCGGCCTGCTCATCGGCGCGCCCGACAAGGTCCGCGTCGACGTGCAGACCCCCCTGCGCACCTCGCTGTACATGGTGGCCACCGACGGCGCCGCCCTGCACGTGTGGGACGCCCAGGCCTCGACCTTCTACCGGGGCGATGACGGGGTCGCCGCGCTGGCCGCCCTGAGCCAAGGTGCCGTCCAGGCCGTCGATGTGGTGCAGCTCCTCACCGGTGGGCTGCCGCTCAGCGGCGCGCCGGTCTTGCACACGGGCGCCTCTGAAGAGGGCGTGCTGGTCGTGCTGCAGGCGCCCCACGAGCTGCTGCTGCGGGCCAGCCTCGACGCGCGGCCGGCGACGGTGCGCTGGCTCGAGCTCGGCCAGGGGGCGCCGGGCTGCGCATCCTGCCCGCTCCAGTCGGTGGCCCTCCGCCTCGAGGTCAGCGCGGTGCAGCGGGTCGGGCCGCTGGCCCTCCCCGAGGAGCTGAGCCTGCACCTCGTCCCCCTCGACATGCGCGTCTCGCTCAGCTTCTCCCGCTGGCAGCCCACCACGCCGGTCGAGGCGGCCTTCGCGCTGCAGGCCCCGCCGGGCGCGGTCGAGAAGGGCCTGGTCCAGGCCATCACCGAGGCGGCCGCCCGCCGGGGCCGCCCGCTCCCCGTCGGCCAGCCGAGCGCTCCCCCGCTCCCCGTCGGCCAGCCGAGCGCGGCCCCGCCGACCGAGGCGACCCAGCCGACCGCACCGACCGAGCCGAACCCGCCCGCCCCTTAGGCCCCCTGGGCGAGGCGCAGGTCCTGCACCTTCACGCTCAGGCTGCGCCGGCCCTGCCAGGTGTCGACGCCGAGCTGGACCAGCAGGTCGACCCGCTCCCGCAGCGCGGGCTCGGCCTCGGGCGGCGCCCGGAACCACACCGCCTTCGCCCGGCCGATCAAAAAGCGGAGATGGGCGTCGTCGCGGCCCATCCGGCGCACATCCTGGGCGAGCACGCCGCGCAGCACGAAGAGGGGCTCCTCGTTGCCCTTCCCGAAGGGGCCGAGCTGGGCGAGCTCCTCGACGGCAGAGAGGTCGAGGGCCTCGGGCGAGAGCGCGGCGTCGGCGAGGTCTTGGGGCACAAAAAGGTCGCCGTCGTCGAGCGCGGCGGCCCAGGCGTCGAGGCGGGCGGAGAGGGCGGGGAGGTCGGCCCGCAGCACCTCAAAACCGGCCGCGAAGGGGTGGCCGCCAAAGCGGAGGAGCAGGTCACGCGCCGCCTCGAGGCCCTGCACCGCGTGCACCCCGGGGATGGAGCGCACGCTGCCGCGGCCCCGATCCCCAGACAGGGCGACGACCGCGACCGGCCGGTGCAGCTGGTCTTTGAGCTTGCCCGCCACGATGCCGACCACGCCGCGGTGCCAGGGGGTCTCGCCGCTCAGCGACTCCTCGCCCGAGACCACCACGAAGGCCGGGGTCGGGCTCGGCACCGCGGCGAGGGCCTCGCGCTCCGCCTCGTGCTGCAGGGCCTGCCGGTCGCGGTTCAGCGCGCTCAGCCGCTCGGCCCGCTCCCGCGCGGCGGCCGGGTCGCGCTCGTTGAGCAGCTCGACCACCAGCCCGGCGTGCTCGAGCCGCCCCGCCGCGTTGATGCGTGGCCCGACGTGAAAGCCGAGCTGCCAGGCCTCGATGGGCTCGCCCGCCTTGAGGCCCGAGGCCTCGAGCAACGCGGCGAGGCCCGGCTGGTGGGGCCCGCGGCTCAGCTCGGCCAGGCCCAGGGCAACGATCGCCCGGTTCTCGAGGTTGTCCAGCGGCACCATGTCGGCCACCGTGCCGATGGCCGCGAGCTTGAGGAAGGAGCGGAGCACCTGCTCACGACGGGGGTGGTCGGCCAGCAGCGCCTGGGCCAACTTGAGGCTGACCCCACAGGCTGCCAGCGCCTTGTTCGGGTAGGCGCAGCCCTGCTGGGGCGGGCAGAGCACGGCGAGGGCGGCCTCGGGCACGCTCTCGCCGTCGGGCAGGTGGTGATCACAGACGATGACGTCGATCCCGGCGGCGGCGGCCGCCGCCACCGGGCCGTGGTCGCGCACCCCGATGTCGGCGGTGACGATGAGCTGCACGCCCTCGCGGCGGGCCCGCTCGACGGCGGACATCGTGAAGCCGTAGCCCTCGTCAAACCGATCAGGGATGTGCCAGCGGAGGTCGACCGGGCCGGGCGCGGCGAGGCGGAGCGCGTGCTGGAGGATGAGGCTGCTGGTGGTGCCATCGACGTCGTAGTCGGTGACCACGAGCACACGCTCGCCGCGCTCGAGCGCACCCCGCAGGCGCTCGAGCGCGCGCGCCATCCCCCGCATCTGCAGGGGGTCGGCGGCGGTGATGTGCGCCAGCGTCGGCCGGAGCCAAGCCGCGTCGTCGACCGGCGGCGGGCGGACCGCGAGGCAGCGCTCCACCAGCCGCGCGCCGGGCGCCAGCGGCCGGATCGGGGCCCGCAGGCCCCACCGTCGGCCGCCCAACGACAGCTCGTCTGCGATCAATTCGCCTCCAATGCCCACCGTCCGCGACCGACCGAGACCAGCGTGGCGCGGCTGCGACCGCTCGCCCGCGGGAGCGGGCGGTTGTGCGAAGATGGTCGGCGCGCCGGCATAGGCGCACCCAGCAGCCCTGACAAGCGCCGCCACCCACGAGCGGCCGCGCCCACAGGCAGCTGGGCCCAGCGGCAGCAGCGGCGAACAGCGGGCCCCCGCGGCGCCCGGGCTGCCCGCAGCCCCCAGATTGAGGCCCTGTTGACCGAGACCCCCAGCAGCCCCGCGCCTGACCCACGCCCCCGCCGGCGGGCCCGCCTGCACGATCCGGGCGGCCTGCGGGTGCTCGTCGTCGAAGACCAGCCGCTGATCCGCGAGCTGCTCTGCGAGCTGGTCTCGTCCTGGGGCTACGCGGTCGAGGGGGTCGACTCCTTGGCCGGGGCCCGGGCCCGCGCGGCGGGGGTGGCGGTCGTCCTGCTCGATCTGCAGCTCCCCGACGGCGAGGGCATGAGCCTCGTGCCCGACCTGCAGGGCCTGTCACCGCCGCCCGCGGTCATCGTCAGCACGGGCTTC
This sequence comes from Deltaproteobacteria bacterium, assembly GCA_016792625.1. GTDB lineage: Bacteria > Myxococcota_A > UBA796 > UBA796 > UBA2385 > JAEUKK01. The sequence continues at coordinate 12,413 of JAEUKK010000116.1, read as the reverse complement.
GGCACGGTCGAGAACGCCATCCAGGCGCTGCATGAGGGGGCCTTCGGCTTCTTGCTCAAGCCGGTCCGCCCGAGCGTGCTGCACACGATGTTGACCCGGGCCACCTCGGCTTTTCGGCAGCGCCGCGACCTCGAGCTGCACCGCGACATCCTCCACTCGGTCAAAGATGTGGTCGCCGCCGCGGGCGCCGATGGGAGCATCTCCTACGCCAACCGCGGCGCGGCCGAGGCCTTCCGTCGGCCGCTTGAGCAGCTCCACGGCGCGGCGCTGGCCGACCTCATCGAGGTGCCCGAGCGCGACGGCAGCGGCGAGTACCGCATCCAGCTGCCCGACGGCGACGAGGGCGTGCTCGAGGGCAGCTGGACCTCACTCCCCGGCGACGGGCAGGGCGTGCGGCTGCGCGTGCTCATCGGCCGCGACGTCACCCGCGAGCGCAACGCGCGGCGCGACCTGATGCGCTCGGGCGCCCTGGCCGAGCTGGGCATGATGCTGGCCGAGGCCGCCCACGAGATCAACAACCCAGCCGCATTTTTGCTCGCCAACCTCAGCACCCTTCAAGAAGATCTGGCCGAGGGCACCTTCGACGCCACCCTCGCCGCCGAGATGGTCAGCGAGTGCATCATCGGCGTGCGGCGCATCTCGGGCATCGTGTCGCGCCTGCGCAGCCTGACCCGCGCCCAGATCGAAGAGCACCCCGAGCAGGTCTTCCTCGCCCAGGTGGTGCGCGAGGCGGTCTACATCGCCCGGGTGCGGGTGGGCCGCCGGGCCAACGTGCACCTCGTGATCGACCAGGACGTCGAGGTGATGGCCACCCAGGGGCGGCTCTCGCAGGCGATCATGAACCTCGTGGTCAACGCCGCCGACGCGCTTGAGGGCCAGACCAGCCCGGCCCCGCTCATCGAGGTCAGCGTGGGGGTCGACAGCAGCGACCCGCGGCGGGCCGCGCGCATCGACGTCACCGACAACGGCCCCGGCGTGCCCGAGCACATGCGCGACCGCCTCTTTGAGCCCTTTATGACCAGCAAGGCCCACGGCGGCGGCACGGGCCTCGGCTTGCCGATCAGCCGCTCCTTCGTCGAGGACATCGGCGGCACGCTGCGCCTCGAGAGCACCAGCCCCGCCGGCAGCCGCTTTCGGGTGCTGCTGCCGCACCTCGTGCCGGTCAGCGCGCCCAGCGACGAGGGCGGGGGCCTGGGTTAGCGCGACCCTCCCCTGGGGCCGCGCCCCACGGACGGAGGTCGCGTGAAGCCGCTCATCCCGAACTTCCCCGTGCTGAAGTTCCCCATCGTCGATGACTTCGCCATCCACGGCTTCGGCATCCTCGTCGCGCTGGGTTTTATGTGGGGCTCGCGCATGTCGATGCGCAAGGTCGCCCGCGACGGCCTCGACCCCGAGCTGGTCAACCGCATCGTCGGCTGGATGGTCGCGGGCGTCTTCGTCGGCGGCCACCTCGGCCACCTGCTCTTCTACTACCCAGAGCAGCTGATCTCCGACCCGCTGTCCATCCTGCGGGTGTGGGACGGCCTGTCCTCCTTCGGCGGTTTTGTCGCCTGCGCCCTGCTGGCCGTCGTCTTCTTCAAGCGCGAAGACACCCGCATCCGCTCCATCAACCGCCAGCGCAAGAAGGCCGACAAGCCGCTGCTGCCGGGCATCAACCTGTTCGGCTACTTCGACGGGCTCTTCTTCGGCTTCACCCTGGGCTGGTTCCTCGGCCGCCTGGGCTGTTTTGTGGCCCATGACCACGCCGGCGTGCAGACCGACTTCTGGCTCGGCGTCTACGGCATGTGCACCGACGCGCCGGCGGGCGCGGCGGCGACCTGCGACGGCCTGGTGAGCTGCGTCGAGAAGGTCGGCTACCTCGTCAACAACCCGCGCGAGGCGGCCATGGGCGCCGCCTGCCACGATCTGGGGCTCTACGAGGCCTTCTGGTCGCTGGCGATGATCCCGCTGTTCAAGCTGCTCGACCGCAAGCCGCGCTTCCCCGGCTTCTTCGCCGGCATGTGGCTGCTCTGCTATGGCCCGGCCCGGCTGGTGCTCGACATCTTCCGCACCGCCGACACCCGCTACTTCGGGGTCACGCCAGCGCAGGTCGGCTCCTTCGGAATGATCGCCATCGGCCTCGCCATCCTGTGGACGCAGCGCAACAAGACGCCGCTGGTCGTCACCTACGGGCAGCATGTCGCGGGCGGCGCAGAGGCCCCGGCGCCCGAAGGGGCCTAAGGGCCGGAGGGAGGCGGGCCGGAGGGAGGCGGGCCGGAGGCAAGGGGGCGGCAGGGGGAGACCCCACCGCCCCCGCTGCGCTCAGAAGCGGAGGCCGACGCCCCACTGCACGTGCAGCCCACGCAGCGCGACCTCACCGAGGCTGGCCGTCTCACCCTCGGCGTCGAGCGGTCGCTCCTCTTCGGCCCCCGCCTCGAAGCGCATGCGCGAGTGGGCGCCGTAGCCGAGCTCGATGTGCGAGCCGAGCCGCACCGGGCCGACCTTCACCGGGCGCAGGTCGAGGCCCAGGGCCGCCACCCCGCCGACCGCGGCGGCGCGGCTGCGGAGCTGGTTGAGGTTGTCGTCCTGCTCGAGGTCTTCGTCCAAGAGGTAGCGGCCGAGCAGCAGGCTGCCCTGCACGGTCGCGTAGGGCGCGAGCCAGGCCCGGACCGGCCGCTGGACCTTGAGCCCCGCGGTGATCTGCTGCACCGCGAAGGCCTGCCCGACGGTTTCGAAGTCATCGTCGCCATAGGGCACGCCGAGCCACTGGGCCTGCTGCGACCGCTGCCAGCCGCCGACGAGGCTCCACGGGCCGGCGATGCCGTAGCCGGCGCGGACCCCGAGGGGGGCCACGGCCCCGTCTTGGATCAGCTCTTCGAAGACGCCGTCCTCGACGACGCCCTCGCGGCCGACAACGAAGGAGAGCTCGTGGCTGTGGTCGGCCCGGGGCGCGGCGGCAGCCGGCGCGGCGAGGGCGAAGGAGAGGCACAGGGCGGAGGCCGCCGCCCCGAGGGAGGAGGTGCGCGTCATCATGGGGATCTCCATCCGGTTGGGGGCTCAGTTGTCCGCGCGGCGCGGCAGGGTGGGCTCGACGAGCATCTGCGTCGTGGCGAAGCCGGCGATCGAGCTGACCTCGTCGTTGGCCGGGTCGTAGAAGCTGACCAAGCCGAGCGGCGAGGCGTGGGCGATGGCCACGCGGCCGTCGTCGAGGCGCACGAGGCTGCTCGGGGGCGCGGGCAGCTCGACCGGCACCGCAAAGCTGGGCCGGCTGAGATCGACCTTGTAGAGCTGATCATCGCCGTCGAGCAACAACAGCACGAAGCTCTGCTCGCCGCGGGTGCTCAGCGCCATGCCCACCGGGGCGCTGCTCAGCGCGAGGTTGGTCGGCTGGCCCTCTCCGAGCTCGAGCACAAACAGCCCGTGCAGGTTGTCCTGCGCGCTGCCGTCGCCGTAGTTGTCGGGGCCCATCTCCCCCACCGCGAAGCGGCCGTCGTCGCTGAGCTGCAGGCTGCGCAGGGGGTTGCCCGCGCGCTGCTCATCCACCTCGGCCGTATCGAGGTTGATGATGTAGACGTCCTTGTAGATGTCGCTCTGGCTGGACCAGGCGATGAGCGTCTGCCCCTCTTGCAGCGACCGGTTGACCGGGTGGTCCAGCGAGAAGCGCTGCACCCGCTCGTTGGTCAGCCCGTCGAGCACATCCAGCGCGGCGATGTCGTCGTAGCCGACCAGCGTGGCGACCTCGCCGCTGCCCTCCCCGAGCTGCAGCTCGGCGAGCAGGGCCGGCGTGCCCTCGAGGTCCTCGATGTCGATGGACTCGTTGACCAGGTCAAGCCGGTAGAGCTCACGCCCCCCGTCGACGGCGAGCAGGCAGTAGCGCCCGCCGCCCGCCACCAGCGCCTGCTCGGGCACGATGACCGTGTCGACGTCGAGCGCCAGGGGGTAGGTGACCAGCACCTCGGCGGTGGCCACGTCGACCACGACCACCTGCGAGGTCGACAAGATGACCGCGCGGTCGTTGCGGCCCTCGTCGTCGGTGGTGAACAGCACCTGCTTGGGGCTGCTGCCGGTGGAGACGGCCAGCGGGGCGCCGCCGCCGAGCGGCAAGAAGACCACCTCGGTCAGGTCGGCCACGCCGCTCACCTCGGGGTAGCCGCCCTGGGCGGGGTCGAGGAAGGCGACCGCGGTCTGGCCATCGGGGCTGAACTGCAGCGTGTTGAAGTGCGGGGCCAGCGCGTAGGTGCCGCTGGTGCGGTGGCCCGACACGAGGCGCAGCTCGCTGCCCTCTTCGAGCGCGTCTTCGGGGCACTCATCGACCAGCACGATGTCTTCATCGTCATCGGCGCAGATCGGCCAGCGGGCGAAGACGAAGGCCGCCTCACCATCGGGCAGGGGGATGACCTGCTCGGGCGCCGCGCCGTCGAGATCGACCTGACGGACGGCGCCGTCGGGGGCCAGCTCGAGCAGGGCGCCGGCGTGCGGCAGGCGGACGTAGACGCGGTCCCCCGCGGCGACCAGCTGGTCGGACCAGAGGGCCTCGTCGAGATCGGCCTCACCTTGCGGATCCAGGCGCGACCAGGGGTCACAGCCGGTCAGCGCGGCGAGGGTGGCGAGGGGGAGGAGGCAGGCGCGCAGGGCCGGGCCGCGCGCCGCGCGGCGGTGTGCGTGAAGCATGGGGAGCTCCAATCGAGAGGGAGGGAGGGGCCGCGCTCAGCGCTCGATGGCCGCGTTCAGCTCAAAGCCGGTGATGGTCTGCAGGTCGCCCGAGTCCGGCGCGTAGAAGCTGATCCGGCCGAGCGGGTGCTCCTGGCTGACGTAGACGGTGCGGCCCTCGGGCAGCACGCCGAGGTGCGCCGCCGCGCTGCTCAGCGGCACCTCGTCATGGATGAGGCGGGCGTAGTCGAGCTGCAGCAGGCTCGCGGTGCCCTCGAGGGTCAGGAAGCCGAGCCCGCCGTCGCGGGTGCTCGCCAGCTGCTCGGGCGGCGCGACCAGCCGGATGGGGTTGGTGAAGTAGTCGTCCATGTCGACCAGGGTCAGCGCGTCGCGGTTGTAGAAGGGCGAGGCGCTGTCGAGGTCGCCGTTGGCGCCGGCCTGGTGCAGCACGATGCCCGCCTTGCCATCCGGCGAGAGCGCCATGCCCGCCACGCCCTTGAGCAGGCCGTAGAGCGAGATGGAGTCCTCGATGGGGGCCGCGCGGTCCCAGGCGGCGAAGGCCGGCGCGCCGCTGGCCGTGCTGTAGAGCAGCCCGCGGGAGTTGTCGGGCGACATGAGCACGCTGCCAAAGGGCACCGCGTCGGGCAGCACGATGACCTGGGGCTCGGCGAAGACGTCGCTGAGCGCGTAGATCCAGAGCTCGTTGCTGCCCCGGGCCACCGCCACCGCCTGGGTGCCGTCGGGGGTCACGTCGATGTCGGTCGGGTTGTCGCCCACCGCGATCGCGCCGACCTCGCCGGTCACCAGATCGACCACCACCAGCTCGGTCGCGCCGAACTGCCGGATGATCGCCGTCTGGCCGTCGGGGGTCAGCACCAGCTCTTCAGCCACCGGCGCGTCGAGCGTGTCGGCGGCGATGCGCACCCGCAGGGGCTCGAGACCGTCTGCGGTCAGATCGACGATGGAGAGGTAGTCATCGCTGACCACGAGCAGGCGCTGGTGGTCGGGCGTGAAACGCACCTGGCGCGGGTTGTAGCCGACGATCAAGGGCGTATGGTCGAGGCGACCGAGGTGGACCAGCGAGACCTCGTTGTAGGAGGTCGCGCCGACGCTGGTGTCCTCGAGCGCGCCGTCGTGCCAGGCGGCCACCCACTCCCCGTCGCCCGACATCACGATCTGGTTGAGGTTCGGCCGCAGCCCCACCGTGGCTTGGCTCAGCGCCTCGGTGTCGAGCACGGTCAGGTCGTCAGAGCCCTCGTTGAACACCGCCGCCACGCTGTTGTCGGGGCTCACGATGACCTCGGTCGGGCCGGCCCCCACCGGGGCGGTGATCACGGCGAGGGTGGCGACCTCGATGCGCGTGACCGTGTCGCGGTCGGTGTTCGCCACAAAGACGTAGCGGGGGGTGGCGGCGGGCGGGCGGCCCAGCTCGGCCTCGGGCTCTTCGGGCGCATACCCGTCGTCGCCAGCGCCACCGTCGTCGCCCGCCTCGCCGAGGTCCTCTGCGCCCGAGGCGTAGCCGGAGTCGTAGGCGGCCAGAGCACCTTCGCTGGCCGCGCAGCCGCCGAGGGCCAGCGGGCCGGCCAGCAGGCCAATGAGGAGAGGGGTGGGGAGCAGGCGTGCCATGGTTCCTCCGTCGCGGGTGTGCCCAGCCGTTGAGCAAGGGCCGTGCCATCGGCCGAAGATAGCCGTCCAGGCGCCACCTTGGGCGAGCCGGGGCCACCGATCCGACAAAACCGCGGCGCGCCTGTCGCGGCGCAGCTCCCCTCCCCTTGGCCGCCCCGCGCGGGGCCCACACGGCGCAGGCGGGGCCCTCCGGGCTTAGGCGCCGGGGGCCCGGGCGCGGGCCGGGAAGGCAAAACCGCCGCGGCGGGCCGCCCAGAGCGCGGGGACCACGCCCAGCGCGGCGATGAGCCCGCCGAGGGCGAAGTGGGCCGGGTAGCCGAGCGCCCCGGCGGACACGCCGGCCAGCGCCGCGCCGACCCCGTTGGCCGCGACCACCACGCTGGCCTGGAGCGTGTAGTCGGCGCCGCCGCTCCCGGGGCGGCTCGCGTCCATCATGCGCGAGAAGAGCGCCGCGGTGGCCATCGAGGCGAAGAAGTGCTCGCCGATGACCGCCCCGATCAGCGCCCCATCCCCGCCGCCGGCCTGGGCGATCGCCGCCGCCGGGGCCAAGGCGAGCAAGGCCAGGGCCTGCCCGCCGCCGAGCGCCCAGAGCGCGCGGTCGGGGCCCAAGGGCCGCACCAGGGCCCCGCCGGCCAGGGCCCCGAGCAGGGCGGCGCCAAAACCGACCACGCCCACCACCTCGCCGATCTGCCCGGCCGACCAGCCCAGATCGACCAGCAGGGGCCGCACCATGCCCGTGGTGAAGTGGTCGCCCAGCTTGAACAGGGCGATGAAGCCGAACCAAGCCGCGGCCCCCGGCAGCCGCCACAGGCCCGGGGCTTTGGGCCCACCGGCCGCCGCGGGCGCGGGCGCGGGGTCTTCCTCGGGCCGCAGCAAGAGCACCGGCACGCTGGCCAGCGCCAAGATGCCCGCCATCAGGCCAAAGCTGCCCGCCCAGCCGAGCTGGTCGCTGGCGGCGAGGATGAGCCCGCCGCCCAACAGCATGCCCACCCGGTAGCCGGCCACCTGCACGCCGTTGCCCAGGCCGCGCTCGGCCGGCCGCAGCACGCTGACCGCGAGGCCGTCGGTGGCGATGTCCTGCGTCGCCGAGAGCAGGTTGAGGAGCAAGACCCCGCCCACCAGGGCATAGATGGCCAGCGCGGGCGGGGTGAGCGCGAAGCCGAGCAGGGCGAGCACCGCCGCGGCCTGCAGGGGGAGGAGCCAGGTGCGGCGCCAGCCCAGCGCGGGCAGCCCGAAGCGGTCGACCAGGGGCGCCCAGAGGAATTTCAGCGCCCAGGGCAAGGCGAGGCCGCTGCTCGCGCCGATGAGCTCGAGCGAGAGCCCCTGCTCGCGCAGGATCACCGGCAGGGCCTGCACGAAGAAGCCATAGGGCAGGCCTTGGCTCAGGTACAGCGAGGCGAGCAGCCCGATCCGCCCGGCGGGGTGGGCAAGCAGGCCGGGGCGCGGCGGGGCGTCGGGCAAAGCAGGCCTCCCGATCCGGCCTATCGTGCGCCGCCCTGCTCAAGGCGGGGCCGCTGGGGCCGATCTGGGGCCATGCCCACACGCGACCCGCACCGCTCCCTTGAGGACGAGCTGCACGCCGTCCTCAGCGACACCAGCCACCTGCTGCCCGAGGATCCGGCGAGCGCCTGCGCCTTGGCCGAGCGCCTGCTGCGCGAGTGCCCCGGCCACCCGGTGGCCACCCTCCAGCTCGCCGCGGGCCTGGCCCGGCTCGGCTTGGCCGGCGAGGCCCTGCCCCAGTTCCGCTCGGCGCTGCGGGCCGACGGCCGCCTCGCCGCCATGCCCTGGGCCGAGACCCTCGACGCGGGCGCGGACGGTCCGAGCGCCTGGATCGGCGAGTTCGCCGAGGCCAGCTGCCCCTGCTGCGGGGGTGCGGCCGCCGAGCCGATCTGGGCGGGCACCCTCGCCGACCGGGTGCCCGGCGCGCAGCACCTCGACGCGCTGCGCACCTGGGCCCGCTGCGCCGGCTGCGGCTTGGTCCGCGTGCTGCGCCCGCCCTCGGACGCCGCGCTGCAGACCTACGAGGCCGCGGCCGCGGTGGGCGCCCACGCGCCTGGGCCGCTGCCGCCTGACGAGGCGCGCCTGCACGCCGCCCTGCTCCGGCATGAGCAGCTCCTGCTGCGGGTGCGGGCGACGTTGGGCACCGGCGCGGCCGGCCGCCCCCTCCGCCTGCTCGACATCGGCAGCGGCTGGGGTGACCGCCTCGCCGCGGCCAAGTGGGCCGGTTTTGAGGTCGTGGGGGTCGAGCCCGACCCGCGCCGCCGCCGGTGGATGGAGCGCCGCCTCGGCCCCCTGCCGGTGGTCGAGTCCCTGGCCGAGCTCGACGCCGAGCCCTTCGACCTGGTGCTGTTCGGCGGCTGCGTCGAAGAAGAGGACGAGGGCATCCTGCTGCTCGACGGCCTGGGCAGCCTGCTCGCCGACGATGGCCTGCTGGTGCTGCACGTCGACCTGCTCGACCACCCCGTGCACCGCATGCGCGGCTACGACGACCCGATCTGGGCCCGGCCGAACCGGCGCATCTGGTTCGAGCGGCGCACCTTGACCGAGAGCCTGCAGGTGGTCGGCCTCGCCGAGCGGGCCGCCTGGTCCGACGAGCAGCAGCCCGGCGGCACCTGGGTGCTGGCCGGCCGGGCGGCCTGAGCCCGCGCCGGGGCGCGGTGCTAAGCGCGCCGCGGAGTGCCCATGCCGACCACGCCGCCCGACATGACCGCGGCGCCGCCGCCGCCCGCCCCGCCGTGGCCCGAGGCGGCCGCCGACGGGCCCGCGCCGCTGGCCCCGGCCCGCGAAGCGGCGCTGCGCGCGCTGTTTGAGCGCCAGATCCCCCTGCACGCCCACCTCGGGCTGCGCTGCGAGCAGCTGGCGGCGGGCCTCGCCCGCGTCCGCATCCCGCCCCGCCCCGAGCTGACCGGCGACCCCTTCCGCCCCGCGGTGCACGGCGGCGTGCTGGCCACCCTGGCCGACGTGGCCGGCGGCCTCGCCGTCTTCAGCCAGGTCGCCCCCGAGGACCGGGTCAGCACCATCGACCTGCGCATCGACTACCTGCGCCCCGCGGTGACCGGCGCCGACCTCTTCGGCGAGGCCCGCCTGCTGCGCGCCGGCGGCCGGGTGGCCATGGCCGAGGTCACCGTGCACCAGGGCGATCCGGCGCAGCCCTGCGCCCGCGCCGCCGTGGTCTACGCCGTGCACCGCGGCAAGGGGGCCCCATGAGCCTGCACGGCCTCTGGGGGCCGCTGCAGGCGGCCTTGGCGCGCCAGCCGCTGATCCTCGCCTGGCCCCGCCTGGGCGCCGCGGCCAGCGTGGTCGAGCAGCTCGAGCAGCTCGGCGCCACCGTGCGCGGGGTGGCCGCCGTGCGGCGCGGTCGGGGCGCGCTGCCCGCGACCCTCCCCACCTGGGTGGCCGAAGAGCAGGGTGAGGCCGGCCCGGCCGGCGATGACTTCATCCGCGAGTTTCAGCGCTACGAGCTGCTGATGGGCTCGGCCTCTGCCGGCCTGCGGGCCTTTATCGACGCGCTCGACCCCGAGGGCGAGGCCCAGGTCCTCTGCCCCCACGCCACCGACCTGCGTACGGTGGCCGGCCGCCCGCTCTGGGGCGGGGTCGACCCCCAGGCCCGCCGGGCGCTCGAAGACAAGACCACCATCGACGCGCTCTGGGACCAGCTCGGCCTGCCCCGCGCCCCGCGGCTGGTGGTGCCGCTGCCCCAGGCCGCGGCCGCCGCCGCCCAGCTCGACCAGGGGGCGGGCACGGTCTGGGCCGGCGACAACACGACCACCATCGAGGGCGGCGCCCTGACCACCCGCCACGTGCACGACGCCACCAGCGCCGCGGCGGCCCACGCGGCGCTCCATGGGCGCTGCGCGCAGGTGCGGGTCATGCCCCACCTCGCCGGCGTGCCCTGCGCGATCCAGGCGGTGGTCTTGACCGATGGGGTCGCGGTGATGCGACCGATGGAGATGATCGTCCTGCGGGAACCGCCCACCGGCCGCTTCGTGCTCTGCGGCATGGCGACCACCTGGGACGCCAGCTGGGAGCTGCGCGCCTCGATGCGGGCCCTGGCCCGGGCGGTGGGCGCGCACCTGCGGGCCACCTATGGCTGGGTCGGCGGCTTCTCCATCGACGGCATCGCCACGCCCGACGGCGCCTTCCTCCCCACCGAGCTCAACGCGCGCTTCTCCGCCGGCCTGAGCTTGCTCGAGACCGTCTGCCCCGGGCCCCCTCTCCACCTCGTCGACCGCGCGCTGCGGGCCGGCGCCCCGCTGCGCCTGCGCGCCGAAGAGCTGGAGCGCGCGCTGCTCCCGGCCATCGACCACCGGCGGGTGGTCAACGCCCACCTGCACCACATCGCGCCGCCGCCGAGCCCCGCGCCGCCGCCCCTGCCCCTGCTCCCCGACGCCGACGGGGTCTGGCGGGCCGCCCCGCAGGCCCGCGCCGCCCCCGCCGCCCTGCGCTGGACCGACACGGGCACCCACGGCGTGCTCACCCTCGACCCCGACCCGGCCCTGCTGCGCCGCGGCCCGCCGCTGGCGCCCCGCTTCGCCGACGCCCTGCGCGCCGCCCGCGCGGCCTGGGGCATCGACCTGCCCGCGCTCGCCCCCGCCGTCGGGCTGGGCGGGTGAGGCCGCACCGCGCCGGCCTCGTGGCCCTCGCGCTGACCACCGGGGGCGGGCTGCTCTTCGGCGAGGTCTACCCCTGGTCCCGCTACAGCATGTACGCCGACCTCGGCCAACGTGACCACGGCGCCGTCCCCCTCATCCGGGTCGACGGCCAGCGGGCCGACCTGCGCGACTACGCGGCCTTCGCCGACCTCGACCCCGAGGCCTTCCGCCCGCCGCCCGAGGTGCCCTGCTCGATGCTCTACGTCTTCGATGAGCAGGCAGCGCAGGTCCGCGGGCGCCTGCGCCCGGGCCCGGGCCCGCTCCCCGTCGAGGTGGGCCTGCTGCTCGTGCGGCCAGGCCCCGCGGGCCCCCAGGTCGAGGAGCGCGTGCTCCAGCGGGGGTCCGCCTGGCCCCCCTAATCTCTCCCCCCATACCTCCCGCGCCCTCCGCGCTCTCCAACGCCGCCCGCGGGGGGCGCGGCGCCGCGGCCCTCTGGGTCGGGGGCCTGGGCGTCGTGCAGCTCGGCGCGGCCGACGCCCTGGCCCGCCAGCTGCACCCGGCGGCGGCCCTCGGCGCGCTGCTGCTCGGCCTGCTCGGCCTGCGGGCCTGGCTGGCCGCGCCCTGGACGCTCGGCCCCACCCTGGCCACCCTCGCCCCGCTGGCGCTCAACGCCGCCCTCGAGCACCTCGTCGACGGCCCCGGCGTGCAGCACGGCAAGCACATGCCCTCGGCCCTGCTGCTCTGCGGCCTGCTCGGCGCCCGCCTCGACCGCGCCGCCCCGGCCCGCGGCGCGCGCGAGGCCGCCTGGGGCGCGGCCGCGGGCACCTACCTGTTGGCCGGGCTGGCCAAGCTGCTGGCCAACGGCACCGGCTGGCTCGACCCCCAGGCCCACGCCCTGCTGCTGCTCGAGCGCGCGCTCACCGCGCCAGACTGGCTGGCCGCGCCCCGCCTCTTCGTCGCCGCGCGCCCCACCCTCGCCGCCGCCCTCGCCGCGGGGGCCTTGGTCATCGAGCTCGCCGGGCCCCTGCTGCTGCTGCGCCGGGCGCGGGCCCCGATGGTGGGGCTGATTGGGCTGATGCACGTCGGGATCGCGGTGCTGATGGGGTACGTGTACCTGCCGTGGGTGGCGTGTTTGGGGGCGTTGTTGTGGGCGGAGGGGGTGGAGGGGGCGGAGGACCGCGCGGCGCGCGCGGAGCGCGGCCCTCCGTCGGAGGGGCGGTCGTCGGGCGCGTAGGCCAGGTGACCCTCCACCTCCGGGCCGAGCGGCGCCCCGCACGGCCTCGCGCCCCCGCGCGCGCCACACCCGGCACGCTCCGCACGCTCCGAGAGCCTGCGCCAGCGCGGGCAAGGGCCCGCTCGCCCCGCGTCCGCCCGGTAGGCTCACCGCGCGCGCGCCGCAGGCCACCCCGGCCGGCCCGCGCCCACGGGAGCCCGCATGGTCGCTGACCTCTTCGACGTCCCCCTGCCCTCGAGCGCCCGGCTGGTGCTCGCCCTCCGTGACATGGCGGCGGTGGAGCCCGCCGCGGCGGGGGCCCTCGCGCTGGCCTTGCATGAGGCCACGACCCA